>NZ_JBGLOU010000009.1:0-411525 GCF_041402765.1 Nonomuraea sp. AD125B | reverse complement strand
GAGCCCGTCCCGGGCCGGCGTCCATTCCAGCTCGTGCGCCTCGGCCACGGGCTCGCTGGTCAGCTGCCCCTCGTGCGTGCTCAGGCCGCGGGCCAGCGCCGGGTCCTCGCGCATGGCCCGCCGCCAGCCGAGGTCGGCGATGGCCAGCGCGTACGGCAACGTGACGTTGGTCAGCGCGAACGTCGAGGTGTGCGGCACCGCCCCCGGCATGTTGGCCACGCAGTAGAACAGCGACCGGTGCACCCGGTAGGTCGGCTCCTCGTGCGTCGTCGGCCGGGAGTCCTCGAAGCAGCCGCCCTGGTCGATCGAGATGTCCACCAGCACCGAGCCCGGCTTCATCCGCGCGACCAGGTCGTTGGTCACCAGCTTGGGCGCCTTCGCGCCGGGCACCAGCACCGCGCCGATCACCAGGTCGGCCTCCGTCACCGCCCGCTCGATCTCCAGCGTGTTCGACGCGACCGTCTGGCAGTGACCCTGGTAGATGAGGTCGGCCTGGCGCAGCTTGTCGATGTTGCTGTCCAGCAGCAGCACCTCGGCCTGCATGCCGAGGGCGATGGCGGCGGCGTTCATGCCGGACACGCCCGCCCCGATGACGACGACGTGCGCCGCGTGCACGCCGGACACGCCGCCCATCAGCACGCCCCGGCCGCCCGCCGAGCGCATCAGGTGGTAGGCGCCGACCTGCGGCGCCAGCCGGCCCGCGACCTCCGACATGGGGGCCAGCAGCGGCAGCGCGCCGTTCGCGGTCTGGACGGTCTCGTACGCGACCGCCGTGCACCCCGAGTCCAGGAGCGCCCGCGTGCACGGCCGGGAGGCGGCCAGGTGGAGGTAGGTGAACAGCACCAGGCCCTTGCGCAGCCGGTGGTACTCCTCGGCGACCGGCTCCTTGACCTTCAGCACCAGGTCGGCCGCGCCCCACACCTCGTCGGCCTCCGGGACGATGACCGCGCCCGCCGCGGCGAAGTCGGCGTCGGGGATCGCCGACCCCTCGCCGGCGCCGCGCTCGACGTGGACCTGGTGGCCGTGGCGGACGAACTCGTGCACGCCCGCCGGCGTCAGCGCCACCCGGTATTCGCTGTTCTTGACCTCTACGGGAACACCGATCTTCATCGATCGCCTTCCGTCCGCGCCGATTTTGCGGTCAATCCGCGATCCGTCATGATTACCTTGCCCCGGCCGGTCCTCGATAGGCTCTCCGCGGCCCGAACGTCAGGATGGGAACGTCATCGATGGACAAGCCGGAAGCGCAGCCCCCCGCGGATCCGGAGGAGCCGCAGGCCAGCAGACTCACCACCATCGTGCTGATCGTCTCGCTCGTGCTGGTGGTGCTCGTGGCCGGCGTGCTCGGCACCGTCGCGGTCCTGATGACCAAGAACCCCGACCAGCCGCTGCTCGGCGGCGCCCCGCCGGTCAGGCTGGCGGTGCCGCTGCACTTCGCCCCGGTCAAGGACACCAAGCCCGCGCCGTGCCCGGGCGAGCAGGCCGTGCTCGACGAGGAGCAGCGCACCTGCTACCTCCTTGAGGACGGCGTCACCGTCCTGTCGGTGCAGCGCATCGAGCCGATCAGGGAGAAGGACGGCCAATACTCCGTCCGCATCGCCGTCGCCGCCGGGTTCAAGGACAAGCTGGTCGAGCTCGTCGACGAGCTGGAGCCCGACCAGCGGCAGCTCGCCGTCGTGCTCGCCCCCGCCGAGCCGGAGCAGCCCAAGACGGTGGTGGCCGCGCCCGTCGTGACCGAGCCGATGAACGGCGACAGCCTGCGCATCGCCGGGTTCACCAAGGAGGAGGCCGACGCCCTGACCGCGCGGCTGCTCGGCCCGTCCGCGGGCGCCTCGCCCGCCGCCTCCCCGCCGGGCACCGACCCCGGCACCGACCCTGGCACCGGCACGAACCCCGGGACCGACCCCGGCGCGACCCCGCCGACCACTCCGCCCGCGACCCCGCCCGCCTCGTCGGGGACGCAGCCGGGCGCCGCGACCTCTCCCGGCGTCACGAGCCCCGCCTCCGGCACCGGCGGCGAGGACCCGCGCTACGCCTCCTGCAAGGAGGCCGTGGCGCACGGCTACGGCCCCTACTCCAAGGACTCCCACGCGGAATACTTCTGGTATCCCGACACCGACCGCAACGGCGTCGCCTGCAACAGCGGCGACCTGGGCTGATCAGGCGAAAAGCCGCTCCAGCCAGTCGATCGCGAAGTAGGCGAGGAACACCAGCGACACCACCCACAGCAGCCACGGGATCTCGGCGAACCGGCCCCTGGCCGCCTTGATCAGGGTGTAGGAGATGACGCCCGCGCCGACCCCGTTGGTGATCGAGTACGTGAACGGCATCAGCGCGATGGTGAGGAACGCCGGGATGGCGACGTCCACGTCCTGCCAGGGCACGTTCCTGCTCTGCATCATCATCAGCGCCCCGACCAGCACCAGCGCGGGAGCGGCGGCCGCGGCGGGCACCACGCCGGCGAGCGGCGTGAACAGCAGCGTCAGCCCGAGCAGCGCCCCGGTCGCCACGCTGGCCAGGCCGGTGCGCGCGCCCTCGCCGACGCCCGCCGCCGACTCCACGAACACGGTGTTCGCCGAGGCGCTGACCGAGCCGCCCACCATGCCGGCGACCCCGTCCACGGTCAGGATGCGGCCGAGCCGCGGCACCTGGCCGGCCCGGTCCACCAGGCCGGCCTCGTCGCTGACGCCGATGATGGTGCCCATCGCGTCGAAGAAGCCCGACAGGACGAGCGTGAACAGCACGACGGCCGCGCTCAGCGCCCCCGCCCTGGCGAACCCGCCGAACAGGTCGAACTGCCCCACCAGCCCGAAGTCCGGCGCGGCGACCAGCGACTCGGGCACCCGCGGCGTCACCACGCCCCACGACCGGGGATCGACGGTGGCCACGGAGTTCACCAGGACCGACAGGGCCGCGGTCACCACGATGCTGATGAGGATGGCGGCCGGGGTGCGGCGGGCGTACAGGGCGATCATCAGCAGCAGGCCGAAGCAGAACATCACGACCGGCCAGCCCGTCAGATGGCCGGTGGCGCCGAGCTGCACGGGCGTGCCCGAGCCCGTGGCCACGAACCCGGCGTCCACCAGGCCGATGAGCGCGACGAACAGCCCGATGCCGACGCTGATGGCGTGCTTGAGCGCGAGCGGGATGGCGTTCATGATCAGGGTGCGCAGACCGGTCACGGCCAGCAGGATGATCACGAAGCCGCCGAGCACCACCAGGCCCATCGCCTCGCGCCACGTCATGTGGGGGGCGGCCTGGTAGGCGACGACCGCGTTGAGCCCCAGCCCGGCGGCCAGGCCGAAGGGCGCGTTGCCGACGAACGCCATGAGCAGCGTCGAGATCGCCGCCGCCAGCGCGGTGCTGGTGGTCAGCTGCACGATGGAGAGCTGGGCGCCCGTGACGTCCTTCGCCCCGGCCAGGATGATCGGGTTGAGCAGGATGATGTACGCCATGGCCATGAAGGTGGTGATCCCGCCACGCACCTCGCGGCCGACCGTGGTCTCGCGCCGGGTCAGCTCGAAGAGCCGGTCGAGCACGCCTTCCCCCCTTTGTGATCAGGGGGAGTGCCCGTTGCCTACCCGGCTCCGGACCAGATCACGCCTTCTCGTGCCTGCCGTGGCCGACCAGCCCGACGAACTCCTCCAGGCCGATCGTGCCGTCGCCGTCGCGGTCGGCGGAGCTGATGAACGCCTCGATCTCGCTCTCGGTCGCGCCCTGCCCGCCCAGCGCCTCGTTGGCGCTGCGGATCTCTTCGGCGGTCAGCAGACCGTCGCCGTCGGTGTCGAACCGGCGGAACTCGGCCTCGGCGGCCTCGCGCGCGCTCGTCATCACGTACCTCCCCGTCAGACCCGACCCTTCGCGTCAGGCCCCCTTTTCGTCAGACAAGGCGATATCTTCCGGCCTGATCGGAACGCGCGTCAACCGGAGCCCGGTCGCCGCCCGCACGGCCGCCGCGACGGCCGGGGTCGAGGACAGGGTCGGGGGCTCGCCCGCGCCACGCAGCCCGTACGGAGCCGCCGGGTCCGGATTTTCCAGGATTTTCAGTTGCATGGGCGGCATGTCGAGGATCGTGGGGATGAGGTAGTCGGTGAACGACGGATTGGCCACCACGCCGTCCCGTACCCGGATCTCCTCCATCAGCGCCAGCCCGAGCCCCTGCGCCGAGCCGCCGTGGATCTGGCCCTCCAGCGCCTGCGGGTTGAGCACCCGGCCGACGTCCTGCACCGCCGCCAGCTCCACGACCTTGACCAGGCCCAGCTCCACGTCCACGTCCACCACGGCCCGATGCACGCACAGCGCGAGCTGCGTGTGCGAGTCGCCCTGCCCGGTCACCGGGTCCATCGGGTACGTCGGCCGGTGCCGGTACTCGCGGGTCTCCTCGATCGGCCCGTACCGCTCCAGCGCCTCCCGCGCGGGCAGCCCGCCGAACCGCGCGCGCACGGCCTCGCAGGCCGCCCGCACCGCGCCGCCGGTCACGTACGACTGCCGCGACGCCGACGACGACCCCGCCGAGCCCACCGAGGTGTCCGCCGTCGCCACCGTGACGTCGGCGATGCCCAGCTCCGTCCGGGCGATCTGGGCCTGCACCGTCACCAGCCCCTGGCCCACCTCGGCGGCCGCGGTGTGCACGGTCACGTGCGGCTCGCCGTTCACCAGCTCGGCGCGCACCCGGGCCGTCGAGTAGTCGTCGAAGCCCTCGGAGAAGCAGATGTTCTTGATCCCGACCCCGTAGCCGACGCCGCGCCGCACCGACTCGCCGTGCGTCGTCTGGGACACCCCGCCCGGCAGCGCCCGCAGGTCCCCGTCCTGCCGCCCGCCGGGCAGCGGCATGGCCTCCAGGTCGCGCAGCATGTCCGCCAGCGGCGCGGGGGAGTCGATGAGCTGGCCGGTGATGAGCCGCGAGCCCCGCGTCACCGCGTTGCGCACCCGGATCTCCACCGGCGACAGCCCGCACGCCTCGGCCAGCCGGTCCATCTGCGACTCGTAGGCGTAGCACGCCTGCACCGCGCCGAAGCCGCGCATCGCGCCGCACGGCGGGTTGTTGGTGTAGACGCCGGTCGCGACGACGTCCACGTTCGGCACCTCGTACGGGCCCACGCCCAGCGAGGCCGCGTTGCCCACCACGGCGGGGGAGGAGGAGCAGTACGCGCCGCCGTCCAGCAGGATGTCCGCCTTGACGTAGACGAGCCGGCCGTCCCTGGTCGCGCCGTGCTCGTAGCGCATCCGGGCCGGATGGCGGTGCACGTGCCCGAAGAACGACTCCTCGCGGCCGTAGCTCATCTTGACCGGGCGGCCGAGGCGCAGCGCCAGCATGCAGGCGTGCACCTGCATCGACAGGTCCTCGCGGGCGCCGAAGGCGCCGCCCACGCCCGACAGCGTCAGCCGTACCTTCTCCGGCGGCAGGCCCAGGCAGGGGGCGAGCTGGTCGCGGTCCACGTGCAGCCACTGCGTGGCGACGAACAGGTCCACGCCGCCGTCCTCGGCCGGGATCGCCAGGCCCGCCTCCGGGCCGAGGAACGCCTGGTCCTGCATGCCGACCTCGTACTCGACCATGATCGCCGCGGCCGCCCGGCGTGCCGTCTCGGGATGGTCGGCGGCCACCAGCGCCACCGGCTCCCCCTGGTAGCGCACCTGGTCGACGGCCAGCACCGGCTGGTCCTTGTGGTCCAGGCCGTAGAACTTCTCGCCGGGGACGTCCTCGTGGGTGAGCACCGCGTGCACGCCGGCGATCTTCAGCGCGGGGCCGGCGTCGATCGAGCGGATCCACGCCGACGGGTGCGGGCTGCGCAGCGTCGCGCCCCACGCCATGCCGTCGATCCACAGGTCGGAGGCGTAGGCGAACTCGCCCGTCACCTTCAGCGTGGCGTCCGGCCGCCTGGCGCTCTCGCCCACCCCGCTCAGCGTCGTGTACGTGTCCGCCGTGTCCGTCATTCTCCGAGTAGAGCACCGTCGCCGTGCCGGGTCCTATGCACACTGCTGAAATCCCGGTCAAAGCCTGTAACAACCGGCTTGTATATTCCTCCAAGTGCGGATCCGTGACCTGCTGGACATTCCCGGCCTGCGGCTGAGGCTGCTGACCGGCGACCCCGACCGCGAGTTCGCCACGGTGCACATCACCGACCTGCCCGAGCCGGGGCGCTACCTGTCGGGCGGCGAGCTGGTGCTGACCGGGCTCATGTGGCGGCAGGCGCCGGAGGACTCCGCGCGGTTCGTGACCACCCTCGCCGAGGCCGGGGTCGCCGCCGTCGGCGCGGGCGCCGCCCTGCTCGGGCACGTGCCCGACGACCTCGTGTCCGCCTGCGCGGCCGCCGGGCTGCCGCTGCTGGAGGTGCCGACCGAGGTCTCCTTCCGCACCCTCACCGAGCTCGCCGCGCCCCGCCCGTCCGGCGACGTACGGGCCGCGCTCGGCCGGCACCGCAGGCTCGTCGCGGCCGTCGCCGAGGGCGCGGACCTGCGTGAGCTGTTCGAGGTGGCCGCCGCCGAGCTGGGCGTCACCGGCGCCGTCGTGACCGCGTCAGGGCACGTCGTCGTGGGGACGGTGGCCGAGCCCGAGGAGGTCGCGCGGGCGTACCTGACCGCGCCGCGGCTGCCCGCCCGCGCCCACGGCCGCACGATCTTCGCGGTGGGCCGCGGTCACCGCGCCGCCGGCTGGGCGCTGGCCCTCGACGGCGACCTGCTCGACCGCGCCGACCTCGGCTACGAGCTGGCCGCCTGCGTCGGGCTCGAACGCATGCGCGTGGAGGAGGGCCGCCGGGTGGAGCGGCGGCTCGCCGAGCAGCTCGTCGTGGCCGCGCTCGCCGGGGCCGACGCGGCCGAGCTCAACGCCCGGCTGCGGACCTGCGGGGTCGGCGCGGCGGAGCCGTACGCGGTGGTGGACGTCACGGCGCCCCGCCCCGGCGCCACCCGCGGACCCGACCCCGCCACCCTCGGCGGGCAGGTCGTGGAGGAGTTGCTGGGACGCGAGGTCGTCGCGGCGGCCGGGGCCGACGGAGCGGTGGCCGTGGTGCCGTTGCGCGGAGGCACCGCCGACGAGCTGGCCGCCCGGCTGCGCGCCGCGGCCGGCGTGCTGTCGGCGCTGCCTGACACGCGGGTGTGCGCGGGGCTCAGCGGGGCGCTCACGGGGGCGGCGGCGCTGAAGGGCGGCGTCGAGGAGGCCGGGCACGCCCGCCGGCTGGCCGAGGCGCGCGGCGGCGGCGTGGTGACCAGTGACGAGATCTACACCCATGCGTTGCTGCTGGCCACCGTGCCGGCCGAGGTGCGCCGCTCCTTCGCCGACCGGCTGCTGTCGTCGCTGCTCGACTATGACCGCCGCCACCAGTCGGAGCTGGTGCGTACGCTCGGCGTCTTCCTGGACTGCGCCGGCTCGTGGAACGCCTGCGCCGAACGGCTCCACGTGCACGTCAACACGGTCCGCTACCGGGTGCGCAGGATCGAGGAGCTGACCGGCAGGAACCTGGCCACGATGGCCGACCGGGTCGATTTCTACCTCGCCCTGCGCGACACCGCCCCACCCCGGTAGCGGGGGGAGGAGCGGGACGGCAGAGGGAACGCGACGGGACGACGCCGGCTCCTGCGGAGGAGCAGGCCCGCGAGCGCGGTGCGGTTTTCGTGCTCGGAAGACTCGCGCGCCCCCTCGTGCCGGTTCAGCTCAACAGCAGTAGATCTCGTATGCAGAACTGATGGAAGACGTGTCGGCACTTGCGGCCGTAACATTGCTTCCAATGGTCACCACGACAGCGATCGCAGTGACCAGGGCGGACAGGGCAATGCGCATACGCATGGGGGTTCTCCCTCGCCTATGTAGTTGCTTGGACATATCTTCTCAGGGAGCGACGACTGTGACCACATCTGACCTAGTCGGACTCCGCATCAAGACGGTTAGGCGACAACGCGGCCTGTCGCAGGCACAGTTGGCGCATCCCGAGCTGTCGGACAGTTACGTCTCGTTGATCGAGAGTGGAAAGCGTACCCCGACGCCCGCCGTCCTGGAGCTGCTGGCCCAGAAACTTGACTGCTCGCTGTCCTATCTGATCAACGGCGTCACCGCCGAGCAGATGGAGGACATCGAGCTCGCCCTCGGCTACGCGCGGCTCGCGCTCGAGAACGGCGAAGTCACCGAGGCCCGCAACCGTTTCGCGGAGCTGCTGGCCAACAACAACCTGACAGGGCTCACCTCGCTGCGTCAAGAGGCGGAGTTCGGGCTGGCGCTCGCCACGGAGGCCTGCGGCGACCTCGCCGAGGCCGCCTCGATCCTGCTCAGGCTGCAGGAGAGCGAGCTCCCCGCCGACCGGCGCGTCGAGGTCACGATGGTGCTCTGCCGGGTCTACCGGGAGAGTGAGCAGCTCACCAAGGCCGTCGAGGTGGGCGAGCGGATGCTGCTCGGCAGCGCCCGTCAGCCCTGGGCCGACGGGCTGGTCGAGCTGGGCGCCACGCTGCTGGCCGCCTACATCGAGCGCGGCGACCTGCTGCGCGCCCGCCAGTTCGCGGCCGAGCTGCTCAACGCCGCCGACGCGCTCGGCACGCCGCGCGCGATCGTCGCCGCCAACTGGAACGCCTCCAGCGCCGCCTACCTCACCGGCCACCTGGAGGAGGCCCTGTCCCTCGCCGAGCGGGCCCTGGCGGTGCAGCTGGAGCACGGCAGCCCGCGCAACGTCGCCCGCATGCGGGGGTCGTTCCTGCGCAAGCGGCTCACGGCCAGGCCCGCCGAGGCCGCGGACGTGCGCGAGGCGCTGCGCGCGACGCTGGAGGAGTTCGAGCAGACCTCGACGAGCACCTTCGACCGCTGCCACCTCACCCTCGACCTGGCCATGGCCGACTACCTGTGCGGCGACTACGCCGCGGCCGCCGAGCACGCCAGGCTGGGCAGGGACCTGCTGCCGGAGTTCGGGCACGTGCTCGGCGCCGAGGCGGGCCTGCTGCTCGGCCGGGCCTACGGCGCGGTCGGCCGCTCGGAGGAGGCGGCCGAGCACGTGGCGTCCGTGCGCGACTGGCTGACGCCGCTGCCCGACTCCCGCCGCTCCGCCTCCACCTGGTTCGCCACCGCGGCCACCATGGAGGAGCTGGGCGACGAGGAGGGCGCGGTGGAGGCCTACCAGCGGGCGCTCGCCTGCGTGGGGCTGTAGCGGGGTCCGGACCGGGCGGTGGCGTCGGTAGCCTGGGGGGTGCCATGAAGACTTCCCCGATCGCGGCCCTCACCGCGATACTCGCCGCCCTGCTCGCGTCCGGACTGCTCGTGGCCGGCACGGCCGCCCCGGCGCTGGCGCACGACTCGCTGAAGAGCAGCTCCCCTGCCAAGGGAGCCGAGGTCGAGTCCCTCGACGAGGTCCGGCTGGAGTTCAGCGCCCGGGTCCGTCTGCCGTTCGTCGTGCTCAACGGGCCCGGCGGCGCCCAATACCAGGCCGGCGAGCCGGAGCAGGACGGCGCGGTGGTCCGGCAGGCGGTCAAGCCGTCGCTGCCGGGTGGCAAATACACCATCGCCTACCGCGTCGTGTCCTCCGACGGGCATCCGATCGAGGGCGAGATCCCGTTCACGCTGAAGGCCCCGGCCGCCGAGGAGACCCCGTCGTCGAGCGCCGAGCCCTCGACGACGGCCTCCTCCGAGGCGGCGGCCCCGCCGGCGTCCGCGCCGGCGTCCTCAGCGGCGGCTCAGGAGCCGGCCGCCGCGCCCGCGGCGGCCGAGGACGGCGGCGGGTCGTTCCCCGTCTGGCTGATCATCGTGATCGGCGCCCTCGTCGGCATCGGCATCGGCTTCCTGCTCAGCGCGCGGAAGAGCAAGCCATGAGCAGGGCGGCGCGGCTCGTCCTCGCGGGCGTGGCGGCCGCGGTCGCCGCCCTCGTCCTCGGCATGATCGCCGGTGGCACGGCCTTCCCCAGGATCATCCCCGGCCTGCCCGACGCCGGCGCGGTGGTCCGGTGGGGCCTGCCCGTCTCCAAGATGCTCATGGACGTCGCCGGCCTGCTCACGGTGGGCCTGCTGCTCATGGCCACCGCGCTGCTGCCCAGCGACAAGGGCATGCTCGGCGCCTCCGCGCTCGAATACGTCAAGGCCGCCTCCTGGGCGGCGCTGACCTGGGCCGGCGCGGCGTTCCTCGCCATCGTCTTCGGCGCCGCCGAGTCCATCGGCCGCACCCTGCCGCAGGTGTTCGACGGCGTCCTGCTCAGCAGCTACGCCACCCAGACCACGCAGGGCGTCGCGCTCACCCTCGTCGTGCTGTTCGCCGTGGCCATCGCGCTGTTCTCGCGCGGGGCGATCACCGCGGGCGCCTCGGCGGGGCTGCTGGCGCTCGCCCTCGTCACGATGCTGCCGCCGCCGCTGACCGGCCACACCTCCTCCTCGCCCAACCACGACCTGGCCACCTCGTCGGTGGCGCTGCACCTGCTGGCGCTCGCCCTGTGGGTGGGCGGCCTGGTCGTGCTGGCCGGCCACGCCCTGCGCCGCGAGCCGCAGCTCGACGTGGCCGCCGCCCGCTTCTCCCGGATGGCGCTCTGGTGCTACGCCGGGGTGGGGCTGTCCGGCGTGTTCGCGCTGGTCGCCAGGCTGGGCGCGCTCTCCGACCTGTGGATCGACGAGTACGGCCTGCTCGCCCTCGCCAAGCTCGTCGCGTTCGTGCTGCTCGGCTACGTCGGCTACTGGCACCGCCAGCGCACCCTCACCCGCCTCCAGGCCGGCGAGCCCGGGGCCTTCGCCCGGCTGGCCGGCGGCGAGACGCTGCTCATGCTCGCCACCGTCGGCCTGGCCGTCGCGCTGTCGCGCACCCCGCCGCCCGACTACAGCATCCCCGCCGACCGCGCCTACGAACTGCTCGGCTTCCCGCTCCCGCCGGAGCTCACGCTCGGCAGGATCTTCAGCCTGTGGTGGCTCGACCTGTTCTTCGCCCTGGTCGCCGCCGTGCTCGCCGGGCTCTACGCGGCCGGCGTCGTACGCCTGCGCCGCCGCGGCGACGCCTGGCCCTGGGGCCGCACCGTGTCCTGGTTCGCCGGGGTGGCGCTGCTGGTGTTCGTCACGCAGAGCGGGCTGGCCCGCTACGCCAAGGTCATGTTCGACATGCACATGATCGAGCACATGACGTTGTCCATGGTCGTGCCCATCTTCCTCGTCCTCGGCGGGCCGATCACGCTCGCGCTGCGCGCGCTCAAGCCCGCCGTAAGGAAGGGCGACCGGGGGCCGCGCGAGTGGATCACCACGATCCTGCACAGCCGCTACACCAAGGTCGTCACGCATCCGGTCGTCGCCACGGTCATCTTCGTCGCCTCGACGTACGCGCTGTACTTCACGCCGCTGTTCGAGTCGGCGATGACCGAGCACCTCGGCCACATCTGGATGACCGTGCACTTCCTCGTCAGCGGCTGCCTGTTCTTCTGGGTGATCATCGGCGTCGACCCTGGCCCCAACCGGCTCCCGCACGTCGGCCGGCTGCTCATGCTCTTCGTCACGATGCCGTTCCACGCCTTCTTCGGCATCGCGCTGATGATGACCGGCTCCGTCATCGCCTCCGGCTGGTACGACCAGCTCGGCCGCACCTGGGGCGACAACCTGCTGCAGACCCAGCAGGACGGCGGCGCCATCGCCTGGGGCTTCGGCGAGATCCCGACGCTCATCGTGCTGCTGGCCATCGCCTTCCAGTGGTACCGCGACGACGACCGGCAGGCCCGCAGGAGCGACCGCCGCGCGGACCGGGGCGCGAGCGACCCCGAGCTCGACTCCTACAACGCCTACCTCGCCCGGCTCAACAAGGCCGACCAGGGCGAGTAGCCGATCGGCCACGGCCCTCTATCTTCCGTTTCACGTCTCTGGACCGCCAGGTAGCCTTGCTCCTGGGGGAGAGGGGCATAACCCTGTCAGCAAGCGGCGCGCAGCCTTGAGGGGGGACGCGCGACCGGGCGGATCGCCGGAGTGGGGGCCGGCGTGGGGTGCCGAGGAAGGCGAAACCAGTGGAAGAGACGCGCATGCGTGGGGGGCAAAGCCTGGCCGAGGCGCTCGAGAGTTACCTCGCCGAGTGGGGGGAGCGGTCGGGGATCGCCGTGGAGATCTGGGCCCTGCCGGCCGGCGAGGTGCCCGCGGGGGTGTGCGCCGGGGTCATGACCGCCATGCGCGAGGCCCTGGACAACGTCGAGCGGCACAGCGGCGCGCGGACCGTCTCGATCGCCGTCACGGCGGGGAGCGGCGGCCTGCGGGTCACGGTGAGCGACGACGGGCGCGGCTTTCACGGGGCGGGCACGGGGCATGCCAAGGGGCGCGCGGCCGGGCAGGGCATCGCCCGCATGCGGGCGGCGTTCGCCGAGGTCGGCGGCAGCCTGTCGGTCAACAGCGTGCCGGGCGAGGGCACCACGGTCACCGGAGTGGTGCCGAGGCGCCCTTAGCGGCATCAGGGGAGGGTGAGGATCTCGCTGCCCGTCTCGGTGACCACGATCGTGTGCTCGAACTGGGCCGTGCGCTTGCGGTCGGCGGTGACCGCCGTCCACTTGTCGGGCCAGATCTCGTATTCGATGGTGCCGAGCGTGAGCATCGGCTCGATCGTGAACGTCATGCCGGGCACCAGCTCCACCCGCAGCGACGGGTCGTCGTAGTGCGGCACCATGAGGCCGGAGTGGAAGGACGCGCCGATGCCGTGGCCGGTGAAGTCGCGCACCACTCCATAGCCGAACCGTTTGGCGTAGGCCTCGATGACGCGGCCCACGACGTTGAGCTGGCGGCCGGGGGCGACGGCCCTGATGGCCCGCATCATGGCCTCGCGGGTGCGCTCGACCAGCAGCCGCGACTCCTCGTCCACCTCGCCGACCAGGAACGTCGCGTCGGTGTCGCCGTGGACGCCGCCGATGTAGGCGGTGATGTCGACGTTGACGATGTCGCCGTCGCGCAGCACCGTGTCGTCGGGGATGCCGTGGCAGATGACCTCGTTGATCGAGGTGCACAGAGACTTCGGGTAGCCCTTGTAGCCGAGCGTGCTGGGGTAGGCGCCGTGGTCGAGAAGGAACTCGTGCCCGACGACGTCGAGCTCGTCGGTGGTGACGCCCGGCCTGACGTGCTTGCCGACCTCTTCGAGAGCCTGCGCGGCGATCCGGCCCGCCACCCGCATCCGCTCGATCATCTCGGGGGTCTTCACGTCGGACTCGCCGGTCTTGGGGCGCTTCTTACCGACGTACTCCGGCCGCTCGATGTGGGCGGGGACCTTTCGCATGGGCGAAACTCGCCCGGGCTGGAGCAGTGTCGTCATGAACTATGAGTCTACGGGGCAGAATTGACCCCGTGAGCGAAGGCCAGTGGTGGTTCTGTCTGAAGCACATGCGGGTCGAGCCCGACCAGGGCTGCCCCAACAAGGACCGGATGGGTCCCTACGCCTCGCAGGAGGAGGCGGCCGGGGCGCTGCAACGCGCCGCCGACCGCAACAAGGCGTGGGACGAGGCGGAGCAGGACGACGACTGATCCGCGGGCGGTCACAGCACCGCGTAGGCCCGTACGGGGAAGGTCCCCATGCCCGCGATCATGGGTGGCGCGGCGTGCAGGCGGAAACCCTCCTCGGGCAGGGCCGCCAGGTTCGTCAGGTGCTCCACCAGCGGGATCCCCGCCCCCAGCAGGATCGTGTGGGCGGGGCGTTCGCCGTGCGGCGGGGTGTCGTCGATGTTGAGCGAGTCGATCCCGACCAGCGCCGCGCCCTGCTCGGCCAGCCAGGCGGCCGACTCCGGCGCCAGGTAGGGGTGGCCGTCGACGTAGGCCTCGGTGCCGAAGTGGCGGTCCCAGCCGGTGTGCACGAGCACGGCCTTGCCGCGCACGTCGAGGCTCCGGTCGACGGTCACCGCGCGGCCCGGCCCCTCTGCCCGCACCACCAGGCCGGGCAGGTCGGCGAGCCGGTCGATCGGCATCGCGGCGAGGTCCTGGCCGTCGGGGTAGCGGTGGAAGGGCGTGTCGACGTACGTGCCGGTGTTGGCGGCCAGGGCGATCGTGGCCATGTGGAACTCGGTGCCCGGGGCGTACACCGCCCGGGAGTCCTCCCTGCTCAGATGGACGCCGATGCGCGGGGCCGGGATGCCGGGGTAGGTCACCAGGCCGTCGTGGACGCGGTGGCTGAGCTCGACGATCATCTCGCGGCACCGACCTTGGCGAGCTTGACGAGGGCGACCACGCCGATGGCGGCCCAGACGAGGTTGAGCCCGGCCGACGGCCAGGCGGCGCTCCAGGCGCTGTTGACCATGAGCCCGACCGCGCCGAAGAGGTTCATGACCTGGTAGGTCAGCCCGTCGCCCTGGATGCGCCCGGACGAGACGAGGGCGTAGGCCGAGAGCAGGACGGCCGCGCCCGCCCAGCCGACGACCGCGAGAAGGAGATCCATGCCAGGATTCTCCTGGGCCCTCGCGGTAAAGCACAAATAAAGAAACATGAAGTTCCCCGTAAGCTGATCTGTATGGACATCGACCCCCGGCGGCTGCGGATCCTGCACGAGGTCGCCCGCCGCGGCGGCGTCATGCGGGCCGCCGAGGCACTCCACCTGACCCCCTCCGCCGTCTCCCAGCAGCTCGCCCAGCTCGAACGCGAGGTCGGGCTGGCCCTCATCGACCGCTCCCAGCGCAGCGTGTCGCTCACCCCCGCGGGGCGGGTGCTGGCCGGCTACGCCGAGCGGGTGGAGGAGGAGCTGCTGGAGGCCCGGCGCGAGCTCACCCGCTTCACCGACCGGCTGGCCGGGCCGGTGGGCATCGCGGCGTTCCCCACCTTCATCAAGCACATACTGGTGCCCGCCCTGCGCGCGCTGGCCGAGAGCCACCCGAAGATCGTCCCCGTCATCCACGAGGTCTACGGCCAGCCCGCGCTGCAGGAGCTGCGGCTCGGCGCGGTGGACGTGGTCATCACCGAGCAGGACATGGGGCTGCCCGCGCTGACCCAGCCGTTGCTCAGCACACGCCTGCTGTACGTGGACGAGTACCGCATCGTGCTGCCGCCCGACCTGCCGGACCCGCCGCGCACGGTCGCCGACCTGGCCCGGCTGCCGTGGGTCGCCGCTGAGCAGGACCAGGCGTGCGGGCAGGCGCTGGAGCGGCTGGCGGGGCTGCACGGGTTCGAGCCGCGGAAGGTGCACGTCATCACCGAGTTCGGGCCGACGCTGGCGCTGGTGGCGGCGGGGCACGGGGTGGCGATCGTGCCCGCGCTGGCGTTGCTGGACGTGCCCGAGGGGGAGGTGCGGGTGAGCGAGCTGCGGGACGTGGGGGCGCGGCGGATGGACGCGGTCACGCGGGTGAGCCGGACCAGGTCGGGCGAGCCGGACCCGGTGCAGGCGGTGGTGATCGCCGCGATCGAGGAGGCCACGGCGGCGCTCCAGGCCCCCTTGAGCGACCGCCTCCGCACCCGGCCCGCCCAGCCCGACCCCGTCTGACCGGCCGCCGACGGCCCGCCAGGACCGCCGCCGACCTGCCTTCAGTCGGGGAGCTGAGGGCCGCTGACCCTGTCGAGGAGGCGGGCGAGGCGGCCGCGGAGGCCGAGGCGCTGCTCCACCTCGCCGGCCGCCGCGCTCACCAGGTGCTGGGCGCCGTCGAAGGTGACCAGCCCCTCGCGCGGCACCTCCAGCGTGTCGTGCGCGAGCCCGGCCAGCTCCCGGTCGCCCCCCTCGATGGCGAGGACGGTGGCGCCGGTGCGACGGGCGTCGTCCACCCGCTCCAGCAGCGGCACCGGCGCCCGCTGCTCGGCCAGCACGAACAACGTCTCCCCGCGCGCCGTCCGCTCCAGCCGGTCGAGCCCGACACGCAGGTGGGCGGGGGCGTCGGCGGGCGGCGCCCAGCGCACCAGCGTGGGCGTGAGCTGCGGCAGCCCGGAGAACCGCGCCTCGTCGGCGAGGTGGGCGGTCAGGTGCCAGGGCTCGTCCTCCGGTGTGCCGATCAGCAGCAGCCCACCGGGGGAGCGGGTGGCGCGCAGCGCCTGGCCGAGGTCACGGGCACGGTCGAGCCAGCTCGTACGGGCCAGGAGTTCGCGCAGAAGTGCCACCGATCCCGAGTCCATGAGCCCATGGTGCCGGACGCTCCCGTACGGGGGAGCTGTTTCGGAAGTGATGCTTTGACACCCTGTGCGCTCCGGCGGTCAGCGAGCCCTCGCGCTCGCCACGCGCGAGGCGGCTGGCATGATGCGAGGCATGACTGACGTGAACGTGAGCGGGCTCTCCATCGGCATCCTCGGCGGCACCGGCGACCAGGGGAAGGGCCTGGCGCGGCGGTTCGCGCTGGCCGGGCATCCGGTGCTCATCGGCTCCCGCAGCGCCAGGCGCGCCCAGGAGGCGGCCGAGACCATCGGCGAGGGCGCGCGCGGCGCGGCCAACGCCGACGTCGCCAAGGAGGCCGACCTGGTGATCGTGGCCGTCCCGTACGAGGGCCACAAGGCGCTGCTGGAGTCGCTGCGCGCCGAGCTGGCCGGCAAGATCGTGGTGGACTGCGTGAACCCGCTCGGCTTCGACAAGCAGGGCGCCTACGCGCTGCCCGTAGAGGAGGGCAGCGCCGCGCAGCAGGCCGCGGCGGTGCTGCCGGACAGCCGGGTGGTGGCGGCCTTCCACCACGTCTCGGCGGTCGTGCTGCTGGACCCGGCGGTCGACAAGGTGGACCTGGACGTGCTGGTGCTGGGCGACGACCGTGAGGCGACCGAGACGGTGCAGGCGCTGGCCGCGGTGATCCCGGGGGTGCGCGGGGTGTACGGCGGGCGGCTGCGCAACGCCCACCAGGTCGAGGCGTTCACCGCCAACCTCATCTCGATCAACCGGCGTTACAAGGCACACGCGGGTCTGCGGATCACCGACATCTGATTCTCAGAGCCAGCCGGCGTCCTCGGCGACGCGGATCGCGTCGATCTTGTTGCGGGCGCCGGTCTTGGTGATCGCGGCCGTCAGGTAGTTGCGCACGGTGCCGGACGACAGGTGCAGGCGGGCGGCGATGTCCTCGGCGGACGCGCCCCGCGCCGCCTCCCTGAGCACGGTGGCCTCGCGCGGGGTGAGCGGGCTCTCGCCGTACTCCATCGCGGCCGAGACCAGCTCGGCGTCCAGCACCCGCAGGCCCGCGGCGGTCCGGCGGACGGCGTCGGCCAGCCGATCGCCGGGGGCGTCCTTGACGAGGAACGCCTCGATCCCGGCGGCCAGCGCGCGCCGCATCTGGCCGGGCCGGCCGAGCGCGGTGAGGATGAGGATCCGGCAGGACGGCAGGCGCTCGCGCAGCTCGGCGGCGGCGGTGATGCCGTCGAGCACGGGCAGGTCGATGTCCACGACGGCGACGTCGGGGCGGACCCGCAGCGCGGTGGGCACGATCTCGTCGCCGCGCGTCACCTCGGCCGCGACCTCGATGTCGGACTCCAGGCTCAGCAGGGCGGTGAGGGCGGACCTGATCATGTGCATGTCCTCGGCCAGCAGGATCCTGATCACGCGGGCACCTCCATGGCCAGCAGGAAGCCGCCGTCGCCGGTCGGGGCGGCGGCGCAGGAGCCGCCCGCCTGGGCGGCGCGCTCGGCCAGGCCGGTGAGGCCGCCGCCGGCCGGTCCGGGTTCGGCCGGTCCAGGTTCGGGCGGTACGCCGTCGTTGGCGATCTCCAGCCGGGCCCTGCCGTCGCCGGTCGAGGTGGTGATCGTGCAGACGGTGGCCCTGCTGTGCCGCAGGACGTTGGTGACCGCCTCGCGTACGCCCCAGGCCAGGGCCTCCTCGGAGGGGCGCGGCAGCGTCACGGCGGCCAGGTGCGCCTGACAGCTCACGCCGGACGACTCCAGCAGCGCCGCCGCCCGGTCCACCTCGCCGGCGAGCGACATGGCCCGGTAGCCGCGGGCGACTCGGCGTACGTCCTGGGCGGCCTCCCTGGCGACCCGTACGAGGTCGCCCATCTCGGTGCGGGCCGAGCCGGGGTCGCGCTCCAGCAGGCGGGTGGCGAGGTCGCCCTTGAGCGCGATCGCGGTGAGGCTGCGCCCGAGGCCGTCGTGCAGGTCGCGGGAGATGCGCAGCCGCTCCTTGAGCACGGCGGCGTCGGCCAGCTCCTCCCGCGCCCGCGCCAGCTCCTCCGCGGTCCGGGCGAGGCGGACCAGCGCGTACGTCATCGCCCCCGTCGTCGGCACGCTCACCACGTAGAAGGCGGTGACGACGGCGAAGTCGAGGCCGCCCCACAGGATGAACCCCTCGTACGCCATCGCCGCCCCCACCAGCGCGCACCCCCACCCCAGCGGCAGGAACACCAGCAGCGTCCCCGCCAGCATCGGCGTGGCGACGGCCGAGGCGCCGCCCGGCAGCAGGAAGTCCGGCAGGTACGTGGCCACCGCCTGCAGCACGACCAGCAGCGGGAAGCGGGCGGAGCGCTCGCCGCGCAGCGCCGCCCGCATGTTGAGGTGGTGGGTGCCGACGACGGCGAGCATGATGAGGGCGGACACCACGCCGAAGCCCGCTCCCCACCGGAAGTACATCAGCGCGATGACGGTGTAGGCGACGGACACGGCCGTGATGAGCACGATCGCGAGCCGCCTGGCGGGGACGGAGGGCGCCGGGGTGGAGAGCACAGCCGATTATGTCCTTTTTGTGGTGGTGTCAGGACCGTCGGGGTTCCCAGCGGAACCACAGCCGCAGCGCCACGAGCCCTGCCGCCGCCCATCCCGCCAGCACCAGCACCGCCCGGAGCGGCTCGCCGGTGCGCACGGCGTCCACGACGACCGAGGTCGGCAGCAGGTCCAGCGCGGGCCGCAGCCACGACGGCAGCGGGATCGGCCCCATCGCGCCCGCCGACACGCCGGCGACGAGGAAGACCGGCATCGTGTACGCCGCCGCGAGCTCCGTCCGCGGCACCGCCGCCGTGTACGCCGCCCCGAGCAGCGCCATCACGGCCGAGCCCGCCGCCACGACCAGCGCGACCACCAGGGCGTTCGGCGGCGGCGCGACCCCGGCGGCCAGGAACACGGCCACCGCGCACCCCACGATCACCAGGAACGTCTGGGCGGCGTTGGAGCTGATCTGCCCGGCCAGGATCTGCCCGTCGGTCAGCTCGGTCGCCCGCAGCCGCTTGAGCACGAGCTGGTCGCGGCGGCCGGTCAGCGCGACCGTGATGTTCATGAACGCGGTGATCGACAGCACGATGGCCAGCGTGGCGGGGAACATCTCGGCCGCGGCGGCCGGGCCGTCGGGCCGTACGTGCCGCATGAGCAGCGGCATCCCGATCGACAGCCCCACGGGCGTCACCACGGAGGCGAACAGCATGGCCTTGTCCCGCCAGAACAGGCGGGCGCCGAGCCGGTAGGTGGCGGCGAAGCTCATCGGGCGCCTCCCGCGAGCGCGGCGTCGCCGCCGAGGTCGAGGAAGAGGTCCTCCAGCGTGGCCTGGCGCACCTCCAGGCCCGCCAGCCGCAGCCCCCGCCCGGCGGCCCAGGTCAGCAGCGTCTGCGCGGCCAGGTCGGGATCGTCGGCGCGGCACACCGCCCGCCCGTCCTCGACCACGGCGGGCAGCGGCAGCTCGCCGGGGTCCACGTGCGCGGGCATCGCGAACGACACCCGCCCGGCCCGCCCGGCCAGCGTCTCGGCCATGCCGCCCGCGGCCACGACGCGGCCCGCGTCCATGATCGCCATGCTGCCCGCGAGGCGCTGCGCCTCCTCCAGGTAGTGGGTGGTCAGCAGGATCGTGACGCCCTCCGCGGCCAGGCCGCGGACGACGTCCCAGGTGGCCGCCCGCGCCTCCGGGTCCATGCCGGTGGTCGGCTCGTCGAGGAACAGCACCCGGGGCCGGCCCAGCAGGGCCAGCGCCAGGTCCAGCCGGCGCCGCTCGCCGCCGGAGAGCTGCCGCACCCGTACGTCCGCGCGCCCGGACAGCCCGGCCGGCTCCAGGACCTCGGCGCGCGGGCGGGGCGCGGCCACGAAGCCCCGCCAGATGTCCACGGTCGCGGCCACGGTCAGGTCGGGGAAGAACCCGGCCTCCTGGAGCATGATCCCCGTGCTGCGGCGCAGGGCCGCGCGATCGGTGTGCGGGTCGAGGCCGAGCACCCGCACCTCGCCCGCGTCGGCCCGCTGGAACCCGGCCAGCACCTCGACCGTCGTCGTCTTGCCCGCGCCGTTCCTGCCGAGCAGCGCGAAGATCTCCCCCTCCGCCACCTCGAACGAGATTCCGCGCACCGCCTCGAACCCCTGATGGCTCTTCCTGAGCCCGCTCACCTGGATCGTCGTCATGGCTCCGACTATCGCCCGGCGGGCACTCAGGACGGCAGTGAAGAATTCACGACTTGCGCGACAACTTCAGCAGCGCGTCCGTGACGGCCTCGGGCTCGACGAGCTGGTGCAGGTGCAGGCCGGGCAGCCGGGTCACCGGCCAGCCGCGCCGGCCGGCCTCCTCGGCCACCCCGTCGTACGGCGGCCCGAACCACAGGCAGGAGCACCTGACCGCGTCCCACCCGGCGGGCACCGGCACGGACTGCGTGTAGTAGTCGAGCGGCAGCCGCGGCTGCTCGGCCGTCACCCGCACCCGCACGGCGGGATCGGGCAGCATGGCCACCACGTCCTCCTCGTCCCACCAGTCGGTCCAGCGCGGCAGCACGCCGTCGGGGCCGGCCAGGCCGCGCAGGAACGGCAGGAACTCCTCCTCCGCGATCCGTACGAGGCCGGCGGGCGGCGGGATGTGGGCGTCGGCGAACACGCAGGCCACCACGCGCTCGCCCAGCCCTTCCTTGATCGCCGGCAGGAAGAAGCCGGCGTTGCTGTGCACCACGAGCACGAGCGGCCCGCCGGGCCCGGCGTCCCTGACCACGGCGTCCCTCACGGCGGCCACGACGCGCGGCCAGTAGGGCGGGCCGCCCGCCGAGATGCCGGTCAGGTCGGGAACCACGACGGCGTGGCCGCGCCGCTCCAGCGACTCCGCCACCGGCGCCCAGGTCGAGGGGCCGACCGAGGGGCTGTGCACAAGTACGAAGGTCGTCTCCACGCCCCCCACACTCTCAGACGATCAGGGTGTGCCGTGCCGCCGCGCGGCCCGTGCCGTCGAAGGCCGCCCAGGCCAGAGCCAGGTTGTTCACCGCTCGCGAAAGCTCGTCCGGGGGCAGCAGGAAGTGCAGCCGCATGCGGTCGGCGTGCCCCCCGAGCGGGTCGAACGAGCGGCCGGGCGGCACCGCCACCCCGTGCCTGAGCGCCACCTGGGCGAAGGCGTCCACCTCGCCGCGCGGGACGCGGACCCAGATCGTCTGGCCGCCCCCGGCCGGCTCGAACGTCCACGACGGCAGCCGCGCGCGCAGCTCGGCGCACAGGTGGTCGTGGCGGGCGGCCAGGGCGCGCACCCGCGGGGCGCGTACCTCGTCCAGGCGGCGCAGCAGCGCGGCGGCGGCGAGCTGGCTGACCACCTCGCCCCCGAGGTCGTGCACCGCCCGCAGCCGCGACAGCCGCGACACCAGCGGGGCGGCGGCCCGGATCCAGCCGACCCGCAGCCCGCCCCAGACCAGCTTGCTCATCGAGCCGACGCTGATCACCTGCTCGCCCCGCCCGAACGCGGCGAGCGGCGGCGGCGCCGGTCCCGAGAAGCACAGCTCGGCGCAGACCTCGTCGTCCACGAGCGGCACGTCGTGCTCGGCGGCCAGCGCGGCGAGCCGCCGCCGCTCGGACACCGGCATGATCGCGCCGTCCGGGTTGCGGGCGGTCGGGACGAAGTAGGCGAGGGCGGGCCGCTCCCGCAGCGCCGCGCCCAGCCCCTCCGGCGTCACCGGCCGGACCACGGCCGCCGCGTGCCGGAACGCCTCCAGCGCCCCCGGGTACGTCGGCGACTCGGTCAGCACGGTGTCGCCGGGCGCCACGAGGAGACCGGCGAGCAGCGTGAGCGCCTGCTGGGCCCCCGTCGTCACCATGATCTCCGCGGGCTCGGTCGGCAGCCCGCGCCCGGTGTAGTACGCCGCCAGCGCGGCCCGGAGCGCCGGGTGGCCCGCCGGCTGGTAGCCCAGGTCGCGCAGGCCGGACAGGGAGCGGGCGGCCTCCTCGTACGCCTCGCGCAGCGCCTCCGGCGGGTCGTCGGGCGCGGCGCAGGTGAGCAGCGCGACCCCGTCCGGCGGATGCAGCAGGTGCAGCAGCAGCGGGTTGGCGGGCACGCCGTCGACGGTCCTGCTGGCCGGCAGGTCGAGCGCGGCCACCCGGGTGCCGCTGCCCCGGCGGCGCGTCACCCGGCCCTCCTGCTGGAGCAGGTCGTACGCGGCGACCACGGTGCCCCGGCCCACCGCCAGCCGCCGGGCCAGCACCCGGTCGGGCGGCAACGGATCTCCGGGCGGCAGCACGCCGTCGTCGATCAGCGCCCGGAGGCGGGCGGCCAGCAGCAGGTAGAGCGGGCCGCGCCCGGACGCCCAGCGGCCCAGCAGATCGACGAGGTCGTCCAGATTGGCCCCCTTCATGAGCCAATTCTGCCGGATTGGCTCTCAACCGAGGCCGCCGCGCGGGAGATGCTGGTCGCATGACCGATTACCGCCCAGAGACCAGAACCGTGCACATCCCCCAGGCGCCGGTGGACGGCAGCCGCCCGATGACCGTGCCGATCTACCAGACCTCCGGGTTCTCCTTCTCCGACCCGGCCGTCATGGCCGAGGCGATGGGGAACCCGTCCGGGCCGTTCGTCTACTCGCGTTACACCAACCCCACCGTCCGCTCGCTGGAACTGGCCGTCTCCGGTCTTGAGGGTGGCGCGGGCGCGATCGCCACCGGCTCCGGCATGGGCGCGATCAACACCGTCCTGCTCGGCCTGCTCAGGCCGGGTGACCATCTCATCGCCCAGCAGGCGCTGTACGGCGGCACCTCGGCGATGCTGGCCGAGCTCGCGGGCAGGTTCGGGATCGAGGTCACGTACGTGCCGGAGAACGACCCCGCCGCCCTGCGCGCCGCCCGGCGGCCCGAGACGAAGGTCGTCTACCTGGAGACGATCAGCAACCCGACGGCGCTGATCGCCGACCTGCCCGGCATGTGCGCGGCGGCCCGCGAGCTCGGGCTGCTGTCCGTGGTCGACAACACCTTCGCCACGCCGATGCTGTGCCGGCCGATCGAGCACGGGGCCGACGTCGTCGTGCACTCCACCACGAAGTACCTGTCCGGGCACACGGACGTGATCGGCGGCCTGGCGGTCTTCGCCGAGGCGGAGCTGTACGAGCGGGTCTGGCGCTTCGCGATCGAGCTGGGGGCGGCGGCCGACCCGTTCGCGGCCTGGCTGGTGGTGCGCGGGCTGCAGACGCTCGCCCTGCGGATGGAGCGGCACTGCGCCAACGCCGAGTACCTGGCCACGCGGCTCGCCGCGCATCCGGCGGTGTCGGCGGTGCACTGGCCGGGGTTGGCCTCGCATCCGTCGTACGAGCTGGGGCGCAAGCTGCTGCCCGGGTTCGGCGGGGTGTTCTCGTTCGAGCTGGCGGGCGGGCGCGCGGCGGGGGAGAGGTTCATGAAGGCGGTGCGGCTGGCGATGCTCGCCCCCTCGCTCGGCGGGGTCGAGACGCTGGTCATGCACCCCGCGACCACCTCGCACCGCTCGCTGACCGCCGAGGAGCTGGCGGCGAACGGCATCGGCGAGGGCACCGTGCGGATCGCGGTCGGCATCGAGCATCCCGAGGACCTCTGGGCCGACGTGTCGCAGGCGCTCGCGTAGCCTGCGAGACGTACAGTCCGCGCTGACACCGGGGAGAATGTCATGATCACCGATGGGACCGCCGTCACCCGTGAGGACGTCGCCGCCGCCGCCCGGCGGATCGCCGGGTTCGTGCTGCGCACGCCCGTGCTGGAGGTCTCGCCGGGGTTGTTCGTGAAGCTGGAGCTGCTGCAGCACTCCGGGTCGTTCAAGGTGCGCGGGGCGTTCAACCGGATCCTGTCGGCGGGCCCGCTGCCGGACAGCGGCGTGATCGCGGCCAGCGGCGGCAACCACGGGCTCGCCGTGGCGTACGCGGCGCGGACGCTCGGCGTGCGGGCCGAGATCTTCGTGCCCGAGGTGACCAGCCCCGTCAAGGTGGCGGGGCTGGCGGCGCTGGGCGCGCACGTCACCCAGACCGGGGCGATCTACGCCGAGGCGGCGGAGGCGGCGGCCAAGCGCGCCGCCGAGACGGGCGCGCTCTCCGTCCACGCCTACGACCAGCCCGAGGTGATCGCCGGGCAGGGCACGACCGGGCTGGAGATCATGGAGCAGACCGGCGGCGTGGACAGCGTGCTGGTGGCCGTCGGCGGGGGCGGCTTCGCGGCCGGCATCACCCTCGGCACCGGCGACGCCGGCGGTGCGGGGCCGCGGATCGTGGCCGTCGAGCCCGAGCTGATCCCCACGCTGAACGCGGCGCTGGCGGCGGGCGAGCCGGTGCCGGTCGGGGTGAGCGGGGTGGGCGCGGACGCCCTCGGCGCCAGCAGGATCGGCGGGCTGGCCTTCGGCGTCCTGTCCGGGCCGCGCGTGCGGAGCGTGCTGGTGCCGGACGAGGCGATCGTGGCGGCGCGGCGCACCCTGTGGGAGCGGCACCGGGTGGTGGCCGAGCACGCGGGGGCGGCGGCGTACGCGGCGCTGCTGTCGGGGGCGTACCGGCCGGAGGAGGGGGAGCGGGTGGCGGTCGTCGTGTGCGGCTCCAACACCGACCCGGCCGGCCTCTGACCTGCTTCGGGGTGCGCCGCCCCCGGCGGCGCACCCGGGAGGTCAGCTGCCCGGGAGGTCAGCTGTAGGTGTGCTCCGGGGCGGGGAACGCGCCGGAGGTGACGTCGGCGGCGAAGGCGCGGGCCGCGCGGTCCAGGTCGCCGGCGAGGTCGGCGTAGCGCTTGACGAACTTCGCCGGCCGCGGCGTCAGCCCCATCAGGTCCTGCCACACCAGCACCTGCGCGTCCGTGTGCGCCCCCGCCCCGATCCCGATCGTCGGGATCGCGAGCGACGTCGTCACCCGGTGCGCCAGCTCGGCCGGCACGCACTCCAGCACGACGGAGAACGCCCCGGCCCGCTCCAGGTCCTTGGCGTCGGCCATGAGCTCGTCGCCCGACTGGCCCCGCCCCTGCACGCGGTAGCCGCCGAGCACGTTGACCGACTGCGGGGTCAGCCCGAGGTGCGCCATCACCGGCACTCCGGCCGAGACCAGCGCCTCGACCTGCGGCAGGATGCGCCGGCCGCCCTCCAGCTTGACCGCGTGCGCGCCCGCCTCCTTCATGAAGCGGGCGGCCGACTCCAGGGCCTGCGCCGGCGAGGCCTGGTAGGACCCGAACGGCAGGTCGGCGACGACCAGCGCCCGCGACGAGCCGCGTACGACGGCCGCGGTGAGCGGCAGCAGGTCGTCGACCGTGACCGGCAGCGTGGAGTCGTAGCCGTAGACGACCATGGCGGCCGAGTCGCCCACGAGCAGCACGGGGATGCCGGCCGCGTCGAACACCCGCGCCGTCATGGCGTCGTAGGCGGTGACCATGGGCCACCGCTCTCCGCGCTCCTTGGCGGCGGCGAGGTCGCGGACGGTGACGCGGCGGCCGGCGGCGCCGCCGTACAGCGTCGTCGTGGGGGTGGGGGTGGTGGAAGAGGACATGGATCAACCCTCCTGAGCCGTCTCGAGGCGCCCCAGTGGCGTCCCCGGACCTCTTCCGATGATGGCACGCGAGGTCAAGGGGACAAAAAGGCCGCGAGGGCAGAGCCGCGCGGAAAACCCAGTGGCGAAAGTGTCGGTGCCTGTTGCCACAATCTATGCGGAGGTAACGAACACCATGGCTCTCGACCCTTACCGACGGCTGCTCAAAATCCCGGGCGTCCCCACCCTGCTGCTGGTGGGGCTGCTCGCCCGGGTGCCGGCCACGGCCACGGGCATGGCGCTGACCCTGCACGTGGCCGAGGTGCTGCACCTCGGCTACGCCAAGGCCGGGCTGGTCACGATGGCGAGCACGATCGGCATGGCCATCGGCTCGCCGCTGTCGGGAAGGCTCGTCGACCGGCACGGGCTGCGTCCCGTGCTCGCCGTCACCACCGCGGTGCAGGCGGCGTTCTGGTCCTGCGCGTGGGCGCTGCCGTTCCCCGCGCTCGCCGCCGCGGCGGCGCTGGCGGGGCTGCTGGCGCTGCCGGTGTTCAGCGTGACCCGGCAGTGCCTGGCCGCCATGGTGCCCGCGCCGCAGCGGCGCACCGGGTTCACGCTCGACTCGATGCTGGTCGAGCTGTCCTACATGACCGGTCCCGCGCTGGCCGTGGCGGGCCTGACCGCGCTGGGCAGCCCGGTGACGATGACGGTCATCGGGGTCGGCATGACGCTCGCGGGCCTCGGCCTGCTCACGCTCAACCCGCCCACCCGCTCCGAGGCCGAGAAGGAGCACGAGGCGCTGGGCGGCAAGGTGGCGCGGCGCGAGTGGCTGACGCCCGCGTTCGGCGGGCTGATGGCCACGGTGGCGGCGGCCACGTTCGTGCTCACCGCGACCGAGCTGTCCATGGTCGCCACCATGACCGACGCGGGCGACACCGAGTGGGTGGGCCTCGCCGTCGGCATCTGGTGCGTCTACTCGCTGGTCGGCGGCTTCGTGTACGGCGGGCTGTCGCGCGGCTTCTCGCCGTTCGCGCTGATCGCGGGCATGGGCCTGCTGACGGTGCCCGTCGGGCTGGCGGGCGGCGACTGGCGCTGGCTGATCCTGGCGCTGCTGCCGGCCGGGCTGCTGTGCGCGCCGGCGCTGTCGTCCACGGTCGACGTCGTCAGCGGCCGGGTGCCCGCGGCGGCCAGGGGCGAGGCGATGGGCCTCCACGGCACCGCGCTGCTCATCGGCGGCGCGGCCTCCGCGCCGATCGCGGGGGCGGTCATCGACGGCGTGGGATCGTCGTGGGCGTTCACGGTGGCGGGGCTGGCCGGCGTGGCCATCGTGCTGGCCGCGCTGCCGCTGTGGCGCCGCCGGCCCCCCGCGTCGCCGGACGCGACGGACACCGTCCTGGCGCCGCCGGACGCGACGGACACCGTCCCGGCGCCGCCGGAGGAGCCGGCCGCCGCTCCGGCGGCCGCGGAGGTCGTGGGGGTTCCTGCGGCCCCGTCGACCCTGGCTCCGGCTGCGGTCGCCGCGGCGGCTCCGGAGGTGCCGGCTCCTTGAGCTGATCGCGCGGCGCCGGGCCACGGGGGCACCGGTGCCGCGCGTTCGTACGTGACGCGCCGGTGACAGGAGGGGGCCGGCCGTTCACACGGAATTTACGAAACGGGACCGTTGCGTATCGGAATGTCTTGCGATACGTTTGCGTAGCGAAACTCAATCGTATCGAAATTAAGGACGTTCCATGGACCCGAACTCGGGCCACCCACGCCGATGGGCCATCCTCGGCGTGCTGGTGTTCAGCCTCTTGGCGGTCGTGCTCGACAACACGATCCTCAACGTGGCGATGAAGACCATCGCCGATCCCACGGCCGGCTTGGGCGCGACGCAGAGCGAGCTGGAATGGGCGATCAATTCCTACACCCTGGTGTTCGCCGGCTTGTTGTTCACCTTCGGTGTGATCGGTGACCGCACGGGCCGCAAGCGCATGCTGGTCGTCGGCATGGTGCTGTTCGGCCTGGCCTCGCTGGCCAGCGCCTACGCCCAGGACCCGATGCAGCTCATCCTGGCCAGGGCGGCGATGGGCATCGGCGGCGCGGCGATCATGCCGGCCACCCTGGCGATCATCTCCAACGTCTTCCCGCCCGCCGAGCGCGGCCGCGCGATCGGCGTGTGGGCGGGCGGCGTGGGCCTCGCCGTGGCGATCGGCCCCATCACCGGCGGCCTGCTGATCCAGCACTTCTGGTGGGGCTCGGTCTTCCTCGTCAACGTGCCGATCGTCGTCATCGGGATGATCCTCATCGCCACGATCGTGCCCGAGTCGAAGGACCCGAAGCCGTCCAAGCTCGACCCGGTCGGCGTGATCCTGTCCATCATCGGCCTGGTCTCCCTCGTCTACGGCATCATCCGCGGCGGCTACCTCGGCACCGTGGCCAGCGCCGAGGTGCTGGTGCCCACCCTCGCCGGGGTGGCGGTGCTGGGCGTGTTCGTCTGGTGGGAGCGACGCATCGACCACCCGGTCTTCGACGTGCGCAGCTTCGCCGACCCCAAGTTCGGCTCGGCCATCGGCATGATGGGCATCGTGTTCTTCGCGATGATGGGCGGGATGTTCTTCCTGACCTTCTACCTGCAGATCGTGCTGGGCTACTCGGCGCTGCAGGCGGGAGCGCTGATGATCCCGTTCGCCGCCGCGCAGCTCATCTTCGCGCCGCTCAGCCAGCGGGTGAACGAGCGCGTCGGCGCCAAGCTGGCCGCCACGGTCAGCATGATCGTGATAGCGCTGGTGCTGACCAGCTACGCGTTCATGACCGAGAACACCCCGATCCTGCTCATCGAGGTCGTCTTCTTCGTCCAGGGCGCCGCGATGGCCAACATCATGCCGCCCGCCACGACCGCGATCATGGAGGCGCTGCCCCGGGAGAAGGCCGGCGTCGGCTCGGCCATGAGCAACACCGTCCGCCAGGTGGCCGGCGCGCTCGGCGTGGCCGTGCTCGGCTCGGTGTTGTCGTCGACCTATCGTGGGCAGATGGAGCCGGTGCTCGCCGGTCTGCCGGCCGGCGTCCAGCACGCCGCCGGTGAGTCCATCATGGCCACCATGGGCGTGGCCGAGGCGCTCGGCGAGCGCGGCCAGGCGCTGGTCAAGCCGGCGTTCGCGGCGTTCATCGACGGCATGCACGTCACGGCGCTCGTCTCGGCCGCGATCGCGCTGCTCGGCGTCGTCGTGGTGGCGCGGTGGATGCCGGGCAAGCCGAAGCCGGTCCAGCAGGTGGAGCAGAAGGAACCAGCGGTAGTGTGAGGCCGCGATGACCATCCAGGGAACAGGGACCGCCCGTCCGGCCGGGCGCCCGCGCAGCGAGAAGGCCGAAAAAGCGATCATCGAGGCGACCCTCGACCTGATCGCCGAGGGCATGGGCGTCTCCGAGCTGTCCATCGAAGCGATCGCGTCGAGGGCGGGCGTCGGCAAGACCACGATCTACCGGCGCTGGTCCAACAAGGAGGACCTGGTCGTCGACGCCCTGGCCACCCTCAAGGCGCCGCTGCCGCCGCTCGCCGGCGTCTCCGTGCACGAGGACCTCATCACCCTGCTCGACGCCATGCGCGCCGACTCCGGCAACCGGCGCGGCCGGTGCGTGATGAACATCGCGATGAGCGAGGCCGACCGGCACCCGCGGCTGACGGAGCGCTTCGTCGAGCGCGCCGTCGAGCCGCGGCGCCGCGCCCTCCGGGAGGTGCTCGAACGCGGCGTCGCCACGGGCGAGCTGCGGCCTGACCTCGACGTCACCCTGGCCATGGCCATCCTGTCCGGCACCATGATGTGGCAGTCGAAGTGGGGCCCCGGCGACCTGCCGGAGGACCTCGCCGAGCGGGTCGTCGACATGGTCCTCGCGGGCATGGCCCCACCGGCCGCGTGAGAGCGCCCCGGCTTGACTGTGCCCGCGCGGTGTGACGGCGGCGTCCCGGGGCTCTGGCCGGCCGTGCCCGTCGCGTACGAGCGTCGCGGCGATCCCGCCTCACCGGGCCAGAGTGTCCCGGAGGGGCGGGTGGGTCACGATGAGGTGCGGCGGCGGAAGAGCAGGGCTGCGGCGGGCAGGCTGAGTGCCACCAGGCCCGCCAGCCAGGCCGCCGCCGCCACCCCCGACGACCCCATCGGCACCCCGTCAAGGAGCAGCGAGCGCAGGGTCGCGACGGCCGGCGTCAGCGGCTGGTTGGCGGCGAAGTCGCGCAGCACGCCCGGCATGGTCTCCGCGGGGACGACCCCGTCCGACACGTACGGCAGGAACAGCACCACGAAGCTGAACGCCCCCGCCGCCTGAGTCGAGCGCACCAGCAGGCCCCAGACGGCCGCCAGCGACGACATCGCCAGCACGTACCCTGCCAGCAGGGCCGCCACCAGCAGCCACTCCGTGAGCGTGGCGTGCGGCCGGAACCCGAGGAGCACCGCCGCCGCCAGGGCCAGGCCGCAGGCCACCACGTTGCGGAGCACCGAGGCGAGCACATGCCCCGCGGGCACCAGCCAGCCGCCGATCGGCAGCGTGCGGAAGCGGTCCATCATGCCTTCGGTCATGTCCTCGGCGATGGTGATGGCGGTCGTGGCGGCGCCGTACCCGCCGGACATGAGCAGCACCGCGGGGACCACGAAGTCGATGTACGCCAGGCCGCTGGAGCCGGTGCTGATCGCGCCGCCGAAGACGTACACGAAGACCACCATGATGATCACGGGCAGTGCGATGTTGACGATCAGGCCGTCGAGGACGCGAAGCTCGCGGCGCAGGTCGCGGACGACCAGGCGGTAGAGGTCGCCCGCCGCGGCCGCCCTGGGCGGGACGGCGCTCATGCCGCGGCCTCCGTCAGCTCGAAGAAGACGTCGTCGAGGGTGGGGCTGCGCAGCTCCACCCGTTCGACCTCGACGGCGGCGCGGTGGAGGGCGTCCAGCGCGCGCCGCAGGTCGCCGGGACCGTGCACGGCCAGCGTGATCTCCGACCGCCCGGCTTGCTGCCCGGCCCGCTGATCGTCCTGCTGCCCGGCTCGCTGGCCGTCCTGCCGGCGGTCCTGCTGCTCGTGCCCCTGCGCGGCCTGCCGGCCATCCTGGGGCGCGGTCGTCTGCTGCGCTGCTGCCGGTCGGGCGGCGGGGGTGAGGGCGGCGAGGGCCGCGCGGGCCCGTGGTACGTCCTCCGGGCCGCCGGCCAGGCTCAGCACCAGCCGCTCGGTCCCCACCTGGCGCTTCAGCTCGGCGGGGGGGCCGTCGGCCACCAGCCGCCCGCCGTGGATCACCGCGACCCGGTCGGCGAGCTGGTCGGCCTCCTCCAGGTACTGCGTGGTCAGCAGGATCGTCGTCCCCGAGGCGAGCAACTCGCGGATCACCGCCCACAGCTCGGCGCGGCTGCGCGGGTCGAGCCCGGTCGTGGGCTCGTCGAGGAACAGGATCCGCGGCTCGGCCACCATCCCGGCCGCGAGGTCGAGCCGCCGTCGCATGCCGCCCGAGTACGTCTCCACCCGCCGGTCCGCGGCCCCGGTCAGGTCGAAGCGCTCCAGCAGTTCACCGGCCCGCCGCCGCGCCGTACGGCGTCCCAGGTGGTGCAGCCCGGCGAACAGCTCCAGGTTCTCCCGGCCGGTCAGCAGGTCGTCCACCGTGGCCTGCTGAGCCGTCAGGCCGATCACCCGACGCACGGCCCGGCCCTCGCGCATGACGTCGTGGCCGCCGACGGTCGCGGTGCCGCCGTCGGGGGCGAGCAGCGTGGTCAGGATGCGGACGGTGGTCGTCTTGCCCGAGCCGTTGGGGCCGAGCAGGGCCAGCAGCGTGCCCGCAGGCACGGTCAGGTCGATCCCGTTGAGCACCCGGGTCTCCCCGAACGACTTCGTCAGCCCACGGGCGTGAATTGCTTCTGTTAATGGCCTACTGTGTATGGCGTTCATAGTTTCACGATAATGCAGAATCCTAGGAGCGGGTCAAGGAGGGGTGAACATGGGGGAGGAGCGGCGGTTGCCGCCGGTCGTCGCGCGCATGTGGGGGCGCGAGCCGGTGACCCGGCGCGGGCCGCGGCCCCGCCTGGACCTGGCGACGATCACCGCCGCCGCCGTCGAGCTCGCGGACGCGGAAGGGCTCGCGGGGGTGTCGATGGCGAGCGTCGCCTCGCGGGTGGGCGTGGCGGCGACGGCGCTGTATCGGTACGTCGGCAGCAAGGAGGAGCTGCTCACCGCCATGGCCGACGCCGCCGCTCCGCTGCCGCCGGAGCCGGAGGGGCGGCACTGGCGGGCGTACCTGGAGGTGTGGACCCGGGCCCAGCGCGACATCCTGCTCGACCATCCGTGGCTGCTGTCGGTGGCCCGCCTCGCCCCGCCGCTCGGCCCACGCCGGCTGCTGTGGCTGGACCGCGCCCTGGCCGCGCTCGGCGGCACCGGCCTCCACGACGGCGAGAAGGTGAACGTGGCCACCGCCCTCACCGGGTACGCGCTCACCGAGGCGGCGCTCGTCCACGGCATGGCCGGCGGAGACCCGCAGCTTGAGGAGGCCGGAGTCGCGGGCGCTGCCGACTACGGCGAGATGCTGGCCGAGGTGCTCGACCCGGACGCCTACCCGGCCCTGGCCGCCGCGGCGCGTTCGGGCGCGATGAGCGGCGGCGAGGGCTGGGTGGACGACGCCGACTTCGTCTTCGGGCTGAACCTGCTGCTGGACGGCGTCGAAACCCTCATCCGCCGCCGCGCCGGCACCGCCTCCTAGACCGCGCCGCCCACGCGCTGGAGGGTCGTGGTGAGGAGGGTGTCGAGTGCTTGCTGGGACGTCTGCAGGCGTTCGATGGTGTCGGCGATGCGCCGGCGTTCCCGCCGTAGGTGGCCGAGCATGCCGGGGCAGGCCGCGGCCACCATGCGGCCGCGCTCGTCGTCGTGTACGCAGCTCAGCAGCCGGGCGATGACCGCCGTGGGCAGTCCGGCGGCGAGCAGGGCCCGGATGTGCCGGACCGCGGCGACGTGCCCCTCGTCGTACTCCCGGTAGCCGTTGGGCAGCCGCACCGGCCGCAGCAGGCCCTGCTCCTCGTAGTAGCGGAGCAGCCGTCTGCTCACCCCGGTCGCGCGGGCGAGCTCGCCGATCCTCATGATCTCCCTTGACGTTCACATGGATGTGACGCCTTAGCGTCCCGACTGTTCAGTTGTAACGCACGGACAGGAGCGGATCATGCCTGGAGCGGTGATCATCGGAGCGGGGCCGGGGATCGGGAGGTCGGTGGCGCGGCGGTTCGCGGCCGAGGGGATGGCCGTGGCGCTCGTCTCGCGTACCGGAAGGACCTTGGATGTGGACGGGGCGCGCGGCTACCGCGCCGACTGCGCGGACGAGGGCGCGTTGCGGGCCGCACTGGACGCGGCCCGCGCGGAGCTCGGCGTTCCGGACGTCGTGGTCTACAACGCGGCGATCATCCGCCCGGACACGGTGGGTGAGGCCGCGATGCGCGCCCACCTGGACGCCTGGGCGGTCAACGTGGTCGGCGCTCTCGTCGCCGCCGCGCACCTGGTGCCCGCGATGGCCGGGCGCGGCGGCGGGACGTTCCTCGTCACCGGCGGCATGCCGGAGCCCAAGCGGCAGTACGTGAGCCTGTCGCTCGGCAAGAGCGGCGTGCGGACGCTGGTGGCGCTGCTGGACCAGGAGTACGGCCCGTCGGGCGTGCACGTGGCCTCGGTCACCGTGGCGGGCCCGGTCGCCCCCGGCACCCCGTTCGACCCGGACGACATCGCCGAGCACTACTGGCGCCTGCACACCCAGCCCCGCGGCCGGTGGCAGCACGAAGTGCTCCACGCGGGCCGGTCCACGGCCTGACCCCCAGCGCCCGGGCCTCAGGGGGTAAGGGTGAAGGTGGTGGTCGCGGCGGTGCGGCCGTTGAGTATGACGTCGAGCTCTCGCGGACCGGGCGGCTCGTCGCGGGTGGTCACCGGGCGGAAGGAATGGGACTTGCGCACCACGAACGTGGCCCCCGGCGCGGCCGCCTCCCGCTGACCCAAATGGAACACCCGCCGCGAGCCCGGACGGCGGACGGCGTATTTGAGCAGCAGCGGCCCGGCCGCCCCCGAGGTGACCGTGACCGTGAAGGCCAGCTTGCCGCCCACGGCCACCGTGTCGGCCTCCAGGGACAGCGACTCCACCTCCCCGCTGCCGGGCACGGCCCCCACCAGGGCGAGCGCCTCGGGATGGCCGGAGCGCAGGAGGCCGCGCACCGCGTGCCGCAGCACCTTCTCGACGTGGGAGCCGCCGCCGGACCGCCAGCGGGCCAGCAGGGCCAGCGCCGCCTCCGGGTGGTCCTTGGCGAGGTCGTTGACGTGGTTGGCGACCGAGCGGCGGACGTATGCGCTGGGGTCGTCGCGCAGGCGGTCGAGCAGGGGCAGCGTGGGGCCGGGGGTCATGAGCCAGCCCACGCGGGTGGCCCAGGGCAGGCGCGGCCGGGTGCCCTCCGACGCCAGCCGGCGCAGGTGCTCGTCGGGGGACTCGGCCCAGGTGTGCATGATCTTGAGTGCGTCGTCGCGATGGCGTGCGAGGTAGGGGCGGACGGCGAACTCGCCGGTCGCGTGGGGCGTGAGCGTGGCCAGCGTCTCCATCGCCGGGTGCAGGTGGTCGAGGCCGTGGACCGCCGTGTGCTCGGTGGCGGGCCAGCCGCTCCACAGGTCGAGCCTCGCGTGCGCGGCGCTCTCCCGCACGACGGCGGCCGCCTGCGGGTAAGGCAGGGGCAGCGCCTCGTGCAGGGCGTCGGCCACGTGCCTGACGCGGTCCTTCAGCTCCAGCCCGGCGAGCCCGCCGAGGGCGCGCGCCACGAACCGGTCGCGGGGGAACGGCGGCCAGGCGGCGGCCAGCCCGTCGGCCAGCGTGGAGACGGACCGGAGGTTGATCATGTCCTTGAGAGGTTGCGCCACGGGGAGACTCTGCCAGCCGCCACCGACAGAAACCCGTCAGGTGACGGTGATGAGGCGGATGAGCTCCTCGCGGAAGCGGTCGTAGTCCTCGACGGCGCCGAGGAGGTCGCCGGAGTCGCGTTCCTTCTCGCGGGCCATGGCGAGGACCGCGTCCCCGGCCGGGGTGAGCTCCACGAGCATGCGGCGGCGGTCGCCGGGGTCGGCGCGCTTGACGACGTGGCCGGAGCGGCGCAGGTGCTCGATGGTGCGGCTCATGGTCTGGTCGGTGACGCGGCAGGCCGCCGCCAGCTCGCGCTGCGTCCGCGGCCCGGGAGTGAGGTGGTGCAGGGCGATCAGGCCGGCGTGGGAGAGCTGGTGGGCGGCGAGGAAGTCGTGGAAGCGCCGCTCGACCAGGCGCGCCGCCACCGACAGCAGCCGGCCCACGGGCCAGGAGCTGACGTCCGCGAGCATGTCGCCGGGGGCGTCCACGAGCGGGTCGCGCGCGTCGCCGCCGGTGTCCATGCGCGGGTCGCCAGGGGTGAGCTGTTCCTCCGCCACCCGTTCATTCTTCCAGACGGGCCGCCTCCCGGGGCCGGCCCAGCCGGGCCGCTCGCAGGCCGAGCCACAGCAGCACCGCCAGCACCCCCACGAGCAGGTACTCGATCGCCGGGATGCGCACCACGGCCGACACCCCGGCGAGGTCCCCGCGCAGGCCGTACACGACGAGGGCGCCGGCCGCGTACGCGATCCCGAGCGCCCACCGCGGCCCCCGCCCGAGCCCGAGCCCGTGCATCTGGGTGACGACGAACACGCCGAGGAAGCCGAACAGGAACATCGGCCACATCCCGTCCGGGCCGCTGTTCATGACGGCCACGAGCGTGCCGTGCGCCGCCACCGCCAGCTCCAGGGTGAGGGTCCACCAGCGGTTGGTGTGCGCCCGGGTGAGGAAGAGGCTGCCCTGCAGGAGCAGCAGGAACATGTACATGAACCCGATGAGGTGGCCGCTGGTGCTCTCCATCGGGTGGTACCAGAACGTGTAGACCGCCGCCCAGCTGAAGAGGTAGCCGTGGTAGCGGCGGGCGAAGGCGACGATCTCCTGCCTGATGGGCGCCGGCCGGCCGAGGAACAGGCCGCGCCGCCGGTTCTCCATGAGCAGCACCGCCACGAGCAGCAGGATCACCGACCCCTGCGAGCTGAAGATCGACACGTCCTGCGCCAGGCCGTCGTAGAAGAGCTGGGTCTGGAGCAGGTGGAGGACGACGAAGCCGGTGTTCACGGCCAGCGCGACGACGTTGAGCCGGTGCAGGCCGGAGGTGTAGCTGCGGACGCGGGTCTGGGCGCGGTGGATGAGCCACCAGAACGCGACCTGGTGCGCGGCGTAGCACAGCCAGGCCGAGGCGCGCGTCCAGACGGTGGGCTCGGGCAGCTTCCAGTAGTACCAGGAGGCGCCCTGGTCGGGGAGCAGGGCGATGCCCTGGAGCCGCTGCCCGAGCAGCCAGACCAGCCCGGTGAGCGCGGCGCTGGCGGCCACGCCGATGACCAGTACGGGCCCGGCCCGCAAATCCTTCAGCATGCTGAACATTATGCGAATCGTTCAGCATGCTGAACAAGACTCAGGCGGTGGTCTCCCTCCACCGGTTGGTGATCGGCAGGCGGCGGTCCCTGCCGAAGTTCTTCGGCGTGATCTTCGGCCCCGGCGGGTACTGGCGGCGCTTGTACTCGGCGAGGTCCACCAGCCGGATCACCCGCGTCACCAGCTCGGGGTCGTGCCCGGCGGCGATGAGCTCCTGCGAGCCCATGTCCTTCTCGACGTAGTCGTCGAGCAGCCGGTCCAGCACCTCGTACGGCGGCAGCGAGTCGGTGTCGCGCTGGTCCGGCCGCAGCTCCGCGCTCGGCTCCTTGACGATCGAGTTCTCCGGGATCGGCCGCTCGGCCTCCAGCAGGAAGCCGGGGCGGGTGTGGGCGTTGCGCCAGCGGGCCAGCTCCCACACCATCGTCTTCGGCACGTCCTTGATCGGCGCGAAGCCGCCCGCCGAGTCGCCGTAGAGGGTGGAGTAGCCGGTCGCGAGCTCGCTCTTGTTGCCGGTGGTGAGCACCAGGTGGCCGTTCTGGTTGGACAGCCCCATGAGGATCATGCCGCGCACCCGGGCCTGGAGGTTCTCGGCGGCCAGGCCCGACAGCTCGATCTCCTTCTCGAACGCGGTCACGATGTCGGCGATCGGCGCGATCCGCGCATGGAGACCCTGCCTCCGCACCAGCTCCTCGGCGTCCGCCACGGAGTGGTCGGAGGAGTAGCGCGAGGGCATAAGCACCACGTGCACCCGGTCGGGGCCGATGGCGTCGGCGGCGATCGTGGCGGTCAGCGCCGAGTCGATGCCGCCGGACAGGCCGAGGATGACCGAGCGGAAGCCGTTCTTGGCGACGTAGTCGCGCACCGCGAGCACCAGCGCCGAGTAGACCTCGGCGTGCGGGTCCAGCCGGTCGGCGACGGGCGCGGGCTCGGCCGGGCGGGGCGGGACGGGCTCGGCCGACAGCACCAGGCGGTCGACGGTGATCGTGGTGCCGTCGCCCGCGTCGTACGGGAACGAGCCCGTCTCCGCGTCCGAGACCGGCAGGTCGTCGAGGTCCACCACCAGCAGCTCCTCGCGGAACTGCCCGGCCCGCGCGACCAGCTCGCCCGAGCGGTCCACCACCAGCGAGTCGCCGTCGAAGACCAGCTCGTCCTGCCCGCCGACCTGGTTGGCGTAGGCCAGCGCGCAGCCGGCCTCGCGGGCCCGCCGCGCGCACAGCTCCAGGCGGACGTCGTCCTTCTCCTTCTCGTACGGCGAGGCGTTCGGCGCCACCAGCAGCCCCGCCCCCGCCTGCCCGACGACGGACACCGGGCCGCCGTCCTGCCAGAGGTCCTCGCACACGGCGACGGCGACGTCCACGCCGTGCAGCCGGAAGATCGGCAGCCGGTCGCCGCGCACGAAGTAGCGGTATTCGTCGAACACGCCGTAGTTCGGCAGGTGGTGCTTGGCGGTCCGGGCGACCACCTCGCCACGGAAGAGGACCGCGGCGGCGTCCAGCGGGGCGCCCTTCGGCTGGCCGACGCGGGGGGCGAGGCCGGCGCGGTCGACGTAGCCGGCCACCACGGGCAGCTCGCCGAGGCCCTCCTCCCGCAGCCTGCGCGCCACCTGCTCCAGGGTGCGGATGCTGGCGTCCACGAAGGACGTCCGCAGCACCAGGTCCTCGACGGGATAGCCGGTGAGGAACATCTCGGTGAAGACGACGAGGTGAGCGCCGCGCTCGGCGGCCTCGCGGGTCTGCTCGACCAGCCGGTCCGCGTTGGCGCTCAGGTCGCCTACGGTCGGGTTCGTCTGTGCCAGGGCGATGCGCAGTTGTGCCACGCGCCCCAGCCTAGTACCCCCCGATTTTTATCGTCAAAGCGACGAAAAGTGCGCTTTTTCGCCAGGAGTCACCAAACCCGACTCGTACGCCGTCATGACGAGCTGCGCCCGGTCGAACAGCCCCAGGTGTTCGAGCAGCGACTTGACCAGCGTCCCGACCTCCTCCTCCGGCAGCGACAGCGTCTGCCCGATCTGCCGGTTCGTCAGCCCGCGCGCGACGAGTTTCAGCACGTCGAGCCGGGCGTCGGAGAGGCCGGCCAGCGCCGGGGGAGAGGACGGGTCGGTGCGCCCGGCGAACGCCGAGATCAGCCGGGTGGTCATCGCCGGGTCGATGAGCGCGTCCCCGGCCGCCGCCGCCCTGATCGCCGCCAGGAACTGCTCGGGGGGCGCCGTCTTCAGCAGGAAGCCGCTCACGCCCGCCCGCAGCGCCGCGTACAGGTTCTCGTCGCTGCCGAACGTGGTCATCATGACGACCTTGGGCGGGTCTTCCCCCGCCAGGATGCGGCGGGCGGCGGCCAGGCCGTCCAGGTGCGGCATCTGGATGTCGAGCAGCACGACGTCCGGCCGGGTGGCGCGCACGCCCGCGATGGCCTCCTCACCGTTGGCCGCCTCGCCGGCCAGGCGGACGCCGGGATCGCTGGCGATCATGGCCTTCACGCCGGCCCGTACCAGCGCCTGGTCGTCGGCGACGAGCACGCGCAGCACACCGCCGGACGCGGCGGAGGTCGTGGCGGCGGGGGCGTCGGCCGGAGCTTCGGCGGGCGGAGCGGCGGGAGAGGGCTCCTCCAGCCGCTGCGCCAGCATGTCCGCCTCCAGCCGCTTGAGCCCGGCCGTCAGGTCCAGGCCCAGCTCGTCGCGCCACACCGCGCGGGCCCGGCGCAGCGCGGCCAGCGCGTCGCCCTGGCGGCCCATCCGGTAGAGCGCCACGGCCAGCAGCCGCCAGGCCTCCTCGCGCAGCGGGTGCTCGGCCGCGTGCGCCTCCAGGTCGGCCACCAGGGACGTGGCCCGGCCGAGCGCCAGGCCGGCGTCGGCCCGCCGCTCCACGGCGATGAGGCGCAGCTCCTCCAGCCGGCTCGCCTCGGTCACGGCCCAGCTCAGGTCGGCGAACTCGGCCAGCGCCGGTCCCCGCCACAGCCCGAGCGCGGTCTCCATGTCGGCCCACACCTGGGCGGGCGGGCCGTCGGACTTCACCAGGCTCTCGAAGCGCCAGGCGTCCACCTGCCCGGTGCCGGCCCGCAGGGCGTACCCGGGCGGGGCCGAGACCAGCACCTCCGCCTCCTCGCGCGGCGCGCGGCCGGGCTCCAGGGCGCGGCGCAGGCGGGAGACGTAGCCCTGGATCGTGGACAGGGCCTGCGCGGGCGGGTTGCCCGGCCAGAGCTCGTCGATGAGGGTGTTCACGGGCACGGCGCGGCCACCGGCCACGAGCAGGCGCGCGAGCACCGCTCGCTGTCTCTGGCCGCCGAGGTCGAGAGGGGAACCGTCCGTCCAGGCTTGGAACGGTCCGAGAGCGGTGAAGGTCAGCATGTCAGGCGTAACTGTAGAGGGAGAACGTGTTCCGGCATATGGCGAATTGTCACAGTTCTGGTCGTGGTCGTCACGGGGATGCCTTTCCGTGTGGTGAAAATTATCGGCGGACTGCCAACAAAAGATCAAAATTTTCTCAACGAGAACCCGGAGCGGGGCTCAAGCGCGGCGGCGGATGGCCGGGCCGAGGGCCAGCATTCCGGCGGCCGAGGCCAGGCCGACCGCGCCGATCGTGAACCACAGCGCCCGCGGCCCCAGCTCCAGCAGCGGCCCGCCGAGCAGCGGGGCCAGCACCGCCGCCGCCGACCAGGCGAGCCCGAACAGCCCCGCGTACCGGCCGCGCAGTTCCTCCGGCGCCAGCGCGGCCACGATGGTGCCCGCGATGCCCGCCGTGACGATCTCGCCGGCCGTCCACACCGCGATGGTCGCCGTCAGTCCCAGGGTGCTCGTGACGAACGCGGTCAGCGCGAACCCGGCCCCCATCACGGCCAGGCCGAGGGCGAACGTACGGGCCGGGTCCCGGCGGCCGAGCCAGCCGGACACCAGCGGCTGCACGACCACGATCAGCACGCCGTTGAGCGCCATGGCCGTGCCGTACTGGGCCGTGGACAGCCCCGCCGCCTTCGTCATGGCCACCGGCAGCATCGTCATCGTCTGCGCGTACACCAGCGCGTTCCCCAGCACGACCAGCGTGAACGCGACCATCACCCGGTCACGCAGCACCGCGCCGAACCCGCCGGTCGCCTGCCGCGCCCCCTCGGGCCGCGTCTCCGGGACGGCCCGCCACACCAGCACCGCGAAGACCACGCAGGAGACCGCGTCGATCCAGAACAGCCAGAGGAACCCGAGCCCGGCGAGCCAGCCGCCCGCCGTCATGCCGACCGAGTAGCCGAGGTTGATCCCCCAGAACAGCAGCCCGTACGCCCGCGGCCGCTCCGCCGGCCCCACCAGGTCGGCGACCAGCGCGTTCGAGGCCGGCCTGTAGAGGTCGATGACCACCCCGAGCACCAGCATCGAGGCGAGCACGGCCGGCAGCGAGACGCTGTAGCCCAGCGCGAGCATCGCGGCGCCGCTGGCCAGCATGCCGCCCGACAGCGTCGCCCGCCGCCCGATCCGGTCCGTCAGCATCCCCGCGAGCGGCTGCGACAGCAGCGAGCCCACCCCGAAGACGCCCATCACCAGCCCCGCCGCGGTCACCGACAGACCGCGGGCCTGGGTGAGGTAGACGCCGGTGAAGGGCATGACCATGGTGCCCAGGCGGTTGACCAGGGTGCCGCCCCACAGGGCCCAGAACGGACGGGGCAGCCCGCCCACCTGGGCGCGCAGGAACGACGGGGGCTTCTCGACGGACGTGCTCGACATGCTCCAGAGACTGCGACCTCCGGGTTGGCCGGGGCGAACGATTTAGCCCACACTTAAACGATGTCCATCACGTGGGTGATGCGGCCCGAGGACGTGGCCCGCATCCGGTTCGCGTTCTCCCCGCTGTGGGAGCTCGTCGCCAGTCTGCGCACCCTGCGGCGGCCGGCCCGCCAGTCCCTGCACCTGCCGTGGATCAAGGCCGTGCGCCCCCGGCTGGCCGGGCTGGACCTCACCGAGCTGCTGGCGCTCGTGCCGCCGACCGGCTACCTGGCCGACTTCCTCACCCCGCCGCCCGACACGCCGCTGCCCGACTTCGCCGCCGAGCTGGAGCGGGTCAGGCGCACCGCGCCCGAGCGGGTCCTCGACGAGCTGGCGCACCTGCGCGAGGCCGGCCGGGCCGACCCCGCCGTGCTGGACCGCCTCGCCGCCGACCCGGAGGCCACGGTGACGCGGGCGGCCGACGCGCTGGAGGCGTACTGGGAGACGTGCTTCGCCGAGTTCTGGCCCCGCGTGTACGCCCTGCTCGAACGCGACGTGCTGCGCCGCTCCCGTCAGCTCGCCCAGGGCGGGGCGCGCGAGCTGTTCGCCGGGCTCGACCCGGCCGTCACCTGGACCGGGGAGCGGCTGCTGGTGGACCGGCCCTGGTGCGCCACCGGCGGGCTGCACGGCGACGGGCTGGTGCTCGTGCCCAGCGCGTTCCACTGGCCGTCGGTGGCCGTCATGTCGGCCCCGTACCAGTCGATGCTCGTCTATCCCGTGCTGGGCGTGGGCACCCTGTGGGAGCAGGGGCCGCCGCCCGCGCCCGGCGCGCTGGCCGCGCTCATCGGGCGCAGCCGGGCGCGGATCCTGCTCGCGCTGGCCGAGCCCGCCACCACCTCGGCGCTGGCCGGCCGCATGTCCCTCACGCCTGGCGCGGTCAGCCAGCACCTCGGCGTGCTCAGCGGCGGCGGGCTCGCCGTCGGGATGCGGGTCGGCAAACAGGTCGTCTACCGCCGCACCCTCGCCGGCGACATGCTGGCCGGTCAGGCGTAGCGGGCCGACTCCAGCAGCCAGTCCAGGTGGGCGCGCGGCGCGGCCAGGTAGGCGCAGGCCACCAGGCTGACGTCCCTGGCCGCCTTCGGCGCGAGGTCCTGCAGCGGCAGCCGCCTGGCGGCCGTGTGCATGTCCTCGCAGCGCCGTACGATCCGGTCGAGCACCCACGCGGTCGCCTCCCGCTCGCCCAGCCCGAGCTGGCGCATCGCGAGCACCACGAAGTTGTGCACGTCGCCGCGCTCCTTCGGCCGCGAGGCGACGTCGTTGCACCAGGCGGTGACGTCGCTGCAGGCGTCCACGAGCTGCCGCCACGGCTCCGAGTCGTGCAGCCAGTCCGGCACCTCCACCCGCAGGCACGGCTCGACCAGGTCGTACAGGTAGGGGCCGACCGTGCCCCTGCGCAGCGCCGGGTACTCCTCCAGGGTCGGCATGCGGCGCGCCGCCCGGTTGTCGGCCTCGGTGCGGCAGGCGTCGTGCTGACGCTGCAGCCCCACCGCGAACCTGGCCCGCCACCGGTCGCTCATCCGCGCGCTGGTCACCCGCCACAGGTCGGCGAAGGCCGCCTCCAGCGGATGCCGCGCCGAGCCCCTGAGCAGCCCCTGGAAGACCTCGACCGGGCACTCGCCCTCGTCCAGCTCGTCGTCGAGATGGAACAGCCAGGTCAGCCACTGCGCGAACAGCGCCGCCGCGGCCGCGTCGAACTCGGCGAACGCCCGCGCCGCCATCCGGTGGAAGCCGACGCCCGGATCGGCCCGCAGGCCCGTGCGCCGCGCCCAGTCGATGACCGCGGCCTCGATCGCGTACACGGAGGGGTGCATCCGGCACGGCTCGGCCATCGCGGGCACCCGCTCGGTCAGCGGCAGCAGCGCCAGCGCCGCCGAGCCGCCCCGGCGCGGCAGCGGCATCATCGAGGTCAGGACCGAGCGCAGCGCGGTGCGCACCGTGGCGAACACGTTGGTGCCCGTCTGCTCCGTGGCGCTCTCCGCCTGGTTCACGGTGTTGTTCACGGTGTTGTCCGCGGTGTTGTTCACAGCGGGCCGAACAGCCAGTTGCCCGCGGCGTTCGGGTCCGCGCTGCGGTAGAAGTCGGCGGCGGCCGCGACCAGGCCGGTCACGGTCAGCGTGCCCCGGCCCTCCCGGTCCAGCCGGTCGAAGGCGGCGTCCACGTCGTCGTAGGCGACGCCGAACGCGCTCAGCATCGTACGGAACTCCCCGATCGTGACGTCGCCGTCCCGGTCGCCGTCGCACAGCTCGGCCACCGCTTGCGTGGCCGGACGGAACACCGCGTCGTAGGAGTCGCCGGTCACGAACGCGGCCGTCATGGCCGTGCGGAAGTCCGGGCGGGCGATGCCCGAGTCGCCGTCGCGCTCCAGCGTCCGGGCCAGCGTGGCCCAGATGCCGTCGAAGCTCCCGACGAGGCTCGCCCCGGTGACCGAGGTGGGGGACTCCCCGAAGCCCACCAGGATGCGCGCCCCCAGGCCCAGCAGGTCCTCACGCTCGACGACCCCGTTACGGTTCGCGTCGATGTGGTCGAAGGCCCGATCGAGCTTGTGATTGAGCAGGTCGATAGCCACCTTGCCTCCCCCGAGACTGACTGCGTTGATCACAGTAAGACGGGGCGGGGGCTTTGTCAGCGAGGCTCGCACCGGCATTGTCGGCGGGACTGTCGGCGGGCCCGTCGGCGGGACCGTCCGGGGGCGTCCTCACCGCGACCTCCCGTAACCTGTGCGAAACACGGACACGGCATCCTGATAGGAGACCTGTACTGTCTGCATGAGGGGATGCCTTGGACCGCCAGCAGGAGTTCGTGCTCCGCACGCTCGAGGAACGCGACATCCGGTTCATCCGGCTCTGGTTCACCGATGTTCTCGGCTTCCTCAAGTCCGTCGCCATCGCCCCGGCCGAGCTGGAGGGCGCGTTCACGGAGGGCATGGGCTTCGACGGCTCGGCCATCGAGGGCTTCGCCCGCGTCTACGAGTCCGACATGCTCGCCAAGCCCGACCCGTCGACGTTCCAGATCCTGCCCTGGCGCAGCGAGACGCCGGGGGCCGCGCGCATCTTCTGCGACATCCTGATGCCCGACGGCTCGCCCTCGCACGCCGACCCGCGCTGGGTGCTCAAGCGCACCCTCGCCAAGTGCGCCGACATGGGCTTCACCTTCTACACCCACCCCGAGATCGAGTTCTTCCTGCTGAAGAACCGTCCCGAGGCCGGCACGCGGCCCGAGCCGATCGACTCCGGCGGCTACTTCGACCACACGCCGCACAGCTCAGGACACGACTTCCGGCGCCAGGCGATCATGATGCTGGAGTCGATGGGCATCTCGGTGGAGTTCAGCCACCATGAGGGCGCGCCCGGCCAGCAGGAGATCGACCTGCGCTACGCCGACGCGCTCACCACGGCCGACAACATCATGACCTTCCGCCTGGTCATGAAGGAGGTCGCGCTGGAGCAGGGCATCTGGGCCTCGTTCATGCCCAAGCCGTTCACCGAGCACCCCGGCTCCGGCATGCACACCCACATGTCGCTGTTCGAGGGCGACCGCAACGCCTTCTACGAGGCCGGCTCCGAATACCGCCTGTCCAAGGTCGGCCGGTCGTTCATCGCGGGCCTGCTGCGGCACGCCGCCGAGATCACCGCCATCACCAACCAATGGGTCAACTCCTACAAGCGGCTGTGGGGCGGCGCCGAGGCCATCGCGGGCCAGGGCGGCGAGGCCCCCTCCTACGTGTGCTGGGGCCACAACAACCGCTCGGCCCTGGTCCGGGTGCCGATGTACAAGCCGCACAAGGGTGGCTCCACCCGCATCGAGTTCCGCTCGCTCGACTCCGCCTGTAACCCCTACCTGGCCTTCGCGCTCATCCTGGCGGCCGGGCTCAAGGGCATCGAGGAGGGCTACGAGCTGCCGGCCGCGGCCGAGGACAACGTGTGGACCCTCACCAGCGCCGAGCGGCGCGCCCTCGGCATCCAGCCGCTGCCGGGCTCGCTCAACGACGCGATCGAGGTCATGGAGCGCAGCGAGCTGGTGGCCGAGACGCTCGGCGAGCACGTCTTCGACTTCTTCCTGCGCAACAAGCGGGCCGAGTGGCGCGAATACCGCCGCCACGTCACCGAGTTCGAGCTCGGCCGCTACCTGCCGATCCTCTGAGCCCGCCGGTCCCGCGGCCGGGGCCGTCCGGTCCCGGCCGCGTGGGGACGGGACCGGACGGGCGCCTTACTTGTTGACGTGGCGGTTCAGGTAGAGCGCCGCCTTCTTCATGGCGGCCGCGCTCTTGCCCGCGCGGTGCCGCTCGGCGGTGGCCACGGCCTGCTTCAGCGTCGTCCTGCCGTGCACCTTGGCGGAGGAGTCGTACACGCCGTGCGCGTAGTTGAGCCAGGCGGCCAGCAGCTCACGGTCGAGCAGCGCCTTGGCGGCCTTGCTCTTGGTGTTCAGCACCTTGTACGCCTTGCCCAGCGTGCCCGCGCCGGTCAGCTCGGGGAAGACCTTGCTGCCGTTCTGGGCCAGCGTGAGGTAGCAGCGCAGCGTGGCGTCGCTCAGCGAGCCCTTGCCGCGCAGCATCTCCACGGCCCACGCCTTGGCGCTCAGCGGCTTGCCGCCCCTGCCGCGCGAGCAGGTGTCGGGCACGGGCTGCGGGTCGCCGTAGATGCCGGGGTCGACGTTGCTGTGGCCGTCCTCGGGCGAGGTCGTGGGCGTGGGGGCCGGCGTGTTGGTCGGCGTCGCCGACGGGCCCGGGGTCGGGGTGCCGGTGGGCGTCGGGGTGGGGGAGGGGGACGCCTTCGACGGCAGGGCCGCGGTCAGGTCGATCCGCTTGGTGGTCACGCCGCCGTACGTGATGGCCTTGCCGGTGTCCTGCAGCTTGGCGATCCGGCCCTCGCCGGGCAGCTGCGGGTACGCCTGCCGCACCAGCGCCAGCGCGCCGGCCACGTGCGGGGCGGCCATCGAGGTGCCGCTGAGCACCCGGTAGCCGCCGCCCGGCGCGGCGCTGTTGATCTGCACGCCGGGCGCGAACAGGTCGAGCAGCGCGCCCCGGTTGCTGAAGCCCGCCACGGCGTCCTTGTCGTCGGTGGCGCCGACGGCGACCGCGGCCGAGACGCAGGCCGGGCTGGACACGCCGTCGGTGAAGCCCTCGTTGCCCGCGGCGACCACGACGCTCACGCCGAACTGCTTGAGCCAGACGATCTCGTCCTTCAGCGCGCCGGCCGACGGGTCGGTGTCGCAGTGCCGGGTCTGCTTGGCGCCGCCGCCGAGGCTCATGTTGACCGCGACGACGTTCTTGCCGGCGTGCACGCTGTCGACGTACTGGAGCGCGGCCTTCTGCGCGGAGACGAAGGTGGCGAAGCACGGCGCGGCCCTGCCCAGCTGCTCCTGGCAGACCGGGCCGTCGAGCCGGGTGAAGACCTGGATCGGCAGGATACCCGCCTCGGGGGCGACGCCGTTCGACGGGGCGCCCGCCGCCTTCTTGCCGGCCGCGATGCCCGCCACGTGGGTGCCGTGGTAGCACTGGTTGACGCCGCTCACGACGCACGCGGCGGTCTCGGCGTCCGCCGCGCCCGCGCCGGTCTGCACCGACTGGCCGTTGGGGCAAAGCGGCCTGGCCCCGTAGTACGGGTCCGTGGACGTGGCGGAGAAGCACGCCTCACCGACGATGCGGCCGGCGAAGAACGGGTGGTCGCGGTCGATGCCGGTGTCGAGGACGGCGATGGTCGAGCCCTTGCCGGTCCAGCCGGCCGCGTTGGCCTTGTCGGCGCCGATGAGCTTGGTGCTGACGTCGAGCGTGGCGACGCTCAGGCGGTCCTCGTAGACGGCGGCGACGCGGTCGTCGGTCCTGACCTCCTCCAGCGTCGCCTTGTCCAGGTTGGCGACCAGGAAGTCGTCGGAGAGCTTCTTGTCGACGACCTGGGTGCCCTTGGACGCCTTCTCGGTGTCGGCGGCCACCGCGTCGACGCTCTGGCCCTTCTTCAGCTCGATGACGGCGCGTACCTTGTGCCCGCCGCGCACCTCGGCCGTGACGTTCTTGGCGACCTCGGGATCGCCCGCCGCGGCGTGGGCGGGGGCGGCGATCAGCGCGCCCGTGGTGGTGAAGGCGAGCACGGACGCGCCCGCCAGCAGAGACCGTAGTCTCACTGGACCTCCGGGGGGTTGAGGGGGTCCATCCGCCGGCGCTCATGCGGAGTGCGAGCAGCGCTCAGCGACTCCGCGGCTCCCCGTGGCCGACGTCGGAACGTTCCCCGTTGACGTTGAGGGGCCAGCGTAAGGAGTTACCGGAGGAATCGGTGGGAATGAGGTTATTCCGTTATGGGGAAACCTTCCCTTACCGGATCATGGTCGGGCCCGAACACGATGGCCTCCAGCAGGGCGGCCGCGTCCCTGTCGATGACGTGGGCGACGGCCGCGGGCGCCGGGTCGCCGCTCCTGACGCGCGCCATCAGCCCCTCCCACCTGCGCCGGTGCCGGGCGAACGTACGCGCGGCGACCACCCTGCCCCGCTCGTGCTGGCCCGCCAGCGCCGTCTCCGGCGGCGTGTCCAGCAGCAGCAGGTGCAGCCGCGCCCCGTGCCACCTGGCCAGCCGGTCGAAGCCCCGCAGCACCGACGGCGCGCAGCCCCGGTTGTGCGCCACGACCGCGCGCCCGGAGGACAGGGCCCGGCTGATGCGGGCCAGGTGCGTGGCGAAGACGACGGCCCGGCGCACCGGCTGCGGCGCCCACCCGAGCCGGCCCGCCCAGTGCTGCTTGGACTGGTAGGAGTCGATCACCACGACCGCTCCGCGGGCGACGGGGGCGCTCTCCGCGCCGTGCAGCCCGTACAGGCGGCGCAGCAGGGTCGTCTTGCCCGCACCCGGCAGCCCGGTCAGGATGACCAGGGAGCCGGGCGGATAACGCACCGCGCCGGCGCAGGCCGGATCGTCCAGCACGCTCCACCGTCTCCTTCTCCCCGTGCGCCCCCGGTGTCTCCTCGCGGGGGCGGGTGTCTCCCAGACTGGCCGAGGAAGCGGCCCGGCGCGAATCCGTACGGAACCCGAAGGCCGCTCGTATCGGCCGAATGGTGTGCGGGACGCCGGAAACCCGAGCTAAAGTGCTGTCCAACGCCTTGATCGGTCTCACTCCGGAAGAGCTCGCGGAGTGAGGCCGATTTTCGTTGCTTCTGACCCCCGAGTCACCTCCGCGGCATGTGCGGTGCCTAGCGTCCGACCCAGGGTGGGAAGTATCGGACCCCTTCGAGGCGTTACGCGGTGTATGGATCGGGACGTTACGACCCCCCTGCCCTCGGGTAAAGCGGGAGTCCAGTAAAATCGGCCCGTTCTTTTTGATATTTCAGGACTTCGCGCCCTTGTGGCGACATAGGAGGTGTGGCATGACGACGGCTGCCCTGCAGACCGTGTTGACCGTTCCGCAGCGCTTCCGCGGCCCGGAAGGAGTCGCCAACGGCGGCTGGATCGCGGGGACGATGGCGGAGGCGCTCAACGGTGGCCGATCAGCCGTCGAGGTCACGCTCCATGCCCCCACCCCGCTGGAGACCGAGCTGCGGCTGGAGCACGTCGCCAACAGCGTCTCCCTCTCCCGCGGCGACGACCTGCTCGTCGAGGCCATCCCGGTGGCCGAGGACCTGAAGGGGCCGGGCTTCGTGCCGTTCAACGACGCCGCCCGCGCCGAGGCCGGCTTCGCCGGGCTCAAGGCGCACCCCTTCGCCGAGTGCTTCGCCTGCGGCCTGCGTGAGCCGGGCGACGGCCTGCGCATCTTCCCCGGCCCGGTGCCCGGATCCGACCTGGTCGCGGCCGGCTGGCGGGTGCCGTTCACGGTCGCGGGCGAGGACGGCGTGCCGGCCTCGATCATCGGCGCGGTGCTCGACTGCATCACCGGCTGGGCCCACTTCGGCCCCGGCGAGAGCGCGCTGCTCGGCCGCCTCGCCGTGCAGATCCACGGCCAGGTGCACCCCGGCGGGCGCTACTCCGTGGTCGCCCGCCCGACCGGCCGCGACGGCCGCAAGATGTACGGCGAGAGCGGCATCTACGAAGTGGACGGCACGCTGGTGGCCGCCGGCCGGGCCACCTGGATCGCTCCACGCTGACCCCTGCGCGAGAACGTCCCGCCCACCCCGCTCCCCGCGGGGTGGGCGCTTTCGTCTCCGTCGGTCACGGGGCCGTGAGCCGGTCCACGACGGTCGCGACGCAGCGGTCGTCGAACACGATCGTGTAGTGGTTGCAGTCGGGGACGACCTCGTCGCGCAGTCCGGGCAGCCGGGCGGTCCAGGGGGCGGCCAGGTCGTCGGGGAGCATCGGCACGTCCTGGTTCAGCAGTCCGCGCGGCGCCCGCAGCAGGGTCATCGGCGCCTTGACCGCCTCCAGCGCGGCCGAGAGCGCGGCCTGCTCGGTGTGCAGCCAGCGGCCGTCCTCACGCACCGCCTCGGGCACCGCGCGCGAGCGCAGCGCGCCCTCGGGGCCGGTCAGGTCGTAGCGCACGTACTCCTCGACGTCGTCGCTCCAGTGGCCGGCGAAGGCCGGATGGTTCCTGAAGAACTCGACGTACGCCTCCGCCGACGGGTACGTCTGCCGCAGCCGGTCGAGCGCGGGCCCCAGGGCCGCCGCCAGCGCCGCGTCCGGGTCCACGCCCTCGGGCAGCGGCGGGAACGGCAGGCCGCCGTCCACCAGCACCACGCGGGCGAAGTCGCGCCGCGCGGCGGCGAGGACGGCCACGTACGCGCCCATGGAGTGGCCGGTCAGCACCGTGCCGCCGTCCGCGCCCACGTGCTCGGCGACGCGCAGGACGTCCTCGGCGTGGCGGGGCAGCCCGTACGGGCCGGGCAGGCCCGCGCTGTGGCCGCGGCCGCGCAGGTCCACGGCGACGAGCGTCCAGTCGTCCGGCAGGCGGCGGGCGACCGCCCCCCAGGACATGAGGGAGGCGGTGATGCCGTGGACGGCGATGATCAGGCGGGGGCCGGAGCCGGCGCGGGCGATGCGCAGGCCGTCCACGTCGTCGAATGCGAAGGTCATGCCCGGATCTTAGGTACCGCCGCTGAGGCTGGCCAATGGGGAAGTTTCTCCCATAATTACCGTTATGCGAATCACGGTCATCGAGCACGAGCGGGAAGCCGGGCTCGGCTATCTCGCCGGGTGGCTCGGCATCGCCTGCGACGTCGTCCGGCCCTACCTGGGGGACGAGGTGCCGGCGCGGGCCGCGGACGGGCTCGTCGTGCTCGGCGGCGCGGCGGCGGCCTGGGAGGACGAGCGCAGCCCCTGGCTGCCCGCCACCCGCGACCTGCTGCGCCGCGCCGTGGACGAGGGCACGCCCACGCTCGGCGTCTGCCTCGGCGCCCAGCTCCTCACCCTGGCCTGCGGCGGCGCGGTGGAGCGGGGCGGGAACGGCCTGGAGGTGGGGCTGTGCGAGGTCTCCGCCCTGCCCGCCGCGCGCGAGGACCGGCTGTTCGCCGGCGTCGGCACGGTGCCCGCCGTCCAGTACCACCAGGACGCGATGACCCGGCTGCCCGAGGGCGCGGTGCCGCTGATGACCGGCTCGCAGTACCCGAACCAGGGCTACCGCCTGGGGGAGGCGGCCTGGGCGGTGCAGTTCCATCCCGAGGCCACCCCGGAGATCTTCGCCTCCTGGACGTACGAGTCCGGCCTGGACGCCGCCGAGGACCTGAACCGTGAGGTCAAGGCGGCGGAGCCGGACCTCGTCGCAGCCTGGCGGCCCGTGGCGCACGCCTTCGCGGCCGTGGTCAGAGAGGGCGCCGTCAGAGAGGGCGCCGTCAGAGAGGGCGCCGTCAGAGAGGGCGCCGTCAGAGAGGGCGTCGTCAGGGAAGGCGCCGCCGGAGCGGGCGGCGCCTGAGCGGCCCGCTCTCCTCCGGGCGGCGGGCGCGCGTGAGCAGGTGCGCCAGGCCGTGCACGGCCCCCAGCGCCAGGGGAAGCGCCGCGAGCCCCGCCACGCCCGCCCGCCCGCCCGCGTCCATGGGCACCCCGGCGGCCCTGAGCCGCCGCCACGCCCACCACGCGTACGGGATCACCACCACGGGCGCGGTCGCCACCCCCGGCGTGTAGCCACGGACGAGCGCCGACTGCGCCAGGTGCACCACCCCGTGCACCCCGAACCCGGCCAGCACCGTCTGGAAGGCCGGGCTGCGCCCGCCCGTCGCCGCCCCGCGGGCCGCCGCAGCCGCCACGATCCCGCCCATGAGGCCGATGGCCACGTTGACGTGCGCCTGCGACATCTCCAGCCGCTCCCACGGAACGTCGGGAAACCGCTCCTCCAGCCAGGGCCGGGCCTCGCGCAGCCAGCCCGCCATCGTGACCAGCTCCTCGGCGTCGTGGACGGCCCACGCCGCCAGCAGCCCCCATGCCACGCCCGCCGTCACCGCCGGGCTCGCGTCGCCCTCCGTCATACCGGCCTCCTCTCGAACACAACGCAACGTTGCGTTGTCATACTAGGGCGATCAGCGCGACTCCTGCAAAATGGAGAGGTGCCCAGGATCGAATCCACCGCCGCGCGACTCGCCAAGCTCGGTTTCGCCGACGGCGCCCGGGCCGCCCAGCTCGTCCGCCAGGCCGACCCCCGTCTCGACGACCTGCTGGAGTCGCTGGTCGACGTCGCCGACCCCGACCTCGCCCTCGGCTCCCTGACCCGGCTCGCCGAACGCGACCCCGCCGTCCTCGACGCGCTCCGCGCCGACGACGGGCTCAGGACCAGGCTGCTCGCCGTGCTCGGCGTCAGCGACGCCCTGGGGGAGCACCTCGTACGCCACCCCGGCGACATCGCCCGCCTGGCCCGGCCGGACCAGGACGACCCCAGGGACGAGCTGCTGCGCGCGGTCGGAGCCGACCCCGCCGCGCCCGAGCCGGCGGCGACCGGCGAGGACGTCCTGACGGCGCTCCGCGTGGCCTACCGGGGCCGGCTCATGCACCTGGCCGCCCGCGACCTCACCGGGCAGGCCACGCCGCAGGAGGTCATGGCCGAGCTGTCCGACCTGGCCGGGGCCGCGCTGGAGGCCGCGCTCGCCGTCGCCCGCACCGAGGTCGACGCCTCGGGGGTGAGCCTCGCGGTCATCGGCATGGGCAAGTGCGGCGCCCGCGAGCTCAACTACATCAGCGACGTGGACGTGATCTTCGTCGCCGAGCCGCGCGAGGGCGCCGACGAGACCAAGGCCCTGCGCGCCGCCACCCGCCTGGCCCAGGCCATGATGCGGGCCTGCACCGCAACCACCCCCGAGGGCGCGCTGTGGGAGGTGGACGCGGGCCTGCGCCCCGAGGGCCGCTCGGGGCCGCTGGTGCGCACGCTCGCCAGCCACCTCGCCTACTACCAGCGGTGGGCCAAGACGTGGGAGTTCCAGGCGCTGCTCAAGGCCCGTCCGGTGGCGGGCGACCTCACGCTGGGGGAGTCCTACGTCCAGGCCGTCAACGACCTGGTGTGGGCAGCCGCCACCCGCGAGCACTTCGTCGAGGACGTGCAGGCCATGCGCCGCCGGGTCGAGGCGCACGTCCGCGCCGAGGGCGAGCGCCAGCTCAAGCTGGGCCCCGGCGGGCTGCGCGACATCGAGTTCGCGGTGCAGCTCCTGCAGCTCGTGCACGGGCGGCTCGACCCGCTGCTGCGCCGCCGGGCCACGCTGCCCGCGCTGGCCGCCCTGGCCCGCAGCGGCTACGTCGGCCGCGACGACGCCCGCGGCCTGGCCGAGGCGTACGCGTTCCTGCGCCGGGTCGAGCACCTGCTGCAGCTCCACCGGCTGCGCCGCACCCACATCGTGCCCACCGCGGAGGCCGACCTGCGCAGGCTCGGCCGCGCGCTCGGCATGCACGCCGACCCGGTGGGGGAGTTCACCGCCCGGTGGCGGCGGCACGCCAGGGAGGCGCGGCGGCTGCACGAGAAGTTGTTCTACCGGCCGCTGCTGCAGGCCGTCTCGCGGCTGCAGGAGTCGGAGGCGCGGCTGTCCACGGCCGCCGCCGCCGACCGGCTGGAGGCGCTCGGCTACCTCGACCCCAACGGCGCGCTGCGCCACATCGCCGCGCTCACCTCGGGCGTGTCGCGCCGGGCCGCGATCCAGCGCACGCTGCTGCCGGTCATGCTCGGCTGGTTCGCCGACACACCTGACCCCGACGCGGCCCTGCTCGGCTTCCGCCAGGTCAGCGACAAGCTCGGCGCCACCCCGTGGTACCTCCGGCTGCTGCGCGACGAGACCGCCGTGGCCGCGCGGATGGCCAAGGTGCTCGGCACCAGCCGCTACGCCACCGGCCTGCTCATGCACGCCCCCGAGGCGGTCGCCCTGCTCGGCTCGGACGAGGAGCTCGCCGTACGCTCCCCTGAGTCGCTGGCCGGCGAGGCCGCGGCGGCGAGCTCCCGCTACGTCGCCGACGGCGACCCGGAGACCGCGGTGGCGGCCGTGCGGGCGCTGCGCCGCAGGGAGCTGTTCCGCACCGCCGTGGCCGACCTGTCCGGCCTCATCGACATCGAGGCCGTGGGCTGCGCGCTGTCGGCGCTCAACGACGTCACCCTCCAGGCCGCGCTCGACGCCGCGCTCCGCAAGGCCGGCGACGTCACGTCGTTCGTGATCATCGCCATGGGCCGGCTCGGCGGCCTGGAGTGCTCCTACGCCAGCGACGCCGACGTCATGTTCGTCCACCGGCCGCGTCCGGGGGTGGACGAGCGCGAGGCCACCGACGCCGCCTTCGCCGTCGCCAACGAGCTGCGCAGGCTGCTGTCGCTGCCCGCGCCCGACCCGCCCCTGCTCATCGACCCCGACCTGCGTCCGGAGGGCCGCCAGGGGCCGCTGGTGCGCACGCTCGCCTCCTACCGGGCCTACTACGGTCGCTGGTCGTCGCCGTGGGAGTCGCAGGCGCTGCTGCGGGCCAGGTTCTCGGCCGGCGACGCGGAGCTGGGGGCGGCGTTCACCGCCATGGCGGACGAGCTGCGCTACCCGCAGGGCGGGCTGCCCGACGACGCCGTACGCGAGATCCGGCGGCTCAAGGCCCGCATGGAGGCCGAGCGGCTGCCGCGCGGCGCCGACCCGGCCCTGCACACCAAGCTCGGGCCGGGCGGGCTCTCCGACGTGGAGTGGGTGGCCCAGCTCCTGCAGCTCCGGCACGCGGGAACGCTCCCGTCGCTGCGCACCACCCGCACGCTCGACGCACTGCGCGCCGCCGTCGCCGAGGAGCTGCTGGCCCCCGCCGACGAGGCCGTGCTGGCCGAGTCGTGGCGTTTCGTCTCCCGCGTACGCGACGCGCTCATGCTGGTCAAGGGCCGGCCCGGTGACAGCGTGCCGCGCGACGCGGGCGAGCGCCGGCTCATCGCCCAGACCCTCGGCTATCCGCCCGACGGCTCGGAGGACTTCCTCGACGACTACCGCCGGGTCACCCGCCGCGCCCGCAAGGTGGTGGAACGGGTCTTCTACGGGGGTTGATGGCCGCCGTACCCCGGGTGTATCAAGGCGCGATGTTATCCGTCTACGTGGATCTCGCCCTCGGCCTGGCCGTGACGTTCCTGCTGCTGTCGCTGCTGGTGAGCGGCATCAACGAGGGGGTCGTGCGGCTGCTGTCCATCCGCAGCAAGTTCCTGTGGGCCTACCTCAGGGACACGCTGGACGGCGCCGACCTGAACGGATCCTGGCTGCCCGCCCGCGTACGCGACGTCTTCACCCGGCTGCCGTTCCTGCGTGACCCGCGTCCCCGTTACAGCGACCTGCCCGCCCCGTCCGAGGCCGGCGCGGTGCCCGAGCCGCGGGCCAAGGCCGACGACGCCATGATCAAGCTGCTCTACGAGCGGGTACGCGAGATCGACCACGCCAAGCGCGGGCGCACCAGCATCGCCGACATCCCGCCCGGCCGCTTCTCGGTCGCGGTCATGGAGCTGGCGACGAGCGAGGACGGCGACGTGGAGCGCTTCCTCGCCAAGCTCAAGGCCGCCGACAGCCCCCTGTACGGCCACCTGAAGGGCATCTGGGAGACCGCCCAGCGCGACCTCGACCGCTTCCGCCAGGGCGTCGAGACCTGGTTCGACGGCGAGATGCAGCGGCTGTCGCTGCTCTACAAGCGCTACGTCAAGTGGGTGCTCGCCGCGCTGAGCCTGCTGGTGACGCTGGTATTCACGATGGACGGGCTGGAGTACGCCAAGACGCTGCTGCGCGACAACGCCTTCCGCGCCTCGGTGACCGCCGTGTCCGAGGCCGGGCCCGACGCGTACAGCGAGCTGAAGGCCCGGTGCGCGGGCGCGGACCCCGTGCACTGCGTCACCGAGACGATGAGCCAGCCCGCCCTGGTGCGGATGCTCGGCCAGGCCCTGGTGAGCGTGTCGATCCCGGAGGAGGGCGAGCCGAGCGTCGACTGGAACGGCTCCACCTGGTGGGACCGCCTGATGACGCCCAGCCACTGGCCGGGCTTCCTGCTGACGTACGTGGCGCTGCTGTTCGGGGCGCCGTTCTGGTGGGACGTCCTGCGCCGCCTGACAGGGATCCGGTCCCGGCGCTGACGCCGTAGTGTTGGTCGGATGGAGACAGAACGGCTGATCATGCGCAGATGGCGCGAGGAGGACCGCGAGCCCTTCGCGGCCATGAACGCCGACCCCGAGGTCATGGAGCATTTCCCCGCTCTGCTCACGCGCGAGCAGAGCGACACCATGGTGGACCGCATCGAGCGGCAGTTCGACGAGCGCGGCTACGGCCTGTGGGCGCTGGAGGTCATCGGCACCGGTGAGTTCATCGGTTTCACCGGGCTGATCTGGCAGACGTTCGACGCGCCCTTCCTGCCCGCCGCCGAGATCGGCTGGCGGCTGGCCCGCCCGGCCTGGGGTCACGGGTACGCCACCGAGGCCGCCAGGCGGGTGGTCACGTACGCGTTCGAGGAGGCCGGCCTGACGGACATCATCTCCATGACGGCCACCACCAACCTGCGTTCGCAGGCCGTCATGCAGCGCCTCGGCATGACCAGGGACCCGGCCGAGGACTTCGACTTCCCGTCCGTGCCGGAGGGCAGCCCTCTGCGCCGGACCGTCCTCTACCGGCTCAGGGCCGGCAACCCCTGAAGATGATCTCCAGCGTGCGGTCCTGCAGCTCCGGCGTCCAGCCGGACAGCAGGGCCGCCTGCGAGGCGGCCGCCAGCAGGGCGGTCACCTCCTCCAGCCGTACGTCCTCGCGGACCGCGCCCACCTCCTGAGCGCGGCGCAGCAGCGTCCCCAGGGGCTCGTCCAGCGCCCGGAGCGCGCCGCCGAGCCGCAGGCCCGCCCCGCCGCCCGTGAGCAGCTCCGCCACGGTCCTGCGGGCCGCCGCCGCCTCCACGACGCGCGTGAAGAACGCGAACAGCGCCGTCTTCGGATCGCCGCCCCCCGCCAGCTCGCCCGCCTCGGACACCAGCCGGGCGAGCAGCGCCTTGAAGATCGCGGCGAGCAGGTCGTCCTTGGTCGGGAAGTGCCGGAACACCGTGCCGATCGCCACCCCGGCGCGGGCCGCCACCTCCTCCGTGGACGCCGACGCGCCGCGCTCGGCGAAGACCTCCTCGGCGGCGGCCAGGATGCGCTCGCGGTTGCGCCGGGCGTCGGCACGCAACTGGGCCACCGGCGTCCTCCCTCTCCTCGTTGACAAGCTGAGTGGGCACTCATTATGTTCGCTGAACGTGAGTGCGTACTCATCTTAATCCCGAGGAGGGCGCCATGAGCGCACGCGAGGTGTTCGACCGGCTGCGGGGCTACCTGAGCGGCGAGCACGACGACGAGGAGGTCTGGGCCGAGGACGTCGTCGTGGAGACCCCGTTCGCCGCCCCCGGACGGCCCCGCAGGATCGAGGGGCGGGCCGCGTTCCTCGGCCTGGCCCGGCCGGGACGGGCCGCGCTGCCCTTCCGGCTGGAGATGAGCGAGGTCACCGTGCACGAGACCGCCGATCCCGGCGTCGTCATCGTCGAGTACGAGCTCGGCGCCGCCCTCCCGGGCACCGGCGAGCGGCGCTCGGCCCCCTTCATCGGCGTGCTCAGGGCGCGCGACGGGCAGGTCGCGCACTGGCGGGAATACCAGGACACGCTCCGGGTCGCCGCCGCCACCGGCCGCCTCCCGGACCTCCTGGCCGCCCTCGCGCAGGACGCCCCGGAGGCTCAGGACGCCATGGCGTAGAGCACGTCGCGCAGGGTGGGCTCCCGCCCGCGCCGCCACACCAGCCGCAGCGCCAGCGTGAACGGCGGACCGGCGTCGGCGGCGGGCGGGCCCAGGGGGACCAGCGTGCCGGCGGCCAGGTCGGCGTCCACGGCGAAGTCCGGCAGCAGCGCGCTGCCGAGCCCCTGCCTGGCCCACTCGCGGGCGGTCGCGATGCTGGTCAGCTCCCTGCGCGGCCCGGCGTCCGGCAGCCGGTCGGCGGCCAGCCTGATCGAGCAGCCGCGCGGGCTGACCAGCAGGGGCTCGGTGTCACCGCCCGGCGCCGCGACCAGCGACAGCCGCACCTCGCCCACGTCCAGGAAGTCGAGCCCGTCCGGCGGGTCGAAGCCGAGCCCGCCCACCCGCGGTCCGGTGTCCAGCAGCAGCGCCGCGTCCAGCCGCCCGCCGGCCACCTCGGCCAGCAGGTCGCGCCGGGTCAGGGCGCGTACGTCCACGTCCAGGTCGGGACGGCGCTCGGCCAGCCGGCGGATCACCGCGGGCAGCCGGGCCGCGGCCACCATCTCCAGCGCGCCCACCCGTATCCGGCGCCGTTCGGCGGTCACCGCCAGGCGCACCTCCTCGGCGTGATCCAGCAGCCCCCGCGCCCGTTCCAGCAGCACCGCGCCCGGCTCGGTCAGCCGCATCCCCCGGGGCGTCCGCTCGAAGAGCGTCACGCCGAGGCTCTGCTCCAGCCGGCGCACCTGCTCCGACACCGAGGCCGGGGCCAGGCCGAGCGCGTGGGCGGCCTCGGTGACCGTTCCGGCCCCCGCCACCGCCACGAATCCCCGCAACTGCCGCAAATCCATGCCGGCCAGCATACGGTTTCCCCGAACGCTCCCTCAGGCCGTCCCTGTTGAGCGGGACGGGCGGATTTCCGCAGGCTGGGCGGCATGCGTCTGTTCGGTTTCTCCCTCGCCTACTTCCTGGTGATACTCGACACCACCGTGCTCACCGTCGCCCTGCCCGACCTCCGGGACTCGCTCGGCGGCGCGCCGGCCGGCCAGCAGTGGGCCGTGAACGCCTACACCGTCGCCTTCGCCGCCGCCCTCCTCGCCGGCGGCGCCGTCGCCGACCGCTACGGCGCGGCCCGCGTGTTCAAGCTGGGCGTGGCGGCGTTCGGCGGGCTCTCGCTGCTGTGCGCCGCCGCGCCGCACCTCGGCGTGCTGATCGGGACGCGGGCGCTGCTGGGCGTGGCCGCCGCGCTCTGCACCGGCGGCTCGCTCGGGCTGCTGGCCGAGCTGTACCCCTCGCCCGCCGCCCGCGCCCGCGCGACCGGCGTGTGGGCCGCGCTCACCGGCACCGCGCTCGCCGCCGGGCCGCTGCTCGGCGGACTGCTCGTGGACCTGTACGGCTGGCGCGCCGTCTTCCTCGTCAACGTGCCGCCCGCCGTCGTCAGCCTGCTGGTCATGCGCCCGGTGACCTCCCCTCGCGGCGTACGCGGGATCGACTGGCGGGTGCAGATCCTCGCGGGCGCGTTCCTCGGACTGCTGGCCGAGGCCCTGATCGACGCCTCGCCCGTCGCGGCAGGGTCGGCCGTGGCCGCGCTGGCGGCCCTGGTGGTCACCGAACGCCGCAGCCACGCGCCGGCCCTGCCCGGCGGCCTGCTCGCCGCCACCTGGCCCGAGCTGCTGGCGGGCGTGGCCGCGAACTTCGCCTTCTCCGGCGCCCTGTTCGTCCTCACCCTGCTGTTCCAGGACGTCCGCCACCTCACCCCGATGGCCGCCGGCCTGGCCTTCCTGCCGCTCACGCTCCCCATGACCGTGAACCCGCTGCTCACCGGCCGCCTCGTCGCCCGCCACGGGCCGCGCCCGCCCATCCTCGGCGGCCTCGCCCTCGTCGCGGCCGGGCTGGGCGGGCTGGCGCTCACCGAGGCGGTCGCGCCGTGGCTGGTGGTGATGGGGTTCGGGCTGTCGTTCGTGCTGCCCGCGCTCATGGCCGGGATGGTCGGCCGGGCCCCGGCGGGCACGGCCGGCACGGCGGGCGGCGTGCTCAACGCCTTCCGCCAGGCCGGGGCCACGCTCGGCGTCGCCGTCATGGGCGTGGTCGGCCGCCCGCTGCTGGTCGCCGCCGTACTCACCGCGCTCACCTGCGCCTGCTACGGCCTGGCTACCGCCCGGGCCCGCCGGGTCCGGGTATCGTGATCGGTTGTGCGTTTCCAGCATTCCGCCGCCCTGTGGCGCGACTTCCCCGAGCTGGTGCCCGGTGTCCTCGTCGCGCGCGGCCTCAACGCCGGCGTCTCCGTGGACGACCGGCTGGTCCCGTACGCCGAGGCCGCCGCCAAACGCCTGGCCACCGCCACCGAGAGCGAGCTCCCGGAGATCCAGGCCTGGCGGCGGGCGTTCACCCGAATGGGGCTCAAGCCCACCCAGTACAGATGCGCCTCGGAGTCGCTGCTGCGCCGCTTCCGCAAGGAGGGCGCCCTGCCCCGGCTGCACCCCCTCATCGACCTGTGCAACGCGGTGTCCATCGCCTACGCGATCCCGGTCGCCGTCTTCGACCTCTCCCGCGTCGCGGGAGACCTGGAGGTGCGGTACGCGACCGGCGAGGAGACCTACCTCACCTTCTCCGGCGACGACGAGCACCCGGCGCCCGGCGAGGTCGTCTTCGCCGACGCCGAGGGCCGCGCCCACGCGCGCCGCTGGACGAACCGGCAGAGCGGGCTGTCCGCCGTAAGCCCGGACACCGCCGACGTCCTCATCGTCGCCGAGGCCCTGCACGAGACGGCCCGCGCCGACGTCGAGGCCCTGATGGACGCGCTCGCGGCCGAACTGACCGCCCTCTGGTCCGTCGCCGCCCCGCACCCGGCGATCCTCACCCCGTCCGGCCCCCGCTTCGACACCGCCGTCTGACGGGATCAGCAGTACTCATCGGTCACCCGCCGCCGGAACTCCTCCTCCGTCAGCACCTCCCCGTCGAAATGGCTCACCCGGCCGCCGCCGACGACCTCGCTCAGAAGGAACCCGCGCCCGGCCGGGTGACCGCTCGACAGCTTCACGCTGACGCCGATGTGCGGCGGCACCGCCTCCCGCAGCGGCGTCTCCTGACGGCCGAACCCGCTCGCGTCCCCGAGAATGATCGTCCCGTACTGCTCCGCCGTCCGCACGGGCAGGGAGGCCTGCCACACCAGGCGCCAGGTCTGGTGCTCCTGCACCTTGACGGCGGAGACCCCCTCGCCGTCGCACAGAGGCACCACGATCTTGAGATGCCCATCGTCCGTACGCTCCAGGCCGACCGGCCGAGGCATAGGGTCACCGAGGACGGGCACCACGCACCCCGCCACCGTCACCGCCACCAACCCGAGGCAGAGGACGTACCCCCGCCGGACGCGCTCGCCCATCGATGCTCCGTCCGTCCAGATGATCGTGATCCCTTGGACGACGAACGAGCGCCTTTGGTTGGACGACGGCGCGGGTAAGGAGAACATCTCCGTGGCGAGGTGTCGACAGGCCGGCCGGACGGCTATTGGCTATAGCCATGGCTAGCCCTCATAGCACCTCGCCCCCCAACGCCCGCCGGCTCGCACGGCGCCAGGCGACGATCGACGAGGCGCTGGACATCGCGGTCTCGATCATGGAATCGGCCGGCGTCGCAGGGGTGTCGATGTCGGAGATCGCGCGGCGTCTGGGCATGCGCCAGCCCTCCCTCTACAAGTACTTCTCCTCGCTGCACGCCGTGTACGACGCCCTGTTCGCCCGGGGGATCGCGCGCAGCGAGGCGGCCGTCCGGGCCGCCGTCGAGCCGCTGCCCCCCGGAGTGCCCCGGATCAGGGCGTCGGCCCGGGCGCTCGTGCGCTGGGCGGTGGAGAACCCCGCACTGGCCCAGCTGCTGTTCTGGCGGCCCGTGCCCGGATTCACCCCCACCCCGGAGACGTTCGCCGCGAGCGCCCGGCAGATGGAGGCGGCGCGCGCCGAGTTCGCCGCGGCCGTACGCCTGGGCCACCTGACCGCGGAGGCGGTCTCGCCCGAGGCGCTGCGGCTCTACACCGTCGTGCTGAGCGGCCTGATCTCCCAGCAGCTGGCCAACGAGCCCGCGGCCGGCTACGAGACCGGCCTGTTCACCGGCCTCACCGAGACCGCGCTCGACCTGTTCTTCGCCCGATACACGACGATCGGAGGCACTGATGCAGACACTCGACCATGACCAGGTGAGCCTGTATGTCGAGGCTCCGCCCGAGGCGGTGTACGACCTGGTCAGCGATGTGACGAGAACGCCCGAGTTCAGCCCGGAGATCCTGCGCTGCACGTGGCTGGACGGGGCGACGGGTCCGGCCGTGGGCGCCCGGTTCGAAGCGGTCAACAAGGTCCGCAGGGGCCCGGCGTGGAAGAACCGCCCGGTCGTCGTCGAGGCGCGGCCGGGACGGGAGTTCGCCTTCTCCCGCACCGAGAAGTTCGCCGGCACGCTCGTCTGGCGCTACCGGCTCGAACCTGACGGCCCAGGCACCAGGCTGGAGGAGTCCTACGACGTCACCGAACCGCTCACCCGCCTCGGGTGGTTCATCATCGGCACGCTGTTCGGCTGCCACGACCGCCGCGCCGAGCTGCGGGAGGGCATGCGACGGACCCTGGAGCGGATCCGCGAGACGGCCGAGGCAGGGGTGAGGCGGCGGGACCCTTCGCCCACGCCGCCCGACCTCGGCTGACAGAGGACACCGCGCGGTGAACACGCACGTCACCGCGCGGTCGCCGGTCACACGTCGTAGTAGAGCTCGAACTCGTGCGGGTGCGGCCGGAGGCGGATCGGGTCGACCTCGTTCTCCCGCTTGTACGACAGCCACGTCTCGATCAGGTCAGGCGTGAAGACGCCGCCTTCGAGCAGGTAGTCGTGGTCCTCCTCCAGCGCGTTGAGCACGTCGCTGAGCGAGCCGGGCACCTGCGGGATGTTGCGGGCCTCCTCGGGCGGGAGCTCGTAGAGGTCCTTGTCGACGGGCTCCGGCGGCTCGATCTTGTTGCGGATGCCGTCGATGCCGGCCATGAGCATCGCCGCGAAGGCGAAGTACGGGTTGCATGACGGGTCGGGCACCCGGAACTCGATGCGCTTGGCCTTCGGGTTGGAGCCCGTGATCGGGATGCGGACGCAGGCCGACCGGTTGCGCTGCGAGTAGACCAGGTTGACCGGCGCCTCGTAGCCCGGCACCAGGCGGTGGTAGGAGTTGACCGTCGGGTTGGTGAAGGCCAGCAGCGACGGCGCGTGCTTGAGCAGGCCGCCGATGTAGTAGCGGGCCGTGTCGGACAGGCCCGCGTAGCCGACCTCGTCGTAGAACAGCGGCGAGCCGTCCTTCCACAGCGACTGGTGGCAGTGCATGCCGGAGCCGTTGTCGCCGAAGATCGGCTTGGGCATGAACGTGACCGTGTGGCCGAACTCCATCGCCGTGCTCTTGATGATGTACTTGTACAGCATCAGGTTGTCGGCGGTCTTGAGCAGCGTCCCGAACTTGAAGTCGATCTCCGCCTGGCCGGCCGTGCCCACCTCGTGGTGCTGCATCTCGACGTCGATGCCGCACTCGATGAGGTTGCGGACCATCTCCGAACGCAGGTCGGTGAAGTGGTCCATCGGCGGCACCGGGAAGTAGCCGCCCTTGTAGCGCGGCTTGTAGCCGAGGTTGCCGCCCTCGGTGGCCTTGCCGGTGTTCCAGGCGCCCTCGATGGAGTCGATGTAGTAGTAGCCGGCGTTCTGGCGGGTCTCGAACCGGACGTCGTCGAAGATGTAGAACTCGGCCTCAGGGCCGAAGTAGACCGTGTCGGCGATGCCGGTGCCCTTGAGGTATTCCTCCGCCTTGCGGGCGACGTTGCGCGGGTCGCGGCTGTAGGCCTCGCCGGTCAGCGGGTCGTGCACGAAGAAATTGATGTTGAGCGTCTTGTGCTGCCTGAACGGGTCCACGACGGCGCTGGACGGGTCGGGCAGCAGCAGCATGTCCGACTCGTGGATCTGCTGGAAACCACGGATCGACGAACCGTCGAACATGAGCCCGTCAGTGAAGACGCTCGCGCCGAAGTTCTCTACCGGGAAGGTGAAGTGGTGCGTCGTCCCCGGCAGGTCGGTGAACCTGACATCGACGAACTGCACCCCTTCGTCACTGATGAACTTCAGGACGTCGTCGGCGGAGTTGAACACTCTCGAACCTCCCTGGGGACTGGCCATCATTGCGACGCTAGGGCTAAGGCGTTTCCACATGGTGTCCCGATTGTTTCGCACATGTTACGCAGCGTCAGGTGTGCTTGCTCCTCCGGCAAGTCCCGTGCTTGCGGGGCTCGTCGAGGTCGTAGGGGTCGAGGATCGGGCCGGTGCCCTTGCTGTCCGTGCCGGGCGTGTCGTCGTAGACCGGATGGATGTAGCCGTCGTCGAAGCCGCAGCGGGCGGGCGTGGCAGCGGCGCTCCAGCCCCTGGGCGCGACGACCAGCCGCCCGCCGTCGCGGTACATGAGCACGCTCCCGGTCGGGTGGGTGGCGAGCCTGATCGTGGTGTCGGGCCGGCCCGGGCGGCGCACCGCGTAGATGATCAGGTGGTTGAGCTTCGCCTCCACGCCGCGCCTGCCGTCCCGCCGGAACGCGTCGAGCGTGATCCGCCCCTTCACCTTGATCACCTCGGTGGCGAGCTCGGCGGTGCCCTTGGCGAGGCTGGTCACGTACACCCGGGTCGTGCGGCGGTCGTCCAGGCCGTCCTCGAACCGGCGGCGCTGCCGCGGCTCCAGCAGCTTGGCGAAGGCGTCGGGCGCGCCTCCCAGCAGCGTCTTCTCGTCGAGGTACGCCGCCGCCAGCAGCTCGCGCGTCCGCTTCAGCCCCTTGGCCACGTCCTTCTCGGAGAGCCCGCCCATGGCCTTGGCCTCGGGCAGCACGAAGCCTTTGACGCCCTCGGCGTAGTGCTCGGCGGGCGAGCCGGCGAACGGGTCACGCGAGGGGTCCGGGGTGGCGGCCGTCTCCTCGATCCCTCCGGTGGCCTCTCCGCTCGCGGTGGGCGGGCTGGTGGCGACCCCCTCGTACGCGGCGTCGCCGAGCATCAGCAGGCCGGGCCGGTACGTCACGACCAGCCCCACGGCCGCGACCACCGCCGACAGGACCACCAGCGCCCGCCCCCACCGCCGTGGCCGCGCGGGGGGACCGAAGCTCTCCGAGCCGGATGATCCGGCACGCCGGCCCCGTTCCTGGCGCGGCGGGCGGCGGTTCCTGGCCTCCTTGGCGGCCCTGGTCGCCTCGGCGCGCATGCGGCGCCGCTCGGCGTCGTCGATCTGCCCGACCAGCTCCTCGAACCGCCGGTCAAGGTCATCCCCGTGTGGCATGGCGTACATGGTGGCGGGCGGATGACGCGGTTGGGTCACGACGCCGACCGGCCACCCGGGCGGATACCGTTGGAGGCATGAGCAGCAAGCAGCCCCGGTGGACGCAGACGTGGCTCGGCGGGGTCAGGGCCGCCGGCATCGACCTCGGATATCCGGGGGAGCGCCTGGGGCTGCCCGAGGAGGGCAGCGGATCGGTCACCGGCTGGGGCCGCCGCATCGGCGCGCTGGTCATCGACTGGATGATCTGCACGTGGGTGGTCGTGCAACTGCTGCTGCGGATGAACCCGGCGGAGTCGCCGTGGGCGCCGGTGGCGGTGTTCGCCGTCCAGTATCTGCTGCTCGTCGGGTTCATGGGGCAGACGTTCGGGCACCGGCTCATGGGCATCAGGGTCGCCGCCATGGACGGCGGCGACCCCCGCCTGCTGCCCGTGCTGGTGCGCACCGTGCTGCTGTGCCTGGCCGTGCCCGCGCTGATCTGGGACCGCGACCACCGCGGCCTGCACGACCGCGTGTCCAACACGATGGTCGTGCGCATGTGACGCCCAAGGAGTAGCTCAGGGGCGGGTGCAGCTGAAGATGGCCGTGCCGGGCAGGTGCCGGCCGCGCAGCGGGCTCCAGCCGCCCCACACCCGTTCGTGGCCCTCGGGCCACTCCGGCTCCAGCAGCCCGGTGATCGTCAGCCCCGAGGCCACCAGCAGGCCGACCCAGTCGCCCAGCGTGCGGTGGTGCTCGACGTAGGTGGGCGTGCCGTGCTCGTCCCGCTCGACGTAGGGGGAGCGGTCGAAGTAGGAGCGGTCGGACGTCAGCCCGCGCGGCCCCGGGTCGTCGGGGAACGCCCACCGCACCGGATGGCTCACCGAGAACACGAACCGCCCGCCCGGCCGCAGCACCCTGCGCACCTCACGGAAGACGGCCCCCGCGTCGGCCACGAACGGCAGCGCCCCGAACGCCGAGCACGCCACGTCGAAGGACGCCCCGGCGAACGGCATCGCCTCGGCGTCGGCCTGCACCGCCGGGACCCGCACCCCCGTGTCGAGGTCGATCCGCCGGGAGTGCTGGAGCTGCCGGTGCGAGACGTCGAACGCGGCCACCTCGGCCCCCTGGGCGGCCAGCCAGCGCGCACACTGGGCGGCCCCGCAGCCGATCTCCAGGACGCGCCGGCCGCGCACCTCGCCCAGCAGCCGCGCGTCGGCCTCGTCGAGCCCCTCGGGGCACCACACGAAACCCGAGTCGCGCAGGAACTCGCCGTGCTCGACCTGGTAGTCGTCGGCGTTGCCGTCCCACCACCAGCGGTTGGCCCGCGAAGAGGTGGACAGCACTAGCGCATCTTGGGGCCGCGCGGCATGCGGGCGCCCTTGGGCATCGGCCCCTTCGGCAGGGGCATGTTGCGCGGCAGCGAGCGCAGGCGGTCCTTCACCTCGTTGACGGCCGGCTTCTTCAGGTTGCGCGGCAGCTTCATCAGGTGGCGCTGCAGCTTGCCGAGCGGCACCTGCCCCTCGCCGTCACCGCACTGCACGTCGTAGATCTCGATGCCCAGCACCACCCGCGCGACCCGCTTCTTCTCGGCCGCGAGCATCTTCGCCACCCGGTTGCCTGGACCCTCCGACACCAGCACCACGCCGGGGTAGCCGACCACGAGGTGCACGAGGTCCTGGTCGCGGTTGACCGCGATTGCGGGGGTGACCTGCCAGTTGCCCCGCATGCCCTGCAGCACGGCCGCGGCGGCGCCGGTCTGGCCGTGCAGGATCGAGTATTGGGCCTTCTGCGCGAGCTGCCCGAACACCACCAGCCCGACCGTGATCGCGGCCAGCACGCCGATGAACAGCGAATACCACAGATAGTCCGTGACCAGGCCGATCACGACGATCACGGCAAGCGTGCCCACCGCGGAGAGGAAGACGATCGGCATCCCCTTGGGGTTGGCCTGCTTGATGATCTGCGCGATCATGCGGAGCTGCTTGATGCGCCCCGGCTTCTCTTGGTCCTCGGACTTTGCCATGCTCTGAAGGATACAAACCAACTGGTGGACAATGGAAAACGCGCCCGCCGATTTCGCGCTGAGCTACATCTCCCGCGCGGTCCGCACCGTGATCGACAGGCGCGGATCGGCGACGCTGCGGCCCGCCGTGACGACGTGCTCGCCCTCGACCGTACGCCAGCCGCCGTCCCACACCTGGAAGGCCCGCTCGTCGAGGAACACGGTGGACAGCACGGTCTGGCCCGGCTCGGCCTCCACCACGTCGAAACCGGCCAGCCGGACGTCCCCGGGCTCCCCGGACAGGTGGGCGTAGACCTGCACGACCTCGCGCCCCGGTCGGTCCCCGGTGTTAGTGACCGCCACAGTGACCGTCATCGCCTCGGGCGGGCCCTCGGCGGCGATCTGGTCGTACGACCACGTGGTGTACCCGAGGCCGTGCCCGAACCAGAACGCCGGCTCGGTCCCCGCCTCCCGCCACGCCCGATAGCCGATGCGCGGGCCCTCGTCGTAGGCCACGACCCCGTCCATCGGCGTCACGGCGGACACCGGCGCGTCGGCGAGGCGGCGCGGCCAGGTCGTCGGCAGCCGCCCGCCCGGCTCGGCGTCCCCGAACAGCACCTCGGCGAGCGCCGTGCCCGCCTCCTGGCCGGGGAACCAGGTGAGCAGCACCGCCGCCGCCTCCTCCGCCCACGGCATCTCGACCGGCGAGCCCGCGTTGACCACGACCACCGTGCGCGGGTTGGCGGCGATCACCGCGCGGATCAGCTCGTCCTGGCGGCCGGGCAGCGCGAGACCCGTACGGTCGAAGCCCTCGCTCTCCACCTCCGGCGTGGTCCCCGCCACCACCACGGCCACGTCGCAGGCGGCGGCCACCCGCACGGCCTCGGCCAGCAGCTCGTCCGCGCCGGGACCGGGGGCGGCGTGGCCCAGCGTGAACGCCACGAACACGAGGCCGCCGATCGTGCCGGCGGGGGAGGTCAGGGTCACCTCGTACGGGCGGCCCGCCGTCATGGGCACCCCCACCCGCCGCTCGGGCGGCGACAGGAACGCCGTCGCCGGATCGCCGGCGGCCTCGACGGTCTCGTCGAGCACGGTTTCACCGTCCACGGTCATCGTGAACGCGCCCACGCCCGCGACCGAGAGCCGGTGCTCGCCGGAGATGTCCGGCGTGTACGTCGTCACCAGCCGCACCGCGCGCAGCCGTCCGCCGTCCACGTCGGGCGGGAGCTGCCCGATCCAGCGGGCCTCGGCGGTGGGCAGTGGATGCTCGGCCAGCACGCCCCCGTCACCGTCCAGGAACAGGGCCCGCGCGGGGGAGGGGATGGGCGCCAGGCGGATGCGCGGGTCGGCGCCGACGGCGTGGCGCACCTCGGCACGGGCGCGCAGGCCCGCCAGCGGGGAGACCACCCGGTCGGGGTAGACCTGGGCGCTGCCGCCGCCCATGACCCTGGCCTCGCCCGCGGCGGCGCCGATGACGGCGAGCGTCGGCGTGCCGCGCAGCGGCAGCAGCCCGTCGTTGGTCAGCAACGTGAACCCGCGGGCCGCCACCTCCCGGGCCAGCGCCACCCCGTCGATCTCAGCAGGGTCCGTCCCCGTCACGGGTTCAGAAGGACGGAGGGCGCCGACGCGGTGGGCGAGGCGGAGGATCCGCCGCACCCGGTCGTCGATCGCCGCCTCCGGCACGCGCCCCGCGCGCACCGCCTCCTCCAGCTTCTCGCCCCACGGCCCGTACGGCCCCGGCATGGCCACGTCGGTCCCGCCCAGCGCGGCGGCCTCAGTGGACCGCACCGCCGTCCAGTCGGAGACCACGAACCCGTCGAACCCCCACTCGCCCTTCAGCACCCCGAGCACCAGGTCGGCGTGCTCGGTCATGGTGGTGCCGTTGACCCCGTTGTACGCGGTCATGAGCCCCCACGCCCCGGCCCGCACCACCCGCTCGAACGGCCGCAGGTACACCTCGCGCAGCGCCTTCTCCCCGACCCGCACGTCGGCCGTGAAGCGGTCGGTCTCGAAGTCGTTGGCCACGAAGTGCTTGGGCGTGGTCGCGACCCCGCCCTCCTGCACGCCCTCGACGTACGCCGCCCCGATCTCGCCCGTCAGGTACGGATCCTCGGAGTAGCACTCGAAGTGCCGGCCCCCGAGCGGCGTACGGTGCAGGTTGAGCGTGGGCGCGAGCAGCACGTGCACGCCCTTGCGCCGGGCCTCCTGGGCGAGCAGCCGCCCGGCCCGCCGCACCAGGCCGAGGTCCCAGGTGGCGGCGAGCGCGGTGGGGCTGGGCAGCGCGATCGACGGGTCGCCCGGGCTCCACCGCTCGCCGCGGACGCCGATGGGGCCGTCGCTCATGACGAGCCGGTCCAGGCCGATCTCGGGGAGCGGAGGGAGCGACCACATGTCGGCTCCGGTGAGCAGGCGTACCTTGGCGGCGAGGTCGAGCCGGGCGATGAGCGCGTCGAAGTCCACGCCGCCAGTGTCCACCAGAAAACCGACCACTTACTAGGTTTGCTACCTCGCTGTTACAAAAACGCTCATCTGCGGACGAAGAACTCCAGCAGCTCCGGCGCCAGCGCCTCCACCGTCACCGCGTGCGTCTGCTCCTCCAGCACCCGGTGCGCGGCCCCCGGCAGCGCCGCGGCCACGGCCGCGCCCGCCCGGCGCATCCAGGGCGGGCTGTCCTCTCCGTTGAGCACGAGCGCCGGCCGGTCGATCCCGGCCAGCCGCGCGGCCGGCAGCGCGTTGCCCGGCCCCATGACGGCCGCCTCGTACGCCAGCGTGTGCGCCGCGGCCTCGGCCGCCGCCCAGAACGGCTCCGCCCGCATCCCGGCCACGGCCTCGGCGGGCACCTCGGCCGCCTCCACCATGAACCGCTCCACGGCCGTGTCCCGCCGCCCGGCCGCGACCAGCGCGGCGAGCTGCTCGGCGAAGTCGTCGGGCAGCGGCGGCGCGGAGTCGTCCACGTGGTAGGGCGGCTCCCACAGCGCGAGCTCGGTCACGCCCGGCAGCCGCGTGGCCGCCTCCAGCGCGAGCGCCGCCCCCGACGACCCGCCGAACACCTTGGCGCTCCCACCGGCCACCGAGATCACCGCGGCCAGGTCCTCGACCTCCCGCTCGACCGCGTACGGGGCGGTGTCCCCGCTGCCGCCCCGTCCTCTGCGGTCGTAGCTGAACACCGTGAACCACGGCGCCAGGGCCTCGGCCAGGCCCGCCATGGTCGGGTGCGCGCGCTCCATCATGGCCCCGGCCACCAGCACCACCGCCGGGCCCGAGCCGTAGCGGTCGTAGGCGATGCGGGTGCCGTCCGCGGAGACGGCCGTGCCGCTCAGGACGCCGGCTGCACCAAGCACAGCGCCTCCCAGTGGTGGCCGTCGAGGTCGGCGAAACCGCGCTGGTAACGCACGCCGTCCTCCTGCTTGACGCCCGCCGGGGTCGCGCCCGCGGCCAGCGCCCCGTCCACCAGCGCGTCCACCTGCTCGGGGTTCTCCATGCCGAGCACGAGGATCGCCTCGGTGGCCTTGTCCGCGTCGGAGATCTCCTTGGCGACGTACGAGGAGAACACCGGCTCGGTCAGCAGCATCACCTGCGTCTCCTGGTTGATGATCACCGACGCCATGCCCTCGGCCATGCCGAAGAGGGTGAAGCCGAGACCGGTGAAGAACTCCTTCGACCGGTCCAGGTCCTTGACGGGCAGGTTCACGAAGAGCTGCATTTCCGTATCCCTATCTGCGGTGTCTGTCTGACACGTCAGATTCTGCCGGGATCATGAGCGCCGGTCTTGTCGTCGCGTGCCCGTCCGGTTGACGTTCAGCGCACTTCCGAGGCGCGGCGGTACTCCGCGGGAGACATCCCGTACGCGCGCCGGAACAGCCGGCTGAAGTGCGCCGCGTCCGGCAGCCCGTAGCGGGCGGCGATCGCGCTCACCGGCTCCGTGCCGCCCCTGGTCAGCTCCGCGCGGCAGCGCTCCAGCCGCCGCTGCCTGATCCAGGCGGCGACCGTCGTCTGCTCCGGCTCGAACAGCCGGTGCAGGTAGCGGAGCGAGATGTGGCAGGCGGCGGCGATCGTGGCCGGGTCGAGCTCGGCGTCGCCGAGGTGCTCCTCGATGAAGGCGTGCACGCGCAGCAGGAGCGTACGCTGCCGGGAGTCCTCGGGCAGGGCGCGGGTCAGCTCCAGCCGCTCGGCGACCGCGGCGCCGACCAAATCCATCACCACGGCCGACAGCCGCGCGGCGCTGGCCGGCGTGTAGGTGGCGTGGTCGGCGGCCACCCGCCGCAGCAGCGGCACGGCCAGCGCGCCCGCGCCCGACTCCGTGCCGATCGGGGCCGCGGCCAGCTTGGCGACGGCGTCCACCGGCAGGGCGAGCAGGTCGCGCGGGAGACTGAACACCGCGAGGCGCACCGCGCTGTCGTAGGCCAGCTCGTAGGGCCTGGTGAAGTCGTAGATGGCGAACTCGCCGCGGCTGAGCTGGGTGGCCCGGTCGGCCTGCGCCAGCCGCGGGCTGCCGGACAGCGCCAGCACCACCCGGTAGATCTCCGGGTTGCCCTGGCCGATCTGGCCCGCCGTGCGGTGCACGCTGTGCGGCGTAGAGGTGCGCACCATGCCCACCCCCACCGGGCCGAGCCGGCCGACCTCGATCTCGCCCCGCAGCGGGGCGTCGGGATCGATGCGCAGGTCGAGCGGGCCGAGCGTGTCGCACACGACGCTCCGCCACACCTCGTGGCGGCGCGCGGCCGGTAACTCGCTGGTGCGGACCAGCACCCCCATGATTGATCACCCCGTCGTCGGTGGTGCCGTCATGGTAAACGAGGAAGGGCCCGGAGCCGCGCTCCGAGCCCTCGCCCCCTGCCGTCTCAGGCGCTCTGGCGTGCCGCGATGGCCTGCTGGTAGAGCCTGCCCGCCCGGTAGGACGAGCGGACCAGCGGCCCGGACAGCACCCCGGCGAAACCGATCGCCTCGGCCTCGGCCTGCAGCTCGACGAACTCCTCCGGCTTGACCCAGCGCTCCACCGGGTGGTGACGCGGCGTCGGACGGAGGTATTGAGTGATCGTCAGCAGGTCGGTGCCGGCCGCGTGCAGGTCGCGCATGGCCTCGACGACCTCCTCGCGGGTCTCGCCCATGCCCAGGATGAGGTTGGACTTGGTGACCAGGCCGGCCTCGCGGGCCATCGTGATCACCTTGAGCGAACGCTCGTAGCGGAAGGCGGGACGGATGCGCTTGAAGATGCGCGGCACCGTCTCGACGTTGTGCGCGAACACCTCGGGCTTGCTGGAGAAGACCTCCTCCAGCTGGCCGCGGTCACCGTTGAAGTCGGGGACCAGCAGCTCGACGCCGCAGCCGGGCAGCAGCGCGTGGATCTGGCGGGCGGTCTCGGCGTAGAGCCAGGCGCCGCCGTCGGGCAGGTCGTCGCGGGCGACGCCGGTCACGGTCGCGTACTTCAGGCCCATCTGCTGGACGGAGTCGGCGACCCTGCGCGGCTCGTCGCGGTCGTACTCCTTCGGCTTGCCCGTGTCGATCTGGCAGAAGTCGCACCGGCGCGTGCACTGGTCGCCGCCGATGAGGAACGTCGCCTCGCGGTCTTCCCAGCACTCGTAGATATTGGGACAGCCCGCCTCTTCACAGACCGTGTGCAGGCCCTCGCGGCGCACGAGCGATTTCAGCTCGGTGTATTCGGGGCCCGTCTTCAGCTTGGTCTTGATCCACGGGGGCTTGCGCTCGATAGGGGTCTCGGCGTTGCGCACCTCCAGGCGGAGGAGCTTTCGGCCTTCAGGAGCAACGGTCACGTCCCCAGCTTACGTCCGCGTCCCGACTCGCCCGGCCGTGGGTCAGGAGATGAGGCCGAAGCCGCGGATCGCCCGCGCGTAATGGGCGCGCAGCTCCTCGTCGACCCGGCCGGAGGCGGCGCCGTCGAGCAGCTCGCCGTCCGGCGCGGAGGTGAGCACGCCGTCCTCGGTGAGCAGGAAGCGGGCCAGCGCGCCCTCCCTGATCGCGGCCACGCTCTCGCCGCGCAGCGCCGCCGCCTGGATCGGCGCCAGGTAGCCGTGGCCGGCGGCCAGCTCCTCCAGCTCGGCCAGCTCCTCCGGCGAGGCCGCGCGCAGGGCCAGCTCCCGCTGCCGCCGCCGGGCCGCCGCCTCGCTCGCGGGGGCCAGCCGGGCCAGCGCGTACCTGGCGAGCAGCACCGGGCCGCCGAGCACCCGGCCGACCAGGCGGCCGAAGAAGCCCGCCACCTCGTACGCGGTGCCGGGCTGGTCGGCGATCCCCAGCGACGAGGCGGTGATCTTCGTCTGGGCCTCCTCCCGCACCCGCAGCGGCGCGGCCTCCATCAGCGCGTCACGCCAGGCGTCCAGCGTCTCCATCGCCCCGCCGACCACCAGCTCCTCGCGGGTCGGCACGCGCGCGTACGCGAGCGCCAGCAGCGTCACCCGCTGCCGGGCGGGCAGCGCCAGCCACAGCGGCAGGCCCACCACCAGCACCGGGCGGCGGAGCGGGCCCGCGCGGCCGTACCAGGTGTCGGTCGCGAGGTCGCGCACCGCCACCGCGCGCGGCCGGGGCACCCGGATCCGGTCGGCGACCCGGTCGGCCAGCGCGTACAGCTCGGGCGCCGCCGCGCGCTCCAGCACCTCGGCGTCGTCCGCCATGCCCCGCAGGCGGGGCCGCAGCACCCAGGCGACGGCCAGGCTCAGCCCGCCGAGCAGCCAGGCGAGCGGCGAGGTGACGTGCGCGGCGATCGCCCACCCGCCGAGCGCGGCGAAGCCCAGCGTCATCAGGTGGACCAGCAGCGCGAGGACCAGAGCGATGAGGCGCTTCACATGGGTGATGGTAAATCTGGAAAAGTCATCGTTCGGCAGGTCATCGGCTGCGATTCGGTCACCGTCGGAGCAGGTCCTCCTCGTGCAGCTCGAAGCCCTCCCTGCCGAGCGCCTCGGCCAGCCGCTTCTCCGCGATCGGCATGACCTCCTCGGCCACGATGCGGCGGCCGGTCTCGGCCGACAGCGAGGAGACGCCCACGTCGGGCAGCCCGCACGGCGCGATGCGGTTGAACCAGCGGGGGTCGTTGGCGCAGTTGAGCGCGAAGCCGTGCATGCTGACGCCGCGGGAGACCCGGATGCCGACCGCGCCGAGCTGCCGGTCGGGCAGCCCGAGCGCCGCATCGCCGATCGCCCACACCCCGGCCCGCCCGCTCACCCGGCGCGCCGAGACGCCGAAGTCGGCGCACACCTGGATCATCGTCTCCTCCAAGCGGCACACGTAGGCCACGACGTCGGTGACGGCGACGATCGGATAGGCCACGAGCTGCCCGGGACCGTGCCAGGTGAGCCGGCCGCCCCGGTCGACGTCGACGACCGGGGTGCCGTCGGAGGGACGCTCGGCGGGCGCGGTGCGCTTGCCCGCCGTGTAGACGGGCGCGTGCTCCAGGAACAGGACGGTGTCGGGCAGCTCGCCCGCCACCCGTTTGCCGTGCGCCCAGCGCTGGAGCGACCAGGCCTGCTCGTAGGGGACGTCGACGCCGAGTCGGACGATGGCCAGTGCGTGGGGATCGTCCCCGGGGATGGGGCGCATGAGCCTATTGTGCCGTTCCCTCACCCTTGAAGGGTAATTCAGGGGGTCAGCATGCGCGGTTCGATCCGCAACTCCTTGACCCCGCCGGCCCCGTCGTGCTCCAGCTTGTAGGCGTAGCCGCCGGGCGCCACGCTCACCGCCTGGATGAACTCGGTGCCCACGTAGTGCAGGGCGACGCCCTCGTCGGCGGCGTAGCCGCCGGGCAGCTCGCCGCTCGCCACCGACTGCTGCAGCAGCGGGCGGCGCTGCGGGTCGGAGTCGTAGTGGACGCCGCAGGAGTAGGGGAGCAGGCCCAGGCCGTCGGCCCACACGCGCAGCTCGGGGCCGAAGGAGTCGGTGTTGCCGCCCACGTGCCAGCACAGCGCGCCCGCGCTCTGCCCCGACAGCACCACCCCGGCCCGCCACGCCTCGGTCAGCGCCTCGTCCAGGCCGTGCAGCCGCCACAGCGCCATCAGGTTGGCCACACTGCCGCCGCTCACATAGATCATGTCCTGTTCCAGCAACCAGGCTCTGGGATCGGGCACGTTGGGCATCGGGAACACCGTCAGATGGCTCACCTCGACGTCCCACCCGGCGAACGCGCCGTACATCTTCAAGATCCAGTCGGCGTCGTCGCCCACGGCGGTCGCCAGCAGGCCCAGCTTGGGTCGGTCCTGGCCGGTCAGGTCCAGCCCGTAGCGCAGCAGCCCGCTCGGCTCCACGAAGGAGTAGCGCGGGCTCGGGCGGAACGAGCCGCCCCCGATCGCGAGGATGTGCGACTGGCCTGACCGTGTCATCTGGGACTCCCCACCTGCAGAGAAACGAACGGCCACTAGAGTACGGCGCTCAGCGCCGCGTCGAGTCGGGTATGGGCGAAGCGGTAGCCGCTGCCCGTGAGCCTGCCGGGCATGATCCGGTGGCTCGGCAGCAGCCCCGCGCGGGCGAACTCGCCGAGGCCGAGCGAGAGCGCGAACGCCGGCACCGGGATCGGCATGGCGCTCCTGCCGACCGCCTTCGCCAGCGTGCGGGTGAACTCGGTGTTGGTGACGGGGGAGGGCGAGGTGAGGTTGACCGGACCGCGCACCTCCCGCTCCCGGATCAGGTGCAGCACCGCCCCCACCCAGTCGGCCACGGTGATCCACGACCAGTATTGCCTGCCGGTGCCCAGCGGCGCCCCGAGGCCCATCCTGAACAGCGGCAGGACACGGCCGAGCGCCCCGCCCCGCCTGCTCAGCACGAGCCCGCTGCGCAGCAGCACGGTGCGGACGCCGGCCTCCTCGGCCCGCACCGCCTCGCCCTCCCAGCGCTCGCACAGGTCGGCCAGGAAGCCGGTGCCCTTGCCCTGGCTCTCGTCGATCTCCCGGTCGCCGGTGTCGCCGTAGAAGTCGACCCCGGAGGCCGACAGCAGCACCTCGGGCGGGCTGGACAGCTCGCGCAGCGCGCCGACCAGCGTGCGGGTGCCCTCGACCCGGCTGGTGACCAGCTCGCGTTTGTACGCCTCGCTCCAGCGACGGTCACCGATGGGCGCGCCCGCGAGGTGCACCGCCGCCTCGGCGCCCTCCAGCGCCGTCAGGTCGGAGAGCCGCTCGCCCGGCCGCCAGGACACCTCTCCCGGGCCGCGGGCCGGCCTGCGCACCAGGCGCACGACCTCACGCCCCTCGGCGCGCAGCGCCTCGGTCAGCGCCGTCCCCAGCAGCCCCGACGCCCCCGTCACGATGATCGCCATGACTTCACACTACGCCCGCCCGTGCCGCTTCCCGCGGCTGGGACACGAACGGCCGGGCGCCCCCGAGGGGAACGCCCGGCCGTCCGGGTGGGGCCTTACGCGAGGCCGAGCTGCGCCTCGAAGCGGCCTTCCTCCAGACGACGCTTGATCGTCGTGAGGAAGCGGGCGGCGTCGGCGCCGTCGACCAGGCGGTGGTCGTAGGTCAGCGCGAGGTAGACCATCGAGCGCACCGCGATGACCTCGCCCTGCGGCGTGTCGAGCACGACGGGACGCTTGACGACCGCGCCCGTGCCGAGCATGCCGACCTGCGGCTGGTTGAGGATCGGGGTGTCGAACAGCGCGCCGCGGCTGCCGGTGTTGGTCAGCGTGAACGTGCCGCCGGTGAGCTCGTCGGGCGTCACCTGGTTGTTGCGGGTGCGCTCGGCGACATCGGTGATCTTCCGGGCCAGACCGGCCAGGTTGAGGTCGCCGGCGTTCTTGACGACCGCGGCGAGCAGGCCGCGCTCGGTGTCGACCGCCATGCCGAGGTTCTCGACGTCGAAGTAGGTGACCTCGTTGGTCTCGTTGTTGATCGTGGCGTTGAGCTTGGGGTGCTGCTTGAGCGCCTCGACCGTCGCCATCGCGAAGAACGGGGTGAAGGTCAGCTTCACGCCCTCGCGGCGGAAGAAGTCGTCCTTCGCCCGCGCCCGCAGCTGCGCGATCTTGGTGACGTCGACCTCGACGACCGAGGTGAGCTGCGCGGCGGTCTGCAGCGACTCGACCATGCGCTTGGCGATGGTCTGACGCAGCCGCGACATCTTCTCGGTGCGTCCGCGCAGCGTGGTGTCGACCTCGACCGCCTCGGGAGCCGCGGCGGCCGGGGCCTGCGCGGCCGGAGCCTGGGCGGCCGGAGCGGCCTGGGCGGCGGCGGGAGCCGGGGCGGCCGGGGCCGCCGCCTTCTCGCGCTGCGCCTTGGCGGCCTCCAGCACGTCCTGCTTGCGGATCCGGCCGCCCACGCCGGTGCCGCTGATCGCCTCGAGGTCGACGCCGTGCTCGTTGGCGAGCTTGCGCACCAGCGGCGTGACGTAGGGGCTCTCGCCGGACGACGGGATCGGCGTGGGCTCGGCGGCCTGCTGCGCCGGAGCCTGGGCCTGCGGCGCGGGCTGCTGCGCCGGAGCCTGAGCCGGGGCCTGGGCCTGCGGGGCCGGCTGGGGGGCCGGGGCGGGCGGCGGCGTCGGCTGCGCGGGCGCCGGCTGCGGGATGGAGGAGGCCTGCGGAGCCGGGGCGGGCTCGGGCTCCGGCTCCGGCTCGGGCTGGGCCTGCGGCGCCGGGGCCTCGGCGGCCGGGGCGGCCGCGCCCTCCTGGGCGTTCTCGTCGATGACGGCCAGCTCCGCGCCGACCTCGACCGTCTCGTCCTCGGCAACGACGATCTTCGTGAGGACACCCGCGGACGGCGACGGGATCTCGGTGTCGACCTTGTCGGTGGACACTTCGAGGAGCGGCTCGTCGGCCTCGACGCGCTCGCCCTCCTTCTTCAGCCAACGGGTTACGGTGCCCTCGGTCACGCTCTCGCCGAGCTGGGGCATCTGTACGGAGACCGGCATCGTTATTCTTCTCTCGCGTTCTGATCTCGAGGGCTGGACTAGTTGTGTACGTGCAACGGCTTGCCGGCCAGGGCCAGCATGGCCTCACCCATCGCCTCGGACTGGGTCGGGTGTGCGTGGATGAGCTGGGCGACCTCTGAGGGCAGCGCCTCCCAGTTGTAGATCAGCTGGCCCTCCGTGACGAGCTCGCCGATGCGCCGGCCCACCATGTGGACACCGACGACCGGGCCGTCCTTCTGGGCGATGACCTTCACCGCGCCGGAGGTGCCGAGGATCTGGCTCTTGGGGTTGCCCGCGAGGTCGTAGACCTGCTCGACGATCTCGATGCCGCGCTCGGCCGCCTGGGCGGAGGTGATGCCGACCGAGGCCACCTCGGGGTCGGAGTAGGTGATGCGCGGCACGCCGTCGTAGTTGATGGGCGGCGGGTTGAGGCCCGCGATGTGCTCGGCCACCATGATCCCCTCGGCGAAGCCGGCGTGGGCGAGCTGCGGCGTCGGGATCAGGTCGCCGATGGCGTAGACGCCGGGGACCGAGGTGCGGCAGTGCTCGTCGACCACGACCGCGCCGCGCTCGACGGTGACGCCCTGCTCCTCGAAGCCCATCCCGGCCGAGACCGGGCCGCGCCCGACGGCGACGAGCAGCAGCTCGGCGTCGAGCGTCTTGCCGTTGGCCAGGGTGACCACCACGCCCGTCTCGGTGGTCTTGACGCCGTCGAAGAAGACGCCCAGTTCGTACTTGATGCCGCGGCGGCGGAAGGCCCGCTCCAGCAGCTTGGAGCTCGACTCCTCCTCCAGGGGCAGCAGGTGCGGCAGCGCCTCGACGATCGTCACCTCGGCGCCAAAGGACCGGTAGACGCTGGCCAGCTCGACGCCGATCACGCCGCCGCCGAGCACGATCACCGAGCTCGGCACGCGGTCCATGCGCAGCGTGTGCTCGCTGGTGATGACGCGCTCGCCGTCGATCTCCAGACCGGGCAGCGAGCGCGGGGCCGAGCCGGTGGCGAGGACGAGGTTGCGGCCCTCGTAGACCTCCTCGCCCACCTGGACCCGGTCGGGGCCGACCAGCCGGCCCTCGCCCTCGACGACCGTCACGCCCGCGCCCTTGAGCAGGCCCTGCACGCCCTTCCAGGCCCGCGTGACGATCTTGTCCTTGAAGGCGTGCACGCCCTGGACGTCGATGCCCTCGAAGCGGGCCTTGACGCCGTAGGAGGCGCTCTCGCGGGTCTCGTCGGCGACCTCGGCCGAGTGCAGCAGCGCCTTGGTGGGGATGCACCCCCGGTGGAGGCAGGTGCCGCCGATCTTGTCCTTCTCGATCAGGACGACCGACTTGCCCAGCTCGGCGGCCCTCAGCGCGCAGGCGTAACCGCCGCTGCCGCCACCTAGGACGACGATGTCGTAGGCCACAGGAAGGCTCCTTGGTCGGGGTGTTCGTGATGGCTCATCTTTTCATCTGTTTCAGATGCTCGCGTGCCGCTCGGCGAGTCCGATCAGGGTGCGGGTGATCGCGCCGGTGCCGCCCTTGGGGACGTATCCGTACGGCTCGCCCTTGTTGAACGCGGGTCCTGCCATGTCGATGTGGGCCCAGCGGACGCCGTCCGGCACGAACTCCTTGAGGAAGATGCCGGCGGTCAGCATGCCGCCGAAGCGCTCGGGGTGGAGGTTGGCGATGTCGGCGATCGGGGAGTCGAGGCCTTTGCGCAGCTCCTCGGGCAGCGGCATGCCCCAGGCGTTCTCGCCGGCGGCGCCGGCGGCCTCGACGACCAGCTCCCTGATGGCGTCGTCGTTGGCCATGACGCCGGCCGTGCGCCAGCCGAGCGCGACGATCTGCGCGCCGGTGAGGGTGGCGACGTCCACGATGAGGTCGGGGTTGTCCTCGGCGGCGCGGGCGATGCCGTCCATCAGCACCAGGCGGCCCTCGGCGTCGGTGTCGAGCACCTCGACGGTCTTGCCGCTGTAGCTGTGGAGGACGTCGGAGGGGCGCTGCGCGGTGCCGCTCGGCAGGTTCTCGGCCAGGCAGAGGTAGCCGACGGCGTTGACCGGCAGGCCGAGGCGGGCGATGCCGACCAGCGCGCCGAACACCGCGCCCGCGCCGCCCATGTCGGACTTCATCCAGTCCATGGCCGCGGACGGCTTGAGCGACAGGCCGCCCGAGTCGAAGGTGATGCCCTTGCCGACGTACGCGAGGGTCTTGGTGGCCTCGGGGTGGGTGTAGGACAGGCGGACCAGCCGCGGCGGGTTGACCGAGCCCTGGCCGACGCCGATGAGGCCGCCGTAGCCGCCGTCGCGCAGCTGCTTGTCGTCGAGCACCTCGACGCTCAGCCCCGCCTCGCCGCCCACCTGCTCGGCGATCTCGGCGAACTTGGCCGGCCACAGGTCGGAGGGCGGCGTGTTGACCAGGTCGCGGACGAGCGTGACGGACGCGGCCAGCACCTGCGCGCGCCCAGTGGCGGACTCGGCGGCGGACTCGGGCTGGTCGGAGAGCACGGTCAGCTCCGCCACCGGCTCCTTCTGGTCGCCGGTGGTGCGGTAGCGGCCGAAGGAGTAGGCGCCGAGCAGGCCGCCGAGGGTGACGGCCTCGACCTCCTCGGGCGTGCCCGCGGGCAGCGCGAGCGCGGCGCGGGCGGTGCCGGCCAGTGAGCGTACGGCGGCGCCCGCGGCCCTGCGCAGGGCCTCGGCGTCGTAGGAGTCGCCGAGGCCGACCGCGACCAGCAGCGGGGCGGTGACGGCGCCGAAGGTGGGCAGCTTGGCCAGCTCACCGCTCTTGCCGGAGAAGGCGACCGCGCCGAGCGAGGCGGCCAGCTTGCCGCCGAAGGCCGCGTCGAGGGATTCGGCGCCCGCGGCGGGGGCCGGTCCGTCCTGGCCCGCCGTGAAGCCGACGATCAACGCGTCGGTTTCGAAAGAGACGGGATCTGCTGAGTTCAGCCGCACAGTGGTCACGTAAACCGATGCTATCCACGTCTTCTGGCTACTCACAAACAGGGGTTCATCCTACAAATCAGTGGCGGTCGCCGATCTCTGCGACATGGTGCTAGGCTCATTAGCATCATGCTGCTGACGCTCGACCTCAATGACGCCCGGCCCCTGCACGAGCAGGTCGCCGGCGCCATCCGCCGCGCCATCGGGGACGGCTCCTACGTCCCCGGTGACCGGCTGCCGCCCGCCAGGGACCTCGCCCAGGCGCTCGGCATCAACCCCAACACCGTGCTGCGCGCGCTGCGCGACCTGCGCGACGAGGGCCTGCTGGAGTTCCGGCGCGGCCGGGGCGTCAGCGTCGCGGGACCGGCCAGCGAGCAGGTCGCGGGCCGCGCCCTGCTCGTCCAGCGCGCCAGAGAGCTGCTGGAGGAGGCCCGGAGATACGGCTACGGCCGTGACGACCTCATCACGATCCTGGAGGAGCTCCCATGAACCCCCGAGTGACGGCGCGAGCGACGGCGACGGCCTGGGGCCTGCTCGTGACCGCCGCGCAAATAGGGCTGCCCCTCGCGCTGCGTGACCGGCTGCCCGACCCCATGGCCTCGCACTGGGGCGCCGGCGACCGGCCCGACGGCTCGCAGTCCTTCACCGCGTACGTGCTCACGGTGACCCTGCTCTGGGTGGTGCCCTGGATCGTGGCGCTGGTCACGGCGTTCGGAGGGCGGACGCTGGCCCGCCGGCAGGGCCGCATGGGCTGGTGGGGCGCGCTGTTCGGGCTGAGCGTGCTCGCCCTCGGCGTCAACCTCTCCGGCGTCCTCGCCAACCTCGACATCACCGACTGGACGCAGGCCGAGCTGGGGGTCGTGCACCCGCTGCTGGTCGTCGCCGCCGCGCTCGCCGCCGCGGCGCTCGCGGGCTACCTGGGCAGGGGAGGGCCGGACGAGTCCCCGGACGAGCGCCGGGAGCCGCCGAGCCTGCGCCTGCGGCCGGGCCAGCGGGCCGTCTGGGTCGGTCACGTGTTCAACCCCTGGCTGGCCCTGATCACCGTGGCCGACGCCGCCGTGCTCCTCGTGCTCGGCGCCCTCCAGCTGCTCGGCGTGGTCGACGGGAGCCTGATGGGGTCGGTCCTGCCCGGCCTGCTCATCGTCCTGGTGATCGGGCTGCTGACCACGCAGGCGTCGGTCCGGGTCAGCGGCGGCCAGGTCGTCATCGGCATCGGGCTGCTGCGGGTGCCGGCCCGCCGCATCCCGCTGTCGAAGATCGCCTCGGCCTGGTCGGAGGAGCGCCACCCCAGCCAGGTCGGCGGATGGGGGTTCCGCGGCCTGCCCGGCGGGGCCACCATCATGCTGCGCGGCGGCGAGTGCCTGGTCATCGGCTACCGGTCCGGCGGACAGCTGGCCGTCAGCGTCGACGACGCCGCGCGCGGCGCCTCCCTCATCAACGCCCTCATCGCGGAGCGGGTCGAATCATGAAAAAGCCTCTCATCGTCTTCCTCGTCCTCGCCTTCGGGCTCGCCTGGGCGACGGCGCTGCCCGTCTGGCTCGGCGGCGGGCTCGGCTCGCCGCTGACCACCGTGGCGGCCACGCTGATGATGTTCACGCCCACCGTGGGCGTGCTCGGGGCGTGGGCGCTCACGCGCGCGCCGTTCCGGCAGTGGGCCAGGGAGACCGGGCTCACGCTCGGCGAGCGCAAGGGCCGCACCGGCCGGTACGTCCTCGGCGCCTGGATCGGGGTGCCCGTGCTGATCTTCGTGGCGCTGGGGCTCAGCGTCGCGGTCGGGCTCATGGCCCTGGACCTGGACGAGCTGGGCCTGCTGCGCGAGGTGTACGAGTCGCGCGGCGTGCCCGTCCCCGGCGACCTCGGGCAGATGTTCGCGCTGCAGTTCGTGTTCGGCGTGGTCGCCGGCCCCCTGCTGAACGCCATCCCCGCGCTCGGCGAGGAGTGGGGCTGGCGCGGCTGGCTGCTGCCCCGGCTCGTCGCCGCGAACGGCGTCCTGCCCGGGCTGCTGCTGTCGGGCGTGATCTGGGGGCTCTGGCACGCGCCGCTCACCCTGCTCGGCTACAACTACCCGCGGCTCGGGTCGTGGGCGGCGCTGTTCTTCGTCGGGTTCTGCGTGCTGGCCGGGGTGCTGTTCGGCTGGCTGCGGCTGCGCACCGGGAGCGTGTGGCCCGCCGTGGTGGCCCACGGCTCGCTGAACGCCGTCGCCGCCAACGCCCTCCTGCTCGGCGACCCCGCCTCGCCGCCGAACGAGGTGCTGGCCGGGATCACCGGGCTCGTGGGGTGGGCGCTGCTCGCGGTGGTCGGCGCGGTGCTGCTCCGGTTCGCCCCGCCCCGCCGGTCCGTCCCGCCCGCGCCGCCCGCGCCTCAGGAGCCCGCGCCCACGGCCGAGCCCGCCGTCTGAGCCCGCCGTCTCAGCCCGCTCGTCTCAGCCCGCTCGTCTCTGGGTCCGCCGTCTGAGTCCGGCCGTCTCAGCTCGTCGTCTCAGCCCATGACGGCGTACGCCACCAGCGTCGCCGCCGCAGCGGTCTCCACCAGCGCGCCCAGGACGTCGCCGGTGATCCCGCCGAGGCGGCGGCGGGCCCGCCGGAGCAGCGCCAGGGCGGCCAGCAGGCCGGCGAGCAGGGCGATCGGCAGGGCGAGGAGCGCCGGCAGGCCCAGGCCGTATCCCACGACCTCGTCGGCGGTGATGATCCCGTTGGACGACATCGCCCTGTCGGACAGCAGCCTTTCGAGAACGCTCCCGGGCTCCTTGAAGCTCTCCGCGTAATCGCCGAGCCCCTTGTAGGACAGCCCGGGCTCGGGGGCCCGCTCGTCCGCGCCGGTCAGCCACTCGGCGACGGCCGACGCCCACGTACGGGGCGCGCCGCCCCAGGCCCCGGCGTCGATGCTCAGCCCGAGGCCCGCGAAGGCGAGCAGTGCGGCCAGGGTGACGAGCCAGGGGGCGGCCGGGCGTACCGATCCGGCGACCGCCGCCCCCAGCCCCTCGGGCCGGGCGGCGGGCACCCTCGGCCGGCAGGCCCAGGTCAGCGCCAGCCGCCCCGCCACGCAGGCGGTCACCAGCGCCGCGTACCCCGCGCCCGTGCCCGCCAGCGCCGCCACCTCCGCGAGCAGCACGAGCAGCAACGTCATCACACCGAATGGCCCGATGTCCGACTGTTTCATGATGCCGAGCGCCTGATCGGCGGGCTTGCCGCTGCCTAGGCCGTCGGCCAGGTCGGCCAGCCCGTCCAGGTGCAGGCCACGGGTCAGCAGCGCGAGCAGGCCGACCGCCAGGGCCGCGCCGAGCAGCGGGTGAACGGGCAGGAGCAGCGGCAGCCCGGCGACCGCGCCGAGCGCCAGCCCGATGACCGGCGCCAGCGTCATCGCCTGCCCCGCGACCTGGCGGTCCACCCGTTCGACACGGACGGGGAAGACACTGAGCGTGCCGACCGCGAACCGCAGTCCGTCCGTGAGGTGCCGCATGGCGGACGATCCTAGGGCCACTAGGGTGGCGGGATGCACGTGGTTGAACTCGAAGACGTAGCGGTCCGGGTCACCGGCAAGACGCTGCTGGACGGCGTGGACTGGCAGGTGGACTACGGCGACCACTGGGTGATCCTCGGCCCCAACGGCGCGGGCAAGACGACGCTGCTCTCGCTGGCCGCCGCCGTACGCCACCCCAGCGCGGGCACGGTCAAGGTGCTCGGCCACCGGCTCGGCCGGGTCGACCTGCGCGAGCTGCGCCGCCACCTCGGCCTGGTCGCGGCCAGCCAGCGGCTCGTCGACGAGGGGCTGATGGAGGAGGAGGGGGCGACCGCCCTCACCGTGGTGCTCACCGGCCACACGGGGACGAGTGCCCCCTTGTGGGACAAGTACGGCGACTCCGAGCGTGACCGGGCCCACCGGCTGCTCGCCGACCTGGGCTGCAAGGACCTCGCCGACCGGCCGTTCCGGGTGTGCTCCCAGGGGGAGCGGGCGCGGATCCGGGTGGCCAGGGCGCTCATGGCCGATCCGGCGGTGCTGCTGCTCGACGAGCCGTTCGCGGGGCTCGACCTGCCGGCCCGCGAGGACCTCATCACCGCCGTCGAGGACCTCGCCGCCACCCGGCCCGTCCTCACCACCATCACCGTCACCCACCACCTGGAGGAGGTGCCGGCGACGACCACGCACGCCATGCTCATGCGCGACGCCAGGGTGCTGGCCGCCGGGCCGGTGTCCGGCGTGCTCACGCCGGGCAACCTCTCCGAGTGCTTCGGCCGGCCCCTGCACGTGGACCGGCTCGACGGCCGCTGGTACGCCCGCGCCCTCCGCCCCTGACGGGCCCTCTCACAGCTCCATGACGCGGCCGGCGACGACGAGGGCGACGTACTCCGACTCGGCGGCGAGCCGTTCGTTCAGCCGCCCGAGCGCGTCACGGAAGGCGCGCCCGCTGGCCGTGGCCGGCACCACGCCCATCCCCACCTCGTCCGACACGGCCACCACCGGCTGCGGCGCCTGCCGCCAGGCGGCCACCAGCTCGTCGCACCGCCGCAGGACCGGTGCCCGGTCGCCCTCCCACGCCCCGTGCTCGTCGAACACCGCCACCAGCCACGTGCCGAGACCGTCGACGAGCAGCGGCGTGGTGGCCCCTGAGAGGGCCGCGACCAGGTCGGTGGTCTCGATCGTGTCCCAGTGCGCGGGCCGGCGCTCCCGATGGGCCCGTACGCGGGCCGCCCACTCGCCGTCCCCCGCGCCGCCTGGGCCGGTGGCGACGTAGGTCACGTACGGCTCGGCCGCCAGCCGCAGCTCGGCCTCGGCCGACTTGCCCGAACGCGACCCGCCCAGCAGCAACGCCCGCCGCCCCGCGTGGCGGCCGGCTCCCGTCGCGGGCGTCCGCAGCACGGTCCCGTCCGGCACGGACAGGGCGCCCCACAGGCGCAGCCGCCTGTCCAGCTCCGCCTCCGAGCGGACCCGGTGGTCGAGCCCGACGGCCGCCGCCGCGACCCCCGGATGCGTACGCCGCAGCCGCCCGAGGCGCTCCGGCCGGTCGAGCAGGTCGATGAGGACCAGGTCGAGCCGGTCGGGCAGGTCCGCGGGCGGCTCCCGCCCCGGAGGCACGCACAGCAGCGTCCCGCCGTCCGGGCCGGTCAGCCCGAGCCCGCCGCCCCAGGCGCGGTAGCCAGGCGGCACGTCGGCGAAGGGGAAGGGGACACGCCCGTCCACCAGCACCTCGAACGGACGGCGACGACCGGCGGGCAACCCCTCGGGGGAGAGGCAGGAGACGCAGCGGCAGCCAGGCTCGGGCCGGCCCGCCGTGCCGGAGAGAAGCACTTCCACCGCGCCGAGCGTACAGAGAGCCCGCACGGCGCCGCCCGCTGCGGGCGGTCGTTCACGGGTAGGGTTCGATTGCCGTCGGAAGGCGCGCCGGCGAACCCGCGGAGAAGGAGCGTGTGGCATGACATGGCGGTGGCGTTACGAGAACGCGAGTGGTGCTGAGGTGACGGACCGCCCTTTGCCGCGAGAGGTCTTCCCCAGCCAGGCGGACGCGGAGTCCTGGCTCGGCGAGAACTGGCGTGACCTGCTCGAATCGGGCGTCGAACAGGTGGCCCTGCTCGAGGAGGACCGCGTCGAGTACGCGGGGTTGTCGTTGCGTCAGGAGTGACGTTCCGGACTGAAGAAAACCCCTTGGGCCAGGTCGCGGCCCAAGGGGTTCTTGCTGCGTCTAGCGTCTGACGGGGGTCACGCCCGGGGACGGGGGCTCGTGGTCTTGGCGGGGTCGCGTTCGACGATCGGGCCGAGCGCGTCGTCGATGCGCCGCAGCACGTCCTGGTCCAGCTTGACGCCCGCCGCCTTGACGTTGTCGCGCACCTGCTCGGGACGGCTCGCGCCGACGATCGCGCTGGAGACGTTGGGGTTCTGCAGCACCCAGGCGATCGCCAGCTGCGCCATGCTGAGACCGAGGTCGGCGGCGATCGGCTTGAGCTCCTGCACCCGGGTCAGCACGTCGTCGTTCATGAACCGGGCGATCATCGCGCTGCCGCCCGCGGCGTCGGTGGCCCTGGAGCCCTCCGGCGGCTGCTGGCCGGGCAGGTACTTCCCGGTCAGCACGCCCTGCGCGATCGGCGACCAGACGATCTGGCCCACGCCCTCCTTCTCGCTCAGCGGCACGATCTCGCTCTCGATGACCCGCCAGAGCATCGAGTACTGCGGCTGGTTGGAGACGATGCGGTCGAAGCCCATCTCGTCGGCGATCTTCAGCGCCTGGGCGATCTGGTCGGCGGTCCACTCGCTGACGCCGACGTAGAGCACCTTGCCCTGGCGGACGAGGTCGTCGAACGTCTTGAGCGTCTCCTCGAGCGGCGTCTCGTGGTCGAAGCGGTGCGCCTGGTAGAGGTCGACGTAGTCCGTCTGGAGACGGCGCAGGGAGGCGTTGATGGACTCGGTGATGTGCTTGCGGGACAGGCCGCGGTCGTTCTGGCCGGGGCCGGTCGGCCAGTAGACCTTGGTGAAGATCTCCAGCGACTCCCTGCGCACGCCCTTCAACGCCCGCCCGAGCACTTCCTCCGCCTTGGTGCCGGCGTAGACGTCCGCGGTGTCGAACGTGGTGATGCCCTCGTTGAGAGCCGCCTGCACGCACTGCTTGGCGGCGTCCTCCTCGACCTGGGAGCCGTGCGTGAGCCAGTTGCCGTAGCTGATCTCGCTGACCTTGAGACCGCTGCGACCGAGGTGTCGGAATTCCATAGGTCCGACCTTAATCCCGGCACATGGGGTGATCGGTTTCGGGATAGGGTGCGCGACGTGCTGAAGCTCGTACGGCTGGCGCTGACGGCGGCCGTCCTGACCGCGATCGCGATCCGGCTGCGCCGCCGGGCCCGCCTGCCCGAGCGGCGTACGGAGCCTTCGCGTACGCCCCTGGGCGGGTCCGTGAGCAGCGCGCGGATGGGATGGGTCTGGGCGGGGATCGCGGCGCTCGTGGCGCTGGTCCTGACCCTCGCCCTGATCCCCCGGGAGACCCTGGGCGTCGCCTCGGCCTCGCCGGCCCCTCTGGCGGGCGCGACCGCCGCGCGGGGGACGCCCGGCGTCGCCGTGCCCACGGAGCCCTCTGGACCGCTCCGTCCCGCCACGACCCCGCAGGCGACGGGCCCCGTGGCGACGCCTCCCGCGGTCACGCCGGTGCCGCAGGAGGGCGGGAGCGCCTGCGCGCCCGTCTCCCGTCCGGTGGCGGTGCGGCCGATCGACCCCGCCGTGCGGCGGGCCGTGAACCGGCAGTGGCGGCGCGTCGAGCGCTGGCTCAGGGCGAACGCCCCCCGGACCTACCGCACGCTGGCCGGCCCCGGCCGGGCCCGTACGATCGCCGTCGCCGAGGCCCAGATGGGCGTGGACTTCCCCGACGACCTGCGCGCCTCCCTGCTGCGCCACAACGGGTCGCGGGGCAGGTGGGCGTTCGGGCTCGGATTCTGGGCGGACGGGTCCGCCAACCTCGGCATCCGGCAGATCAGGGACTCGTGGCGGCTCCTGTGCGGCCGGTCCTCGGCGGGCGGCTGGGAGGGCACGTGGATCCCGTTCCTCGCCACGACCGGCTCCGTCACGACCGGCCCCGCCGCGTCCGCGCCGTCGTACGCCGTCGCCGACGCCACGGGCGGCGGGCTGCTCTGGGAGGGCGCGGACGGCGGCATGGCCCCGCGCATGCCGTCCTACTACGCGCTGGTGCGAGCCGTCGCCGACGCCCTGGAACAGGGCACGCCGCTGGACGGCCGGCGGCCGGTCGTGGTCCGCGGCGTCCTGCGCTGGCAGGCGGAGAACCCGCCGCGCGATTGAGCCTCGTCGAGGGCCGCGCCCCCCACGAGGAGCCCCTTGGCTCCTCGTGCGCGGTCCCCGACAGGGGATCCCTAGCGCTTCGGGGGGACCGGCTTGCCTCCGGGCGCCACCGTGGGCGGCGGGAAGCGCAGCTTGCGGATCTGCAGCGCCCGCATGGCCGCGTAGAAGCCCACGCCCTTGACGCTCTCGTCCGGCAGCTTGCTCGCCACCTCCCGCTTCACCTTCCATGCGACGTAGACGCCGGTGACCACCACGCCGATCATCATGATCGGCCAACCGACGGCGATCACGATGTTGAGCACCGCCGCGCGGATCTCGATGGGCCACGGCACCCAGGTGGCCAGCAGGATCAGTAGCGAGAACGGCAGGAAATACTGGCTCGGCAGCCGCCGCGAGTCGACCCAGTCACGGGCGAACTTGCGCGCCGGGCCCTTGTCCCTGGCCGGGAGATAGCGCTCGTCACCAGCGAGCATGCCCTTGCGGGCGCGCTCGCGCTCGGCGGCCTGCTTGGCCCGCATCTGCCGGTAGGCCTCTTTGCGATCCTTCGGCGCGTGCACGGGCTGGCGCCGGCGGCTCTCCTGATCGCGGCGCTTGGGTGTGGGACGACCTTTACCCTGGGGCTTAGGATCGTCAACGGGGACGGGGGTGTCGTCCACTGAGGTCTGGGAACGGCGTCGCAACACGACGTCAACCCTACCTGGACTGCAACTTAGTGACGCCCCCGTGCGTTATGCGTAGGGTAATCCCAAGGCGGCTGCGCTGCATTGGGTGAACACCAGCACGACCTAGAAGGGGACGGCCGACGCGCATGAGCGTGATGAAGAGACTTTCGATGATCTTCAAGTCCAAGGCCAACAAGGCCTTGGACAAGATGGAGGATCCGCGCGAGACCCTTGACTACTCCTACCAGCGGCAACTGGAGCTGCTGCAGAAGGTGCGCAGGGGTGTGGCCGACGTGGCCACGTCGCGTAAGCGGGTGGAGCTGCAGCTCAACGGTCTTGAGCAGTCCGCCAGGAAGCTTGAGGAGCAGGGGCGCAAGGCGCTGTCGGTCGGGCGCGAGGACCTCGCGCGCGAGGCGCTGCAGCGGCGTTCCGGCATCCAGAGCCAGATGGCCGACCTCAAGGTCCAGCACGACAACCTGCAGGCCGAGGAGGAGAAGCTGACCACGGCTTCCCAGCGGCTGCAGGCCAAGGTGGACGCCTTCCGCACGAAGAAGGAGACCATCAAGGCCACCTACACCGCCGCCGAGGCGCAGACGCGCATCAACGAGGCGTTCTCCGGCATCTCCGAGGAGATGGGCGACGTCGGCCTGGCGATCCAGCGCGCCGAGGACAAGACGGCGCAGATGCAGGCCCGCGCGGGCGCGATCGACGAGCTGCTGGCCAGCGGCGCGCTCGACGACGTCACCGGCAGCCGCGGCGACGACATCCAGGCCGAGCTCGACCGCATGGGCGGCGGCATGGACGTCGAGCTGGAGCTGGCCAGGATGAAGGCCGAGCTCGGCCAGGGCCCGGCCCCGCAGTCCGCGATCGAGCAGGGCCAGCCGCAGCAGCAGGCCCAGCCGCACCAGCAGGGCCAGACCCAGCACCTGCGTCAGCCCGGGGAGAACGCATGATCGTCAGAATCATGGGCGAGGGTCAGACCGAGATCTCGCCCGACGACATCGCCGTGCTCAACGAGCTCGACAGCGAGCTCGAAGCCGCCATCGAGACCGGCGACGAGAAGGCGTTCCGCGTCAAGCTGCACGCGCTGCTCGACAAGGTGCGCGCTGTGGGCAAGTCCCTGCCGGACGACAGCCTTGAGCCGTCAGAGCTGATCCTTCCCCCCGCGGACGCTTCGATCGAAGAGGTCCGGGAGATGCTGGGCGACCAGGGCCTCATTCCGGGCTGAGCACCGTGCGCACGCGTTTCGCGCCCGACAGCGGCCTCACCCGCCGGATGGTCGTGACGATGTTCCTGCTCGGGTTGCTCTACGTGGTGTTCGTCGGCGTCCTGATCGCCCTCGGCGTCCGGGCGCTGACCGTGCTGGTGGTGGCCGGCCTCCTGCTGCTGGCGCAGTACTTCCTGTCCGACCGCATCGCCCTGTTCGCGATGCACGGGCGGGAGGTCTCGCCGGAGGAGGCCCCCGAACTGCACGGCATGATCGACCGGCTGTGCGCGCTGGCCGACATGCCCAAGCCGCGGGTGGCGATCGCGGATTCCGATGTCCCCAACGCCTTCGCCACCGGCCGCAACCAGAAGAACGCGGTCGTCTGCGTGACGACCGGCATCCTGCGGCGCCTGGAGCCGCGGGAGCTCGAAGGGGTGCTCGCGCACGAGTTGTCGCACGTCGCGCACCGCGACGTGGCGGTGATGACGATCGCGTCGTTCCTCGGCCTGGTGGCCGGCCTCATGACCCGCTTCGCGCTCTACAGCGGGCTCGGCGGCCGGCGCAACAACGGTCAGGGCGGCGTCCCGGTCGGCGCGATCATCCTGCTCGTCTCGGTCCTCGTGTACGCCGTCAGCTTCCTGCTCACCCGCGCCCTGTCGCGCTACCGTGAGCTGGCCGCCGACCGCGCGGGCGCGCTGCTCACGCAGCGCCCGTCCGAGCTGGCCAGCGCGCTGACGAAGATCAGTGGCGAGATGGCCAGGATCCCGACCCGCGACCTGCGCGAGGCGTCGGCGTTCAACGCCTTCTACTTCGCCCCGGCGCTGTCCGGGGGTCAGTCGATCGCGGCCCTGTTCTCCACCCACCCATCGCTGGAGCGCCGGCTGCAGCAGCTCGCCGGCATCTCCGCGCAGCTCGGAAGGGGTTGAGCCACATGGGCTGGCTCGATGCGCTGCTCGGCCGGTCGAAGCCGGCCAAGCCCGACCTCGACGCGCTGTTCGCGCTGCCGTCGGCGGCCGTGACGCTCCAGGCCGCGACGGGCCTCGCGCCCACCGGCCTCGGCTCGGTGGCCTTCCGCGCGGCCGAGGGCGGCGCCTTCGCCACGCTCGAACGTGACGTCAAGGCGCTGCTCGGCGACCGCGTGGTGCAGAGCGACGACGGTTACGGCTACACGTGGCTGCTGGTCAGCCGGCCGCCGGAGGCGGTCGCCGACCTGGTCACCGAGTTGCACGCGGTCAACTCCTCGCTGGAGGGCGCCGGGTTCGGCGCGTCGCTGCTGTGCTCGCTGGTGTCCTTCGCCGATCCCGAGGGGCGCCGGGTCGCCGTGGTCTACCTCTACAAGCGCGGAACGTTCTACCCGTTCGCGCCGCTGCCCGGTCAGAAGCGCGACAACGCGCTCGAACTCCAGGTCAGAGGGGTGCTGGACGGCGAGCTGCCGCTTGAGTCCGATCTCGGCAGATGGTTCCCGGTATGGGGTGCTCCAGGGGTGTAATGACCCATAGTGGTCTAATCGTCACGTGGAGCGACGATTGTACGTGCTCGCGGCCACGGCGTTCATCGTGGCGGCCGTGCTGGGCAGCGCCTGGATCACCGGCCAGTTCACGACGCCGGCGGTGGACCGTGCCAACGGCTACGTCAGCGAGCTCGCCGCCCGTGACCAGCCGTGGACGCGCCTGTTCCGGGTGAGCGACGCGCTCGCGGGGCTGTCCTGCCTGCTCGGCGTGGCGCTGGCGCCGCGCGTGGAGGGGGAGGGGCCGGGGTGGGCGGCGCTGGCCGCGTACGGGCTGCTCCTGGCGGTGGGGGCGGCGCTGCCGCTGGACTGCGCGGTGCTCAGCGATCCCGGCTGCGGCGAGACCTGGCCGCCGCCGAGCCGGCTCGCGCACCTGGCGGCCGGCGCGCTGTGCACGGCCTCGGCGCTGTCCGCCATGGCGTTGCTCGCGGCGCGGTGGCGGGCCCGTACGGCCTGGGTGATGACCGCACTGGCGGTCGCCGCCACGGCGCTGATCGGGGTCGCGCTGGCCGCGGGGCGCGGCGCGGGCCTCGCCGACCGCGCCCTGCTCACGCTCGTCGCCGTCTGGCTCGTGTACGTGGCGCTGCGCCTGCTCGTCGCCGAGTGGCCGGTCACCGCGCACGGCCCCCCGCACGTGGTCGAGGAGGGCGACGGCCCCGCCGTGCTCGTCACCGGAGGCCAGGCCGGCGCCTGGTTCCACTGGGACGCGGTGGCGCGCGGGCTGTCCGGCGCCCGCCGGGTCATCCGCTTCGACCGGCCGGGGCTCGGGCTGAGCCCGCGCTCACCGGCCCCGCCCAGCCTCTACGCCGAGGCCGCCCGCCTGGCCGCGCTCGCCCCAGCGCACCCCGAACGGGTCACCGTCGTCGCCCAGGGGGTGGCGTGCTGGCACGCGGAGGCGTTCGCACGGCTGCATCCGCTCTGCGTGGCGGCGCTCGTGCTGGTCGAGCCGGCCTGCCCGGACCGGCGGCAGCCGCCCGCGGCCGCGCACGCGCTCGGCCGGTGCCTGCCCGCGCTCGGCGGCACGTGGGGCGCGGCGGCGCTGGCCCGCCTGACCGGCCCGGCCGCGCACCGGCGGCTGACCGGGATGCCGGACCCGCACGACGTCTACCGCATGGGCAAGGTGCCGGTCGCGGTGGCGGGGGAGTGGCTGGCCCGCCGCGGCATGGCCGCCGACCTGCGCCGCCTGCGCGCGGACAAGCCGCTGCCCGAGGTGCCGGTGACCGTGCTCGTCGCGGGCCGCGACGACGGCTGCGCCCGGCGGCTGGCCGCCGAGCTGGGCGGCCGGCTGGTCCGCGCGCCGCACGCCCGCCGCCGCCTCCAGCTCCGTGACCCCCGGATGATCGTGGACGCGGTCCTGGCCACGGAGTGAGGGGCGCGCGACAATGGCGGCGGGCACCGAGCCGGAGTCCTGGGAGGACGCCATCGTGGACATCACCGTCGTCGGGGAGGGCGCGGTCCTGGCCGCGCCGGACGTCCTGCGCCTGTACGCGGGCGTGGAGGCCCGCAGGCAGTCGGCCGCGGAGGCGTTCACCGCGGCCCGCGCCGCCGCCGCCCGCCTGGCCGGGGCGCTGCGCGAGGAGGGCGTCGCGGACGAGGACGTACGCACCGTCGAGCTGTCGCTCGGCCCCGAGTACGAGTCCTACCCCAAGGTGTCGGCCTACCGCGCGGCGCAGGGCGTCGAGGTCGTGGTGCGCGACCTGGCGCGGGCCGGCCGGGTGATCGACACGGTCGCCGGGGTGGGCGAGGAGGCCCGGCTGAACGGAATGGCGTTCGAGGTGTCCGACCCGGCCGCCGCCCTCGCCGAGGCGAGGACGCGGGCCTTCCGCGACGCCGCCGCCAAGGCCGCCAGGTACGCCGAGCTGGCCGGCCGCCCCCTCGGCCGGGTGGTGTCGGTCGCCGAGGACGTCAGGGGCGGCGGCCCGCAGCCGCTGACGTTCGCGGCCGCGGGCGTCGCCGAGGACCGGTCCTCGCTCGCCCCCGGCCGCCAGAGCCTCGCGGTGACGGTCAGGGTCGGCTACGAGTTCGCCCGGTGACGGCCTACGGCAGGGCGAGCATCCGGTCGAGGGCGACCCGCGCCCAGTGGGCGGTGTCGGGGTCGACCGTGATCTGGTTGACGACCTCGCCCAGCACCAGCGACTCCAGCGCCCACACCAGGTGGGGCAGGTCGATCCTGTTCATGGTCGAGCAGTAGCAGACCGTGCGGTCCAGGAACGACACGTTCTTGTCGGGGAACATCGCCGCCAGCCGCTTGACCAGGTTGAGCTCGGTGCCGACGGCCCAGCTCGACCCGGCGGGGGCGGCCTCCAGCGTCTTGATGATGTACTCGGTCGAGCCGACCTGGTCGGCCTTGAGCACGACCTCGTGCCGGCACTCGGGGTGCACCAGGACGTTGACGCCGGGGATGCGGGCCCGTACGTCGTCCACCGACTCGGCCGTGAAGCGGCCGTGCACCGAGCAGTGGCCGCGCCACAGGATCATCTTCGCCCGGTCGAGCTGCTCGCGGGTCAGACCGCCGTCCGGCCGGTGCGGGTTCCACACCACGCAGTCGTCGAGCGTCATGCCCATCTCCAGCACCGCCGTGTTGCGCCCGAGGTGCTGGTCGGGCAGGAACAGCACCTTCTCGCCCCGCTCGAAGGCCCAGTCGAGGGCCCGGCGGGCGTTGGAGGAGGTGCAGACGACGCCGCCGTTGCGGCCGCAGAACGCCTTGATGTCGGCGCTGGAGTTCATGTACGTGACCGGCACCACCCGCTCGGCCAGCCCGGCGTCCTCCAGCGCCTCCCAGCACTCCTCGACCTGGTCGAAGGTGGCCATGTCGGCCATCGAGCAGCCGGCCGCCAGGTCGGGCAGGACGACCTTCTGGGCGTCGCCGGTCAGGATGTCGGCGGACTCGGCCATGAAGTGCACGCCGCAGAAGACGATGTACTCCGCCTCCGGCCGCGCCGCCGCCTGCTGCGCGAGCTTGAAGGAGTCACCCGTCACGTCGGCGAACTGGATGACCTCGTCGCGCTGGTAGTGGTGGCCGAGCACGAACAGCCGGTCGCCCAGCGCCTCCTTGGCCTTGCGGGCGCGCTCCACCAGCCCCGGGTCCGAGGCGGGCGGCAGCTCGCCGGGGCAGTCGACGCCCTGCTCGCTGTGCGGATCGGCGCCCCGGCCCAGCACGAAGAGCGGAAGCCCAGTCTCGGTGGCCATGGCCACACTCCCCTCATGAGGCACTTATCGTCAGAAAGACGATACTCACTATGACACACGGGGGAAGCCGGTTGTTCCCTGAGGTGGGGGACCCGGGAATGTGTGGCATGGCCCGGGTGTTGGTAGCGTCATTAGGTAGGACGTCGAGAACAAGACAGCCCAGTTAGGGAGTCAGCGAGATGACGGTTGAGAGCAGCGAGACCACGACGCAGGGCCTGATCCTGACCGACGCGGCCGCCGCGAAGGTCAAGAGCCTGCTTGAGCAGCAGGGCGAGGAGGGGCTGCAGCTTCGGGTCGCGGTGCAGCCGGGCGGTTGCTCCGGCCTGCGCTACCAGCTCTTCTTCGACGATCGTTCGATGGACGGCGACGTGGTGTCGGAGTTCGGCGGCGTCAACGTGGTCACCGACCGGATGAGCGCTCCTTATCTCATGGGCGCCTCCATCGACTTCGTCGACACGATCGAGAAGCAGGGGTTCACCATCGACAACCCCAACGCCACCGGCTCCTGCGCCTGTGGCGACTCGTTCAACTAGCCGGCGCCGCCAGGGTCCCGCTCGCCTTTGTGCGCGCGGGACCTTCGCGTATTCTCGGGGGGCTTATTGGCCTGCTGACAACGAGGAAGAAGAATCCCGTGCGCATCGCCGTCACCGGCTCCATCGCGACAGACCATCTGATGACGTTCCCCGGCAGTTTCGGCGAGCAGCTCATCGCCGAACAGCTCGACCGGGTGTCACTGTCGTTCCTGGTCGACGATCTGCAGATCCGGCGCGGCGGCTGCGCCGCCAACATCGCCTTCGGCATGGGCTGCCTCGGCCTGCGGCCCGTCCTGGTGGGAGCCGTCGGCAACGACTTCGCCGACTACCGGTCCTGGCTGGAGCGCCACGGGGTCGACTGCGACTCGGTGCACGTCTCGGAGACCCGGCACACGGCGCGCTTCCTGTGCACCACTGACGAGCACCACAACCAGATCGCCTCCTTCTACACCGGGGCGATGGCCGAGGCGCGGCTCATCGAGCTCAAGCCGGTCGCCGACCGCCTCGGCGGGCTCGACCTCGTGCTCATCAGCCCCAACGACCCCGACGCGATGCTGCGGCACACCGACGAGTGCCGCCAGCGCGGCATCCCGTTCGCGGCCGACATCTCCCAGCAGCTCGCCCGCATGGAGGACGGCCAGATCCGCCAGCTCGTCGACGGCGCCGCCTACCTGTTCTCCAACGACTACGAGAAGGGCCTGATCGAGCAGAAGACCGGCTGGTCCGACGAGGAGATCCTGTCCAGGGTCGGCGTGCGGATCACCACGCTCGGCCCGAAGGGCGCCGTCATCGACCGCGCCGGCGAGCCCTCGATCCAGGTCGCGCCCTCGCCCGAGCGCGGCAAGGCCGACCCCACGGGCGTCGGCGACGCCTTCCGCGCCGGCTTCCTGTCCGCGCTGGCCTGGGGCCTGTCGCTGGAGCGCTGCGGCCAGGTCGGCAACCTCACCGCCACGCACGTGCTGGAGCGGGTGGGCGGCCAGGAGTACGAGCTCGGCCAGGCGGCCTTCCTGGAGCGCTTCGCCGCCGCCTACGGCGCGGACGCCGCGGCCGAGGTCGGCGCGCACGTCCGCTGCCACCACCCGTAGCCGCCGGGAACGAGAAACGCCCCCGCCAGTGGCGGGGGCGTTCCGTGTGCGGCTCCTCAGTCGCCGTACACGCGGTGCACGAACTCGGCGAGCTGGTCGTCAGGCAGGTGCTGGGCCAGGTCGGCCTCGCTGATCATGCCGACGATCCGGTCGCCGTCCATCACCGGCAGGCGCTTGATGCGGTGCTCCTCCATGCGCGCCAGCGCCTCCTCGACGCTGGTGTCCGCGCTCACCCACACCAGGCCCGTCGCCAGCTCGCCGGCCGTCACCTGCGACGGGTCGTGGCCCGCCGCCACGCACTTCACCACGATGTCGCGGTCGGTGATGATGCCCGTCACCCGCTCGTCAGGACCGCACACCGGCAGCGCGCCCACCCCGTGGGTGCGCATCAGCTGCGCCGCCCGGTCGAGCGTCTCGTGCGCGCCGATGCACTCGGCTCCCGTGCTCATCACGTCGCGGGCGGTCTCGCGTCCGCTGGTCATGGCTCACCCCCGGTCGATCTGCTTTCCGTACGGGGAGCCCCTACCCACCCAAAACGGATAAATCAGTAATTTCGCCTCACGTGTATCGCCCAGCCGCCTCCCGGCAGCTCGTACGAGCCGACATGGCGGTGCGACTTCAGCCGGCACCAGGCCGGCACGTCGTTGTAGGCCGCCGGATCGTCGGCCAGCACCGCCACCACCGCGTTCAGCGGCACGGCGTTGATCTGCTCGGCCAGCATGATGATCGGGATCGGGCACTTCTTGCCGAGCGCGTCGATCGTCAAAGCCGGCTGCGTAACCTCGGTCATGCGACTCCTGCGTCCTGGCGGATGCGGCGCACCAGCTCGGGCAGCACGCCGAGGAACCTGTCGACCTCGGCCGCCGAAGCGCCCCTGGGCAGTGACACCCGGACATTGCCATGCGTGAGCACGCCCATCGCTTCGAGGACGTGCGATGGACGAAGCGTACTAGCGGTGCACGAGCTCCCGGACGACACGGCGAAGCCCGCCCGGTCGAGCTCGGTGAGCAGGGCCTCGCCGTCGACGTAGAGGCAGGAGAAGGTGACGATGTGCGGCGCCCGGTCCACCGGGTCGCCGATCACCTCCACGTCCGGGACGATCCCCGGCACCGTCTCCCTGATCCTGTCCACCAGCGCCGACAGCCGCGCCTGCTCCTCGGCCGCCTCCGCGGCCGTCGCGCGCAGCGCCGCCGCCGCGGCCACGATCGCCGGGACGTTCTCGAACCCCGGCACCCGCCGCCGCTCCCGCTCGTCCTCGGGCAGGAACGAGCGGAACCTGGTGCCCTTGCGCACCGCCAGCACGCCCACCCCGGCAGGGCCGCCCCACTTGTGCGCGCTGGCGGTCAGCACCGACCAGCCCGCGGGGACCGACATGCGCCCGGCCGTCTGGGCGGCGTCCACCAGCAGGGGCACGCCGTGCTCGCGGCAGGCCGCGGCGGCCTCGGCGACCGGCTGCGTGGTGCCCACCTCGTGGTTGGCCGTCTGCAGGCAGGCCAGGGCGGTGTCAGGGCGCGCGACCGCCGCCGCGAAGCGGGCGGGATCGACCCGGCCGGTCAGATCGACGCCCACGGTCTCGACCGTGCCGCCCTCGCGTTCGTGCAGCTGGGCCGCGTGCAGCACGCTGGAGTGCTCGACCGCGGAGGTCACCAGGTGGCGTCCGGCCCTGCGCCTTCCGTGTAGGGTGCCGAGGACGCCGAGATGCACGGCCTGCGTGCCGGACGCGGTGAACGACACCTCGTCCGCGCGTGCGCCGAGCACCTCGGCGACCTCCGTGCGGGCCTGCTCAAGCAGCAGGTGCGCGCGGCGGGCCTGGCCGTACAGTCTCGCGGGATCGGCCCAGCCGGCATCGATCGCCGCCAGCAGCGCCTCGCGCGCCTGCGGGTGGAGCGGCTCGCTCGAGGCCGCGTCGAAATACGCCACGAGACCAATCGTCCCACTTGCGGCGCCACTGAGGGGTCGCGCGGTGGGGCGGGCCACCTGCACGCTAATGTGTTCTGCATTCAGTTGTGCATGGGAAATACGAGCACCCGAGGGAAAGACCCTTGGGCTTCATCTGTGGGGTAGGCGATCCGTGAGTCCGACTCGCCGTACGCGGCGTTCGTTGGCCCGGCGCAGGGTGCCACGCGCCGCCGCTCTGGCGTTGCTGCTGGCCACTGCTACGGCGTGTGCTAATGACGTGCCCGAGGCCAACTGGTCTCGTGGCTTGCTTCCCGACCACGTCACCGAGCAGGGCGGCATAGTCCAGTCCCTGTGGAACGGGGCCTGGATCGCCGCGCTCGCCACGGGCGCCGTCGTCATCGTCCTGATTCTGTGGGCTTCCTTCTTCCACCGGAAGCGCCGGGCCAAGGCCGACCTGCCGCCGCAGGTGCGCTACAACCTGCCGATCGAGATGCTCTACACCTTGATCCCGCTGGTCATGGTGTCGGTGTTCTTCTTCTTCACCGCCCGCGACAGCGAGGCCCTGGCCAAGGTGAGCGGCAACGCGCCCGTCAAGGTCAAGGTGGAGGCGTTCCAGTGGAGCTGGCGCTTCACGACGACGTACAACGGCAAGACCTCGAAGCCGGTCGCCGGCACACCGGTGCACGACTACCACCAGGGCCCGCAGCTCGTCCTCCCGGTCAACCAGGAGATCGAGTTCGACCTGCAGACGGACGACGTCATCCACTCCTTCTGGGTGCCGGAGTTCCTGTTCAAGCGTGACATCATCCCCGGCATCCCCGAGGGCAACCCGGGCCGGAAGTTCCAGATCAAGACCCTGGAAAAGCCGGGCGTCTACGCCGGGCGCTGCGCCGAGCTGTGCGGTGTCGACCACAGCCGCATGCTGTTCTCCGTCAAGCTCGTCTCGCAGCAAGAGTTCGACCAGTACATCGCGACAAACCAGGCTGGGAGCGCCCAGTGACCGCCATCCAAGAACCACCCGTCCGCACCGCGGTGATCCGGCCCGTGACCAAGGGCCAGATCATCGCGAAGTGGATGTCGTCCACTGATCACAAGATCATTGGGCACATGTACCTCATCACGTCGTTCGCGTTCTTCCTGATCGGCGGCGTGATGGCGCTGATCATGCGGGCGGAGCTGGCGCAGCCGGGGCTGCAGTTCACCAGCAACGAGCAGTTCAACCAGCTGTTCACCATGCACGGCACGATCATGCTGCTCATGTTCGCGACGCCGCTGTTCGCCGGCTTCGCCAACGAGCTCATGCCGCTGCAGATCGGCGCCCCCGACGTGGCCTTCCCGCGGCTCAACATGGTGAGCTACTGGCTCTACCTGTTCGGCAGCATCATCGCGGTCTCCGGCTTCTTCACCCCGGGCGGCGCGGCCTCCTTCGGCTGGTTCGCCTACACGCCGCTGTCCAACGCGATCAACTCGCCCGGCATCGGCGGCGACCTGTGGCTCATGGGCCTCGCGCTGTCCGGTCTCGGCACGATCCTCGGCGCGGTCAACTTCATCACCACGATCATCTGCATGCGCGCCCCCGGCATGACGATGTTCCGGATGCCGATCTTCACCTGGAACATCCTGCTGACCAGCATGCTCGTGCTGATGGCCTTCCCGGTGCTGGCCGCCGCGCTGCTCGCGCTGGAGTCCGACCGCAAGCTCGGCACGCACATCTTCGACTCGGACAACGGCGGGGCGCTGCTGTGGCAGCACCTGTTCTGGTTCTTCGGGCATCCCGAGGTCTACATCATCGCGCTGCCGTTCTTCGGCATCGTCACCGAGATCCTGCCGGTCTTCAGCCGTAAGCCGATCTTCGGTTACATCAGCCTCGTGGGCGCGACCATCGCGATCGCGGGTCTGTCCATCACGGTCTGGGCGCACCACATGTTCCCGACCGGTCAGGTCCTGTTGCCGTTCTTCTCGTTCATGACGTTCCTCATCGCGGTGCCGACGGGCGTGAAGTTCTTCAACTGGATCGGCACGATGTGGCGGGGGCACCTGAGCTTCGAGTCGCCGATGCTGTTCTCGGTCGGCTTCCTCATCACGTTCCTCCTGGGCGGCCTGACGGGCGTCATCCTGGCCTCGCCGCCGCTCGACTTCCACATCAGCGACACCTACTTCGTCGTCGCCCACTTCCACTACGTGGTCTTCGGCACCGTCGTGTTCGCCATGTTCGCGGGCTTCTACTTCTGGTGGCCCAAGTTCACCGGCAAGATGCTCAACGACAAGCTGGGCAAGCTGCACTTCTGGCTGCTGTTCATCGGCTTCCACGCCACGTTCCTGGTGCAGCACTGGCTCGGCGTGGCGGGCTTCCCCCGCCGTTACGCCGACTACAGCGCGGCCGACAAGTTCACCGACCTCAACATGATCTCGTCGGTGGGCGCGTTCGTCCTCGGCCTGTCCACGCTGCCGTTCTTCTACAACGTCTGGAAGACCTGGCGCAGCGCGCCCAAGGTCACCGTGGACGACCCGTGGGGCTACGGCGGCTCGCTGGAGTGGGCCACGTCCTGCCCGCCGCCGCGGCACAACTTCACCTCGCTGCCGCCCATCCGGTCCGAGCGTCCCGCGTTCGACCTGCGTTTCCCGCACACGTCCGCACACTCGTCGCACAAGAGCGCCACGGCTGACAAGCCGGCCGGGGAGGTCGAGGCCTGATGAAGGTCCAGGGTTGGCTGTTCCTGCTGTGCGGGCTGTTCTTCGCCGGCGTCGACGTCGCCTACTGGTTCTGGACCAAGGCGTCGACGGGCGTGGGTGAGCCGGTCGGCACCACCGCGATGGCCATCTCGGTCGGCTTCGCGTTCATGGTCGGCTACTACCTGATGTTCACCGCGCGGCGCATCGGCCCGCAGCCGGAGGACAACAAGCAGGCCGACATCAGCGACGGCGCGGGCGAGATCGGCTTCTTCAGCCCGAGCAGCTGGTGGCCGCTGTTCCTGTGCCTGGCGGCGGCCTTCGCCTTCGCCGGGTTCGTGATCGGCTTCTGGATGTTCCTGATCGGGCTCTTCCTGGTCATCATGGCCATGATCGGGTTCGTCTTCCAGTACTACCGGGGCAACTTCTCGCACTGAGCGGTGCCCGGCCACGGAGCGGGCGTCTTCCCACTTGGGGGACGGCGTCCGCTTTTTGGCGTTCTTTACCAGTGTCCGGATGCGCCTATTCGGTCACTCAGGGTAATAAAGGAGGTAGAAGCGGACCGATCTTCGGCGAGGGAGTGACTCTTGGAGCGCGGACCTTATGGAAAGGCCGGCCTGCTGGCCGTTGCCCTGCTGGCGGCCTGCTCGGCGTGTTCGGCGGGCGACGGCGGGAAGGACACGACCGCCATGGCCGGCGGGGTTCGTCCGGCATCGGTGACGTTCTCGCCCCGCGACAAGAGCGCGAACGTGCCCACCGACCAGACCGTGGTCGTCGCGGCCTCCGGCGGGAAGCTGACCGGCGTCCGCGTGGACGGCGGCAAGGCGGGCAAGCTGCCGGGCGTCCTCAGTTCCGACGGCACCCGCTGGCGCAGCACCGCCACCGCCCGCCCCGGCGCCTCCTACACGGTCACCGCGGTCTCGGTGGACGCGTCGGGCAAGCGGAGCGAGACCACCAGCACGTTCACGACCGTGAAGGGCAAGGGCACCTTCGACATCGCGAACATCACCCCGAACAAGGACGACACGGGCCTGACGGTCGGCGTCGGCATGCCCATCATGATCACCTTCGACAAGCCGGTCACCGACCGCGTCGCGATCGAGCGCAACCTCGTCGTACGCAGCAGCAAGCCGGTCGAGGGCGCCTGGCACTGGTTCGACTCCTCGCACGTGGACTTCCGTCCCCAGGAGTACTGGCCGGCCCACACGAAGGTGCGGCTGGAGGCCAAGCTGGCCGGCGTCCAGGGCGCCCCCGGCCTGTACGGCAAGCGCGACGTGAAGCTCGACTTCAAGATCGGCCGTTCGCAGATCACCAAGGGCAGCACCGACGAGCACGTGCTGTACGTGCGCCGCGACGGCAAGCGCATCCGCACCATGCCGATGAGCGCCGGCCAGGGCGGTCAGTGGAAGTACTACACCACCTCGGGCATCCACCTCGCGATGTCGCGCGAGCCGGTCACCGTCATGACCTCGCCGGGCATCGGCCCCGGCCAGGCGGGCTACTACCAGCTCACCGTCTACAACACCGTGCGCATCTCCAACAGCGGCGAGTACGTCCACAGCGCCCCGTGGTCGGTCGGCTCCCAGGGCAACTCCAACGTCAGCCACGGCTGCGTGAACGTCAGCCCGGAGAACGCCGCCTGGTTCATCAAGAACACCCTGATCGGCGATCCCATCATCATCACCGGCAGCCCGCGCAAGCTGGAGCCGACGAACGGCTGGGGCCACTGGCAGGAGAAGTGGCACGAGTGGCTGAAGTGGAGCACGCTCAAGGCGGGCCCCACCATAACGTTCTGAGCACGAAAAGCCGCACGAAAAGCCGCACGAAGAAGGCGCGCTTCCCTTCCGGGAGCGCGCCTTCGCCGTGGAAGGGCTCAGCAGGAGCCGCTGACCTCCACCCAGCGCTCCAGGACGCCCTTGGCGGCCCCTGAGTCGACCGCCTGGGCCGCGCGGTCGTAGCCGGCCCTCATGGACGCGTCCAGGTCGTCCCCGGGCCCCTCGTGGGCCACCAGGGCCGCGGCGGCGTTGAGCAGCACCGCGTCGCGCACCGGGCCGCTCTCGCCGCTCAGCACGTCGTGCACGGCCTTGGCGTTGAAGGCCACGTCGCCGCCGCGCAGCGCGCCCACGTCGGCGCGGGGGATGCCGAGGACCCGCGGGTCGAACGTCGTCTGCGTGGCCGCGCCGTCCCTGACCACCCAGACGGTGGAGGTGCCGGCGATGGTCAGCTCGTCGAGGCCGTCGTCGCCGCGGAAGACCAGGGCGCTGACGCCGCGCTCGGCGAAGACGCCGGCCATCACGGGCACCATGCGGGGGTCGTAGACGCCGATGGCCTGGGCGGTGGGCCGGGCCGGGTTGGTGAGCGGGCCGAGGAAGTTGAAGATCGTCGGGATGCCGATCTCCCTGCGGGTGGGACCGGCGAAGCGCAGCGCGGGGTGGTAGACCGGCGCGAAGCAGAACGCGATGCCCGCCTCGCCGGCCACGCGTGCGGTCTGCTCGGGCGTGAGGTCCAGGCGGATGCCCAGGTGCTCCAGGACGTCGGCGGCCCCGCACGAGGAGGAGGCGGCCCGGTTGCCGTGCTTGACCACGCGGGCGCCGGCCGCCGCGGTCACGATGGCGGCCATCGTCGAGACGTTGACGGTGTGGGCGCGGTCGCCGCCGGTGCCGACGATGTCGACCACGGGGCCCTCGACCCGCAGCGGCGTGGCGAACTCCAGCATGGTGCGGGCCAGGCCCACGACCTCCGACACCGACTCGCCCTTGGCGCGCAGCGCGGTCACGAACCCCGCGATCTGGGAGGGCGTCGCGGTGCCGGACATGATCTCCCGCATCGCCCAGGCCGTCTCGTCCGAGGTGAGGTGCTCTCCCGCGAGGAGAGCCGACAGCAGGGCGGGCCAGGTCGTCCGGGAGTCCATGGGCACCTACTTAGCGTTGAGTCGGGTGGAATTGCGACGGCGCATGAGGTCGGCCACCGCGTCGGCCAGCACCATGGGCTCCAGGGGCTGGGGGACGACGGCGTCGGCCTTGGACCACTCGGCCAGCCAGCGGTCGTCGCGGCGGGCGATGAGCAGGCAGATGGGCGGGCAGTCGTAGACCTCGTCCTTCGCCTGGCGGGAGACGCCCATGCCGCCGGCGGGCTGGGTCTCGCCGTCGAGGACGGCCACGTCGATCTCCCCGGACCCCAGCCACTGGTGGACCTTCGGCTCGGTGGCGCACTCCACGATCTCGACCAGGGGCACGTCCGCCGCGGGCCGCCTGCCGATGGCCTGGATCACCTCAGCCCTCGTGGCGGCGTCGTCGCTGTAGACGAGGACCTTCATCGTGTCGTCGGTGCTGCCTGATGACGTCACTGTCGCGCTCACTATCGGTCGTAGCGGTATGGTCACCCTGGATCGTACCGGTGCTCCGGCGTGCAGACCCAGGCCGCCGCCCCGGAGGGGCGTTTTGCGGCAATTATCCCAGGTTGGTGGCCGGTTTGTACCTGCTAACGGGGGGTCGTGCGCCGGACCGACTCACAGAGCCGCAATAATGCTGCCCGTGGCGACAGCATCCGCAATAACTTCGACGACGACAGCACAGCCGTTCCGCAGACCCAACCTGGTCAGCGTCGGGACGATCGTCTGGCTGTCCTCTGAGCTCATGTTCTTCGCGGCGCTGTTCGCGATGTACTTCACCATCCGGTCGGTGAGCATCGGCAAGGGCCTCGACTGGGGTCCCGCGCTCCTGCCTGCAGGCGCGCACGCCGCCGAAGCCGCTCACCTGAACATCCCGTTCGCGACGGTCAACACGATCATCCTGGTGCTGTCGAGTGTGACGTGCCAGCTCGGCGTGTGGGCCGCGGAGAAGGGGCAGGTCGGCAAGCTCCGCTTCTGGTACATCGTCAGCTTCATCATGGGCGCGGTCTTCGTGGCCGGGCAGCTGTACGAGTACATGGAGCTGGCGTCAGAGGGCGCGACCCTGTCCGCTAACGCCTACACCTCGGTGTTCTACCTGACGACGGGCTTCCACGGCCTGCACGTGACCGGTGGCCTGATCGCGTTCCTGTTCATGCTGGGACGCACGTACGCCGCGAAGCGCTTCACGCATGAGCAGGCCACCAGCGCGATCGTCGTGTCCTACTACTGGCACTTCGTCGACGTCGTCTGGATTGGTCTTTTCGCGACCATCTACATCATTCGGTAAGGAACGGGATCTCTGTGACTAGGATCACCGCTTGGCGGCGGCATCCCCTCGCGAGATACGCCGTCCTGATTTTGGCGTTGTCGCTGGTCGGGATGGTATACGCCGCCTTTGTCCAGGCGGGTAAGCCTGCCGACGCGGCGATGGCGGCAGGCAAGGTCGATGACGTGGCCGAGGGCAAGAGCCTGTTCGTCGCGCACTGCGCGTCTTGCCACGGACTCAACGCGGAGGGCACCAACACCGCCCCCACGCTCGTCGGTGTCGGCGCCGCGGCGGTCGACTTCCAGATGAGCACCGGCCGCATGCCCGCGGCCAACCCCGGCCCCCAGGCCCCGCGCAAGCCGCTGGCCCGCTGGGTGGACGAGAACGCCATCCGGCAGATCTCGGCGTACGTGCAGTCGCTCGGCGGTGGCCCCCAGGTGCCCGGCGCCGAGCAGGTCGACGCCAAGCTCGGCGACGCCGGCCGCGGTGGCGAGCTGTTCCGCGCCAACTGCATCCAGTGCCACAACTGGGCGGGCGCGGGCGGCGCTCTGACGCAGGGCAAGTACGCCCCCAACCTCAACTCGGCGTCCCCGACGCAGATCTACGAGGCGATGATCACCGGCCCCCAGGCGATGCCGGTCTTCAACGACACGACGATCACGCCCGAAGAGAAGCGTGACATGATCGCCTACATCGTCCAGGTCCGTGAGCAGAAGGACCCGGGAGGCTTCGGCCTCGGGCGCATCGGCCCCGTGACGGAAGGCATCGCCGCGTGGGTGGTGGGCATCGTCGCCCTCGTACTCGCCGCCATCTGGATCACCGCGAAGAAGCGACAGAAGTCATGACTGACAACGAGCACGAGATCGAGCAGCCGGACGAGCGCGTCCCCAAGCGCGTCATCGGCACTCCCGCACCGGGCACCTCGATGCTCGGCGACGCGGCGGCGGCCGAGGCCGCCGGCAAGGACGTCCCCGGCGTGACGCTGCAGGACGAGGCGAAGGCCCGCAAGGCCGAGAAGATCGTGGCGCTCTGCTTCACGATCACCTTCCTCGCGGCGATCGCGTTCATCATCTCCTACGTGGTGTTCCAGGTGGGCACGCCCGAGTCGACGGGGGTCTCCAACCTCGCGCTGGGCGCCTCGCTCACCCTCGCCATCATGGGCCTGGCCGTCGGCATCGTCGTCTGGGTCCGGATGATCATGCCGAAGTACTCGCTCATCCAGGAGCGCCACGAGATGGCCTCCGACGAGGCCGACCGCGAGGTCGTCGCCGACACCTTCGTGCAGGGCGCCAACGAGAGCGGCTTCGTCAAGCGCAAGCTGCTGCGCCGCACCCTGCTGCTGGCCGCGGCCCCGCTGGGCCTGGTGCCGCTGGTGCTGCTGCGCGACCTGGACAACAGCAGCATGCCGGGCGCGAAGTTCAACAAGCTGCTGCGTCACACGGTCTGGGGCGAGAAGACCAAGGAGGGCAAGCCGCTCAGGCTCGTCGTCGAGGGCACCGGCCAGCCCATCAGGGCCGCCGACTTCAACTCGCCCGGCGGCATCCTGTCGGTCGTCCCCGAGGGCTACGAGCACGACCTCAACGCCCTGGCCAAGGCCACGCTGATCCTGATCAAGTTCCGCCCCGAGGAGATCAAGGACGGGGTCAACAAGAACTGGATCCACGACGGCATCGTCGCCTACTCCAAGATCTGCACGCACGTGGGCTGCCCGGCCGCGCTCTACGAGCAGAACACCCACCACATCCTCTGCCCGTGCCACCAGTCGACGTTCGACGCCGCCGACGGCGCCAAGGTCATCTTCGGCCCGGCCGCGCGGCCGCTGCCGCAGCTGCCGATCACCGTTGACGACCAGGGCTACCTGATCGCCAAGGGCGACTTCAACGTGCCGGTCGGCCCGAGCTACTGGGAACGCGGCGACGCCGAGGCCGAGGCCAGAATGAAGGGAGGCCAGGCGTGAGCGGCGAACTGAACAAGGTGCCCAAGGGCATCGCGGGCCCGTCGACCTGGCTGGACGACCGGTTGGGCGGCGCCAACGCGCTCAAGCGCAACCTGCGCAAAATCTTCCCTGACCACTGGTCGTTCCTGCTGGGCGAGATCGCGCTCTACTCCTTCATCATCCTGCTGCTGACCGGCACGTTCCTGACGCTGTGGTTCAACCCCAGCATGACGGAGGTCGCCTACGACGGCCCCTACGCGCCGCTCAAGGGCGTCATGATGTCGGAGGCCTACGCCTCGGCGCTGGAGATCAGCTTCGAGGTCCGTGGTGGACTGCTCATGCGGCAGATGCACCACTGGGCGGCCCTGCTCTTCGTGGCCGGCATGACGGTCCACATGCTGCGGGTGTTCTTCACGGGTGCCTACCGCAAGCCGCGTGAGATCAACTGGCTGATCGGCGTGCTGCTGCTGAGCCTGGCACTGGTCGAGGGTCTGACCGGCTACTCGCTGCCCGACGACCTGCTGTCCGGCGCCGGTCTGCGCATCACGGAGGGCGTGGCGATCTCGCTGCCGCTGGTCGGCACGTACATCACGTTCTTCCTGTTCGGCGGCGAATATCCGGGCGAGGACATCATTCCGCGCTTCTACTCGCTGCACATCCTGCTCATCCCGGGCATCCTGCTGGCGCTGATCTCGGCCCACATGGTGCTCATGTGGGTGCAGAAGCACACGCAGATGCCGGGCAAGAGCCGCACCAACACCAACGTGGTCGGCGCGCCGTTCTACCCGGCCTTCATGGCCAAGGCGGGCGCGTACTTCCTGTTCACGTTCGGGGTGATCGCGGGTCTGGCGACGTTCGTCCAGATCAACCCGATCTGGCTGTTCGGGCCCTACACCCCGGCCGACATCTCGGCGGGATCGCAGCCCGACTGGTACATGGGCTTCCTGGAGGGCTCCCTGCGGCTCATGCCGCCGTGGGAGTGGAACCTCTTCGGGACGGCCCACGCCGGCACGCTGCCGCTGAGCGTCATCATCCCGGCGCTGGTGCCGCTCGGCCTCGTCATGACGGGCCTGGCGCTCTACCCGTTCCTCGAACAGTGGGTGACCGGCGACCGGCGTGAGCACCACGTCGCCGACCGCCCGCGCAACAACCCGCACCGCACCGCGATCGGCATCTCGGCGATGACGTTCTACGGCGTGCTGTGGCTGCTCGGCGCGAACGACGAGATCGCGGCGAACTTCCACATCAGCCTCAACTGGACGACCTACATCGGCCGGGCGCTGGTCTTCGTCGGTCCGGCGCTGGCCTACCTGATCACCTACCGCATGTGCCTCGGCCTGCAGCGCTCCGACGCCGCGATCATCTCGCACGGCGTGGAGTCGGGTGTCATCAAGCGGCTGCCGCACGGTGAGTTCATCGAGGTCCACACGCCGCCGGCGGACGACATCGAGGCCCACCTGCGCGGCAAGGAGCCGGTGCTGATGCTCCCGGTGAAGGAGGACCGCGCGGGCATCCCGCCGAAGGGCATGCGCGGCCCGCTCGGCAAGCTGCGGGCGCGGATGTCCCGCGCCTACGGCGGGGAGAAGATCCCGCTGGACGACGGGCACGGCCACGGTCACGGCGACGAGCACGCCGCCATCGGCTCCGGCGGAGACGACGACCGCAGCCTCACGCACTGACCGCTGCGCGAACAGCATCGCCACACCGCGCGGGCCCGGACGACCACTGGTCGTCCGGGCTCGCCGGTTTTTCCCCGGGGTGAGCCGCTGCCGCCTGCGGGCATGCGAGAAGCCGCCCGGGGACGGTGGTCCGGGCGGCGGTTCAGGGAAGAGGGATCAGTCGGCCTCGGGGAAGCCGATGGAGAACGCGGCGTCGAGGTCGTGCTTGGAGTAGGCGCGGAAGGCGATGTGCGTCTCGGTGTGCAGCACGCCCTCGACCTTGTTGATGCGCCCGGGGACGACCTCGGCGATCTGCTCGTAGACCGGGACCCGGACCATGGCGAGCAGGTCGTAGTCGCCGGTGATGGAGTAGACCTCGCTGACCCCGTCGATCTCGGCGATCGTCTCGGCGACCTCCGTGATCCGGTCTACCTCGGCATTGATGTGGACGATAGCCGTGACCATGCACCAACTCTATCGGTTCACCGCAAAGGCCGCCCCTCCCGCCCGCGACCCTGATCGAGGTGCCGGTAGGCGAGGTCGATGCGGGCCTTGTGCCGGGCGGCCCCTTGGGCGGGCAGGCTCCACTCGCCGTCGACCTCCACCAGCCGCACCCCCGGCGACTCCAGCCAGCGCAGGATGCACTCGGTCTCCTCGGCGCTCGCCGCGTGCACCGGGCCGGGCCCCGGCAGGACGGCTTCCGCCGAGGCCGTGAGCGAGGCCACGAACGGCGTGGGGTGCGCGCCCTTGGCCAGCACCCCCGCCCCGGCCAGCCGCCCGTAGCGGACGACGTGGACGTCCCAGCCGCCGCCGAACGCCGGGCTGGCGGCCACTAGCTGCGGGATGCGGGTGAGCGCGCTGAGCCGCTGCATGCGGGCCGCCGTGCGGACGAACGAGGCCAGCCGGTCGCGGTCGACCGACGCCTCCTCGTAGCGCTGCTCGACCGACAGCCGCTCCATGCGCGCCGCGACGGCGGCGAAGACGGGCGTCGCGTCGAGGGTCATGGCCCGGCGGGCCGCCTCGGTGTGCGCGGCGTAGTCCTCCGGGCTCTCCCTGCCCTCGCACGGCGCGCCGCAGCGGCCCATCTCGTGCAGCACGCAGGCCGCGCGGCGGGTGCGCGGCCCGAGCGCCTGCGTGCACTGGCGCAGCGGCACCGCCTCGTGCAGCGCGATGCGCGCGTCGTCGGCCTGCCGGGCGCTGCCGAACGGCCCGAGGTAGGTGGCCGCGTCGTCCTTGAGCTCGCGCACGATCGACAGCCGGGGGAACGGCTCGGCCGTGAGCTTGAGCCACACCATCTTCTCGGGGAAGCGGGAGCGCCGGTTGTAGCGCGGCTTGGCGCCGCCGATCAGGCGCAGCTCCCTGACCTCGGCCTCCAGCGCGGTCGCGCAGACGATGTGCCGGACCCGGTCGGCGATCCCGATCATCTCCCGGATGCGCGGCCGGGTCTCGCTCGCCGTGAAGTAGGAGCGCACGCGGTTGCGCAGGTTGGTGCTCTTGCCGATGTAGAGCACCTCGCCCCGCTCGTCCTCGAACAGGTAGACGCCGGGCGCGTGCGGCACGGAGTCGGCCAGGTGGCGCTTGCGCTGCTGCTCGGGCGTCGGCGCGCGGACGAACGACTTGAGCTCCTCCAGCGTGTGCACCTGGAACGATCCCGCCCGCTCGATGAGCCCGTGCAGCACGTCGACCGTGGCCCGCGCGTCCTGCAGCGCCCGGTGGCACGGCTCGACCGGGCTGCGGAAGAAACGGGCCAGCGTCGCCAGCTTGGCGTTGGGCGTCTCGTCGCGGGTGAGCACCCGGCGGGCGAGGTCGACGGTGTCGACCACCGGGTTGGCGGGCGGAGGATAGCCGTGGGCGGCGCAGGCGGCCTTGACGAAGCGCGTGTCGAAGCTCGCGTTGTGCGCCACCAGCACCGAGCCCCGGATGAACTCCAGGAAGCTCGGCAGCACCGCCTCGATGCGCGGCGCGGCCACCACCATGGCGTCGGTGATGCCGGTCAGCACCGAGATGAACGGCGGGATCGGCCCCCCGGGGTCGACCAGGGTGGAGAACTCGCCCAGCACCTCGCCCGCCCGCACCTTGACCGCGCCGATCTCGGTGATCGCGTCCTCCGCGGGCGAGCCGCCGGTCGTCTCCAGGTCGAACACGACGAACGTGACGTCACTCAGCGGGGTGCCGAGCTCGTCGAGGGTGCCTTGAACCACTTCCACGAACCAAGACCATAGAGAGAGCGACCGACAGGATGGAATAACCATCCCTCTTGGTCGTTCGTTACCCTTCCCTTTATGTCGGCGGGAAGACTCGCCGGCCGCTACTCCCTGCTGCGTCCGCTGGGCGCGGGCGGCATGGGGAAGGTGTGGCTGGCCAGGGACGAGATGCTCGAGCGCGAGGTCGCGGTCAAGGAGCTCACGCTGCCCGAGGGCATGGCGCCCAAGGAGCGGGCCGACTCGGTCAAGCGCGCGGTGCGCGAGGCGCAGGCCACCGCGCGGCTGCGTCACCCCGGCATCGTCGCCCTGCACGACGTGGTGGTCGAGAACGACCGGCCCTGGCTGGTCATGGAGCTGCTGCGGGGCCGCACCCTCGGCGACACCGTCCGCCAGTTCGGGCCCATGCCCGCCGGTCACGCCGCCCGCGTCGGCGCCGAGGTGCTGGAGGCGCTGACGGCCGCGCACGCCCAGGGCATGCAGCACCGCGACGTCAAGCCGGGCAACGTGTTCCTGACCGAGAGCGGCCGGGTCGTGCTCACCGACTTCGGCATCGCCCGCCAGGAGGGCCAGGCCACGCTCACCGAGCAGGGCCTGATGATCGGCTCGCCCGGCTTCATCGCCCCCGAGCGGCTGGAGGGGCTGCCCGGCGGCCCGGCCAGCGACCTGTGGTCCCTCGGCGCCACCCTCTACGTCGCGGTCACCGGCGTGCCCGCCTACGAGGGCTCGGCCGCCCAGCGGGTGCAGGCCACGCTGCTGTCGCCGCCGCCGGTCGCGCCCGGCCCGCTCGGCCCGCTGATCGCCGCCATGATGGCGCACCACCCGGCCGCCCGCCCCGATCCGCGGGTGGTCGTGTCCGCGCTGCGCGAGGTCGCCGCCGGCCGTCCGCTTCCCGAGCTGCCGGCCGCCGCCGACGTCACCGTGCCCGGCCGGGTCGCCAGGCGCGGCCGTACCGTGGTGTGGGTCGCGGCGGGGACGGCGCTCGCGGCCGTGCTGGCGGGCGTCGGCTTCCTCGCCGTACGCGGTCTGGGCGGCGGCGACGACGTGCCCGCGGCGTTCACCGCCCCCATGGACGTGTGCACGCTGCTGGCCTCGGAGGAGGTGGGCCGGCTGCTGCTCACCGCCGCCCCGCCCAAGCCGCGGCCCGGCTCCGACGAGGTCGGCCCCAAGTGCGGCTGGCCGATCTCCGGCACGGGCGTGGGGCTGCAGGTGCAGAAGGACTCCGACACCGTCGACCCGTGGTCGATGACCCAGGCGACGGCCCGCACGCTGTTCCAGAACCAGAAGCGCTACTGGGGCAAGTACACCAGCGTCGACTGGACCTGGCCGGAGATCGGCGTCAGGACCTCCAGGAAGGCCACGCTGACGCCGGTGCGGCAGATCGGCGGGGTCGGCGAGGAGGCGTTCGGCTTCGAGCTGAAGGGGCCCACCGGCCGGGTGCACTCCGCGCACGTCTACTACCGGCTGGCCAACCTCGTGGTCAGCGTCGAGTACTCCACCCTGTCCGACCGGCCTACGGACGAGGACGTCCGGCAGGCGGCGCTGAAGGCCGCGCGGGCGAGCGAGCAGGCGTTGCGCCATGCCGCATGACCTCTACCTGCTGGCCGGCCGCTACCGGCTGATCGAGCGGCTCGGCCAGGGCGGCGCGGGCACCGTGTGGCGGGCCATCGACGAGATGCTCGACCGGCAGGTCGCCGTCAAGCAGGTGCGCGTCCCCGACGGCCTCACCCCGCAGGCGCGGGCGCAGTTCACCGGCCGGGCCATCCACGAGGCCCGCTCCGCGGGCCGGCTGCGCGACCCGGCGATCGTGCTCGTGCACGACGTCGTGCTGGAGGGCCACCAGCCGTGGATCATCATGGACCTGGTCACCGGCCGCTCGCTCGACCAGCTCGTCAGGGAGCGGGGCCCGCTGCCGCCCGGCGCCGTGGCCAGGATCGGGCTGCGGGTGCTGTCGGCGCTGGAGGTCGCGCACGCCCACGGCCTGCTGCACCAGGACGTCAAGCCGGGCAACATCCTGCTCGACGCGGACGGCTCGGCCATGCTCACCGACTTCGGCATCGCGGCCCCCATGGGCGGCCCGGGAGACGTGACGGGCAGCGCGGGCTCGCCCGGCTACATGGCCCCGGAACGCCTCAACGAGCAGCCCTCCGGCCCCGCGTCCGACCTGTGGTCGCTCGGCGCGAGCCTCTACACGGCGGTGGAGGGGCGGGCGCCGTTCGAGCGCGACCTGCCCGCCGCGGTGGCGGCGGCGGTGCTGCTGCACGAGCCGCCGTTCCCGGCCAGGGCGGGGCGGCGGCTCGGCGGCCTGCTGATGGCCATGCTCGCCAAGGATCCCGCCGCCCGGCCCACCGCGCCGCAGATCAGGCAGGCGCTCACCGCCCTGGCCGACGCCGCCACCGAGCCGCGGGGCCGCCCGCGGTGGCTGCTGCCCGCCGCGCTCGCCGCCGCCGTCGTGCTGCTGGGCGCCGGCGGATGGTACGCCGTCTCCGTTGTGCGCCCGCAGCCCGACACCGGCCGGTACGCCGCCGCGCCCGACCCGTGCACGCTGCTCACCGACGTCCAGGCCGCGGAGCTCATGAAGGTCACGCCGGTGCGCAACGCGACCCGGCCGGGGGAGTGCCAGTGGATCGTGCGCGAAGAGCCGGGGCGCACGCTCACCGTACGGGCCTGGGCGGAGAAGCCGGACGGCGACCTCGGCGGGCCGCAGGTGGCGCAGCGGCGCTTCGCCAGCGAGAAGGCCACCAGGGCCGCGGGCAAGGGCCAGGAGGGGCGCGACGTGCGCGGCGGGGTGTCCGAGGTGCCGGGGATCGCGGAGTCGGCCATCCTCCAGAACAGCTTCACGTTCTACATCAACACCAACAAAAGCGGCCGATCCGACAGCGTGCTGCTCTTCCGGACGAGTAACCTGCTCGGCGAAGTGGTGTGGCACCGTGACGACGTCCCGGCGTCGAGAGCGGCGGACAAGGAGACGGCCGTCGCCGCGGCGCGACTGGTGGCCGCGGCCCTGGACAGATGACCCGCGCCGTGACAAACGTCGCAAGCATCGTGCGAGGGGTGTGACTAGCATGTTCTCCCGCAAGTCAGGGCGATCCCAGGAGTCCCAGTGAACCCCGGAAGCGCGTACGAGCCGCCGGCGACCCCGTACCCGTCCGGGGGGCGGGACGACGACCCCGGCGACAACCCGCCACCCGGCTCCCCGAACACCCCGGTCGGGCCTCGGGACGGGTACGGTCCTCCGCCGGGGTACGGGGCGCAGGGCGGTGGGGACGTGCCGTATGTGCCGCAGGGCGGGCCCTACGGCTCACAGGACGGGTCGCATGGTCCGCAGGGCTGGCAGCCGATGGGCCCAGGGGCCGGCGTCCCAGGCGGGCCCCCATTCCCGCCCGGCGGGAGCGCCCACCCGGGCCCGCCCCCGCCCGCCATGCCACCGCAAGCCCCTTACGGCTCACCTCAAGGCCCTTACGCCCCTTACCAGGGGCCGTCCTATGCCTCACCGCCTCAGGACTCATCTCCGCAGGTCCCGTCTTACGGCCCTCAGGGACCGCCCTACGCCTCGCCCACGGACCCGTCTCTTGAGGGCTCGCCTTACAGCCCTCCGCAGGTCCCGTTTCAGGGGCTGGCTCAGGGCGGGCCTCCTCAGGGTCCGTCCTACGGCTCCCCTCAGGGCCCGCCGCCGCAAGGCCCGCCGTCCTACGGACCGCCGCCTCCTGGGATGCCCCCGCAGAACTCTCAGCCGCCGAACTCTCCGTGGCCGGGCCCGCAGTCCCCGAATGCGCAGCCCTGGGACGGGCAACCGAGGAACCAGGAGGCGCCCGGCCCACAGCCGCCGGCCCCGCACGCGCCGGGCGGGCAGCCGTGGGGTGCTCAGCCGCCTGGACCGTACTCGTCGGGTGAGCAGGCGGTCGGCCCTCAGCCGTGGGGTTCGCCGCAGATGGCGTCCACGGCGCCCACGGTGCCGCAGCCCCCGTCGGTGCCGGGTCCGGGGCGGCGTGCGTGGTTGATGCCGGTGTTGGCCGCAGGCGTGGTGGTGCTGGTGGCGGCCGGGGGCGTGGGCGTGTTCGTGCTCACCTCCGGCGACGCACCCGCGGGCTCGGGGGACGCCGATGGCCGGCCGGCGGCGTCCTCGTCGGCCTCCGCCGCCTCCGGCGCGAAGGGCCCGGACGTGTGCGGCATGCTCCCCAAGGAGGAGGCCGACCGCCTGGTGCCCGGCGCGACCGTCGCCAAGTCCTCCCGCGACGGAGAGTTCACCGTCGACTTCGGCTGCAACTGGGTCAACCGCCGCATCTCGTTCGGCGAGTACTGGCGCAGCAGGGAGATCGACGTCAAGATCGCCCAATACCGCGGCGAGGGCGCCAAGACCGGCCGCAGCCAGGCCCAGAACGCCTACGAGGCGGAGTACCGCGGCGGCAAGTACGCCGCCACCGCCAAGCCGTCCCTGGACCCCGGCGAGAAGGAGTACATCTCCCCGATCAAGGACATCCCCGGCGTCGGCGAAGGCGCGTTCGCCCAGTACACGTGGCGGCGCGACAAGCTCCTGTGGTACTCGTTCGGCACCGCGAACGCCCGCGTCGGCGACTTCACCATCAAGGTGAAGTTCCAGGCCGACCAGCAGAAGAAGGACGCCCAGATCCTGTCGAGCGAGACCCGGCAGTCGATCACCGAGGCGAACGCGCTGCGCGAGGTCAGCGGCCTGGTCGCGTACTTCGCCAAGGGTGTGGCGGCCTGGCAGGCGAAGAACCCGAACGTGCCGGCCAAGGCCGACGAGCCCGCCGTCACCTCCTCGCCCAGCCCGAAGCCGTCTGCCTCGCCGACCGTGCTGGCCGCGTTCCCCGCGTTCTGCACGGCCGTCGGCGCGAAGGCCACCGAGCTGGTGCCGAGCCCCACGACGCGGGTGCGCGGACTGGAGGAGGGCGGCGACAGCCAGACCGAGTGCCGCTGGCTCAACCTGGACCTGCCGGGCGACGACGCGGACACGAAGAAGATCCGCAGCGTGCTGATCACCGTGCACCGTTTCAGCGACCGTACCGGCCAGGCCGACGAGAGCGGCGCCAAGTCCTACTACGCCACCCAGCGCGGCGGCGACAAGAACATGGCGGGCGCGTCCATGGGCGGCATCACCTGGGGCGAACTGGTCGACCGCAAGGACCTGGGCGACCAGGCGTACCAGCAGTTCGTGCAGACCAGGCACAGCGACGTGGCGGCCTCCAGCGGCTCGGTGCTCATGCGCAAGGGCGCGGTGGTCGTACGCGTCGACTACTCCGGCCACCAGCGGCCGAAGGACGCGGCGACGAACTCGCCGAAGGTCCGGCTCATGTCCGAGAAGGAGGCCATGGGCGGGGTGCTGTCGATGGCCAGGGCGTTCATGGCAGAGATGACCAGACAGCCGATCGGGAGCTGAGGCGGCGTTCAGGCGGGGGCGTCGCGCAGGCGTTCGACCCGTACGCCGCGCAGCAGCAGCTCCGCCACCACCGCCGCGGCCACCAGGCTGAGCAGCAGCGCGGCGCCCACGACGAGCGCGACGGGCGCCGCCGCCACGTGGTGCGGCAGCGGCGGCGTCACCGGCGCCACGGCGAACTGCGGGATGCGGCCGAGCGCCGCCCAGGCCGCGAGCAGCCCGGCCGCCAGCCCGGCGAACGTGCCCGCGGCCACCGTGATCACCTGTTCCAGCAGCAGCGCGATCCGCAACGCCGCCACCCTGGCGCCCGCCGCTTCCAGCGCGGCCAGCTCGTAGCCGCGTCTCCTGGCCGCCGTGTGCAGGGCGAGCACGGTCCGCCCGAGCGCGAGCGCGGCGGCGGCGAGCGCGGAGACCAGCAGCAGCAACAGCGCCAGCCCCGGCCCCTGCCCGGCGAAGGACGCGGTCAGCTCCGTCACGGTCCGCCGCGACACCACCGACAGCCCCTGGCGTTCCAGCTCGCGTTCCAGCGCGGCGGTGTCGGACAGCCGGGTCCACACCTGGTGGACGCCCTTCTCGTGCACGCCGTACGCGATCCGGTCGGCCTGCTCCAGATCCATGACGACGCCCGCGTCGGTCAGGCCGGGCCCGGCGGCCGAGGTGACGGCGGCGCGCACCGGCGTGGCGTAGCCGCTGTCCAGGCCCGGCACCGCCTTCCTGCCGACCGGTCCGACGGAGACGGCGGCGGGCTCCGGCGCGTACGTGTCGGGGCGCAGCGTCTGGTTGCCGGTGTCGGTGACGACGAACGAGCCGTCGCGCGCGTCGGGGTCCTCGTCCACCCGCCACGCGGGCAGCTCCAGCGACCGCCATTGGCCCTGGTCGCGTACGGCCATTCCGGCGACGGTCACCCGTACGAACGCGGACTGGGCGTACTCGGGCGGCGGCACCGGCTCCCCGCGGAAGGCGCGCAGCTCGCACGCCGCGCGGGCGCAGGCGGGCGGCAGGTTCCAGGCGCGCGTCCCCGACGTGCCGGACAGCTCGCCGAGCGGGAGCTGCGCGGGCCGCAGCGTGCCCGGCACGCGGAACACCGCCGACAGCCGGATCCGCCAGCCCTCCGGCGGCGGATCGTGGCGGAGCCGGACGCGGAACCGGTCGCCGCGCACCCACACGCGCGGCGTACGCGGCCCCTCCAGCGCCGTGGCGGCCTGCTCCAGCGACGTGCCCCCGGCCAGCTCGGGACGCCAGGCCGCGCCGATCGCGGCCAGCCGCGCCGGGTCGGTGGCGACCAGCTGCGGCGGCCCCGGCACCGTGATCACGGGCGCGGCGGTCCGGCCGCCGGGGTCGGCGGCGGCCACGGCGGCGATCAGCTCGCGCGGCTCGACCGGCCGCACGGTGATCGCGGTGGCCGCCCCGTTGTGGAACCTGGCCGTCTCCGCGTAGTCGCCCGACGTGGCGCTCCACGCCGACACCGCGAACGTGGCCAGCCCGAACGCGGCCCCCAGCACCACCACGCTGCCCGCCGTGACCGGCCCCCGCGCCACCTGCCGCAGCGCCAGGAACGGCCCGAGCCCGCCCCGCCTGCGGGTCACCGCGAACAGCCGCCGGGTGAGCACCGGCAGCGCCCGACCGGCCAGCAGCGCCACGCCGAGCGCGATCAGCCCCGGCACCGCCATCGCGCTCGAACCGCGTCCCGAGACGTCGGTGAGCACGCCGGCGGCCAGCAGCTCGACCAGCCCCAGCGCGGTGATCGCCAGGACCACGGCGTCCAGCACCCAGCCGCGCGCCGAGCGGCGCGGGGTGCGCCGCCACTCCTCGGTGACCGGCCGGGTGGCCACCCGCCAGGCGACCGGCCCGGCGGCCAGCAGCCCGCCCAGCATGGCCGCCACCCCGGCCAGCGCGGCCGTGAGCGGGAAGGCCACGGGGATGCCGGGCGGCAGCAGCGCGCGGATCATCGCGCCCGCGGCGACGTGCCCGGCGAACAGCCCGAGCGGCACCGCGGCGGCCAGCAGCAGCAGCGGCTCGGCCAGCGCGAACAGCCACACACGCGTCCGGCGCAGGCCGCGCAGCCGGGCCAGCGCGATCTCCGGCCCGCGGGCGCGTACGAGGTCGCCGACGGTCTGGAAGAGCAGCATCCAGCCGAGCGCGACGAGCTGGGCGATCACCAGGAGCGTCGGGACGCCGAGCGCGTCGGCGTTGGCGGTCATGACCTTGAGCGTGTCGGCCAGCCGGGAGTAGACGATGACCCGGCTGTCGCGGCCCGCCGCCTCGGCCGCGGCCTGCATGGCGCTCAGCCGGTCGAGGTCGGCGCCGTCGAGGCGGGCGGGGTCGATGCCGATGACCGCGTAGTCGGTCCAGCCGCCCGGCGCGTCGGCGGAGCCGACGGTGACGCCGGAGCTGACGATGTACGTGTCGAGCCGCGTCTCCGGCACCGTGAACAGGGCGTCGGCCTTGTCCGAGCTCGGCTCGCCGGTGGGGGAGAACAGCGTCCGGCCGAACCAGAACGGGTCGGCCGCCGAGCCGGGCCGGTAGAGCCCGACCACGGTCAGCGGCGCTGACTCGCGCCCCGTGGTGCCGGAGCCGGTCTGCATGACCGTCGTCAGCTCGACGATCTCGCCCACCTCGAACCCGGTCGCCTGGCTCGCCATCACCTCGCCGCCGGCGCGCGGGCAGCGGCCCTCGGCGAGCGTCAGGTGCGCGCACTGCCCGTCCTGCCACACCAGCGAGAACGCCCGTTCGTCGTCGCGCCGGCCGCTGGTGAGCTCCAGGCCGTAGATCGGCTTGGTGGTGAAGTCCGCGCCCGCCGTGAACGCCGCCACCTTGGCCTCGATGTCGCCCTCGGTGGTGGTGTAGCGCCAGCCGCGGCCCTCGACCGGGGCCGCCGCGAGCGCCTCCCGGGCGATGGTGGTGCGGGCGGCGGCGGCGTAGATCGGCCCGACGGCCGCCGAGGCGATCGGGACGATCGCGATGAGCAGCACGACCAGAGAGAGCGTGCGGCGTTCCCAGAGACCGCGCAGGATCACGGTTCGGCCCTCCGCAGCGCGATGCCGTCCTCCAGCTCCTCGATCCTGGCCATGGAGCCGGGCGGCAGCAGATGGTGGTATTCGGGCGGCACCTGCACGGCGCCCTCCCTGCCGACGACCACGAAGTCCTCGCCGCGCCGGCCCTCCGCCCCGACCCGGCCGTCCCTGATCGTCACCGTACGGTCCAGCGCCTCGCCCACGGCCGGATCATGGGTGACCACGACGGCGGTCGTGCCCTCACCGGCGGCGTCACGGACGAGCTCGATCACCCGCCGCCCGGACTCCTCGTCGAGCTGGCTGGTGGGCTCGTCGGCGAGCAGCAGCCTGGGGGCATTGGCCAGCGCCACGGCCAGCGCGAGGCGCTGCTGCTCACCGCCCGACATCCGGCCCGCCGGGCGGTCGGCCGCGTCCGCCAGGCCGACCCGGGCCAGCAGCTCGCGCGCCCGCCGCCGGTCCCGGCGTACGGCGCGCTGGGCGAAGGCGATGTTCTGGGCGGCGGACAGGTGGCCGATGAGGTTGCGCGCCGGGTTCTGCAGCACCATGCCGATGTGCGTGGCCCGCAGCCGGTCCAGCCTGCGCTGGTCGAGCCGGCCGAGGTCCGCGCCGTCCAGCCACAGGCGGCCCGCGCTCGGCCGCAGCAGCCCGGCCAGCAGCCACAGCAGGGTCGACTTGCCCGCGCCTGACGGCCCGAGCAGCGCGACCGTCTCGCCCGCGCCGATGGTCAGGTCGACGTCGCGGAGCGCGACGACCTCGACGTCCTGCGCCCGGTAGATCTGTACGACGCCGTCGCACCTGACGAGGCTCACCGGCCCCTCCTCGCCCGCCTGGAGGCGGCCAGCGACCGCAGCTCGATCACCCGGTCGCAGCGCTCGGCCACCTCCGGGTCGTGGGTGGCCAGCACCACCGTGGTGCCCTGCGCCGCAATGGCGAGCAGCTCGTCCAGGACGAGGGCGCGGTGCGTGGCGTCCTGCTCGGCCGTGGGCTCGTCGGCCAGCAGCACCCGGGGCCGCAGCGCCAGCGCCCGCGCCACCGCCACCCGCTGCTGCTGGCCTCCGGACAGCTCCTCGACCAGGTGGTCGGCGAACCGCGCCACCCGCAGCCGGTCCAGCGCCTCCGCCGCCAGCCGCATCGCCTCGCGCGGGGGCCGGCCCGCCGCCCGCAGCGCGACCTCGACGTTCTCGGCCGCCGTGAGCAGGCTCAGCAGCCCGTACGACTGGAAGACCAGCGCCAGCCCGGCGCGCAGCTCCGGCTGCTCGTCCAAGGGGACGCCGCCGGCCAGCACCCGGCCCGCGGCGGGCGGCAGCAGCCCGGCCAGCGTGGTGAGCAGCGTCGTCTTCCCGGAGCCTGACGGACCCATGAGCGCCACGCGCTCGCCCGGCTCGAACTCCAGGGTGAGATCCTCGATGATCGTACGCCCGCCGGCCCGGCAGCTCAGTGTGCGGCAGGCGAGCGCGGGTCCTGGCGACACCCGCGGATCATCTCTTGACCAGTGATCTCCGTCAACGGTTAATACGGCTGCAACTCGGTTGCAAGTGGGCCAAATACCGTTATGTCTGCAAGCACTTGAGCCGCGGGACCTGATTTGTCCAACACAGGGGCATGGACAAAACAACGAGGTCACGCGGCTCTCCCTTTTCTCCCGCGGTACGGGCTCGCGCGGCGGCTTGCTGTGCCGGCTCACCTGGGCTCGGTGCCGGCCCACTTGGCGCTCGACCCGTCAACCGGTCCGGCGGCCCGCTTGTTCACCCATCCGCCGGCCTGCTCGGTGGCCCGTCTGCCGGCCTTACCAGGAACGGCTCCAGCAGGTCCGGGGCCGCCCGCGCGGCAAGCTCCAGCCCGTCGCCGCGGCCCACGTCCAGGACCTCGTAGTGGCCGTCACCCGCGGCGGTGGTGGCCGAGACCGTCACCAGGCCGGCCCGCCGCTGGAAGAACGATTCGGTGATCGTCCAGCCCGAGATGCCCGCCCGCTCCAGCGCGACCGTACGCCGGACCACCGCTCCGTGGCGGGTCACCAGATGCCGCCCGGCGAGGGCGTGCCCGAGACTCCGCGCCCCCGTCACGGCGCCCCACCAAGCCACTGGCGCCGCCACCGCCGGCACCGCCCACACCCAGGCCCGCATCCAGGGCTGCGGCCACGGCACCCACCAGGACACCACCCCTGCGACGGCGGCGAGCACCACCACGACCACGACCGCGCGCACGACCCGCCGCCGCTGTGCCGCGGGCGGATGCCGTACCAGTCCGGCCCCCGCATCCGTGCCGGCGTTCCCCCTCGCGATGGCGTCGGCCAGGCGCCAGGCCAGAGGGCGAGGAAGTGGTGGGGTGAGCGCGCCGACGTCCTCGCTCTCGCTGTCGGCGGCCTTGCCGAGTCCGGTGGCGATCGCCTTGACGCGCGCCCCGCCGCCCAGCCGGAGCAGCAGCGGTTCGCTGACCTCCACCCCGCGCAGCCGCCGCTCCTCCAGCGTCAGCGAGCGGGTGGTGAGCAGGCCGCGTCGCAGCCGGAGCCGTCCCGGCTCGCGATCCAGCCGGTAGCGCCCCCACGACTCGGCGAACAGCAGCACCGCCCCGAGCGCTCCCACGGTGACGTTGGCGGTGAGCAGCAGAACGACGGCGGGCAGCGGATGATCGCTCACCCAGTCCCACACCGGCCCGGCCGCCTGTTCGGCCAGGTCCTCCAGTCCCAGCCGTTCCGCCGCCTGGTAGGCCACGCCCAGCACCGCCGCCGCCCCGGCGAAGGTCCACACCGTCAGCGGCGCGTACCGGACCCACGACCACCGCAGCTCGGCCAGCGGCGCGTCGCGATCCACCCCGTCGCCGGACTGCTCGTCCGCCGCCGCGCCGCGCAGCAGCGTACGGCGCAGCGTCTCGGCGTCGTGCCTGGTCAGCGGGTCCAGCGTCAGCTCGTCGCCGTCGGTCACGCGCTCGCCGGTGCCGACCTTGACCACGGTCAGCCCCAGCAGCCGCAGCACCGGGTCGGCCCGCAGGTCCACGCTCCGCACCCGGTCGCGCGGGATCGCGCGGGCGCGCCGCACCGCGATGCCGGAGCGCAGCTCCAGCCGCTCGCCGGTCAGCCGCCAGCGCGTGGACCTGAGCCGGGCCACGTCGTACGCCGCCACGCCTCCCACGATGAGCACCGCCGCCGCCGCGCACGCCGTGACCAGCCCCCAGGTCGGCCACCCGGCGCCGGTGAACAGGCGCACCAGCCCGATGACGGCGGGCGCCACGAGCGCCAGCGACTTCACCGCCGACGCCACGACCGACCGCCCGGCCGGCGCCCGCCAGCCGCCTTCCTCCGCCGACCGCCCTGCCTCGGCGGCCGTGCCTCCAGTCGCCGTGTGCGCGTGGGCGTCGTCCCCAGCGTGGCCGGTCGCCATCTGCGCTTTGGTCTCGTACGCGGAGTGCTCTGGGGGCAGTTGCCTCCTGGGCCGGTCCGGGGCGGTCATGTCGCGTCTCCGGGAGTGGCTTGGGTGCGGGCGGTCAGGCGTTCGGCCAGGTCGGCGGCGAGCTGGTGGTCGAGAGCCGCGATGGTGATCGCGCCCGCCGACGAGGCCGTGGTCACCGTCACGTCGGCCAGCCCGAACAACCGCTGCACCGGCCCCCGCGCGGTGTCGATCCGCTGGATGCGTGACATGGGTGCCACCTGCCAGGTGTGCGTCAGCCATCCCTTGCGCGTGTAGACGGCGTCGTCGGTGACCTCCCACCGCTCGACCCGGTAGTACGCCCGTGGCGCGGCGACCGCCAGCGCCAGGCAGCCCGCCCCGAACGCCGCCACGACGAGCCCCAGCCACACCGGCCGGTCGGTGAACGTCCAGTAGGCCCAGCCCGCCGCCGCGGCCACCGGCACCATGAGGATCAGCCACTGCACCGTCCACCACGCGACCGCTCGCGGATCGGCCCGGTTGCGCGGCGGGCGTATCGACGTCCCTGTCACCTGCCCTCCTCCTCCTGCGTACGTGACACCGTGTCCGCGAGGGCGAGCAGCACGAAGCCGAGCACGCCGATCACGATGGCCGCGAACACCTCGTGCCCCCGCAGGAACCCCAGATGATTGGCCACGAGCAGCCGCTCGGTCCACGGCCACAGGCCGAGCAGCGAGTTGCCCAGGCCGGCCACGCCCTGGAGGAGCAGCAGCCAGCCGAGCACCGTCAGCACCGTTTTCACGGGACCAAGGCTCGCCCGCCGGCCGCCCGGCCCGCATCGTCCGCAGGTCTCGCACGGCATCGACTTTGGTCGCTATCGGTGCGACCTCGGCAGGGCCTAACCTCGATGAACGTGAGCGACGTGCGGGTGGAGGACGGGCCGGTGCCCGAGTACCGATGGGTGCTGCCCTCGGTGCTGCTCGGCGACGGCAACGAGGGCCGACCGGTGCGCCGCTCCACCCGCGACTGGATCGTGGACATCGCGATCTTCCTGGTCGCCTGTGGCATCACGCTGCTCAGCCTGCCCGAGGTGCAGGACGAGCCGGAGCCGCTCCTGCTCACCGAGCAGATCGTGGGCGCGCTGTCGTGCGTGTCGGTGTGGCTGCGCCGCCGCTGGCCGGTGGGTCTCGCGCTGGTCATGCTGGTGCTCTCGACCTTCCTGGAGCTGGCCGGCGGTGCGGGGCTGGTGGCGCTGTTCACCGTGGCGGTGCACCGGCCGTTCAAGGTCTCCGGGCCGATCATGCTGCTCCACCTCCTGACGATCCCGCCGTACATGTGGATCAGGCCGCAGGACGACATGGAGCCGCTGGAGTGGGGCGTCCTGCTGTCGGCCCTGCTGCTGACCGTCTGCGCCTGGGGCATCGTGGTGCGGGCCAGGCGCCAGCTCATCTGGTCGCTGCGCCAGCGCGCCGCGAGCGCCGCCGAGGAGGCCAAACGGCTCGAACGCGAGCGCATCGCCAGGGAGATGCACGACGTGCTCGCCCACCGCATCTCCATGCTCAGCCTGCACGCCGGCGCGCTGGAGTTCCGGCCGGACGCGCCCGCCGCGGACATCGCCCGTGCGGCCGGGGCGATCCGGACCAACGCCCACCTCGCCCTGCAGGACCTGCGCCAGGTGATCGGCGTGCTGCGCCATCCCGGCTCCGAGGGCGGCGACGACCAGGTGCCCGACCGGCCGCAGCCCACGCTCGCCGACCTGCCGTCCCTGGTCGAGGAGTGCCGCCAGGCCGGCATGGACGTACGGCTGGAGCAGCGGGCGGGCGACGCGCCGGACGGGCTGGGCCGCAACGTCTACCGCATCGTGCAGGAGGCGCTCACCAACGCGCGCAAGCACGCCGCCGGGCAGCCGGTCACCGTGACCGTTGCCGGTGCCCCGGGCTCGGAGCTGTCGGCGGAGGTCCGCAACCCGCTCGGCGCCCGCCATCTCCCTCGCATCCCGGGGGCGCGGGCAGGGCTCATCGGGCTGGCCGAACGGGCGGAGCTGGCCGGCGGCCGGTTGGAGCACGGCCCGACGCCGGAGGGGGAGTTCGTGGTGCGCGTCCGGCTGCCATGGCCAGAAGAGCCGGCGGGGGAGACGGCAGGTCGGGCGACGGAAAAGGCGGCGGCGGGGGAGACGGCAGGTCGAGCGGTGGAAGAGACGGCGGCGGGGGCGGCCGGGCACGTGGAGGGGGAGAGGGCGGGGGAGAGGCATTGATCAAGGTGCTCGTGGTCGACGACGACGCGATGGTGCGTGCCGGTCTGTCGATGATCCTGGGTGGCGCAGGTGACATCGCCATCGTGGGCGAGGCCGCGGACGGGGCGGAGGTGCCGCCGCTGGTCGCCGAGCACCGGCCGGACGTGGTGCTCATGGACATCCGCATGCCGGCCGTGGACGGCCTCACCGCCACCGAGGCGCTGCGGGCGACGGCGGCGCCGCCCGAGGTGGTGGTGCTGACCACGTTCCACGCCGACGCGCAGGTGCTGCGGGCGTTGCGGGCGGGGGCGGCCGGGTTCCTGCTCAAGGACATCGCCCCCGCCGACCTGGTGCAGGCGATCAGGAAGGTCGCGGCGGGCGAGCCGATCCTGTCGCCCGCCGTGACGCGGCAGCTCATCACGCACGTCTCCGACGGCGGCGCGGGGGAGCGCACCGCACGGGCCCGGCGGCTGCTCGCCCGGCTCAGCGAGCGCGAACGGGAGGTGGCGATGGCCGTGGGGCAGGGCCGTTCCAACGCCGAGATCGCGAGCGAGCTGTACATGAGCGTGCCCACGGTCAAGGCGCACGTCTCGCGCATCCTCACCAAGCTGGCACTCAACAACCGGGTCCAGGTGGCGCTGCTGGTCTACGACGCGGCGGCCTGACCCGGCCGGCGGGCCGGGTCAGGTGGTGAGGAGTTGTTCGATCGTCGCCCGGTGCAGGACGAGGTCGTCGGGGTCGTCCGGGTCGGGCTGCTCGCCGAAGTGGACCCTGCGCTGCCAGATCCTGGCCATGATGATGCCGTGGCGCAGGGCCGCGTACATCTCGTAGAAACCCATGTCGCGCGGCTCGTGGCCGGTCAGTTCGCGGTAGGTGCGGCAGACGTCCTCGGCGCGCATGAAGGCCGGCATGCCGGGCAGGCCCATGGCGACGGTGAGGTCCTGGAAGAAACGGTGCAGGAAGATCATCCAGGAGAGGTCCAGCTCGCGCGGCCCCACTGCGGCCATCTCCCAGTCGAGCACCGCGACCGGCACGAAGTCCCTGAACATCAGGTTGCCGATGCGGGCGTCGCCCCAGAGCAGCACGTCCGGGCCGGGCTGTTCCGGCCAGTGCGCCTCCAGCCAGGCGAAGGCCCGTTCCAGCAGCGGGATGGGACGTTTGCCGTGCGCCCACCGGTAGTAGGCGTACTGGGCGTCCACGTGCGCGCGCAGGCCCGGCGGCCCGAAAAGGGCCAGCTCGTCCGGGGTGAACGGGGTCCGGTGCAGCGCGGCCACGACGCCCACGCTGGCCTCCTGCAGCCGGCGCTGGTCCTCGGGGGCGGCCTCGCACAGCCAGCCGCCGAACGTGTACGGCAGCACGTCCGGCGGCACCAGCCCCTCGGCCCGCTCCATGACGAAGAACGGGGAGCCGAGCGGCGCGGGGTCCGGCTCGAACCAGAGCGTCCTGGGCGCTGGAATCCCAGCTTTTTCCCTGGCCAAACGCATGATCTCGAACTGCGACCGCAGATCGTAGTCGGGAAAGACCGGAACCGCTTCTCCCGCAGGTGCCAGCCGTGCCACGCAGCGCGTACGCCGCCCCTCCCAGGTCGCGGTGAAGAACAGGGTCTCGCTCGACATGCCGTTGTCGGTGGGGCGCTCCAGCTCCGACACGGAGGCGTCCCCGCCGACCCTGCCGCGCAGCCACGCGGCCACCTGCTCACGGAGTTCGTGGAGGTCACGGGTGGAAGTACGCATCTGCTCCGTCACGGTCGGCCTCCCGGGTGCACACCTGCCGTTCACCTGTCGTACACCCCCGACCAAGCGCTCGTCCATACACAGGCGGCCGTTACGGTCAGGTACGCGGCAGCCGTACCCTTGTCTGAAAGGGCATGTCACGAAGGGACAAGTGGGATGAGTTCAGCGGGTGAAGGCTTGTCTCGCCCGCTCCCCGAGCAGGTACGGCTCAACGTCGTGGACCTGGCGGCCACCGTTCTCGGGACACTGCCCGCTGTCTCCATCCCGCCGCCGCTGCGCGGGATCGCCAAGTTCGAGGCGCGCAAGAGGGCCAAACTGGGCAGCGCGCCCATCGCCGCGCAGCTGGAGAACGACAAGAAGTTCCGCGAGCTGGTCGCCGAGTCGGTGGCCGCCGGCTGGCCCGAGCTGGTCGCCTCGCTGGCCGACGGCCAGATCCCGCCCGCGGCCGACCCCGTGCTGGTGGCCGCGGCCGCCTACCTCACCCGGCCCCCCGGCTGGGAGGAGATGATCGAGCTCGCCCGGAGCGATCTCCAGCAGTCCGCCGCGGCGGCCGAGGGCTCCGAGCGCGAGGAGGTGGTCTCCCGGCTGCGCGAGCAGCTCGCGGCGCAGAAGAGCGCCGCCAAGGAGGAGGCCGACCGGCTGCGCGAGCAGCTCAAGGCCGCCCGCGCCGAGAACTCCGACCTGCGGCGCAAGCTCCACGACGCCCGCGAGCGGGCCAAGGCCGCGCTCGCCAGGACCGAGGAGATGGAGCGCGTGGCCGAGGAGGCCCGCACCGCCGCCGTGGCCGCGGGCAGCGCGGGCGAGTCCGAGCTGCGGCGGCTGCGCGAGCGGCTGGCCGACGTCGAGAAGCAGCTGGAAGCCTCGCGCCGGGCCGCCCGCGAGGGCCGCAGCCTGGAGGACGCCCGCATCCGGGTGCTGCTCGACGCCCTGCAGGACGCCTCGGCCGGGCTGCGCAGGGAGCTCGGCCTGCCGGCCACCATCAGCCGGCCCGCCGACTCGGTCGCGGCCCACCCCGGTGAGCGGCCGGGCGTGCGCGGCGTGCCCGCGCGGGCGCTGGCCGACGACGACCCGCAGCTGCTCGACCAGCTCCTCGCGATCCCGCAGATCCACCTCATCATCGACGGCTACAACGTCACCAAGACCGGCTACGGCACGCTCACCCTGGCCGACCAGCGCAACCGCCTCATGACCAACCTCGGCGGGCTGGCCGCGCAGACCAGGGTCGAGGTGACCGTCGTCTTCGACGGGGCCGAGCTCAACGCCCCCGTGCAGGTCGTCGCGCCGCGCGGGGTGCGGGTGCTCTTCAGCGACCCCGGGGAGATCGCCGACGACCTCATCCGGCAGCTCGTCCGGGTCGAGCCGCCGGGGCGGGCCATCGCCGTCGTGTCCTCCGACCGCGAGGTGGCCGAATCGGTGCGGCGGATGGGAGCCAGACCGGTTCCGTCTGCTCTGCTGTTGCGCCGGCTTGGTCGCGCCTAGATTACGAATTTAAGGTTTTACCCGTTGAGGTGAGACCTCACCCGCCACTTCTGTACTATTCGCCCCAGATGTTTACCCTGGGAGGCGACGCAGTGAGGTTTGGCCGGGTACCGGTGGCCGCGGGGATCGCGTTCGGACTGGTGCTTACCCCCACCGGGGCCGCGATCGCCGATCCCAAGCCGACGCTCGCTCAGGCCAAGGCCAAGCTGGAGAAGCTCAACGACAAGGCGGACAAGGTCGTCGACCGCTACAACACGGCCACGGAGCGGTACAAGAAGGCGAAGTCCAGCTACACGGACCTCGACAACAGCTACAAGCGCAAGCTGGCCACCGTCGCCGACCTGCGCGCCCAGGTGATCAGCATGGCCGTCGACAGCTACCAGCTCGGCGGCGACGTCACGTCCCTGCCGGGCTTCCTCGGCGCCGACAACCCCGACGACTTCCTCGCCCGCCTCGCGCTGACCGGCCAGATCTCCAAGGAACGGGCCGAGAAGCTGAGCGCCTTCGACCGGGAGAACCGCGGGCTCAAGACCGAGCGGGACAAGGCCGAGAAGGCCCTGGAGGCGGCCGACAAGGAGCGCGACGGGGTCCAGAAGGAACGCGCGGAGATCCTCAAGCTCATCGCCCAGCAGAAGAAGCTGCTGGAGAAGCTGAACGCCTACAACCCGGGCAACCCCAACAGCACCGGCATGAAGTACACCGGCTCCGCGTCGGGCAACGCGGCCTCGGTGCTGCGCTTCGCCTACGCGCAGATCGGCAAGCCGTACGTGTTCGGCGGGACCGGGCCGGGCGGCTACGACTGCTCCGGCCTGACGCAGGCGGCCTGGCGGGCCGCGGGGGTCTCGCTGCCGCGTACGACGTGGCAGCAGTGGGCCTGGGGGGCGAACCGCCGGGTGAGCCTGGACGCGCTGCAGCCCGGGGACCTCATCTTCAGCGAGGGACTGGGGCACGTCAGTATCTACGCGGGCAACGGGCAGATCGTTCACGCGCCGCAGACGGGCGACGTCGTGAAGGTCGTCAAGCTGTCGGCCTACGGGCGGCGGCTCGTGGGCGCCATCCGTCCCTGAGGCCCGTCCGTACGTCCTCCCGCGCCGGCGGCGCGGTGCCCTGTTATCGCAGTGAAAACTGTGACGAAAGTGACAAATCGCCCCTTACTGGGCCCTGTCCCGAGAAGTGTGAGTATGGTCACATTCCGGTAACGGAGGCCGGTCGCCGAGCAGGAGTTTCGATCCTGACTCGGTCCCTTGTCTGATCTTGACAAGCCGCCGTCCGCTTTGCCGATTCGTGAGGTGTCGGCGTAGCTTCTGGCGTCGCGGTGACACGCCATGTCGCCCGCAGAATCCGCCGGTCGCCTCCCGTGCATCCCCATGAGAAAAACCTCGACGGGGCGGCGACCTGCCGAATCCGTGCAGCCAGGAGGCACGGAGCCGGGGAACCACCGATCCCCCTCCCTAGGGGATCAGGGGTGAATCGGCGCTGTTCGCACGCGCCGTAGGGCTACTTCCAGGCCCGAATCCGTCAGCTAACCCGGTAGGCGTTCGTGGAAGTCTCAAGGAGAAATCCTGTCTACCTCCCCGCTTAACCCCCGTCTGTCCCGTCTTGCCCTGAGTGGCGCGGCGCTCACCATGACCGTGACGGCCGGAGGTGTGGTCCTCCACGCCCCGGCGGCTCAGGCGGCGACCACGAGCGACGCGGCCACGACCTCCACGACCTCGGTGCAGACCAGCACGAAGTCGTCGAAGTCCGCCAAGGCCGTCAAGACCGCCAGGTCGGCCAAGGCACGCAAGGTCGCTCGGCAGCAGGCGAAGGCTCACCGGGCCGTCGCCGTGGCCAAGAACCAGATCGGGGACCCGTACCGCTACGGCGGCACCGGCCCCGGCTCGTTCGACTGCTCCGGACTCGTCCAGTACGCCTGGAAGAAGGCCGGAATCAGGCTCCCGCGCGTGGCGAGCAGCCAGTTCGCCCGCACCCGGACGAAGGTCTCCTGGAAGAAGCTCAAGCCAGGCGACCTGATGTTCTTCAACGGGCTCGGCCACGTAGGCATGTACGTCGGCAAGGGCAAGATGATCCACTCGCCCAGGACCGGCGAACGGGTACGTATCGACAAGCTGAGCGGATGGCGCAAATCGTCGTTCGTCGGCGCGGTCCGTCCCGGTATGTGACCACAGCCCCGCCCCGATCCCCGTACGGGATCGGGCGGGGCTGTCGCCTTTTCCCACCCCGGGCACCCGTCCGGCCCGGCTACCATCGGGCATCGTGTCCGACCAGGTGAGCCGACGCCGACGAGCCGCCCCGGCGGCTCTCCTCCTCCTGGTGCCGCTCCTCGCGTTCATCCCGGTCGCGAGCGCGCCGATCGCGGCCGCTCCCGCGCCGCCCGCGGGCGCGCGCGGACTGTGGCCGGGGGAGTCCGTCACCGTCCGTGGGACACGGTCCATGATCATCGCCCCGGCCACGCCCACCTCGTCCGTGTCGCTGGCCGAGCTGGCGCACCTGGCCGACACGGCCGCGCTCCGCGTCGGAACGGTCCTCGGCGAGCCCGTACGCCCCCTCGTGGTCGTCCCCGCCTCCGCCGCCGAGGCGGCCCGCCTGGCCGGGACCGGCCCGATCGAGGGCCTCGCCGCGCTCGCCGACGGCGACCGGGTGCTCGTCGTCCCCGAGGTCTTCGCCCGCCTCAACCCCACCGGCAGGGACGTCGTCCTGGCGCACGAGCTCACCCACGTCGCCGCCAGCACCGACCGCCTCCCCATCTGGCTGTACGAGGGTTTCGCCGACTACGTCGGCTACCGCGACTCGGGACTGCCCGTACGGACGGCCGCCGCCGAACTGGCGGACGAGGTGCGCGCGGGACGCCTGCCCGCCGCACTGCCCGGCCCCGCCGCCTTCGCCGCCGACGGGAGCGACCCGGCGCGGCTCGCACGGGCTTACCAGGAGGCCTGGCTGGCGTGTCGCTTCCTCGCCGACCGCTTCGGCGAGGGGACTCTGGTACGCCTCTACCGTGAGGCCCGGGTGGACGGCGCCGACCGGGCACTCGCCGGGCTCGGGCTCTCCACGGCCACGCTGACGGCCCGCTGGCGCGCGTACGTGCGCGAACAGCTCGCGTGAGAGCGTGAGGGCGTGAGGGCGTGAGGGCGTGAGAGGGGGAGGCAGATGAGCGAACGCCGGCAGCCGGACGGCGCCAAGCCCGCCGGCGACGGCGGCGATCGGGCTGTGAGCGGCGCGCCCGCTTATGAAGGCGGTGATCAGGCCGTGAGCGGCGCGCCCGCTTATGAAGGCGGCGATCGGGCTGTGAGCGGCGCGCCCGCCTATGAAGGCGGCGATCGGGCCGTGAGCGGCGCGCCTGCCTACGACGGCCAGCAGGAGGGCGGCGAGGTCCGCCTGCGCCGCCAGGCCGCGCTCGCGCTGGCCGTCCTCGCCGCCCTCGTCCTGGCCGTGGCCGCCCTCACCACCCCCTGGCAGGCGCTGCTGACCGCAGGGGAGCCGCCCGGCCCGGCCCGCGACTTCACCGCCGCCCAGCTCGCCCGCTCCCAGGCGTTCGACGCCGCGACGAGCCTGCCGAGCTACCTCTCCCTGGCCCTGACGGTCCTCGTCGCGGGCCTCCTGGTCGCCACCCCGCTCGGCGCGCGGGCGACCGGGTGGCTGCGCGGCCCGTGGTGGCTGCGGACGATCCTGGGCGTGGCGGTGATCGCCGCGGCCACGCTGGCGCTCCGCTGGCCCCTCGGCATGTGGTTCGAGACCGTCCTGCGCGAGTACGGCCTGTCCACCCAGTCCTGGCCGTCCTGGAGCGGCGACCGGCTGAAGAACGCGGCCGTCGAGGCGTTCCTGCTCGCCCTGACCGTCACGGCGCTGGTGGCGCTGGCGCGCCGGTTCCGCCGCTGGTGGATCCCGGCGGCCGCGGGCGCGTTCGCCCTCACGGTGGCGGCCTCGTTCGTCTATCCCGTGGTGTTCGAGCCGATGTTCAACGACTTCACCCCCATGCGCGAGGGCCCGCTGCGTACGAGCCTGCTGGCGATGGCCGAGCGGGACGGCGTGCCGGTGGAGGACGTGCTGGTCGCCGACGCCTCACGCCGTACGACGGCGCTCAACGCCTACGTCTCCGGCTTCGGCGCCACCCGCCGCGTCGTCGTCTACGACACGTTGCTGCGCGCCCCGGAGGCGGAGGTGGAGCTGGTGGTCGCGCACGAGCTGGGCCACGCGAAGCACGACGACGTCCTCCACGGCACGCTCCTCGCCGGCCTGGGCGCGGCGCTGGGCGCCGTCCTGCTGTTCCTGATCTTCGACCTGGTACGCCGCCGCGCCGCCGTCCCCTCGATCGCCGACCCGCGCGCGGCCGGGGCGCTGATGGGCCTGATGAGCCTCGGCACCCTCCTCCTCGGCCCCGTCCAGAACGTGGTCAGCCGGCAGGTGGAGGCGCGGGCCGACCTGCACGCGCTGGAGTTGACGAGAGACCCGGAGACGTTCGTGGCCATGCAGAAACGCCTCGCCCTTTCCAACATTTCCGACTTGTCGCCCGATGCGGTGGAATATGTCCTCTATGCCTCCCATCCCTCCGGCCCCGAACGCATCGCCATGGCCCGCGCCTGGGCGCGACTGAACGGCGTCAACGCGCCGTGACCCACTCCGCCACAGATCCGGACACCAGGGTGGTCGTCGTCACGAACGACTTCCCGCCGCGGCCGGGCGGGATCCAGTCGTTCGTGCACGGGCTCGCGCTGCGCACGCCGGGCGTCGCGGTCTACGCCCCCGCCTGGCCGGGCTGCGAGGAGTTCGACCGGCGGCAGCCGTACCCCGTCGTACGGCACCCGACGCGGCTCATGCTGCCGACCCCCGACGTGGCGCGCCGGGCCGCTCGGCTGGTGGCCGAGCACGGCGCGCGTACCGTCGTCTTCGGCGCGGCGGCGCCCCTCGGCCTGCTCGCGCCGCACCTGCGCCGGGCCGGCGCGCGGCGCGTGGTGATGCTCACCCACGGCCACGAGGCGTCGTGGGCGAGCGCGCCGGGCTTCCGCGCCGTGCTGCGCAGGATCGGCGCGCACGCGGACGTGGTGACCTACCTCGGCGACTACACCCGCCGCCGGCTGGAGGCCGCGATCGCGCCCGGCAAGCTCGTCCGGCTGGCCCCCGGTGTGGACGCCGGGCAGTTCCGCCCCGGCCTGCCCGGGGCCGCCGTGCCGGGGCTCGCGGGCCGTCCCGTGGTGGTCTGCGTGTCGCGGCTGGTGCCGCGCAAGGGCCAGGACCGGCTCATCGCGGCCTGGCCCCGGGTGCTGCGGGCGGTGCCGGACGCCGTCCTGCTGCTGGTGGGCGGCGGGCCGTACCGGAGAAGGTTGGAGCGGCTGGCGGGCGGGCACCCCTCCATCCGCTTCACCGGCACCGTCCCGGCCGCGGACCTGCCGGGCTACTACGCGGCGGCCGACGTGTTCGCGATGCCGTGCCGTACCCGCTGGAACGGCGTGGACGTGGAAGGGCTCGGCATCGTGTTCCTGGAGGCGTCCGCGACGGGGCTGCCCGTGGTGGCCGGGGCGTCCGGGGGCGCGCCCGACGCCGTACGCCCCGGCGAGACCGGCTTGGTCGTGGACGGCGAGAACCCCGCCGAGATCGCCCAGGCCGTCGCCGAACTGCTCACCGATCCCGACAAGGCGCGCAAGATGGGAGTCAACGGCCGCGAGTGGATCACGCGGGAGTGGACGTGGGAGCAGGTGGCGGCCCGCTTCCACGCCCTCCTCTGACGGATCACCCCTTGGTCGCGCCCAGCGTCAGCCCGGCCACGAACTGCTTGTGCAGGAGCTGGAAGACGATCAGCGTCGGCAGCGCCACCAGCACCGAGCCGGCCGCCAGCAGGTTGTAGTCGGTGAAGAACTGGCCGCGCAGGTTGTTCAGCGCCGAGGTGACGGGCAGCTTGTCGCCCGACGACATCAGCACCAGCGCCCACAGGAAGTCGTTGTACATCCAGGTGAACTGCAGCGTGGCCAGCGCCGCCAGCACCGGCCGGCACAGCGGCATGGTCAGCCGCCAGTACCGTTTCCACACGCTCGCACCGTCCACCAGCGCCGCCTCGGTGATCTCCTCCGGGATCGTGCGCATGAAGTTCGCCATGACGAACACGCAGAAGCCGAACTGGAACGCCACGTGGACGAGGATCAGCCCGAGGTAGGAGTCGTACAGCGACTGCGAGTCCGACAGCCACGCGGGCAGCGGGACCATCGTGTAGAGCGTGTAGAGCGGCGTGATGAGCGCCTGCGGCGGCAGCAGGTTGCCCGCCGTGAACACGATCAGCAGCGTCCGGCGGCCGGGGATGCGCACCCGCGCGATCGCGAACGCCGTGAACGACGCCAGCAGCAGCGTGAGCACCAGGGCCGGGATCACGATGATCAACGTGTTGAGGTAGTAGCGGGGCAGCTCGGCCTGGCTCCACGCCTCACCGTAGTAGTCGAGCGTCAGCCGCTCCGGCAGCGAGAAGTAGCCCAGGCGGGCCGTCTCGTCGTACGGGCGCAGCGACGCGTACACCGCCAGCGCCAGCGGCAGCAGCCAGCCCAGCGCCACCAGCCCGAGGAAGACGTGCAGGAGGACGCGCAGCGGCCGCACCCGCGCGGCCGTCACCGCTCCTCCCCCCGGAACAGCTGCGACAGGTACGTCACGATGAACCCCAGCGAGATGACCAGCAGGATCACCGCGATCGCCGAGCCGAACCCGATCCGGCTGGCCTCGCCCACGATGTTCTCGGTGACCAGCACCGACAGCAGCTCCAATCCGTTCCTGCCCTTGTTGATGGCGTAGACGATGTCAAAGGCCCGCAGCGCCTCGATCACCGTGATCACCAACACGATCACGTTGACCGGCCGGAGCGTCGGGAACACCACGCGGAAGAACGCCTGGCGCTCGTTCGCCCCGTCGATGGCCGCCGCCTCCTTCAGCGCCGGATCGACCGCCTTCAGCCCCGCCAGATAGATGATCATGACGTAGCCGACGTGCCGCCAGCCCGCCGCGACCATGACGACCCAGATGTTGACCGCCCGGTCGCCGAGCCAGTCCACGTGCAGGCCGCTGACCGCGTTCAGCACGCCGTAGTCGGAGGAGAAGACGAGCTGGGCGATGAAGCCAACGACGGCCAGCGACAGCACGACCGGCATGTAGAGCGCGCTCTGGTAGACGCGCGACATCCGCAGCCGCCGGTCCAGCAGCACCGCGCAGAACAGCCCGAACGGCGTGGCGACCAGCCCGAGGAAGGCCAGCCACAACACGTTGTTGCGGACGGCCGACCAGAACGGCGGGTACGTCCCGGCCAGATCCTCGTAGTTCCGGCCGCCGATCCACTCGATCGGGCCGATGCCGTTCCAGTCGGTGGCCGACAGGCCGACGCTGGCCAGCGTGGGCCCCCAGACGAGGCCCACGTTGACGACGATGGCCACCCCCAGCCCGGCGACCAGGACGGTCACGTCGCGGGCGGAGTAGCGACGGGTCTTCGCGCTCATCAGCGGAAGATGGTGGCCTTCTGCTTCTCGATGCTCGCCAGCAGCGGATCGATCTCGTCCGGTTTGCCGACGAACGACTGCAACGAGGGGATCATGACCGTGGAGGCGAAGTCCGGCCGCGTGTCGCGGTCGAGGAACTGGGCGATGTGCTTGGCCTGCGACACGAGCTCCGCGCCGCGCTTCTGCAGCGCGCTGTAGCCGGAGGTGTCGGCCTTGGAGTTGGAGGCGAGGGTGCCCGGGTCGAGGCCCGTGGCGATGTTCTGGGACGAGGCCTGGGCGAGCTGCTTGATCAGCGCCTTGGCGCCGTCCACGTTCTTGGCCTTGGCCGAGACCATGTAGCCGTCGATGGGGGCGTCGATGGAGTCGGTGCCGTAGGCCGGGTTGATCTCGGGGAAGGTGAAGAAGTCGAGGTCGTCGCGGTCGGCCTCGGGGAACTGCTGGGCGACGAACATCCCGAGCAGGTACATCCCGGTCTTCTTCTGCGCCAGCGACTGCGCGGCCTCCTGCCAGGTGCGGCCCAGCGCCGCCGGCTGGTGGTACTCCATCAGCCCCCGCCAGGTGTCGAACACCTGCCGGACCTTCGGGTCGGTCCACGACTGCTTGCCCTGCATGAGCTGGATGTGGAAGTCGTAGCCGTTCGTCCGCATGTTGAGGATGTCGAACGTGCCCATGGCCGGCCAGCCGTCCTTGTCGGCGAACGCGATCGGGATCAGCCCGTCGGCCTTCATCTTCCCGGCCAGCGCGGTGAGCTCGTCCAGCGTCTTGGGCGGCTGGTAGCCCTTCTCCTCCCAGACGCTCTTGCGGTAGAAGACGGCCCACGGGTAGTAGGTGGACGGCACGAAGTACTGCTTGCCGTCCACGCCGGTCGACTGGTCCTTGAACGCCTGCGTGAAGTCGCCGCCGATGTCGCGCCACACGTCGGAGATGTCCAGGGCGAGGCCCTGCTCGGCGAAGAACTGCATGCGGTAACCGGCGAACCAGGTGAACACGTCGTCCGGCGTGCCGCGCAGGTAGCGGTTGATGTTCTCCTGGAACGTGTTGTGGTCGACGGTGTTGACCTTGACCGCGCCCTGCGTGAACGCCTTGATCTGGGCCTCCAGCGACTTCTTCGGCACCTCGTCGGAGGCGTTGGAGCCCAGGGTGACGGTGCCGAGGCCGCCGGAGGACGAGCCGCCGGGAGCGGGGGAGGGGCTGCCGGATCCGCAACCGGCGAGAATGGCCGGGACGCCGAACGCGGCGGCGCCGAGGAACAGAGAACGACGGGTTAACGGCGGCCGATGGTCCATGTGAGGTCCTCCTACCCGAACCTTCAGATTCCCCCGACTTCGCGCACTTTCATACATCGAAAAGCCAACATTTCCCACTTGTCAAAGCACGATTTCATGACAAAGCCCCCACATCGCAGCTCGGGTCCGGCCGTACGCACACGAAAGGGCGGGCCCGCTCACCGCGAACCCGCCCTTCGAGACGCCCCTGTGGATCAGGCGGCTTCCAGCCTCCGCTGAATGCCGACCAGCACGCCCAGCATCTCCTGCTGCGTCTCCTGCACCACCCCGAGCCGGCTCTCGACCGCGCCGAGCCGGCTGTCCACCGTGTCGAGCCGGCTGTTCACCGCGTCGAACTTGCCCTCGAACTTGGCGTCCATGACCTTGATGCGCGAATCGAGGATCTGGAGCTGGGCGTCGACCGACGAGAACCTGAGCTCGACCTTGGCGTCGAGGCTCTTGAGCCGCCTGCCGACCCCGTTGATGCGCTCGGTGAGGTCCTGCGCCAGCTCGCGCTGATCCGCCCGGATCTGAATGAGCTCGTTCTCCAGAGCCGTGGTGAACGCGGGGCCTGCTTCCTTGATGTCCATGCTGTTCTCCCTTACCGTGAGGTAAGGGACCGGGGATGGTACAGATTCCCGGTCCCGTTTTCTTTGCCGCAAGAATACCCCGGAAGGGACGGCGAGAAAGCCGGAATCGAAAGAAGATTCCCCTGGTCAGACGGCATATAGCCGATTAAATCGGAATTTGAGTGCCGCCGTCAGGTGCCCGCTCTCCGGCTCACCTCGATCCAGGAACGACTCCACACAGGTAGGTGGATTCCTCCAGCAAGCGCGGCGTCATCGTGATCCCGGTGAGGCGCTCGGCCAGGAGGAACGCCGGTCCTACGTGGGGGCCGGCGACCGCGTGGCCGGCGGAGTCGATCCGCTCCAGGATCTCTGCGAGTTCGTCCGGCTTCTCCTCTGAGTAGCTTTCATGGGGCCTGAACATGAACTCGATCTTCCCGTCCTTGATCCAGTGGGAATAACCTTCCTCGTGCGCGAACTCGAACCGGATCTTCCCGTCGTCGATCCAGTAGAAGTAGTCCATGTCATCCACGTCGAGGTAGAAGTGGGAGACGAGACGGGTGCCCGCCGACAGCGGCATGATGATCTCTTCGGTGACGCCGAGCCCGCTGCAGGCCTCGACGAGGAGCACCCAATCTCCGACGGCGACGGCTCCGAAGGTCTGCCGCCGGATCAGCCCATCAAGCGTCACGCGGGAGCAGTCCTCAACCCGGACGCCGAGTCGGGTCACCACTTCCTCAGGCGTCAGGCCGCGGACGTAGGTGAAGCAGTAGGCGTCCGCCAGGCCGGGAAAGCGCTCGGGGGAGAACCAGGAGTAGTCGTCAGGAGTCGCGATCATCTCGTCATGCTCGCAGCACCCACCGACACGACAAGCGCCATTTCAGCAGAGCGGACTGCCAGGCCAGTGCTGCGGCGAGTCCGGTCGCATCCGCCTGGACGACCCTCGGCAGCCCTCCGGCCCCGGCCATCTCCAGGGTGACCGACCGCCGGCCTCATCATGCCCGCCGGCCCGGCGAGCTCGACCAGCGTCAGATCACGCAATGCCGGGGCCGGATCAGTGCCCGCCGTACAGCTCCTCGACCTGCCCGGCGAAATCACGCATGACGAGGTTGCGCTTGACCTTGAGCGTCGGCGTCAGGTGCCCGCTCTCCTCGGTGATGTCCTGCTCCAGGATCGCGAACTTCTTGATCTGCTCGGCCTTCGACACCGACTGGTTCGCCCGGTCCACCGCGGCCTGCACCTCGGCCAGCACCTCGGGGTCGGTGCGCAGCTCGGCGACCGTCCGCCCGGCGGGCACCGCCTCCGGGTCCAGGGTCACGAGGGCGGCCACGAAGGGACGGCCGTCGCCGACGACCATCGCCTGGGAGATCAGCGGATGGGCCCGCAGCAGGTCCTCCAGCGGCCCCGGCGCGACGTTCTTGCCGGCCGCCGTCACCAGGATCTCCTTCTTGCGCCCGGTGATCCGCAGGTAGCCGTCGTCGTCCAGCTCGCCCACGTCGCCCGTGCGGTAAAAGCCGTCGGCGTCGAGGGCCTCGGCGGTCGCCGCCTCGTTCTTCCAGTAGCCGGCGAAGACGTTGCGCCCCTTGGCCAGCACCTCGCCGTCGTCGCCGATGCGCAGCGTGACGCCGGGCAGCGGCTTGCCCACGGTGCCGATCTTGTTGGCGCCCGGGATGTTGACCGAGCACGGCGCGGAGGTCTCGGTGAGGCCGTAGCCCTCGAAGACCTCGATGCCGACGCCCTTGAAGAAGTGGCCGAGCCGCTCGCCCAGCGCCGACCCGCCCGACACGGCGGCGGTCAGCCGCCCGCCGGTCGCGGCCCGCAGCTTGGAGTAGACGAGTCGGTCGAAGACGGCCTTGCGCAGCCGCAGCCCGAGCGGCGCGCCCCCGGCGCTCTCGGCCCGGCTCCAGGCCACCGCCACCTCGACGGCGCTGGCGAAGATCTTGCCCTTGCCGCCCGCGATGGCCTTCTGCTCGGCCCCGTTGTAGACCTTCTCGAACACGCGCGGCACGCCCAGCAGGAACGTCGGCCGGAAGTCCTGCAGGTCGGGGGCGACGTTCTTCATGTTGGGGGTGTGCGCCATGATCGCGCCCGCCTCGACGAGCACCACCTGGATCATCCGCGCGAAGATGTGCGCCAGCGGCAGGAACAGCAGCGCGGCCGGCTCCTTGCGGGAGAACAGCGGCTCCAGCGGCCCCCGCAGCACGTTGAGCGCGGTGAACAGCAGGTTGTCGTGCGTGATCCGGCAGCCCTTGGGCCGGCCCGTGGTGCCGGAGGTGTAGACGATCGTGGCGAGGTCGGCGGCGCAGACGCGGCCGCGCCGCTCGTCCACCTCGGAGGCGGGCACGTCGGCGCCGAGCGGCGGCGCGTCGACGCGCCAGACGGACTTCAGCTCGGGCGCGGCCTCGCGCACCGTCTCCTCGTGCGCGTCCAGCTCCACGAACGCGGCCTTGGCCTCGCTGTCGGAGAGGATCCAGCGCACCTGGTCGGCCGAGGAGGTCTCGTAGATCGGCACCGTGACCGCGCCGATCGACCAGATCGCGTAGTCGACGAGCGTCCACTCGTAGCGGGTGCGGGACATCAGCGCCACCCGGTCGCCGTGCTCCACGCCGGCCGAGATCAGCCCGCGGGCCACCGCCACGACCTGGTCGCGGAACTCCGACGCGGTGACCGCGGGCCACCCCGCGTCGGTCTTGCGGCGCATGACGACGACGCCGGGCTCCTGCTCGGCCCGCCGGAAGACCGTGTCGGCCAGGCTGGCCGAGGCAGGCACGTCGACCAGGATCGGGACGCTGTACTCGCGCACGGATCAACTCCTCTTCGAAGGACGCCTGGACGTTATCGCGTTAAGTTACGCGCCGGTAGCCTCGCAGGTCACGTCGTCATGGAGGCGTTATGAAGGGCATTCATCACGCTAGCAGCCACCGCTCGTAAGATTCCCCTCATGCGGGTCCATGTGGTGAGCGACGTCCATGGCAGGGCCGATGCCCTCGCCGTCGCCGGGCAGGGCGCCGACGCGCTGATCTGCCTCGGCGACCTGATCCTGTTCATCGACTACGACGACCACGCGCAGGGCATCTTCGCCGACCTGTTCGGCCGCGAGAAAGCCGCCGAGTTCATCGGGCTGCGCACGGCCAAGCGGTTCGACGAGGCCAGGGCCATGTCGGCGGCCCTGTGGGCGACGCTCGACGGCGACCCGCGCGAGCACATCGAGCGCAACGTCCGCGCCCAGTACGCCAGTCTGTTCGCCGCCATGCCCACCCCCGCCTACCTCACCTACGGCAACGTGGACCTGCCCCGCCTGTGGGCCGACTACCTGCGCCCCGGCCACCAGGTGCTCGACGGCCAGAGCGTGGAGATCGGCGGGCTGCGCTTCGGGTTCGTGGGCGGCGGGCTGAAGACGCCCTACCGCACCCCCAACGAGATCAGCGACGAGGAGTACGCCGCCAAGGTCGAGGCGGTCGGCGAGGTGGACGTGCTGTGCTGTCACATCCCGCCCGCCCTGCCCGAGCTGCTCTACGACGTCGTGGCCCGGCGCTTCGAACGCGGCAGCGAGGCCACGCTGGAGGCCATCAGGCGCACCCAGCCCCGCTACGCGCTCTTCGGCCACGTCCACAACCCGCTGCACGCCCGCGCCCGGGTGGGCCGCACCGAATGCGTCAACGTGGGCCATTTCCGGGGGAAGGGCGTTCCCTTCATCCTCGAATGGTGACCTGACCGGTACGGTGTCCTCATGGCTGATCGCACCACTTCGAGCATCACCATCGACGCCGCTCTCGCCGACGTCATGGCGGTCATCGCCGACTTTCCCCGTTACCCGGAGTGGGCCGGGTCGATCAAGAACGCCGAGGTCCTCGGCACGGGTGACGACGGCAGGGCGAGCAAGGTCCGTTTCGTCCTGGACGCCGGCATGATCAGCGACACCTACACCCTCGGCTACACCTGGGACGGCGACGACGGCGTCTCCTGGGAGATCGTCGATCCCGGCAGGATGGTCTCGCAGCTGCGCGGAAGTTACCGCCTCGCCGCCTCGGGCAGTGGCACCGGCGTGACGTACGAGCTGGCCGTCGATCTCAGCGTGCCGATGATCGGCATGATCAAGCGCAAGGCGGAGAAGGTGATCGTGGACACCGCGCTCAAGGGCCTCAAGAAGCGCGTCGAAGGCCGCTGAGGTGAACCCCAGGGTCCTGCTGTTCACCGGAAAGGGCGGCGTGGGCAAGACCACCGCCGCCGCGGCCACCGCGACCCTCGCCGCGAGCAAGGGCTTGAAGACGCTCGTCGTCTCCACCGACACCGCGCACTCGCTGGCCGACGCGCTCGCCGTCGAGCCCGGCGAGGTGGCGCCCGGCCTGCACCTGCACCAGGTCGACACGCAGCGGACGCTGGAGCGGCACTGGGGCGAGCTCCAGGACTACGCGAGGGGCGTGCTGTCGGAGCTGGGCCTGGACGAGGTCACCTCCGAGGAGATCACGGTGCTGCCCGGCGCCGAGGAGGTCATCGCCCTGCTGGAGCTGCGCGAGCACGCCCGCTCCGGCCGCTGGGACGTCATCGTCGTCGACTGCGCGCCCACCGCCGAGACGCTGCGCCTGCTGGCCCTGCCCGAGGCGCTCGACTGGCATGTCAACCGGCTCCTGCCGATCGGCCGCCGGCTGGTGCGGCTGGTCGCGCCGTTCGTGCGAGGCGTGGCCAGGGTCAGCGCGCCCGGCGAGGAGGTCATGAGCGCCGGCGAGCGCTTCCACCGCGGTCTCATGGAGGTGCGCGAGCTGCTCACCGGCGATCAGGCGTCCGTCCGGCTCGTGCTCACGCCCGAGTCGGTGGTGCTGGCCGAGGCCCGGCGCACCCTCACCTCGCTCAACCTGTACGGCTACCGCGTCGACGGCGTGATCGCCAACCGCGTCTTCCCGCCGGGCGGCGCCGACGAGTGGCGCGCCCAGTGGGTGGCGGCGCAGACGCGGCTGCTGACCGAGGCGGAGCAGTCGTTCGCCCCGCTGCCCGTCCACGTCGTCCCCTACCTGCCCGCCGAGCCCGTCGGCAGGGAGGCGCTGACCGAGGTCGGCGCGCGGCTCTACGGCGACAGCGACCCGTTCGCGCCGCCCGCCAGCCCTCCGCCGCTGCGCATGAGCGCCGACGAGCTGACCCTCGACCTGCCCGGCGCCGACCGCGCCGACGTCGACCTGGCCCGCAAGGGCGACGAGCTCATCGTCACGGCGGGCCCCTACCGCAGAATCCTCGCCCTGCCCGTCGCGCTCGCCCGCAGGAAGATCAGCGGGGCGGCGCTCCGCGACGGTGTGCTGCGGGTAGCGTTCAGCCCGGGGAGCGAATCCGGCTCCTGAGGAGTTGAGGAGGATGAGCGACCCCGCAGGCAGGGCCGCCGGTTCAGGGAGGGCCAGATGACCGAGAGCAACGACAGGGATCCGATCGGCACCGTCGCCGACGAGGCGCGCAAGCTGTTCGACTCGATCCAGGGGCGCGCCACGCGCCAGGTCGGCAAGCAGGTGTTCAACTCGTTCACCGGCGGCGGCCGGAGGGAGCGCGACGTGTGGGAGGAGGCCGTGTCCGACCCCCACGACGAGTACGTCTGCCGCGCCTGCCCGCTCTGCCGGGCGATCGCCGACCAGCGGGAGTCCGGCTCCGCCGCCTCCGCCGCCGACGTGACCGGTCACCTGATGGCCGCGGGCGGTGAGCTGTTCGCCGCCGTCCGGGGCGCGCTCGACGCGCTGAGCCGCCCCGCCCCGCAGAGCGGCACCAGGACGGACCCCCGGAGGGAGCCGCGGCAGGACGACCGGGCCGGCCGTGACGACGTGGAACACATAGATCTGGGATAGGGAGAACGACGGGCATGCTCACGATCGGTGTCGACATCGGCGGGACGAAGGTCGCCGCGGGTGTGGTCGACGACCAAGGGAAGATCGTCGAACACACGCTGCGGCCCACCGCCGCCGACCGCCCCGACCTGGTGGCCGACACGGTGGCCGACGTCGTTCGCGAGCTGTCCGCGGGCCGGCGGATCGAGGCGGTGGGCGTGGGCGCGGCCGGTTTCGTGGACGAGACCCGCTCGGTCGTGCGCTTCGCCCCCAACCTCGCCTGGCGCGAGGAGCCGCTGCAGAAGAAGATCAGCGACATGGTCGGCCTGCCGGTCGTCATCGAGAACGACGCCAACGCCATGGCCTGGGGCGAGACCAGGTTCGGCGCCGGACGCGGCCAGTCCCACGTGGTCTGCGTGACGCTCGGCACCGGCATCGGCGGCGGCCTGGTGTTCGACGGCGCGCTCTTCCGCGGCCGGTGGGGCATGGGCGCCGAGCTGGGCCACATGCAGGTCCAGCCGGGCGGCCGGCCGTGCGGCTGCGGCAACATCGGCTGCTGGGAGCAGTACGCCAGCGGCCAGGCCCTGGTCAAGGAGGCCAGGGAGCTGGCCGGCGCCGAGCCGGAGCGGGCCTCCGTCCTGCTCGGGCTGGCCGGCGGCAGGATCGACGGCGAGGAGATCACCGAGGCCGCCCGCCGGGGCGACGAGGTCGCGCTGCGGGCGTTCGCGTCCTTCGCCGACTGGCTCGGCCAGGGCATGGCCGACCTCGCCGCGGTGCTCGACCCCGGCTGCTTCATCGTCGGCGGCGGCGTGTCCAGGGCCGCCGACCTGTTCATCGACCGGGCCCGCGAGTCCTTCGCCGCCCGGCTCACCGGGCGCGGACACCGGCCGCTCGCCGACATCAGACTGGCCGAGCTCGGCGCCGCGGCCGGCGTCGTCGGCGCCGCCGACCTGGCCAGGCAGCGCTAGCGGCCCGTCCGTGACGGTCCGGATCGGCACGTACAACCTGCACGGGCTGCGCGACAGCCTGCCCGCGCTCACGCGCGTGATCGCCGGCCTGCGGGCCGACGTGCTGTGCGTGCAGGAGGCGCCCAGGTTCGGCCGGTGGCGGGCCAGGCGGCGCGCGCTCGCCGCCGCGGCGGGCATGCGCCTGGCCACCCCCGGCCGGCTCGGCGGCGTCGCCGTGCTGACCGGGCCACGGGTACGCGTGCTGGAGGCGCGCAGCCACGCGCTGCGCGTCTTCCTCGGGCTGGAGCTGCGCGGGCTCGCGATCGCCGTGGTGGAGGCCGGCGGGGCGCGGCTCGCGGTCGGCTCGTTCCACCTCGACCTGCACGACCCGGCGCGGGTTCACCACGCGGCCGAGGCGGTGGCGCTGATGGAGCGGGCGGCGGCGCCGTACGGGGCGGCGATCGTGCTCGGCGGCGACGTCAACGAGCGGCCGCACCAGCCGGCCTGGCGTTACCTGGCCGGGCGGCTGTCCGACTGCCACGAGGCGGCGGCGTCCCCTCTCGCGTCAAAAGGGTTGACGTTCCCGGCCGCGCGGCCCTCGGCGCGTATCGACGGGGTGTTCGCCGCGCCCGAGGCGCGGGTCGTGTCCTGCGGGGGAGCGGACGCCGCCGCGGCCGACCTCGCGGCCGCCAGCGATCACCTGCCGGTGGTGGCCGAGCTGTGCCTCCCCGGCGGCTGAGGACGGCACCCCGCGAAGGGTACATACGGGGACAAACAGGGGCATCCGGGCGCCCGAGTCGGGCACCGGGCGGGCGGGGACCGACGGCCAGCCCGTAGCATTTGTTCATGACCCGTCGCTCTCGGCGGCGTGCGCTCTTTCTGATCTTGGCGACGTCCGTGGCCTTGCCGCAGGTCACGCCCGCCGCGCATGCCGATCCTCGCAGCCCCGCCGCGATCGAGGCGTGGCAGCAGTCGACCAGCGTGCGCCTGCAGGCCGACGGCTCGCTGTCCGACGTGCTCGCCGTCTCGTCCGGCGACGTGTGGGCGGTCGGCCAGCAGCAGATCTGGGACGTGTGGAAGAACCGCGGCACCATCCGCCACTGGGACGGCTCCCAGTGGAGCGAGGTGGCCATCCGCGACGCCACGGCGGCCGGCAACCTGCGCAGCCTCGCCGCGGCCGGCCCGTCCGACGTGTGGGCGGTGGGCGACAGCCACGACGGGCTGCCCTACCTCGCGCACGGCGACGTGACCGGTTTCGACCGGGTCCGCCCGCAGGGGCTGCGCTCGGGCGACTGGCTCGGCGGCGTCGACGCCAAGGGCGCCAAGGTCGTGGCGGTCGGCAGCCGCGAGAAGCGCGCACTCGTGCTCACCGGCCAGAACGGCGCCTGGACGGTGCAGCAGCTCAAGGACAAGGGCGCGCTCTACGCGGTGGCGGGCGGCTTCGCCGTCGGCGACACCGGCACCGAGCCGCTCATCGCCCACAACTCGGGCGGCACGTGGAAGCCGATGCCGCTGCCCTCGATCCCCGGCGGCTACCTCCGCGACGTCCAGACCGACAACGCCAAGCGGGCGGTCGCGGTCGGCGGCGTCTACAGCGGCCCCGGCGACATCGCGCCGCTCGTGCTCGTCTGGAACGGCAAGCGCTGGAAGCGGCAGAGCCTGCCCGTCACCGGCGCCCGGCTCTACGGCGTGACCGGCGACGGCAAGGGCCGCTACTGGATGACCGGCTACGACCCCGACCGGGCGGCCGAGCCGTTCGTGGCGCGCTGCGAGAAGGGCTCGTGCTCGATCATCCGGGGCGGCGCCGACAAGGGCCGCAGCAGCGTGCGTCTCCAGGCCGTCACCTACCTCGCGGGCAAGGGCGCGGTGTGGGCGGTCGGGCACGCGGTCGACACCTCCGACCGCTACACCGACGTCGTGGAGTCGTTCGCCCCCAAGACCACGGCCGCCTCCACCGCCGCCCGGACGAGATCCTGAGCCGGCGGTGTGAGGGTCAGAGCACCGCGCCGTCGTCCCAGCCGGAGTCGTTGGACGGCGGACCGTCGCCCATGCGCACCACCAGCGCCACGAACCCGCCGATGAACGCCGCCACCGCCGTGAACAGCGCCCATCCCTCCATGTGCCAGTTCGCCATGGCGGCGATCAGGAGGTAGGCGGGGCCGCCGAACAGCGCCACCCACGCCACCTTCGTCGCCAGGTCGACCTTGGGCAGCGGCGGGGGCGGCGGCGGCACGTAGTGCCCCTCCTCCTCGCCGTCCTCGCCCTCGTCGTTCTTGTCCTCGGGCTCGTCGAGGTCCTCTTCGAGCTCCTCCGAGGGTTTCACCACCCGCCGGGTGGGCTCCGCGGGGACGTTCTCGCTGTCCGGCCATGGCTGGTCGGCCGAGTCGCGCTCGGCGGTGTCGTTGAAGGACGCGACGATCTGCCGCCAGACCTCGTCCTCGTCACTCTGGGGCGTCACCTAGATGGGCCTCTCCACAGTGATCGCGACTTCCCCCTGGGTGCGATCAGTCCCTCTGCAAGGGTACCGAGGCATGTGTCCGGATGAAGTCGAGGCTGCCGGCAAAGATCGTGTCGGCGTCGTTGTCGAGCGTCGCAACATGATAGCTATCGGTAAGCTCCTCGATCGTGGCGTGCGGGACCCTCCTGCGGATGATCGCCACACTCGTAGGCTTCACCACGTGGTCGTCCACGCTGCGGTAGACCAGCAGCGGCTGCGTCACCTTCGCCAGGTCGGCCTGCACCAGCGCCCACAGGCCGGGCAGCGAGGCCGCCGCCTTGACCGGGGTGCGGGCGTAGGCCAGCTCGCGCGCGCCGGCCTTCTTGACGTCGTTCGCGACGCCGGGCACCGACGGCACGAACCACTTCAGCAGCGGCGCCAGCCGCAGCAGCGGGACGTCGCTGGCGATGGACGGGTTGACCACGACCGCACCCCTGACGGCCGGGCCGTGCACCTCGGCGAGCCGCAGCGCCAGGCAGCCGCCGAGCGACAGCCCCGCCACGAACACCTCGGCGCAGCGCCCCTGGAGGTCCTCGAACGCCTTCTCCACCTCGGCGTACCAGTCTTCCCAATGGGTGCGGTTCATCTCCTGCCAGCGCGTGCCGTGGCCGGGCAGGCGGGGCAGCGAGACGCTGAGCCCGTGCGCCGCGAGGAACTCCGCCCATGGCCGCAGCGACTGCGGCGTGCCGGTGAACCCGTGGCAGAGCAGCACGCCGACTTGGCCTCCGTCGTGGTGGTAGGGCTCCGCGCCTGGCATGAGCGGCATAACAGCTCCTCCATGCAGTTTCATTCCAGCTGTTCATCCTGGAACGGCCCGATCGTCGCACGTTCAAGGGTGTTTGTGCGAGAGCTGGTGTAGTTGCAAGGCGCTCGGGATGGGAAGATGACTCTGCCCACGGACAAATTTGCTGGAAAAGAGGTGCCGGAGTGTTCTACTGGGTGGTCAAGGCCATCTTGGGGCCGTTCCTCCACCTCGTGTTCAGGCCGTGGGCCGAGGGCGTCGAAAACGTGCCCAGAGAGGGCGGGGTGATCCTGGCCGGCAACCACCTGTCGTTCGCCGACCACTTCTTCGGACCGCTCCAACTCAAGCGCAAGGTCATCTCGCTCGGCAAGTCCGACTACTTCACCGGGCGCGGCATCAAGGGCTTCTTCACCAGGCTGTTCTTCAGCGGCGTCGGCACCGTGCCGATCGACCGCTCCGGCGGCAAGGCCAGCGAGGCGGCGCTCCGCACCGGCCTGCGCATCCTGCGTGAGGGGCACATCCTCGGCATCTACCCCGAGGGCACCCGCTCGCCCGATGGCCGGCTCTACAAGGGCAAGACCGGCGTCGCCCGGCTGGCGCTGGAGTCGCGGGCCCCGGTCATCCCCTGGGCGATGGTCAACACCTACGAGATGATGCCGCCGGGACGGCCGCTGCCCAAGCTCGGCATCCGGCCCGGCGTCAGGTTCGGCAAGCCGCTCGACTTCTCCCGCTACTACGGCATGGAGGACGACCGGCTCGTGCTGCGCGCGGTCACCGACGAGATCATGTACGCCCTGATGGAGCTGTCCGGCCAGGAATACGTCGACAAGTACGCCGTCAGCGCCCGCATCGAGATGGAGCGGGCCGCCCGAGCGACCGGCGCGGCCAAGCAGTGAACTGAAGGTAGCGGCTCGGTGGCGTAGAGTGATGTGCGCTGTCCTGAGCCGAGGAGACCGCATGCTCGACCAAGCCCGTCCCGTCGTCCTGCTGCTGGCCAGGATCGCCCTCGGGGTGATCTTCCTGGTGCACGGCTACCAGAAGTTCGCGACCATGGGGATCGCGGGCACGGCCGAGTTCTTCGCCGCCGCCGGCATCCCGCTGCCCGGGCTGGCCGCGCCCGCCGTGGCCGCGCTGGAGGTGGCGGGCGGCCTCGCGCTCGTGCTCGGCGCGGCGCTGCCGATCGCGGGCGCGCTGCTCGCGCTCGACATGATCGGCGCGATCGTCTTCGTCCACGGCCCGCACGGGCTGACCGGCGACGGCGGCTACGAGTTCGTCCTGGCGCTGGCCGCCGGGAGCCTCGCGGTCGGCTTCACCGGCGGCGGCGCCTTCGCCCTCGACAACGCGCTGACCCGCCGCCGCCGCACCCAGCCCGTCATCACCTGAGCCGTTCTGAGCCGTTCTGAGCCGTTCCACGGCCGCGCCCGCCGGTCAGGTGAGGTGGGCGCGGATCTGCTCGATGTGCTGCGGCGTCGTACGGCAGCAGCCGCCGATGAGCGACGCGCCCGCCCGCTGCCACTCGGCGGCCGCCTGCCCGAACTCCACCGGATCGGCGAGCCCCAGCCAGCGCCGGTGACCGGCGTCCCAGCTCTCGCCCGAGTTGGGATAGACCACGACCGGCAGGCCGCCCTGCAGGGCCGCGATCAGCGCGGGCATGTGGCGGGGGGCCGTGCAGTTGACGCCGACGGCGACCACCCGCGCGTTGCCCGCGAACAGCGCTGCGGCCTCACGGATCGGGGTGCCGTCGTTCAGCCGCTCGCCGTCGCGGCACGAGAAGCTGACCCAGGCCCGGACGCCGGGCGTGTCCTCCAGCAGCCGGGCCAGGGCCCGAGCCTCCGGATAGGAGGGGATGGTCTCGCAGGCCAGCAGGTCGGCGCCGGCGGAGGCGAGGACGTCCCACCGGCGGCGGTGCCAGGAGTACAGAGCGTCCTCGTCGAGGTCGTAGTCGCCGGTGTACTCGGCGCCGTTGGCCAGGAAGGCGCCGTACGGGCCGACGGACGCCGCCACCAGGCCGCGCCCGGCCGCGTCGCGGGCCTGCCTGGCCAGCTCCACCGACAGCCTGATCAGCGCCTCCGCGCGGGCGGCGTCGATGCCGTGGCGGGCGAAGCCCTCGAACGTCGCCTGATAGCTGGCCGTCGTGGCCACGTCGGCGCCCGCCGCGAAGTAGTCGGCGTGCGCCTGGCGGATCAGCTCGGGGCGTTCGAGCAGCAGGCGGGCCGACCAGAGCTCGTCGCTGAGGTCGGCGCCGAGGCGTTCGAGGTGGGTGGACAGGCCGCCGTCCAGGACAAGTGTGGTCACCCGTACAGGGTATTTGCGCCGGAGGCACCTCCGGCGCAAACCCAGCGTGCTCCGGGCGGCGGCGTTCTCGTCAGGAGCGCTTCCAGAAGGGGCCGCGGCGCGGGGGGTGCGGGGCGTCCGGCGGGACCGGCGGGGAGCCGAGCAGGGCGGTCAGCGACGCGACGGCGTGGTCGTGGAGCGCGCGGGCGTCGGCGCCCGGCCGCTCGGCCGCCTCCAGGTCGCGGGCCAGCGCCTCCAGCCGCTCCTCGCCGCCCAGGTACGCCGCCAGCGCCGCCAGCCGCGTCCCGAGGTCGGCCAGGTACGCCAGGTCGGGCGCCGGCAGGGCCCTGAGCCGGTCCAACTCGGCGGCGAGCTGCGGACGCACCGCCTCCAGCCCCTGCGTACGGCGCGGCGCGGGCCGCGACTTGCCCCGCCCGCGCAGGCCGCCCGCGGGCGGACCGGCCGGGAAGGGCGCCCTCGGCGGCGGCATCGGCGGCCGCCCGGGGAAGCCGGGCCCGCCACCAGGAAGGCCGCTCTCCGGAGCGCCGGGCCCGCCGCCACCGGGGGCGGCCGGGCCGGGGGTGAGGAAGTCAGGGACGTCCAGGTCGTCGAAGCCCCCGGCCACCCCCAGCGTCGGCTCCGGCGCCCGCATCCGGGGAGCGGAGGGCGGCATGGCCATCAGGGCCGCCGCCGCGAAGGTGCCGCCCGCCGGCGGGACCGGCGAGTCCCATCCGCTCGGCGGCTCGACCGGCTGGATGACGTGGTGCTCGGGCTCGCCGCCGGCGACCTGGCGGGTGTCCACGGCCACGTACGCCGTGAAGCGGCACAACACGCCGTTGTCCAGCGAGACCCGTACGATCCGGGCCTCGAGGTCGTGCTCGCCCATGGCGTACCGGTCCTCGAGCTCGCGCAGGTGCGCGCGGGCCCAGACGGCGCGCAGGGCGGGGGCGTCCACCGGCACGCCCTCGACCCGCTCCTCCCACGGCCCGCCCGCGGCCACTCCGCGCACGGTCACCGCCGAGCCCTCGCGGCACCGCCCGTACACGCGCAGCGGCACGCCGGGGAAGATCGAGCCGAGGTGGGTGACGGTGTCAGGCTCGGCGTCCAGGCCGTCGAGCGACAGGTCCGTGACCAGGGGGGCGCCGATGCGGCGGTGGATGTGCTCCATGGCGGCGTCGAGGCGGTCCTCCGACTCGACCAGCTCGCACCGGCCCGCGCCGAGCCCGGCCAGGCGGCCGAGGAAGCCGGCGTTCACGGCCCGGTCGATGCCGACCGCGTGCACCCGCATGGCCGAGAGCGCGCCGCCCGCCTGCTCCAGGATCTGGTCCTCGTTGCCCACCTGGCCGTCGGTGACCAGCACCACGACCCGCTCCCGCCCGGCCTCGCCGCCGCCCAGCAGCGTGACGGCCTGGCGCAGCGGCTCCAGCAGCTCGGTGCCGCCGCGGGCGTCCACGCGGGCCAGGTGCTCGACGGCGCGGTAGCGGTTGCGGTCGGACGCCTCTGCCAGCCCCTCGAAGGCCCGCTCCACCACCGAGTCGAACGTCAGCACCGCGAAGCGGTCCTGCGGCGTCAGCGTGTCCACGATGCGTGCGGCGGCGCGGCGCGCGGCCACCATCTTCCAGCCGCCCATGCTGCCCGACCGGTCGAGCAGCAGCACCAGGTCGCGCGGCGTGCGGGTGGCCTGCAGCGGCGGCGGCACGACGGTGAGCGCGAACGTGCCGGCCTCTCCGTCGCTACCCCTGTGGAGCTGGAGCGACGTGGACGCCTCGAACGACAGGCGCAGGACGAAGTCGCGGTCCAGCCGCTCGCCGGGCTTCAGTCGTACCGTGTTGCCCTCCTCCTCCACGACGTGGAGGCTGGAGGCCAGCTCGCGCAGCTCCAGCCCGGCGGCGTCTACGGTCGCGGCGAGCGACAGGCGCACCGGGTGGGGGAAGCCGGGCAGCAGCACCGGCGGCGTGATCCGGGAGGCGTCCGGCACGGCGCCGGTGTCGGGCGCGACGCCGCCGCCCGCGGGCGGCCCGTCGATCGGGTCGCCGGGGATGTAGCGCGGCGCGACGACGAGCGGGAAGCGGAAGGTGGCCGCGCCGTCCTCGTACGGCAGCGGCTGGCTCAGCGTCAGCCGCACCGAGACGCGCTCGCCGGGCAGGATGTTGCCCACCCGGATGGTGAAGACGTCGGGACGGTCCTCCTCGGCGATGGCCGCCCGCCTGCCCTCGCGCAGCGCCCGGTCGTAGTCGGCCCTGGCCTGCGCCCGTTCCTTGAGCACGCCTTCGATGACGCGGTCGTCGGCCTCCATGCGGAAGCCGGTCACGGCGGCCCGGTCGGGCAGCGGGAAGACGTAGGTGGCCTCCAGCGTGACGTCGTACGGGTTGCGGAAGCCCTGCGTGACCTCGACCCCGGCGATCAGGCCCGAGATGTCCGCCGCGACGTCCACGCTCTCCAGCGGCAGGTTGCCGCGCTCGGTCAGCAAGGCGCCGAACCCGGCCTCCGGCACCGGCAGGCACCGGGCGGGCTCCAGCGAAGTGATCTTCATGTCAGCTTCCTCTCCGTCAGCACCGCGAGCAGCGGGCCCGCCGCCGCCAGCACCGCCTGGACGTCCTCTTCCGACGGGACCCGGCCGCCGTCCCACACGAGCCGGACCCCGCCTCCCAAGCTGATCCCCGTCACGACCATCGGATCCCCGGCCGCCGCGGGCGTGCTCCCGGAGCCGGCCGCCGGCCGCTCCGCCCAGAACCGCCCGCGCCCGCCCGGCGCCCCGTCGGCGGACGCGACGGGCGGAGGGACAGAGGGGGCGACTGGGGGAGAGGCCGAGGGAAGGATCGGAGGCTGGGCCGAGGGAAGGATCGGAGGCTGGGCCGGGGGATGGGGCGGGGGATGGGGCGCGGGATGGGCCGGGAGGGACGCCGTCTCCTCCAGGGTGTGGTCCGTCGCCCCCGCGAGGGCCGCCTGGATGTCGGCGATCGAGCGTCCCGCCGCCTGCAGGCGCTTGACGGCGACGAGCTGCAGCAGGTGCCGCCGCCCGTAACGGGCGACGCGGCCGCGCCGGGTGAGCGGCGGGTCGAGCAGCCCGATGGTGGTGTACCACCGGATCAGCCGTTCCCCGGGCACGTCGCGGACCCGCCCGCTGAGCGGCGCGGCGCCGTCGCGCAGTGCGCGCGCCGCGTGCTCGGCCAGCTCGCCGATGGTCCAGGTCTCGCTCATACCTCAACAATGACACTGTCACTATTGCAGTGTCAATGTTAGGCCGCCGCCGAGCTGGGCAGGGGGACAGAAGTTGCCGATTGATGGCAAGTAGCAACAAAACCGACGGACGGGGAGGAATCTCGATAATGGCCACGATCAAAGGTCCGCTCTCGGACGACGCCAGGAACACCGTCGCCGAGTGCCTGCAAGGCGCGCTGATCGACCTGATCGACCTGTCGCTGGTCGGCAAGCAGGCGCACTGGAACCTCGTGGGCAGCCACTTCCGCTCGGTCCACCTCCAGCTCGACCAGGTCGTCGCGCTCGCGAGGACGCACATGGACACGCTCGCCGAGCGTGCCGTCGCCCTCGGGATCAACCCCGACGGCCGGGCCGCCACCGTCGCGAAGGCGACCAAGCTGGCCCAGATGGAGAGCGGCTGGCTGGAGGACGGCAAGGTCGTCGCGACCATCACGGACTGCCTGGGCGGGATCAGCAAGCGCATGTACGAGCGCATCCGGCAGACCGAAGAGGCCGACCCGGTGACCCAGGACCTGCTCATCGCCGCGGTCCAGGAGATCGACAAGCAGCACTGGATGTTCCAGGCGATGACCTGAGCGGAGCACGGCATGCCCGGAGCCCGGGGACCGAGGAAGCGGCCCCGGGCTCCGCGCGTGACCGCCCCCTGGCGAGGTTTGCGCAGAGTTTGAACTCGCGAATCCCTGCCATTCATGTCCGTGCGGTCCACTAGCGTGGCACCTAGAGGGAGGCCCCACGATGTCCCACAAGACTCTCCTCCGCACGGGCCCGCTCATGCAGGGCGGCACCAGCCCGTACGGACCGCTCGGCCTGCCGGACGCCGAAGGTCTCGCGTTGCCCTCGGGGTTCACCGGCCGGGTGGTGGCCCGCAGCGGCGACAAGGTCGCCGGGCTGACCTGGCACGCCGCGCCCGACGGCGGCGCCTGTTTCCCCGACGGCGACGGCTGGATCTACGTGTCCAACTCCGAGCTGCCGCTGCTCGGCGGCGCGTCGGCGCTGCGCTTCGGCGCCGACGGCACGGTGGGCGACGCCTACCGCATCCTGTCCGGCACCGACCTCAACTGCGCGGGCGGCGCGACGCCGTGGCACACCTGGCTGTCGTGCGAGCTCGGCCACCGCGGCCGGGTCTTCGAGTGCGACCCCTACGGCGCGCGGGCCGCACGGCCCCGCCTCGCCATGGGCCGCTTCCGGCACGAGGCCGCCGCCTGCGACCCCGAGCGGCGCGTGGTCTACCTCACCGAGGACGAGCCGGACGGCTGCTTCTACCGCTTCAGCCCCTCCGACTGGGGCGACCTCACCGAGGGCACGCTGGAGGTGCTGTGCGGCTCCGGGCAGTGGCGGGTGGTGCCGTCGCCGGCCGGGCTGCTGCGGGAAACCCGCCACCAGGTGGCCGACGCGCGCCGCTTCGACGGCGGCGACGCCTGCCACTACGCGGGCGGGGTCTGCTACTTCACCACCAAGGGCGACGCCGGCCTGTGGGCCTACGACGGGCAGGCCGCCGCCCTCGACCGGCTGTGCGAGGGGGTGCGCACCATCACGGCCGCGCCCTCCGGCGACCTCTACGCGGCCCGGCGCACCACCCAGATCGACGTGATCGCGCCCGACCGGGAGGTCACGCCGTTCCTGCGGCTGGAGGGGCAGGCCGGGGTGGAGCTGACCGGCCTCGCGTTCTCGCCGCGCGGCGACCGGCTCTACTTCTCGGCCAGGCGCGGCCGGGCGGAGGGCCGCACGTTCGAGGTCGCCGGCCCCTTCCGAGCCTGAGAGCCCGGCGGGAGGCTCACAGGTCGAGCGTCCACCACTGCTCGTTGACCTCGATGCCGTTCTCCGTGCCCTTCTCCTCCGCCGTCAGCCGGAAGCCGGCCGCCTCGTAGATGCGCCGCGCGCTCACCAGGCAGTCGCGCGTCCACAGCGTGATCCGCCGGCGGCCGTCGGCCCTGGCGTGCCTCAGGCACTCCTCGACCAGCCGCCGCCCGATGCCCATGCCGCGCGCGGACGGCTCGACCAGCAGGATCCGCAGCTTCGCCTGGCCGTCGTCCTCGCGCACGTAGAAGACGCAGCCCACGCGCTCGCCGCCGGCCTCGGCGATCCAGCCGGCGTCCTTGGTGAAGTCGAGGCCCGCGACGATGCCGGCGACGGTCTGCTCGAAGGCGGTGCCCCAGCCGTATTCGCGGCTGTAGAGGTCGGCGTGCCGCTGGACGACCCAGCCGAGGTCGCCGGTGCGCGGCGGCCTGATCACGTACGGCTCCGGCCGGGGTTCCCCGTCCGACAGCAGCGACCTGATCGTGGCCATGCCGCCGACCAGCCGCCCCTGGTCGGCCTCCGGCAGCCCGGACAGCAGCCGCTCGATCTGCTCGGCCGAGCGCCGGTCGAGGTCGGCGTACGTGGCGGAGCCCTTGTCGGTGAGGCGGACGACCTGCTTGCGCGCGTCGGAGGCCGAGCGCTCGCGCCGGATCAGCCCCTCGGCGTCGAAGCGGGTGAGGATCCTGCTGAGGTAGCCGGCGTCGAGGTCGAGCAGCGAGCGCAGCTCCCCGGTCTCCATCGGCTCGGCGTGGGCCAGCTCGAACAGCACCCTGCCCTCGGTCAGCGAGTACGGCGAGTCCAGCATGCCCGCCCGCAGCACGCCGATCAGCTGGGTGTAGAAGCGGTTGAAGGCCCGGACCTCAGAAACCCTTGCTTGCGTCAACGAACTCATTGCCACAGTCAACCATGATTGGATGGGAGCTGTGAAGCTCCTGCGCATCGGCGGCTACGGCCCCGGCATCCTCACCTTCGGCGGCGACAGCGACGGGCGCTTCGGCGGCGAGGGCGACCTCACCCGGGTCGCCGCGCCGTCGTTCCTCGCCGTCCATCCCACGCTGCCGGTGCTCTACGCCGTCGGCGAGCTCGAACGCGGCTGGCTCACCGCCTTCGCCGTCCGCGACGACGGGCTCGCGCCCCTCGACGAACGGCCCAGCGAGGGCTCCAGCCCGTGCCACGTGGCCGTGGACCCGTCCGGCACGCTGCTCGCCGCCACCAACTACGGCGACGGCACGGCCGTGCTCTACCGGCTCGACGCGCGGGGCGCTTTCGAGGGCGAGCCGATCGTGCTGCGCCACGAGGGCTCCGGCCCCGACCCGGAGCGCCAGGAGGGCCCCCACGCCCACGAGGCCGTCTTCCACGACGGCGTCCTGCACGTCTCCGACCTCGGCACCGACGAGATCCGGCGCTACCTGCCCGACGGCACGCCGCTGGAGCCTCTCACCCTGCAGCCCGGCACCGGCCCGCGCCACTTCGCCTTCGCCGGGGGCCGCCTCTACGTCGCGGGCGAGCTCGACGGCACCGTCACCATGATCGAGGAGGACGGCCGGCGCACCGTCGCGCCCGCCTCCCGCGTCGCCGGCGTCGCCAGCGCCCCCTCCCACCTCCAGCTCGACGGCGACCACGTCTACGTCGCCAACCGCGGCCCCGACACCGTCACCGTGCTGAGCGCCGCGGACCTCGCGCCGGTGGCCGAGGTGCCCTGCGGCGGCGCGTGGCCGCGCCACTTCGCCATCGACGGCGACCGGCTCTACGTCGCCAACCAGCACTCGGGCACGGTGACCGTCCTCGCGCTGACCGGCGGCGTGCCCGAGCTCACGGGGGAGTCGTACGCGGCGGAGAGCCCCGCCTGCGTGCTGGTGGGCTGATTCTCCGCCGACAGGGTTCGGCGTTTGGTCTAGACCACTGGCGGGGGATGTGGGCAGAATGCGAGCTGAATACTGAGGTCAGGTTCGTGAACCCCAACGGGAGGAACCCGCCATGCGTATCGGAGTGCTCACAGGAGGGGGCGACTGCCCCGGGCTCAACGCCGTGATCAGGGCTGTCGTACGTAAGGGGGTGAGCGTCTACGGCCACGAGTTCGTGGGCTTCCGCGACGGCTGGCGCGGCCCCCTGGAGGGCGACACCATGCCGCTCGACATCCAGGCCGTCCGCGGCATCCTCCCGCGTGGCGGCACCATCCTGGGCTCCTCCCGGACCAACCCCATCAAGATCGAGGGCGGCGTCGACCGCATCAAGGAGAACCTGGCCGCCGGCGGCGTGGACGCGCTGATCGCCATCGGCGGCGAGGACACCCTGGGCGTCGCCAGGCAGCTCTACGAACGCCAGGTCAACGTCGTGGGCGTGCCCAAGACCATCGACAACGACCTGTCCGGCACCGACTACACCTTCGGCTTCGACACGGCCGTCAACATCGCCACCGAGGCCATCGACCGCCTCCACACCACGGCCGAGTCCCACCACCGGGCGCTCATCTGCGAGGTCATGGGCCGCCACGCGGGCTGGATCGCGCTGCACGCGGGCATGGCGGGCGGGGCCAACGTCATCCTCATCCCCGAGAAGCCGTTCGACATCGACCGCGTCTGCGAATACGTCGAGTCCCGCTTCCGCACCCGCTACTCGCCGATCATCGTCGTCGCCGAGGGCGCCCATCCGCTGGAGGGGCAGATGGCGCTGCAGGCGAGCGAGCTGGACGCGTTCGGGCACGTACGCCTCGGCGGCATCGGCGAGACGCTGGCCAAGGAGATCGAGAAGCGCACCGGCAAGGAGGCCCGCACCACGGTGCTCGGCCACATCCAGCGCGGCGGCACGCCGACCGCCTACGACCGGGTGCTCGCCACCAGGTTCGGGCTGCAGGCGATCGACGCGGCCCACGAGGGCGACTACGGCAAGATGGTCGCGCTGCGCGGCACCGACATCGTGAGGGTGGGCCTCGACGAGGCGACGTCCGAGCTGAAGACGGTGCCGGTGGAACGTTACGCCGAGGCCGAGGTCTTCTTCGGCTAGCTGCAAGCCGCCTGCAAGCGCCGGCCGTACCTTTGGGCCCAGCGGGGTTTCCGCTACAACCCGCTCAAGGGTACGGCTTGCGCCGCGGAGAGTCGGCGGCCCACCACGTGTCGCAGGCCGTACCCCCACTCATAGATCACCTGCGGGGCGTGCCGAACAGGTCGACCTCCGGCACGCCCCCCTCCCCGAGCCCGCGCAGCCGCTCGCGGAGCTCCGCCTCGCCGCGCAGCTCCTTCTCCGACGGCGACAGGATGAGGGCGAGCAGCAGCCCCACGGTCACCAGGCTGAGGCCGACGATCAGCGGCAGCAGGAAGTCGATGCCGCGCGCGCCCGGCGGCGTCGCCATCTCCGTGTGGTCGTGCACCGACAGGGCGAACATGCCCGTGTAGTGCATGCCGGAGACCGCCACGCCCATCACCAGCGCCGCCGCGCCGACCTTCAGCGCGCCGCTGACCCGCAGCGTGAACCACAGGGCCGCCGTGGCCGCCCCGATCGCGACGAGCACCGACAGCGCCACGACGACGGGGTCGTAGGAGAGGTGGGCGGACAGGTTCATGGCGGACATGCCGAGGTAGTGCATGCCGGCGACGCCGAGCCCGGTCAGCAGGCCGCCGCCGAGCAGGTAGGGCAGCCGCTCACCGCGGTGGGAGGCGAGGAACAGCCCGAGCCCCACGACGACGACGGCGAGCACCGCGGAGGCGGCCGTGCGCGGCACGTCGTAGCGGATGACCGTGCCGCTCACGGAGAAGCCCATCATGGCGATGAAGTGCATGGTCCAGATGCCCGTGCCGCCGATGGCGAGCGCGGCGCCGAGCAGCCAGTAGTTCGCCTCGCGCCCGCCCATGAGCCGCGCCCGCGAGGTGAGCATGAGGCCGAGCATGCTGCCGGCGGTGGAGATGAGGTACGCCATGACAGGCGTCAGCGGCCCGAAGGAGAAATGGTCAATCGGCGACATGACTCACCAGTCCCTTACGCAGAGATAAGGGAGTATCCACAGCGAGTCGTCAGGGCGCAACCACCTGTTGCCAAACTGTGCCTATGAGACGTGAGGGACTCTCGGCTCCTGCGGCATCGGCGGGCGCGGGCGGGCCAGGCGCTCCTGCCGGGCCGTACGCCGGCGCAGCTCCAGCTTGGCCACGAGCTCGGCGTCCTCGTGCAGCTCCTCCTGGGACGGCGACAGCAGCACCATGAGCAGCATGGTGAGCGTGATCAGGCTGATCACGGTCATGAGCGGGACGAGGAAGTCGAGGGCGTCGGCCCCCGTCGCCGGGGTGGGCCGCCCGTCGGCGGGCGCGTGCACCGTGACGCGCATGGCGGCCATGCCGGTGTAGTGCATCCCGGACACCGCGAGGCCCATGACGAGGGCGGCGGCGGTGATCCAGACCGGCTTCTTGACCCGCAGCGTGAACCAGAGCGCCGCCGTCGCCGCGACCACGGCGATCGCCACCGAGAGCACCACGGTGGGGCGGTCGTAGGAGACGTGGGCGGACATGTTCATGGCGTACATGCCGAGGTAGTGCATGGAGGCCACGCCGAGGCCCGTGAGCAGGCCGCCGCCGAGCAGCGCGGGGAGCCGGCCCCGGCCGTAGGAGACGAGGAACAGGCCGGTGCCGACGACCACGATCGCCACGAGCGCCGACGCCACGGTGAGCGGGACGTCGTAGGTGATCCTGGTGCCGTCCACGGCGAAGCCCATCATCGCGACGAAGTGCATCACCCAGATGCCGGTGCCGCCGATGGAGACGGCCGCGCCGAGCAGCCAGCGGGTCCGCGCGCCGCCGCGCGAGGCGTGCGCCTGGGCGGTGAGCCGCAATCCCAGCATCGACCCGAGGCAGGACATCACGTACGCGAGCGCCGGCGTGAGCGGACCGTGGGTGAAGTGGTTCACGGCAGAGGTCATGGGGCGGGGGTCCTCGGGGGTTAGGGGTCACCGAATTCTTCCATCCCGGATATCCCTTACGCATGGATACTTGAACTATCTGTCAAATGTCCTGTCGGAAACGGCGCAGGCCGCACGCGGACTAAACTCGATGGGTCACGGCGTTGCGATGAAGGCCGTCCCATCCCTGTTCCCCGGAGGTTCCACCATGACGATGTCCGCCCTGGGCGAGCCGTGCGTACTGCTCAAGCTGGGCGAGATCGTCCTGAAGGGCAAGAACCGCGAGCTGTTCGAGCGCCGCCTGATCGCCAACATCCGGCACGCGCTGGAGGGCAGCACCGACCTCAAGACCGACGTGCGCAAGCGGCACGGCGTGATCGCGATCTTCCTGCCCGAGGGCACGACCGTCGAGCAGGCCGAGGTCGTCGCGCAGCGCGTCGCCGAGGTGCCCGGACTGGTCTGGATCCACCGGGCCTGGCGGGTCGCCAAGGACCCCGAGGCCGTCCTCAAGGCCGGCCTGGAGCTGGTCGGCGAGAGCGAGGAGGCCAAGCGCGGCGCCCGCTTCGCGGTCCGCTCGCGCCGCCGCGACAAGCGCTTCCCCCTGCGCTCCAACGAGCTCGACCGCCTGGTCGGCGGCGCCATCAACGACGAGTACGGCCTCCCCGTCGACCTGCGCAACCCCGAGCTGACCCTGCACATCGAGGTCGACAGGGACGAGGTGTTCGTCTTCACCGGCGGCATCCCCGGCCAGGGCGGCCTGCCCGTCGGCAGCAGCGGCCGGGCGCTGGCCCTCATGTCGGGCGGCATCGACTCCCCGGTCGCCGCCTACCGCATGATGCGGCGCGGCCTCCACGTCGACTTCCTGCACTTCTCCGGCATCCCGTTCACCACCTCCGAGTCGATCTACAAGGCGTACGCGCTGGTGCGCAAGCTCGACCGCTTCCAGGGCCGCTCGCGGCTCTGGGTGGTGCCCTTCGGCAAGGCGCAGCAGTCGATCCGCACCTCCGGCCAGGACCGGCTGGCGGTCATCGCGCAGCGGCGGCTCATGCTCAAGACCGCCGAGGAGGTCGCCCACCGCATCAAGGCGGCCGCGCTGGTCACCGGCGACGCGCTCGGGCAGGTCTCCTCGCAGACCCTGACCAACATCACCGCCCAGGACAACGCGGTCGAGCTGCCGATCCTGCGCCCGCTCGTCGGCTGGGACAAGACCGAGATCATGGCCGAGGCCCGGCGCATCGGCACGCTGGAGATCTCCGAGCTGCCCGACGAGGACTGCTGCTCCCTGCTGGCCCCCAAGCGGGCCGAGACCCGCGCCAAGATCGAGGACCTCAAGCAGATCGAGCGGCGGCTGGACGCCGAGGAGCTCTGCGTCCAGCTCGCCGACTCGATCCAGGAATACACCCTCTGAGACGAGAGGGCTGAGACCAGGGGCGGCGCCCGGAGCGCCGGCGCCGCCCCGGTCCTCAGAGCGCCAGCGCCGCCGCCGCCGACTTGCCGAGCAGCGGCGGCAGGTCCGTCATGACCTGGGCCAGCTCGCCCAGGTCGTCCTCCACCAGCGCCTGCGGGCCGTCGCAGAGCGCCTGCTCGGGGTGCGGATGCACGTCGATGATCACGCCGTCGGCGCCCACCGCCAGGGCCGCCCGGGTCAGCGGCAGCACCAGGTCGCGCCGGCCGCCCGAGTGCGACGGGTCCACGATCACCGGCAGGTGCGACAGCCGCTGCGCCACCGGCACCGCCGCGATGTCGAGCGTGTTGCGGGTCGCCTGCTCGAAGGTGCGGATGCCGCGCTCGCACAGCACGATGTCGAGGTTGCCGCGCTGGGCGACGTACTCGGCGGCCATCAGCCACTCCTCGATGGTGGCGCTCATGCCGCGCTTCAGCATCACCGGCCGGCCGGCCGCGCCGACCGCCTGCAGCAGCGCGAAGTTCTGCATGTTGCGGGTGCCGACCTGCAGCATGTCCGCGTACGCGGCCACCAGCTCCACGTCCCGGGCGTCCACCACCTCGGTCACGATCGGCAGCCCGGTCTCCTCGCGCACGTCCGCCAGGATGCGCAGGCCCGCCTCGCCCAGCCCCTGGAAGGCGTACGGCGAGGTGCGCGGCTTGAACGCCCCGCCGCGCAGCAGCCGCGCCCCCGCCGCCTGCGCCATCCGGGCCGCGTCCAGCGTCTGCTGGTGGGTCTCCACGGCGCACGGCCCCGCGATGAGCGTCACGGTGCCGGGGCCGATCGGCACGCCGCCCACATGGACCGTGGAGCGTTCGGGATGGTTCTCCCGGCTCACCAGTTTGTACGGCGCGGAGATCCGCATCACGTCGCGCACCCCGGGCATGCCGCGCAGGCTCGCCCCGTCGAGCTGGGCCACGTCGCCGACCAGGCCGACGATCGTGCGCCGTACGCCCTTGCTGACGAACGCCTCCACGCCGGCCGCCTGCACGAGGCCGACGATCGCCTCGACGTCGCCGGACGTGGCCTCGGGCCCCATGACGATCACCATCTGAACACTCTCCTTGTCGTCCCCGGAAAACACGAAAGGCCCCGGGTCCTGTCGGACCCGGGGCCTTTCGTTCGCCTGTCTGCTAGCGCAGCGTCAGATGGCGAACGGACTCGGGTCCGTCGCCATACCAAAACAGGAACGCGTTGCGCATAGGCCCGCATCCTATCGCACGAGACCCGGCCGCGAGCCGCGCGCGGACCGGTGGCAGGATGTGCGTCAGACGCGAGTCAGGTGAGGGGAGAGATCGTGGAGGAGTCGCGCCTGCCACCAGGCCAGTACGTCCCGCGAGGCCGACCCGTCATCCACTACGGCAGGGTGCCGCAGTTCAAGCCGGAGACCTGGGACTTCAAGGTGTTCGGCGCCACCGCCTCGGGCGAGGAGCACCGTTTCACCTGGGGCGAGTTCGAGTCCCTGCCCCGCGTGACGCGCGTGGCCGACTTCCACTGCGTGACCAAGTTCTCGCTCATGGCCAACGAGTGGCGCGGCGTCACCCCGGCGACCCTCATGGCGGCCGCCCCGCCCGACCCGGGCGTCAGCCACGTCATGATCTGGGCCGAGTACGGCTACAGCGCCAACCTGCGCATGTCCGACTTCGCGGCCCCCGACACGCTGTTCGCGATGGAGCTGGACGAGAAGCCGCTCAGCGCCGAGCGCGGCCACCCGGTCCGCATCGTGGTGCCGCACCTGTACGCGTGGAAGAGCGTCAAGTGGGTGCGCGCCGTCGAATACCTCCTGGAGGACCGGCGCGGCTTCTGGGAGGAGCGCGGCTACCACAACGTCGCCGACCCCTGGCGCGAGCAGCGCTACTCCTACCAGGAAGAACCCGGCGAAGGGCCTCCCTGACACCCGGACTCAAGCGGACACGGCGGGTGCGCCCGGCGTCACCTGGGTGTAGCCGAATCAGCACGCTCCGTTGGCGTGTCGCTTGTGACCTTCGCGTTCATGCGGCAGCGTGGCCGCCATGCTGAGAGTGCTGGCCGTGGACGACGAGGTCCCCGCCCTGGAGGAGCTGGCCTACCTGCTGCGCCAGGACGACCGGATCGAGCACGTCTCGACCGCGGCCGACGGCGTCACGGCGCTGCAGGACATGGTCCAGATGATCGGCGGCGGCGAGCGGCTCGACGCCGTGTTCCTCGACATCGGCATGCCGGGGCTCAACGGGCTCGACCTGGCCCGGCTGGTCGGCGGCTTCCCGAGCCCGCCACGGCTGGTCTTCGTCACCGCTCACGAGGAGTGCGCGGTGCAGGCGTTCGAGCTGGAGGCGGTCGACTACCTGCTCAAGCCGATCCGGGCCGAGCGGCTGTCGGAGGCCGTGCGCCGGCTGGAGGCCGCCGCGGCGCCCGCGCCCGTGCCGGTCCAGGACGACGTCATCCCGGTCGAGCTGGGCGGGCGCACCCGGTTCGTGCCGCAGCAGGCCGTGCGCTACGCCGAGGCCAAGGGCGACTACGTGCGGCTGCACACCGTGGACGGCAGCTACCTCGTCCGCATGTCGCTGGCCGCGCTGGAGCGGCGCTGGTCGCAGGCCGGGTTCCTGCGCATCCACCGCAGCACGCTGGTGTCGGCGCGGCACGTCAGCGAGCTGCGCTTCGAGGGCGGGCGGGTGGTCCTCACCGTCGGCGGCGAGCAGCTCCCGGTGAGCCGCCGGCACAGCCGCCAGGTGCGCGAGCAGCTCGTCCGCCAGCACCGGGGCGTGATCTCGTAAGGGCGTGAAACGGGGTGCGGGCACTCCCGCCCCGGCGCCGCTCACGGGGCGGGGCCGTCCGCGCCGGTGGTAATGATTTCCCTGGTCACATGCCCTCGGGCGGCAGGGCGGACGGGCCGGATGAGAAGGCGGACGCGGGTGCCGGACCACCGGGCACGCCCCTGATCGGCCGCTCGTCGTTCCGGGGTGACCGCTCGTCGTCAACCCACTCTCCGTACAGCGCTGACTACGGACCGTTCGACGCGCTGGTCGGCAACGGGGTTTCGCTCCCAAGATCGCATCCGTAGTGTCATGGCATCGGAAGCCACTCCGGCGCATCGGGGGGACGAGCCGGGGGGGCTCACCGCAGGTCTGATGCGCCGGACTCACCGGCGGCCCTCGCCGGCCGCCGCGGCGGCCGGGCCCTTGACCGGGGGGTGGGGCCCGCCACGCCGGACCGTGAAGGGGCGCCCGCCGAGGCCGGTTCGCCGGCCCCGCGATCCGGCCACGGGGGCGGTCGGATCGCGCGCGCGGGCGCCCCAGCGTCACAAGATCCCGCCGTGGGCGGGGCTCAGTGGGCGTCGCGCAGTTTCTTCAGCAGAGCGATGTCCTCGGCGTGCTTGGGCGCCTTGCCGGGCGTCTCGATGCAGATGGGCACGCCCGCCACCGCCGGATGCCGCATGATCTCCGCGAACGGCTCCGCGCCGATGTGCCCCGCCCCGATGTTCTCGTGCCGGTCCTTCTTCGCCCCGCACACGTCCTTGGAGTCGTTGGCGTGGATCAGCTTGAGCCGGCCCGGCGCGATGCGGTGCAGCGCGTCGAACGTCTCGGCCGCCCCGCCCGGCGCGGCCAGGTCGTGGCCGGCGGCGAAGGCGTGGCAGGTGTCGAGGCAGACGCAGGCGCGCGGATGCCACTCCAGCGCCGCCAGGTAGGGCTCCAGGTCCTGGACGGTCGCGCACAGCATGGCGCCCTGCCCGGCCATCGGTTCGAGCAGCAGGTCGGGCCCGCCGTCGGGGATCTCGTCGAGCAGCGGCAGCAGGTGCTCGCGGAGCTGGCGCATGGCGTCGTCGCGCGGCTGCGTCACCGCCGAGCCCGTGTGCACCACGACACCCTTCGCGCCGGTCTCGACGCCGCGCCGCAGCGCGTGCCGGACCACGCCGACCGAGCTGGCGAGCGTGTCGGCGTTGGGCGAGCCGAAGTTGACGAGGTAGGGCACGTGGATGAAGGCCGTGACCCCCGACTCGGCCAGCTTGGCGTCCTGGTCGGGCTTGCCGTCGTTGAGCGCCCAGCCGCGCGGGTTGGTGACGAACACCTGGATCATCTCGGCGCCGATCTCGGCCATGTACTTCAGGCCGCCGGTCGCCAGGCCGCCGGTCACGGACACGTGTCCGCCGATCAGGGATGTTGGGCTCATGATGCCCTCAGTTTAGGCGCACCCCGCGCCGCCCGGAGCCGCCGCCACCTGCGCGAACCCCCGTGCCGGCAGTGAGCGTGTTGGAGCATGACACGAAAAGCGGGCCGCCCCAGGGGCGGGAGTTGGGAGTTCTCGCGGATGGACCGGGCACGAAGGGCCTGTGTGTACTTCTCACATGCCCGCAACGCTCAGCGCGCTCGCCGCGTTCAACGCCGCCCCGGCGGGACAGGCCGAGGAGGAGCTGCGCGCCTGCTGCGCCTCCACCGCCTTCGCCGCGCGGGTGGCGGCGGGCCGGCCGTACGGTGACCTCGCCGCACTGCTGGCCGCGGCAGAGGCGGCGACCGGCGCGCTGGCCTGGCCGGACGTGCTGGAGGCGCTGGCCGCCCACCCGAGGATCGGGGAGCGGCCGGTCGGCGCGGGCCGGGAGGCGGCCTGGTCGCGGCAGGAGCAGTCCGGCGTCGGCGACGACCTGCGCGCCGCGCTCGCCGAGGGCAACCGGGCCTACGAGGCCCGCTTCGGGCACGTCTACCTGGTGTGCGCCACCGGCCTCGGCGGGGCCGAGCTGCTGGCGCGGCTGCGCGAGCGGCTCGGCAACGACGAGGAGCGCGAGCGCGCGGCCGTACGCGGCGAGCTGGCGAAGATCACCCGGTTGCGGCTGGTCAAGCTGATGGGAGGAGGGGAGTGAGCTTCTCGACGCACGTGCTCGACGCGGTCGCCGGGCGGCCGGCCGCCGGGGTGCGGGTGCGCCTGGAGGACGCCGGCGGGCGCGTCCTGGCCGAGGGCCGCACCGACGGCGACGGCCGGATCAAGGGGTGGGACACCGCGGGCGCGGGCGTGCACCGCGTCGTCTTCGACACCGGCGGCTACCTCGCCGAGACCTTCTATCCCGAGGTGGTCATCGCCTTCACCGTCACCGACCCCGCGCAGCACCACCACGTGCCGCTGCTGCTCAGCCCCTACGCCTACTCCACCTACCGAGGAAGCTGATGACCGTCAAGCTCGGCCCCAACCGCTACGGCAAGGCGGGCGTCAGGCTCGTCCGGGTGGTCCGCGAGGGCCCCGTCCACCACCTCAAGGACCTCAACGTCGCCACCGCGCTCTCCGGCGACATGGAGGCCGTGCACCTGACCGGCGACAACGCCGCCGTGCTGCCCACCGACAGCCAGAAGAACACCGTGCACGCCTTCGCCAGGAAGCACGGCGTCGGCGAGATCGAGGAGTTCGCGCTGCTGCTGGCCCGGCACTTCGTCGGCGCGGGGCGGGCCGTCCACCACGCGCGGGTGGAGATCGAGGAGTACGCCTGGCGCCGCGGCGGCCCGCACTCGTTCGTCCGCGACGGCGGCGAGGTGCGCACCTGCGTCGTCCACCACGACCGCGACGGCCGCACCACGGTGGTGTCGGGACTCAAGGACCTGGTGCTGCTCAACACCACCGGCTCGGAGTTCCACGGGTTCGCCGTGGACGAGTACACCACTCTGCAGCCCACCACCGACCGCATCCTGGCCACGGCCGTCACGGCCCGCTGGCGGCACCGCGGGGAGAGCGCCGACCACGCGGCCTCGTACGAGCGGGCCCGCGGCTGCCTGCTGGAGGCGTTCGCCGGCACCCACAGCCTGTCGCTCCAGCAGACCCTGTACGCCATGGGCGAGCGCGTCCTGACCTCCTGTCCCGAGCTGTGCGAGGTGCGGCTCGCCCTGCCCAACAGGCATCACTTCCTGGTGGACCTGTCGCCGTTCGGCCTGGACAACGACAACGAGGTCTACCACGCGGCCGACCGGCCGTACGGGCTCATCGAGGGCGGCGTGCTCCGCGAGGACGCGCCCGACGCCGGATTCGCCTGGGAGTAGCCACGATGGACTTCTTGCGGCCCACGACGTGGGCGGAGGCGCTGGCCGCCAAGGCGGACCAGCCGGAGGCGGTGTCCCTCCAGGGCGGCACCGACGTCATGGTGGAGATCAACTTCGCGGTGCGCAGGCCGCCCGCGCTGCTCGACCTCACCCGGGTGGCCGAGCTGCGGGAGTGGTCCGTGGCCGGCGGGGAGTGCCGGATCGGGGCCGGGGTGCCGTACCGGGTGATCGTCGAGGAGCTGGGCGGCGTCGTGCCGGGGCTGGCGCAGGCGGCCCGTACGGTCGGCTCGCCGCAGATCCGCAACCGCGGCACGGTGGGCGGCAACCTCGGCGCGGCCTCGCCCGCCGGCGACAGCCATCCGCCCCTGCTGGCCGCCGGGGCGGTGATCGAGGTGGAGTCGCGGGACGGGGGCGTGCGGACGATCCCCGCCGCGCGGTTCTACCTCGGCGTCAAGCGCAGCGCCCTGCGGCCGGACGAGCTGATCAGGGCCGTACGCGTGCCGAGCGCGCCCGGCCCTCAGTACTTCTCCAAGGTCGGCACGCGCAACGCCATGGTGATCGCGGTGTGCTCGTTCGCGATCGCGCTCGACCCCGCGCGGCGGCGGGTGGGCACCGGCATCGGCTCGGCCGCCCCCACCCCGCGACGGGCCGAGGAGGCCGAGGAGCTGATGGCCCGCGAGCTCGACTGGGACGCGCCCGTGCTCGACCCGGCGCTGGTCGAGCGGTTCGGGCGGCTGTGCGCGGGGGCGGCCGCGCCGATCGACGACGTACGCGGCACCGCCGCCTACCGTCTGCGCGCCCTCGACGTCATGGCCCGCCGCACGCTGACCTGGGCCTGGAACGACCACCGAGGAAGGAGGGCGGCCTGATGCGCGTCACGTTCACCGTCAACGGCCGCGAGGAGAGCGCCGACGGCGTGTGGGAGGGCGAGAGCCTGCTGTACGTGCTGCGCGAGCGGCTCGGCCTCCCCGGCTCCAAGAACGCCTGCGAGCAGGGCGAGTGCGGCTCGTGCACCGTCTACCTGGACGGCGAGCCGGTCTGCTCCTGCCTGGTCGCCGCCGGGCAGGCCGAGGGCCGGCGGGTGCGCACCGTGGAGGGCCTGGCCGAGGGGGACAGGCTCGACCCGGTGCAGGAGGCGTTCGTCGAGTGCGGGGCCGTGCAGTGCGGCTTCTGCACGCCCGGGCTGCTCGTGCAGGCGCACGACCTGCTGGAACGCCTGCCTGACCCGTCCGACGCGGAGATCCGCGAGGCGCTGGCGGGCAACCTGTGCCGGTGCACCGGCTACGAGAAGATCCTTGACGCGGTGCGCCTGGCCGCCACCAGGAAGGGGGCCGCCGGATGAGCCTGATCATCGAGAACGTGCACCTCGCGCCGGTCGCCGGCCCCGAGATCGCCGCGGGCTGGCTGAGGATCGAGGGCGACAGGATCGCCGGGCTGGGCCCCGGCCCCGCCCCCGACGCGCCCGGCGCGGAACGCCTCGACGGCACCGGCTGCCTGGCCACCCCCGGGCTGGTCAACACCCACCACCACCTCTACCAGTGGGCCTCCCAGGGGCTCGCGCAGGACGCCACCCTGTTCGAGTGGCTGGTGGCGCTCTACCGCGTGTGGGCCGCCATGGACGCCGAGATCGTCAGGGGCGCCTCGGCGGCCGGGCTCGGCTGGCTGGCGCTGTCCGGCTGCACCACCTCCAGCGACCACCACTACCTGTTCCCGAAGGGGCGGGGCGACCTGTTCGCGGCCGGGATCGAGGCGGCGCGCGAGGTCGGGCTCCGCTTCCACCCCGCCCGCGGCTCCATGGACAGGGGAGAGTCGCGCGGCGGGCTGCCGCCGGACGAGGTGGTCGAGGACCTGGACGAGATCCTCGCCGCCACCGCCGAGGCCGTCGACGCCTACCACGACCCGTCGCCCTCCTCGATGCTGCGGGTGGCGGTCGCGCCGTGCTCGCCGTTCTCGGCGAGCGGCGAGCTGATGACGCAGTCGGCCGCCCTGGCGCGGGACATGGGCGTACGCCTGCACACCCATCTCGCCGAGACCGTGGACGAGGACGAGCACTGCCTGGAGCAGTTCGGCCTGCGGCCCGTGGACTACATGGACAAGCTGGGCTGGCTCGGTCCCGACGTGTGGCTCGCCCACACGGTGCACCTCAGCGACGCCGACATCGCCAAGCTCGCCATCACCGGCACCGGCGCCGCCCACTGCCCGTCCTCCAACGGCCGGCTCGGGGCCGGCATCGCCCGCGTCTCGGAGATGCTGCGGCGCGGCGTGAACGTGGGCCTCGGCGTGGACGGCGCCGCCTCATCCGAGCTGACGCCGCTGGCCGGCGAGATGCGCCAGGCCCTGCTGTTCCAGCGGGCCCGCTACGGCCCCCGGGCGCTGACCGCCCGCCAGGCACTGGAGCTGGCCACCCTGGGCGGGGCGCGCAACCTCGGCCGCGAGGGCGAGCTGGGCACGCTGGAGCCCGGCAAGCTCGCCGACGTCGCCCTGTGGCGGGTGGACGGGCCGTACGCGGCGGCCGTCGCCGACCCGGTCTGCGCGCTGGTCTTCGGGCCCGCGCTGCCGCTCGTCCGGCTGCTGGTCGGGGGACGTACGGTGGTCGCGGACGGCGAGCTCAGGACCGCCCCCCAGGACGCGCTCGGGCGGGCCGGGGCCGAGGCGGGGCGCAGGCTGCTCGAACGGGCCGGAGGCGCGGCATGACCGTTAAGGTGTGGATGTCCTGATCGAACATCCCCCCGGAAGGCGGCCCCGTGACGGCGGAACTCCCCGAACAGCGGCTGGCGCGGCTCAAGAGCACCTTCGCCGCGATCGACACCGACGGCGACGGCTACATCAGCGAGAGCGAGCTGAAGCAGCACTTTCCCGACCTGCCGGCCGAGGCGCTGGGCGCTTTGAGCCAGAGCGCCGACTCCGACCAGGACGGCCGCTACTCCCTGGAGGAGTTCATCCGTACCGTCTCCTGACGCAGGCCCGCCACGCCCGTGATGCCAGGATGATGAGGCACGCCCTCCTGCCCGCTCGCACCGGGCAGGAAGGCGTGTGCGGCCATTGTTCATCATCATGTGGGAGTTGGTAGTGGTTCAGCATGTTCTGGTGGCTCCGGACAAGTTCAAGGGGTCGCTGACGGCGGCGGAAGTGGCGGCGCGGGTGACGGCGGGACTCGGCGTGCCCACGGTGGAGCTGCCGGTGGCCGACGGCGGCGACGGCACCGTGGACGCCGCCGTGGCCTGCGGCTTCGAACGCGTCACGATCGAGGTCACCGGGCCGACGGGTGAGCGCGTCACGGCCTCCTACGCCTGGCACCCCGGCGACGCCACGGCCGTGGTCGAGCTGGCCGAGGCGTCCGGGCTGCGCCGGCTCCCGGCCGGGCCCGAGCCGCTGACCGCCACCAGCCACGGCACCGGCGAGCTGGTCGCGCACGCGGTACGGCACGGCGCCCGGCGCGTGGTCCTCGGGCTCGGCGGCAGCGCGTGCACCGACGGCGGCGCGGGAATGGCGCAGGCGCTCGGCGCCCGCCTGCTGGACGCCGAGGGCCGCGAGCTGCCCAGGGGCGGGGCGGCGCTGCGCACGCTGGACCGCATCGACCTGTCCGGCTTCCCCGACCTGTCGGGGGTCTCGTTCGTGGTCGCGAGCGACGTGGACAACCCGCTGCTCGGCCCGCACGGCGCCGCCGCCGTGTACGGCCCCCAGAAGGGCGCCACCCCGGACGAGGTGAAGGTCCTGGAGTCGGGGCTGACCCGGCTGGCCGCCGTGGCGACCCGTACGCACGGTCTGATGGGCGCGGTCGAGCACGACGACATCGTCCGGGCCATGGGCGTGGCCGGCGCGCCGGGGGCGGGCGCGGCCGGCGGCGTCGGCTTCGCGGCGCTGGCGTTCCTGCACGCCGAGATCCGCCCCGGCATCGACTACCTGCTCGGGCTGCTCGGCTTCGGCGAACACGCCGCCGGCGCCCGGCTGGTGATCACCGGTGAGGGCTCGCTCGACGAGCAGTCGCTGCGCGGCAAGGCCCCCATCGGGGTCGCGCAGGCCGCGGCCAGGGCCGGCGTGCCCGTCGTCGCCGTGTGCGGGCGGCGTACGCTCTCCGACGCCGAGCTCAAGGCGGCCGGCATCGAGGCCGCCTACGCCCTCACCAACCTGGAGCCCGACCCGGAGCGCTGCATGGCGGAGGCCGGCCCCCTGCTGGAGCGCCTGGCCGCCGGGATCGCCGCCGACCGCCGCCTCGCGGAGGGGACGCCATGACGCCGTTCGACCTCGTGGTGCGCTCCCGCAGGACCGTCACGCCGGAGGGGGAGCGGCCCGCCGCGGTGGCCGTGCGGGGGGAGCGGATCGAGGCCCTGCACCCCTACGACGCCCCGCTCGACGCCGCCGAGGACGTCGACCTGCGCGACCTCGCGCTGCTGCCGGGCCTGGTGGACACGCACGTGCACGTGAACGAGCCGGGCCGCACCCACTGGGAGGGGTTCGACTCGGCGACCAGGGCGGCGGCCGCGGGCGGCGTCACGACGATCGTCGACATGCCGCTCAACGCGCTGCCGCCCACGGTCGACGTGGCCGCGCTGGGGGCCAAGCTGGCCGCCGCGCGCGGGCGGTGCCACGTGGACGTCGGGTTCTGGGGCGGGGCGGTGCCGGGCAACGTCAAGGAGCTGGGCCCGCTGCACGAGCGCGGCGTGCTCGGCTTCAAGTGCTTCATGTCGCCGTCGGGGGTGCCGGAGTTCCCGCCGCTCGCGGGCGGCGACCTGCGGCGGGCGCTGGAGGAGGTGGCCGGGTTCGGCGGGCTCATGGTGGTGCACGCCGAGGACCCGGCGCTGCTGGCGGAGCCGGGCGGGCCGACGTACCCCGAGTTCCTGGCCTCGCGGCCGGAGGCGGCCGAGCGCGCCGCCGTCCGCCGGCTCGTGGAGCTGGCCAGGGAGACCGGCGCGCGGGTGCACGTCCTGCACGTCTCCGCCGCCGCCTGCCTGGACGTGCTGGCGGCGGCCCGCGCCGACGGCCTGCCGGTCACCGCGGAGACCTGCCCGCACTACCTGACGCTGGAGGCCGAACGGGTGCCCGAAGGCGCGACGGCGTTCAAGTGCTGCCCGCCGATCCGCTCGGCGGCCAACCGCGACCTGCTGTGGCGAGGGCTGGCCGAGGGCACGCTGAGCTGCGTGGTGTCGGACCACTCGCCGTCCACGGCCGACCTCAAGGTGCCCGACTTCGCCGCGGCCTGGGGCGGGATCGCCTCGCTGCAGCTCGGCCTGTCCGCCGTGTGGACCGAGGCGGCCCGCCGGGGGCACCGGCTCGCCGACGTGGCGCGCTGGATGGCCGCCGCCCCGGCCGCGCTGGCCGGGATCCCCGGCAAGGGCGCGATCGCGCCGGGCCACGACGCCGACCTCGTCGCCTTCGACCCGGCCGCCGCACTCGCCGTGGACGCCGCCCGCCTGCACCACAAGAACCCCGTCACCCCCTACCACGGGCAGGTGCTCAAGGGCGCGGTGCTGACCACCTGGCTCCGCGGCCGGCCCGTGGACGGCGAGCCGCACGGGAAACTCCTCCTGAGAGGAAGCACGGGATGACCCGCTTCACCGCCCTGCCCGACCTCGCCCTGCGCACCCTCGGCGGGGCGGTCGTGGCCGCCAGCGACGAGTCCTTCGCCGAGAAGGAGAGCCTGATCCGGCCGGGACGGCCCGGCTTCCGCCCCGGGACCTTCGGGCCCAAGGGCCAGGTGTACGACGGCTGGGAGACCCGGCGCCGGCGCGAGCCCGGCCACGACTGGGCGCTGGTCCGGCTCGGCGTGCCGGGGGCGATCCGCGGCGTGGTGATCGACACCGCCTGGTTCAAGGGCAACTACCCGCCGTACGCGACCGTCGAGGCCGCCCGCGTCGAGGGCCACCCGTCGCCCGCCGAGCTGCTGGCCGCCCCGTGGACGGAGATCGTGCCGCGGGCCGCGCTGAAGGGCGACGCCGAGCACCACTTCGAGGTCGCGGGCGGCTTCCACGCCACCCACGTACGGCTCGGCATCTTCCCTGACGGCGGCGTCGCCCGGCTGCGCGTGCACGGCGAACCCCGACCCGACCTGTCGGTGTACGACGGCCTCGGCCTCGACCTGGCCGCCCTCGCCAACGGCGGCGTCGTCACCGCCTGCTCCGACGACTTCTACTCGGCCCCCCACAACGTCATCGCCCCCGGCCTGGCCCGCCACCAGGCGGAGGGCTGGGAGACCGCACGGCGGCGGGACGGTGGCAACGACTGGCTGACCATCCGGCTGGCCGGGCGCGGCGTGCTCAGGCTGGCCGAGATCGACACCACGAACCTGCTCTTCAACGCCCCCGCCGCGGTCACGCTCACCGGTTTCGACGGGGAGCCCGGCGCGGCCGCGCCCGTGGAGCTGCTGCCGCGCACCCGCCTGCAGCCGGACACCCCGCACCGCTTCCGCCTGGCCGCGGCCGCGCCGGTCACCCACGTGCGGGTGGACATCCACCCGGACGGCGGCCTGGCGCGGGTCCGCCTCCACGGACACCTGACGCCCTGACCCGGCGTCCGGGGGTCAGTCCGGGGGTCAGGCCGGGGGTCACTGCCAGAGGTGGACGGTGGCTCCGGCCGGGCGCTCGCTGTTGGGGAGCGGGCGCTGGAACTGCACCACGCCGCGGTTGCCGAGCCGGTGGACCTGCACCTTGAAGCCCTGCGCCTCCAGGTCGCGGCGGGCGTCGTTGACGTTCTTGCCGATCACCTGGGGGACGATGGCGAGCTGCTGGTCGTCGCGGGCCTGGGTGTCGCCCTGGCCGAACCACTGCCAGAAGTCGGTCTGGCAGCGCGCCACCGTGACCATGACCTGCGCGCCCCCGTCGACCTCGGACTTGGCCTTCGGCACCTGGGCGATGACGGTGCACGGCTCGGCGTCGTCGTCCACCTCCTGGACCTGCACCTGGAAGCCCTGCTGGCCGAGGTAGGCGGCGGCCTCGTCCTTCGGCATGCCGCCGACGTCGGGCATCAGCAGGCCGGCGCTGACGAAGATGTCGACCCGCGCGCCCTCCTTGACCTTCTCGCCCACCTGCGGCGAGGAGCGGATCACCTTGTCGCGCTCGACCTCCGTGTTGGGCAGGCGCTTCACCGAGCCCGGGGTGAGCCCTTCCTTGGCGAGCGCGGCGCGGGCGTCGTTGCCGGTCATGCCGGTGACGTTGGGCACGACCACGCGCTTGGGGCCGAGCGAGGGCGTCAGCGTGATCGTGCTGCCCTGCTCGACCTCGGTGCCGGCGACCGGCTCGGTGGCCAGCACCAGGCCCTCGGCGGTCTTCTCCGAGTACTGGCCGGGAGCCTTCTGGACCTTGAAGCCGCCGTTGACCGCGCTCTGCTCGGCCAGCAGCATGTTCCTGCCGACCAGGCTGGGCACCTTGACGTAGTCGGGCTGGGCGAAGAACCACCCGGTCAGCGCGATGGCGGCGACCATGACGACGGCCAGCGCCACCAGGAACCAGTTGGGCCGGAACCCGCGCCGCCGCGCCGGCTCGGGCACCTCGACGCGCGGCTGGATGAGCGTGTGCGCGGGGGCGTCCTGCGGCATCGACGGGGCCGCGTGCACGGCGGTGCGGTCGTTGGGCTGGGACGGCGGCTGCGGGCGGAACTGCGCCCCGGACCCGGCCATCGGGCCGGACAGCGCTCCAGGAACCGCACCCGACATCGCCCCCGACACCGCGCCCGACACCGCCCCCGAGCCCGTCATCGCGCCCGAGCCGGGGAACGGCACCGGCCCGGAGCCCGGCCCCGGCCCGTACGGCTGCCCCTGCGGCGTCGGCGGGAGCGTGGTGCGCGGCAGCATGCGGTGCGCGTCGACCGCCGCCACCAGCAGGGCCGTGGCGTCCTTCGGCCGGTCGTGCGGCTCGCGCGCGGTCGCCTGCGCCACCAGCGTGTCGATCAGCGGCGGCACGTCGGGCACCAGCGCGGAAGGCGGCGGTACCGTGTCGTGGACGTGCCGGTAGGCGATCGACATCGGCGTCTCGCCGTCGTAGGGCTGCTGCCCGGTCACCAGCTCGAACAGCATGATGCCGGCCGCGTAGACGTCGCTGCGCACGTCGGCCGCGCCGGTGAGCACCTGCTCGGGCGCCATGTAGCCGATGGTGCCGATCATCACGCCGGTGCGCGTCTGGTTGGTCGCCTCGATGGCCTTGGCCAGGCCGAAGTCCACGACCTTGACCCGCCCGTCGTCGGTCATCAGGACGTTCTCGGGCTTCACGTCGCGGTGCACCATGCCGGCCTGGTGGGCCGCGCCCAGGGCGGCCAGCACCGGGATCAGGATCTCCAGCGCCTCGCGGGCGGGCAGCCGGCCGCGCTCGCGCAGGACGTCGCGGAGCGTGCGGCCCGGCACGTACTCCATCGACAGGTAGACGACGTCGTTGTCGGTGCCCTGGTCGAAGACGTGCACGACGTTGGGATGGGAGAGACTGGCCACCGACTTCGCCTCGCCGATGAACCTCCTGACGAACGCCGGGTCCTCGGCGAGCGAGCGGTGCATGACCTTCAGCGCGACGGTCCGGTCCAGCCGGACGTCGAGCGCCAGGTAGACGGTCGCCATACCGCCCCGGGCGATCCGGCTCTCGATGCGATAGCGTCCATCGAGGAGCCGCCCGACCAGAGGGTCCGCAGTCGTCGTATCCACCCCGCTGAGTTTACGGGCGTTTTGGCACCGGCAGGGCCCGGCCGCCCGAAACCGATGCCGAGCCGTGCCCCCTGCGACGCGCCGGAGCCCCGCGAGCCCCGGCGCGCCCCTCCTGTCTCCCGCGTCAGGGCGTCATGGGGGAGGACGCCTCGGCGTAGCGGCGGCGCGGGATGCGCCCCGCCTGCCGCGCCAGCCGCCCGGCCGTCACCGCCGCCTTCATGGCCGCCGCCATCAGGTCGGGGCGCTGGGCCCGGGTGACCGCCGTCGCCAGCAGCACCGCGTCGCAGCCGAGCTCCATCGCCAGCGCGGCGTCGCTGGCCGTGCCGATCCCCGCGTCGAGGATCACCGGCACCGACGCGGCCTCCACGATCAGCTCGATGTTGTGCGGGTTGCGGATGCCGAGGCCCGACCCGATCGGCGCGCCCAGGGGCATCACCGCCGCGCAGCCCGCCTGCTCCAGCCGCCGGGCCAGCGCCGGGTCGTCGCCGATGTACGGGAGCACCACGAACCCGTCGGCCACCAGTCGCTCGGCGGCGTCGAAGGTCTCGATGGGGTCGGGCAGCAGCGTCCGCTCGTCGGCGATGACCTCCAGCTTGACCCAGTTCGTGCCGAGCGCCTCCCTGGCCAGCCGGGCCGTCAGCACGGCGTCGCCCGCCGTGAAGCAGCCGGCCGTGTTGGGCAGCACCTTGATGTCGCGCTCGCGCAGCACGTCGAGCACCGAGCCGCGGGCGCGCGGGTCGAGCCGCCGCATGGCGACCGTGGTCAGCTCGGTGCCGGAGGCCGCCAGCGCCTGGTCCAGCACCTCCAGCGAGGGGGCGCCGCCGGTGCCCATGATGAGCCGGGAGGAGAACTTCTCCCCGGCGATGATCAGATCATCCACCCTGCACCGCCGTCAGCACCTCCACGCGGTCGCGCTCGCGCAGCGCCGTGGTCTCCCAGGCGCCGCGCGTGACCACCTCGTCGTTCAACGCCACGGCGACCCCGGTGGTCGCCGCGGTCAGGGCCCGTACGGCCTGCGCCACGGTCGTCCCGTCGGCGACCTCGTGCGTGGCCCCGTTGATCTGCACCATCATGCGATCTCTCCAAATCTCGCCGGCGAGCACAACGCCGCCAGCCCGCCCTCCTCGCCGCCCGCCTCCCCGGCCACCAGGGCCGCCGTCAGAGGCGCGAGCAGCACGCCGCCCCGGTGGTGTCCGGTGGCGAGCACCAGCCCGTCGCCGGCCGGCCCGACGATCGGCACGTTGTCCGGCGTGCCGGGGCGCAGGCCCGCCACCACGTCGGCCAGCTCCAGCTCGGTCACGCCGGGCACCAGCTCCCTGGCGTCGCGCAGCAGCTCGTACAGGCCGCCGGCGGTCACCCGGGTGTCGAAGCCCAGCTCCTCCTGGGTCGCGCCGACCACCAGCTCGCCGTCGCCCCGGGGGACGAGGTAGACGGGGGAGCCGTGCACGGAGCCGCGTACGCACCGGGTCAGCAGCGGCTGCGGCGAGCGCAGGCGCAGGATCTGCCCCTTGACCGGCCGCACCGGCACCCCGGCCAGCGCCGCGCTCCAGGCCCCGGCCGCCAGCACCACCGTCGTGGCGGGCAACTCGGCACCCCCCTCCAGCCGCACACCCGTCACCCGCCCCTCCGGCGCGTCCCCGTGCCGCGGCCCGGCCCCCCGCCCCTCCGGCGCGTCCCCGTGCCGCGGCCCGGCCCCCCGGCCCTCCGTCGCGTCCTCGCGCCGCCCGGCGACCCGGGCCGCCGGCCCGTCCTCGCGCAGCAGCGCGGTGACGCGGGCGCGGACGAGCGGCACCTCCCGCCGTTCCAGCGCGGCCAGCAGCGCCGCCGTCACCCGGCGCGGGTCCACCCAGGCGTCGCCGGCGGCCAGCAGGCCGCCGCGCACCGACGGCGCCAGCATCGGCTCCAGGCGGCGGCACTCGCGCCCGGTCAGCCGCTCCACCGGGAGCCCCAGCTTTTCCGTGAACGCGGCCAGCTCGTCCAGCGCCGCGAGGTCGTCGGCCCCGAACGCCACGTCGAGCGTGCCCTCCGCGCGCAGGTCCACCCCGCGCGCCCCCTCGGGCAGCCCCGCGTCGGCGGCCAGCTCAGCGGCGAAGGCCGGCCAGCGGCGCAGCGACGCCAGGCCCAGCCGCAACAGCGGCTCCTCGGTGTAGGTCACCTCGCTGACCGGCGCCAGCATGCCCGCCGCCGCGTGCGAGGCCCCGCCCGCGGGATCGGGATCGACCACGGTGACCGGCCGCCCCGCCCGCGCCAGCCGCCACGCGACCGACAGCCCGACGACCCCGCCGCCGACGATGACCTCCACCATGCGCTCCCTTCGCCGGCATGATCCGGATCAGGTGTCTTGCGGTCGAAGGCCCTGTGCAGCCTTCCTCTCAGCCCGGTCACGGCCGGACTCCCGCGCGTCTTACGCCCCCAGCCTACGACCTCGCCGGCGGCGCCAGGCACGCCCCCCTTCGCCGCCGGGCCCCGTACCCGTCTATGGTCTTGGTCGTGGACCATGTCGTGGTGGTGGGAGCGGGCCTGGCCGGCGTACGCACGGTCGAGGCGCTGCGCGGGCGCGGATTCGGCGGCAGGATCACCCTCGTCGGGCGGGAACGCCACCGCCCCTACGACCGTCCGCCCCTGACCAAGAGCGTGCTGCTCGGCGAGACCGACACCACGTTCGTCGACACCGACCTCGCCGCGCTGCGCGTCGCCTTCCGTCCCGGCGTGTCCGCGACCGCGCTGCGGCCGGGCGCCGTCGAGACCACCGAAGGCGAGCTGCGCTACGACGGCCTGGTCATCGCCACCGGCGCCGACCCGGTCCGGCTGCCCGGCGACGGCCCGCAGCACGTCCTGCGCACCCTCGACGACGCGCACGAGCTGCGCGCCGCGCTCGTGCCCGGCGCCCGCGTCGTGGTCGCCGGCGCGGGCTGGGTGGGGGCCGAGGTGGCCACGGCCGCCCGCCGGGCCGGCTGCGCGGTCACCGTGGTCGAGGCCGGTCCCGCGCCGCTCGCCACCGCCGTCGGCCCGGAGATCGGCGCCCGCACCGAACGCTGGTACGACGGCATCGACCTGCGGCTCGGCGCCATGGTCCACTCCGTCGAGGAGGGCGGCGTCGAGCTGGTCGGCGGCGAGTTCCTGGACGCGCACGTGGTCGTCGCCGGCATCGGCGTGCGCCCGGCCGTCCAGTGGCTTGCCGACGCCGACCTCGACCTGCACAACGGCGTCGTCGTGGACGAGCACCTGCGCGCCTCGCTGCCCGGCACGGTCGCGGTGGGCGACTGCGCCGCCTGGTGGTCGCGCCGCTTCCAGGACCGGCTGCGGGTCGAGCACTGGGACACCGCGCTCAACGCCCCCGAGGTCGCCGCCGCGAGCCTGCTCGGCGAGGACGCCGTCTACGACCCGGTGCCGTACTTCTGGTCGGAGCAGTTCGGGCACATGGTCCAGTACGCCGGTCATCACCCCGCGGGCGAGCGCCTGCTCTACCGCGGCGGCCCCGAGGGCAAGTGGTCCGCCGTCTGGCTGAGGGGCGACGACACCCTCGCCGCGGTGTTCGCCGTCGACCGGCCGCGCGACCTCGTCCAGGGCCGCCGCATCATCGGCGCGGGCTCCCGGCTGGACGCGGAACGCCTGGTAGATCCAGACGTCCCCCTACGGGATTGTGTTGTTTGAGCAAGCACGGCATGTGGTAGTTGTGGTTCCGTGACGCTTTCTGTTGCACAGATCGACCGGGAGACCGACCAGCTCGTCAGCGAGTGGCTCACGCTCCCCGAAGTGGCCCAGCGCCTGGAACTCCCGATCGGGCGGGCCAAGCAACTCCTCAAGGATCACAAGCTCCTCGGCGTACGCCGGGAGGGCAGCGGGTCCCCGCAGGTGCCCGCGGTGTTCCTCGACGGGAAGGACGTGATGAAGGGCCTGCCCGGCACCCTGACCGTGCTGCAGGACGCCGGCTACGACGACGCCGAGTCCCTGCGCTGGCTCTTCACCCCCGACGACTCGCTGCCAGGCTCGCCCATCGAGGCGATCAAGGCCGGCCGTCACACAGAGGTCAAGCGGCGTGCCCAGGCCCTCGCTTTCTGACGCCCGCCTCTATCTCTGCACCGACGGCCGCCGCGACCGCGGCGACCTCGCGCAGTTCCTCGACACGGTGCTGGCAGGCGGCGTGGACATCGTCCAGCTGCGGGAGAAGGGCCTGGAGGCCCGCGAAGAGCTCGCCCTCCTCGAGGTCTTCCGCGACGCCTGCGACCGGCACGGCAAGCTGCTGGCCGTCAACGACCGGGCCGACATCGCCCACGCCGCCCGTCCCGACGTGCTCCACCTGGGGCAGGACGACCTTCCCACGACGGTCGCGCGAGAGATACTCGGCGACGACATCGTCATCGGACGGTCCACCCACTCCGCCGCCGAGGCCTCCGCCGCGGCCGTGGAGGAGGGCGTCGACTACTTCTGCTGCGGGCCGATCTGGCCCACGCCGACCAAGCCCGGCCGCCCGGCCCCCGGCCCGTCGCTGCTGCGGCACGCGGCGTCGCTGGGCGAGGCGCGGCCGTGGTTCGGCATCGGCGGCATCGACCTCGGCAACCTCGACGAGGTCCTGTCGTACGGCGTGCGCCGGGTCGTCGTCGTGCGCGCCATCACCGAGGCCGACGATCCCGGCGCGGCGGCGGCGGAGTTCGCCAAGCGCCTGGCCGCGGCGGCCTGACCCACCCACCCGACCCTCGCGCCGCCCCGCCCTCCGGCGGGGCGGCGCTCGCATGTCCGGCGCGGCTGCTCAGGTGGCGGCGATCGCCGGCTCCTTCGGCTGTCCGGTGCGGCCGGTCGAGTGGTGCGGGAGGTGGCGGCGGTCGCCGGCTCCTTCGGCTGTCCGGTGCGGCCGGTCAGGTGGTGCGGGACGTGGCGGCGATGGCGAGCTCCTTCAGCGCCGTGCGCGCCTCCTCGGTCACCGGGGCCCGGTCGAGCGCGGCCAGCGCCTCGCCGAGGTAGTCGCCGATGAGGCCCTCGCACGCGCTCAGCGCGCCGGTGCCCTCGATGACGCCGCGCAGCGTGGCGACGCCGTCCTCGTCGAGGCCGGGGTCGCCGAGCAGGCGGCGCACGGTCGCGGCCTCGACGGGGGAGGCGGCGGAGAGCGTGCGCGCCACGAGCATGGTGCGCTTGCCCTCGCGCAGGTCGTCGCCCGCGGGCTTGCCGGTCTGCGCCGGGTCGCCGAAGACGCCGAGGATGTCGTCGCGGAGCTGGAAGGCGATGCCGACCCGCCGCCCGTAGCCGGTGCACAGCTCGTCCATCCAGGGCGCGAGCTCGCGGGCGGCCAGCGCGAGGCCGAGGCGCAGCGGCTGCTCGACGGAGTACTTGCCGCTCTTGTAGAGCGCCACCCGCAGCGCCGAGTCGAAGGTGTTCTCGCCGTGGGCCTGCTCCAGCAGGTCGAGGTACTGGCCGCACATCAGCTCGGTGCGCATGTGGTCGTGCACGGGCTGGGCCGCCTCCAGCGACTCGCGGGGCAGCCCGCTGGTGCGCCACATCTCGCCCGACCAGATCAGCAGCAGGTTGCCCAGCAGGATCGCGGCGCCCTCGCCGAACTGGGCGGCCGAGCCGTGCCAGCTCTCCTTCTCGTGCAGCGCCTCGAAACGGCGGTGCGCCGCCGGCATGCCCCTGCGCAGGTCGCTCTTGTCCATCACGTCGTCGTGCACGAGCGCGCTGGCCTGCAGCAGCTCAAGGGAGGCGGCGGCGGTGAAGATGCCGGGGCCGTCCGCGCCGCCCGCGCCGCGCCACCCCCAGTAGCAGAACGCGGGCCGCAGCCGCTTGCCGCCGGCCAGCAGGTCCTCGGCGGCCGTGCGGAGCGGCTGGAAGTCGGGGTCACCGGAGGCGGGCAGCTGGCGTTCGACGAAGGCGCCCAGGGCACGCTCAACCCGCGTGCGCAGGACGTCCATGCTCGCGGCGTCACTGGTCATGACTCCGAGACTAGTGGCCGGTTCGAGCGGTTCCGATCGGGGCGCGCGCGAGCGGCGCCGATCCGCGGCCACGGCGGGCCGCGCCGCTGCCTGTAACCTGTGGGGCATGGCGCTTGGTCGACCCTCCGTCCTGCCGGGACGTGTCCCCACCGTCCGCGACATGCTCGCCTCCGGCAAACGCACGTTCTCGTTCGAGTTCTTCCCGCCGAAGACCGACGAGGGCGAGCGGCAGCTGTGGAAGGCGATCAGGGAGCTGGAGTCTCTGCGGCCGACGTTCGTGTCGGTGACCTACGGCGCCGGCGGCTCCACCCGTGACCGCACCGTCGACATCGTCGAGCGCATCGCGCACGACACCACGCTGACCCCCGTGGCCCACTTCACCGCGGTCAACCACTCCGTACGCGAGCTGCGCCACCTGGTGGGGCGCTTCGCCGACGCCGGGGTGCGCAACATCCTGGCCGTGCGCGGCGACCCGCCCGGCGACCCCACGGGCGAGTGGGTGCGGCATCCCGAGGGCGTGCTCTACGCCGAGGAGCTCGTACGCCTGGTCCGCCAGGCGGGCGACTTCTGCGTGGGCGTGGCGGCGTTCCCGTACAAACATCCGCGCTCGGAGTCCATCGAGTCCGACACCGACTACTTCGTACGCAAGTGCCGGGCCGGGGCCGACTACGCCATCACCCAGATGTTCTTCCAGGCCGACGACTACCTGCGGCTGCGCGACAGGGTGGCGGCCCAGGGCTGCGACACGCCGATCATCCCGTGCATCATGCCGGTCACCCAGATGAGCACGATCGCGCGTTCCGAGCAGTTGTCGGGTGCGCCGTTCCCGGCGGACGTGGCGGCGCGCTTCGAGGCGGTCAAGGACGATCCCGCGGCGGTGCGGCGGCTCGGCATCGACCACGGCGCCGAGCTGTGCCAGCGGCTGCTGGACGAGGGCGCGCCTGGCATCCACTTCATCACCTTCAACCGCTCCAGCGCCTCCCGCGAGGTGTTCCAGCGCCTGGAGCCGGCCTCGCTGCCCGCCTGAGAGGCCCGCCTGAGAGGCCCGCCTGAGAGGCCCGCGTAAAGGCCCGCCCATGAGCGGGTGCGGGCCGTCATCCGCCCGCAGGGGGACCGGGCGGATGACGGCAGGATAACCGGATCGGTCGGTAAAGGGTCGGTCACTTTCCGTGATGACTCATGCCCGAGGTCATCACGCGGTAAACCACGATTCAGGGGAGAGGGAGCGGGCGGCCCGCGATGGCGTACTCCTCGTAGCCGCCGGGGAAGACGAACCCGGACAGCAGGTCGACGAAGCCGAGGCTCGCGTAGAGGTGGCGGGCGGCGGTCGGCTGGTCGTGGGTGGACAGCACGGCCGAGCGTTCGGGGCGGCCCGCGCAGATCGTCCTGATCATCGCGCGGCCGATGCCCTTGCCCTGGTAGTCGGGGTGCACGTGGATCTCGGCCAGCTCGAAGGCGTGGCCCAGCCAGGCGTGGGCCGCCTCGGGCCCGGTCCGCTCGGTGAGCGCCCGCAGCACGACGTCGTGCCACCACTGCCCGGGCGCGCCGCGGAAACCGTAGGCGAAGCCGACGACGTACGGCTTCTCCCGGTGACCCGGCGAAAGGGATGAATCGCGCAATTCTGCGAAATAAGCCTGGAAATAGGGATATGACGCGTGGTTGCGCATGATGGTCTTGCGGCCGGCGATCTGGTCCGCGGGCGGGCGCATCGCGGCCGTGTAAATGCCGATCACCGTGTCCAGCCGCTCGGTGAACTCGGCCGGTCCCGCCCCGCGAAACTCGATCACCGTCGCACCCTACTCGACGTCCACCGCGACGCCTCCGGTGATCCGCACCAGCTCCTCGAACGTGGTCGGGAACACCGTCAGCGGATGCCCGCCCGCCGCCCACACCACCTCGTGCTTGCCCAGCCAGTTGTCCACCAGCGTGCGCACCGGCGCGGGATGCCCGACCGGGGCCACGCCGCCGATGGGCTGACCGGTCGCCGCCCGGACGAACTCGGGGGTGGCCCGCCGTACCTGCGCCGCGCCCGCCGTACGGGCGATGAGGGCGGTGTCGACGCGGTGCGCGCCGCTCGTCAGCACCAGCAGCGGCTCGCCGTCGGCGTCGAAGATCAGGCTGTTGGCGATGGCGCCGACCTCGCAGCCGAGCTGCGCCGCCGCGGTGGCCGCCGTGGGCGCCTTCTCCGGCAGCACGATGACCTCGCCGTCCGCGCCCAGCTCGCGCAGGGCGGCCTGCACGACGACGGCGTTTGGTGGCAACTTCTCAGACATGGGGACACTCTAAACAGGTTGACGGCTTCATTACCCGTTCATGGTGACTGGTGTAGGGTCCTGTGATCCGTTGTCCACGGCATGAGAGGTGGTACGGGTGGGAGTTTCGCGACTGCCCGGAATGGCGGCTCTGCTGACGGCCGGAGCCTTGGCGCTCTCGGGATGCGGCACGGCGGCGCTCAACCCGCCCGCGCGGAGCCTCTCCACTCCCGCGACGGCTGTCGCGCCCGCGGGGGCGCAGGCCGGTCCCACGACCACCGCTCCCGCGGCCGCCCCGCGCAAGACGCTGAAGCTGGGCGCCAAGGGCAAGGCCGTCACCTGGGTGCAGCGGCGGCTCACGGAGCTGGGCTACCGTCCCGGCAAGGCCGACGGCAGCTACGGCGGCACCACGCTGGCCGCCGTGTGGGCGTTCCAGAAGGTCAACGGGATCAAGCCGACCAGCACGATCGCCAAGCGCACCTGGGACGCGCTGGAGAGCCCCAGGGCCCCCAAGGTCCTGGTGCCGCGCGGCCGGGCGACCCGCGCCGAGGTCGACCTGAGCAAGCAGATCATGGTGCTGTACGTCGGCGGCAGGCCCGAGCTGATCACGCACATCTCCTCCGGCAGCGGCGTGCCGTACTGCGAGACCGCCGTGTGGCAGGGCAAGGAGCAGCGCTTCTGCGGCTCGGCCACCACCCCCACCGGCGACTACCGCACCACCTGGCGCGCGAGCGGCTGGCACCGGTCCTACCTCGGCGAGCTGTACAACCCGATCTTCTTCAACGGCGGCATCGCCTTCCACGGCGCGCTCTCGGTGCCGCTCGCCCCGGCCTCGCACGGCTGCGTCCGCCTGCCGATGAACGTGGCCGAGGCGCTGCCCGGCCTGCTGGGCAAGGGCGTTCCGGTGCACGTGCGAGGCCGCTTCAGAGGGCTGTGAGCGGGCCTCACGACGCGGGACGGGGCTCCTCCTCCCGCAACGGCGTCCGCGGGGCTTCGGCGGGCCTGTGGCGGGCCGTCAGCGCCAGCCCTGCGGCCTGCGCGAGCCCTGCAGCGGGCAGCAGGAAGGCCGTGGCCGGCTGCCAGGCGGGCAGGCCGGCCACGAAGTCCGCCGCCTGGTAGAGGCCGCCCAGGAGCCGCGGCGGGTTGACGAACGCCACCACGCAGCCCAGCGCGTACGGCACGATCAAGAAGCCCGACAGCACGAGCAGGAACGTCCGCCCCCGCCCGCCGCGCCCCAGCAGCGGCCCGATGACCAGGTAGGCCAACGCGGCCACCCCCACGACCAGGGCGGTCAGCGCCACCACGCGCCAGGCGTCCACGCCGAGCGAGGTCAGGCCGTCGGCGCCGATCCGGCCGCCCTCCCACCGGGGGCCGCGCGCCTGCGCTTCAGCGGCCTGATGGACGGCCGTCCGCCCGGCCAGCGCGTACGCCGCCACCAGCACCGGCCCCAACACCAGCAGCGCCACGCCGATCCGCCGCCCCCGGCCGCCCATGCGCCTCCCTTGCTCGCCCGGTCTCAGCTTGCCATCCCCGGCGGCTCGACCGGGATCCGGCCGGCGGCCCGGGCCTCGATGGAGCGCAGCCCTTCCAGCGCCAGCTCGGCCGCGCGCATGCCGGTCGTCTGGAGGTCCTTCAGCGACCGTTCGTGCCCGACGTGGGCCATCACGGCCAGCTTGACCGCCCCGAACAGCGCGCCCACGGCGGCGGCCGCCTCGACCTCGTCCAGCTCGTCCGGGCACGCCTGGCGCAGGGCCGCGGCCAGCTTGAGCTGGCTGTCGTACATGAGCAGCAGCGCCCGCGCTCGCAGGGCGGGCTCGTCCATGATGAGCCGCATCCGCAGCTCGGCCTCCTCGAACGTCGGCGCCTCGTCCTCCAGCGTCCACCCGAACCCGGCCTCGACGAGCCGCAGCAGCAGCGCCGCGGCCGTCTCGCCGGGGCGGCGGCCGGCCAGCAGCTCCAGCGCGCGCTCCATGCGCTCCTCGCCGTCGTGGAAGACCAGGTCGTCCTTGCCGCTGAAGTAGCTGAAGAACGTGCGGGTGGAGACCTCCGCCGCGGCGGCGATCTCCGCGAGCGTCGTGTCGGCGTAGCCCTTGCGCGCGAACAACCGGAGCGCCGCGTCGATCAGCGCCCGGCGCGTGCGCTGCTTCTTGCGCTCCCGAAGTCCCGCCATGTCCGAACTTTACTGCATGCGAAGTTCTCTTTCATTCATTGCAATTTTGCAATGGCTGAGGTTTTCTGGGAGTACGTTTCGGAGAGGAGCCGAGGCATGTCCGATCTGACCCTTCCCATGGCCCGGCGGCGCCCGCTGGACCCACCCGACGAGCTCGGCGAGCTACGGCGGCAGGCACCCCTGCACCGCCTGACCTTCGCCGACGGCCATCTGGGCTGGCTCGTCACGGGCTACGCCGCCGCCCGCGCGGTGCTGGCCGACCCGCGCTTCTCCAACCGGCCGGAGGGGATGCACCCGCCGCTCCCCGGCAGGATGGAGCTGGCCAAGCGGCAGGACTTCCAGGTGCCGCCGGGCATGTTCCTGCGTACCGACCCGCCCGAGCACACGCGCTTCCGCCGGCTGCTGACCGGGCAGTTCACCGTACGCAGGATGAAGGCGCTGGAGCCGCGCATCGCCGAGATCACCGAGGAGCACCTGGACGCCATGGAGGCCGCCGGGCCGCCCGCCGACCTGGTGGAGTCGTTCGCGCTGCCCATCCCCTCGCTGGTGATCTGCGAGCTGCTCGGCGTCCCGTACGAGGACCGCGCCCGCTTCCAGGAGGACGCCAGGGTGCTGTTCAACCTGGAGACCAAGGTCGAGGACGCGCTGGCCGCCGTGGGCAGCACCATGGGCTACCTGCACGACCTCATCGGGCGCAAGCGCGACAAGCCGGACGACGACCTGCTGAGCGGGCTCATCGAGGGCGGCGAGCTGACCGACGAGGAGCTCACCGGGGTCGGGTTCCTGCTGCTCGTCGCGGGACACGAGACCACCGCCAACATGCTCGGGCTCGGGACGTACGCGCTGCTCACCAACCCCGCGCAGCTCGCCGCGCTCCGCGACGACCCCTCCATCGCCGAGACCGCCGTCGAGGAGCTGCTGCGCTACCTCACGATCGTCCACCTGGGACCGCTCAGGAGGGCCCTCGAGGACGTCGAGATCGAGGGCGTCCTCATCAGGGCGGGGGAGACGGTCGCGCTCAGCCTGGCCGCCGCCAACCGCGACCCGGAGCGCTTCCCCGGCGGCGACACCCTCGACGTCACCCGGCCCGCGACGGGCCATCTCAGCTTCGGCCACGGCATCCACCAGTGCCTCGGACAGCAGCTCGCGCGTACGGAGATGCGCATCGCCTACCCTGCGCTGCTGCGCCGCCTGCCTGGCCTACGCTTGGCCGTAACGCCGGAGGAGGTGCCGATGCGCTCGGACATGAGCATCTATGGAGTGCACCGCCTCCCTGTCACCTGGTAGAGGTCATCACCATGGAAATCAAGGCAGACACGACCGTGTGCATCGGTGCCGGCATGTGCGCGCTGACGGCTCCGGAGTTGTTCGACCAGAGCGAGGACGAGGGCACGGTGCTGGTCCTGCGGCGCGAGGTGCCGGCTGACAAGGAGGACGCCGTACGGCGGGCCGTCAACCTGTGCCCCTCGGGCGCCATCTCCGCCACCTGACCGCCGCCCTCCTCCCGCCGGGAGGGGCCGCGAGCAGTGGCCGCCGCCGTCGCGACACGCCGTCGCGTCGGCGGCTTTCCTGCTTTCCAGCTGCTTTCCTTCAAGGTCATCGAACCTGTGTTCGTGGAACCGGTTGACATCGGAGGGTGATCGAAATTATGTTCGACCTAGTGACGGTGAGGCTCGCGGCTCAACGTCACGAGGACCTGGTCGCGGGCTGATCGCTTCCCCAAGCGCGACCCGCGGCCAGGCTCCACGGGCGAAGGTCACGTCCTCGTCGTCGGCGGAGACGAACGGGCGTGTCCTGGCCGGACGGGGAGAGGGGAAGCTCCTCGTCCGGCCGGCCCGGCGGAAATGTCGGTGGCGTCTGAGAGTGTTGACATCACCGGTGGAGATGCCGGCAGCCGCCCACGATTTCGAGGAGGCGCGCAAGATGGCACCAAGGCCGAGAGACACGCCCGGGCCCCGGCTGTCGCCCGCGGTCCGGGCACACCTGGCCGACGCACGTTCCAGCCTGGCGGAGGCGAGCGCCGCTCGCACCCCGGCGACCCGATACGTGGCCGCGCACCTGGCGGCCCTGAGAGCGGCCGCGGCGATGCTCGCCGCCCGCCCCCGTCCCGGCGAGACTCGCAGGCGCAAGCTGCGCAGCGCGTGGGACCTGCTGCCCGAGGCGGAGCCGCACCTGACCGAGTGGGCCGCCTACTTCTCGGTGACCGCCGCCAAGCGGGCCGCCGCGGAGGCGGGCATGACCAGCCGGATCAGCGCGGCCGACGCCGACGAGATCCTGGCCGAGGCCGACACGTTCGTGTCCACCGTCGAAGATCTGCTGGGGGTTCCCGTCCAGCCCCAACTACCACTGAACGTCCCCCTCGCCGGCTGACTACCTGACTCCGCCGCCGACGGCGACGAGGGGACACCTGGGACGACCTGACCGCCGACCCGTCGGGGCGATCTGACCATCGGCCCGTCAGTGCGCTTGGCCGCCGACCCGACCGTTGGCCTGTCCGCTGGCCCAACCGCCGGCCTGTCTGCCGGCCCATAAGAATGATTTGACCGTCGGCCTAGCAGCGTGGCCCGACCACCGGCTCGACCGTCGGCCGTCAGGGGGCCTGCCGTCGGTCTGTCGGCGCGGCCTGGCCACCGGTCCGGCTGCTGGCCCGTCGGCGCGGCCTGACCACCGGCGCGACGTTGGCCCCGATCGCCGGTCGTCAGCGCGGCCTGCGTGCGCGACTTGTGCGCGCGGCTCGATCGCCGACCTGTCAGTGGCTCGGCGGCTGCTTTCTGTGTGCCCAGGACGCCCGCCCCGCCTTCGCTTTCGCGTACGGCGCTCGCGAGCCGACCGGTGTCCGAGGCCGGGATGGGGGCTGAAATGGTGAGCGCTTCCGGCCGAGGCCGGTCGGAATCGGGCCCTGGCGGGAAGCGCTCGGCTACGTCACTCCTGTCAGTCGGCGCAGATCGCGAAGACGCTGATGCCGACGTCGTTGTAGCCGATCTGGCGGCCGATGCCGATCCAACCGCGGCCGTCGTCGGTGGGGAACGAGCCGACCAGGATCGCTCCGTTGCCGCGGGCCTCGGCGCCGCCGCCGAGAACCCTCTTGCTGCCGGGGCAGTACAGCGTGCGGCGCTGGAAGTTGGGGACGTTGGCGTTGGGTAGCGTGACGAGCTGGTAGCCCGCGGGCAGCGCCGACGCGCGGGTCGCGGTGGCGGAGGCGGTCGAGGTGCTGGCCACGGCCACGGTGGTCACGCACGCGCCCGCCGCGAGGAGGGCGAGGGGGAGGGTCAGGAGCTTCTTGGACTGCATTCGTTCTCCTTCTTGCGAACCCCGGTGGACGCGATCCGGGCAGCACGAGACACGCCGGCGTATCCGGTGCTTTGCGGAGTGCGGTCACGAGGGCTAGAGGGCCTGACACGAAGAGTATCCATGTGATTACGCTCCGCGTCCAGAAGTCTTTACCCAGGGGCCGGAGAAGGGCGGAAAAGCGAAGGAGCCCGCCGGGCGTGGCGGGCTCCTTGAAAAAGGGTCAAACGGCCGGGCGGTCGGCCCGTACGGGTCCGGGGGCCGGCCCCGATGGGGCGGGACGACCGCGCGGGGTCAGAAGGACTCGACGGCCCTGCGGGCCTCCGCGTCGAGGACGCCCCAGCTGATGAGCTCCTCGGTCAGCTCGCTCGGCGACTTGTCATAGATCACGGCGAGGGAGCGCAGGTCCTCCTGGCGGATGGACAGCACTTTGCCGTTGTAGTCGCCACGCTGGCTCTGGATGGTGGCGGCGTAGCGCGCCAGCGCCCCGGCCTTCTCCTTCGGCAGCGTCGCCAGCCGCTCCAGGTCGATCACAAGCTTGGGTGTCGGCCCCAGCGGGCTGGGCGCGGCCCCACCCGGCAGCAGCTCCGAGACGGGCACCCCGTAGAAGTCGGCAAGCTCGGCAAGCTTCTGCACCGTGACCGCGCGGTCGCCACGCTCGTACGAGCCCACGACCACGGCTTTCCACCTGCCACGCGACTTCTCCTCGACTCCATGCAGGGACAGGCCCTGCTGGGTGCGGATGGCGCGAAGTCGTGCACCCAGCGACTTTGCGTACTCAGACGGCATCGTGTGGCCCCCCGGCTCTCGTATGTATCGCTCTCAGTAGATTGTGCTCCCTTGCGGCATATGCCCCAGCCACCGGGGGGTCTGGTGCCAGGCTCGGCACCATCGGTAGCCATGGCTCTGGGTTTACCCCAGAAGGCCGCGAGGTGTGGTTACGCACAGTGACGGTAAAGGGGTGGACGCCGAAGGTCAAGCTGATTGGAAAAAAGATGCCGAATCCGGTCCGGTATGGATCGCCGCAAACGCCCCTCATGTCCCAGAGGTAACACTACTTTGTCACAGAATGCCCATGCGTGCGCCCATGTCAGGGCTGCCGCGTGAGAATCATGACAGGGCGGGTCGAGGCCCGTACGATCTTCAGCGAGGTGTCCCCGAGGAACACCCGCCGAAGTGGCCCGGTGTCACTCGAAGCGCATATGATCATCTCGCCGGGCAGCCACGAGGCCGCGCCGAGCGCCTGCGCGACCGTCCGCCCCTCCAGCACCTCGACCTCCACGCGCAGCCGCCGGGCCTGGCCGCGGGCCGCCGCGCGCAGGTCGGCCGCGGCCTGCTCGCGCAGCCGCGCCAGCATGTCCTCCTCGGCCCTGACCCGGCGGGCGGGACCGACGACCAGCGTCACCAGCCGCAGCGGCAGGCCCAGCGCCACCGCCGTGCGGGCGGCGTCCTTGACCGCCGCGTCGCAGCCGGGGCCGCGCCGGTAGGCGAGGGTGAGCCGGTCGAAGGCGGGCGGCGGCTCGTCGCCGTACCCGCGCGGGGCGAGCAGGACGGGCACGGACGAGGCGTGCAGGAGCTGGTCGGCGGTGCTGCCGACGGAGATGCGCCCCCTGGCGCCGCCGGGGGCCGAGCCGATCACCACGACGTCGGCCGAGCGCCTGCGGGCCAGCTCCACCAGCCCGCGCCCGCTGTGCCGGCCGGCGTGGACGACGTACCCGGCCTCGTCGCCCGCCAGCTCGCGGGCCTCGGCGAGCGCGGCGTCGGCCTGCTCGGCCAGGTACGCCCGCCAGGCGCTGTCCTCCGCCCGCGCCGGGCCCGGGGGCGACCAGACGGGCGGGCGGACGTACGCCACCGTCAGGCGGGCGCCGGCCCGCCGCCGCAGCAGCAGCGCCAGCGCCAGCCCGTCCCGGCCGCGCGGCCCCGGCACGTACCCCGCGAGCAGTTCGCCCAGTCTCATGGCTCCACCTCGGTGTTCAGCCGAGACCGGCGGAAGCCGTACAGGAAGTAGCAGGCCAGCCCGGCCGCCATCCACAGCCCGAACGCCGCCCAGGTCACCCCGGCCAGCCCCGCCATCACCAGCACGCACATGACGGCCCCCAACACCGGCGTGAGCGGGAAGAACGGGACGCGAAAGCCGCGCGGCAGGTCGGGCCGGCGCCGCCGCAGCACCACCACGCCCACGTTGACCAGCGCGAAGGCGAACAGCGTGCCGATGCTGGTGGCCTCGGCGAGCTGCCCCAGAGGCACCAGTCCGGCCAGCACCGACACGAACCCGGCCACGATGAGGGTGTTGGCGACCGGCACCTGCCGCCGCGGATCCACCCGCTGGAACACGCGCGGGACGAGCCCGTCGCGCGACATCGCGAACAGGATGCGGGTCTGCCCGTAGAGAACGGTCAGCACGACGCTGGCGATGGCCACGACCGCGCCGAACGAGATGATCAGCCCCGGCCAGGTCGCCCCGACGGCGAGGTCCGCGATGGCCGACAGGCTCGCCTCCGAGCTGTTGCGGCCGAACTCCGTCCACGGCCTGGCGCCCACGGAGGCCACCGCCACCAGCACGTACACGGCGGTCACGACGGCCAGCGACAGGATGATGGCCAGCGGCAGGTCGCGCCGCGGGTTGCGCGCCTCCTCACCGGCCGTGGAGGCCGCGTCGAAGCCGATGTAGGAGAAGAACACCTGCGAGGCCGCCGCGGTCACCCCCGCCACCCCCAGTGGCGCGAACGGCGTCATGTTGCCCGCCTGGAAGGCCGTGAACGCCACCGCGCAGAAGAACAGCAGCACCGCCACCTTGATCAGCACGAAGACGACGTTGGCCCGCGCGCTCTCCGACGCCCCGTGCAGCAGCAGCCAGGTCGCCAGCGCCACGATGAGGATCGCGGGCAGGTTGACCACGCCGCCGTCCTGGCCGGGGGAGCGGGTGATCGCCGCCGGCAGCTCGAAACCGGCCAGCGAGCGCAGGAACGCGTTGAGGTAGTCGCCCCACCCGACGGCCACGGCCGCCACGGACACGGCGTACTCCAGCATCAGGCACCAGCCGCACACCCAGGCCACCAGCTCGCCCATCGTCGCGTACGCGTACGAGTACGACGACCCGGACACCGGGATCGTCCCGGCCAGCTCCGCGTACGACAGGGCCGACAGCAGCGCCGTGAACGCCGCCAGCACGAACGACAGCACCACGGCCGGGCCCGCCTTGGGCACCGCCTGCCCGAGGATGACGAAGATGCCGGTGCCGAGCGTCGCGCCCACGCTGAACAGCGTGAGCTGCCACAGCGACATCGTCCGCCGCAGCTCGCCGCCCTCGCCGTGGCCGCCCTCGGCCACGATCCGCTCGGTGGGCTTGGTGCGGAAGAGCCGCCCGACCGGCGTCATCCGCCCCACCCCCTGCCCCCGCGAAAGCACTGCCGGCCTGCGGCGTCGTCCGCGCCGGCGTGACCGGATCGTGCCCGAGGACCGGCCGAGTATGCGCAGCTTCCGGCCGGTCCCTAGATGCCGTCGCGTTCGAGCGGGCAGCTCATGCAGCGGGGCCCGCCGCGGCCCCGCCCCAGCTCGCTGCCCCTGATGGTGATCACCTCGATGCCGTGGTCGCGCAGGTAGGCGTTCGTCGTGGTGTTGCGCTCGTAGGCGACGACCACGCCGGGCTCCAGCGCCAGGCCGTTGCAGCCGTCGTCCCACTGCTCGCGGGCCGCCGCCCGCACGTCCTGCGCCGCGCTCAGCACCGTGATCTCCGGCAGGTCCAGCGCGTGGGCGATGGCCTTGTGCATGTCCTCGGGCGGGTGGTCGGTGAACCTGAGCTCCTTGGCGGTGCGGCCGGGCTCGATCGTGTACGCCGGCAGCATCCCGAGGCCCGCGTACTGGGTGAACACCCCCTCGTCGAGCATCGTCATCACCGTGTCGAGATGCATGAACGCCCGCGCCTTCGGCAGGTCCACGGCCACGATCCGGTGCGCCGCCCCGGCGCGGAACAGCCGCCGCGCCAGCATCTCCACCGCCTGCGGCCGGGTGCGCTCGCTCATCCCGACCAGGACCGCGCCGCGGCCGAGCACCAGCACGTCGCCGCCCTCCATGGTGGCGGGCGCGGCCGCGTGCCCCGGCGTCCAGCAGTGGAAGCCGCCCTGCTCGGGACGGTCGAAGCCGGCGGCGAACATCGGGTGGAACATGTAGACGGCCTCCATGTTGACCGTCTCGCGCATGCGGGCCTTCCTGCGCATCGCGTTGATGGCCACGCCGTCGTACACCCAGCAGGACGGGTCGCGGGTGAACAGGTGGTTCGGCAGCGGCGGCAGGATGAAGTCGTGCTCGCCCATGGCGTGGAAGGTCACCGACTGCGGCGCGCACCCCAGCTCGGCCAGCTCGCCCTTGGTGATGCCGCCGGTCAGGTAGAGCTGGAGCGTGGCGGAGTCCATGCCGTCCAGGGTGTTGCGGATGTCGTCGATGGCCACCGGCCCGAGCCAGCGCTCGTCCACGACGGCGTCGAGGATGTGCTTGCGGGCCTCCGGGATCTCGACCGTCTCCCGCAGCAGGTCGTCGAGCATGTGGATGACCACGCCCCGCGAGCGCAGCACCTGCTGGAACTCCTCGTGCTCCTCGATGGCGCGCTGCACCCACAGCACGTCGTCGAACAGGAACGCGTCCTTGTTGGCGGGGGTGAGCCGTTTGAGTGCGAGGTCGGGTCTGTGCAGGAGGACCTGCCGGAGCCGCCCGACCTCAGAATCGACGTGAAAGGTCATCCTTGCGGTATCCCCGTGCGGTGGCGGATCTCACGCCGCGCCACGCACGGCGCACCACGGGGCGCTCACGTCGTACCTGGTCGCCCCTGGTACTGTGTGTCACGGCCAACACCCTTTAATGACCCGTCCCGTGAGGCGGGAAAGGCGGTGAGTTTCGTCATGTCCGACCCCCGGCCCGAGCCGCGGGCCGATGCGCGGGCGGTCCTTGAGGCCCCCGATGTCCACCGGGCGCTGACCCGCATCGCGCACGAGATCCTCGAACGCACCAAGGGCGGCGACGGCGTCGTCCTTCTCGGCATCCCCACCCGCGGCGCCACCCTGGCCCGCCGCCTCGGCGACCGCATCGAGCAGTTCGAGGGCGTCAAGATCCCCGTCGGCTCCGTCGACGTCACCATGTACCGCGACGACCTGCGGCTCCGGCCCGCCCGTCCGCTCGGCCGCACCGAGCTGCCGCCCGACGGCGTCGACGGCAAGATCGTCGTCCTGGTCGACGACGTCCTCTACTCCGGCCGCACCGTCCGGGCCGCGCTCGACGCGCTCAACGACCTCGGCCGCCCCACCGCCGTCCAGCTCGCCACGCTGGTCGACCGCGGCCACCGCGAGCTGCCCATCCGCGCCGACTACGTCGGCAAGAACCTCCCCACGGCCAAGAGCGAGAAGGTCAGGGTCTACCTGCAGGAGACCGACGGGCGCGACGCGGTGCTGCTGATGAAGGGCCTGCCGGCGAAGGAGGGATCCAGGTGAACCGCCACCTCATCTCCGCGGGCGACCTGTCCAAGGACGACGCCCTGCTCATCCTCGACACCGCCGAGGAGCTGGCGAGGGTCTCGGAACGTTCCATCAAGAAGCTGCCGACGCTGCGCGGCCGCACGGTGGTCAACCTGTTCTTCGAGGACTCCACCCGCACCCGCATCTCGTTCGAGGCGGCGGCCAAGCGGCTGTCCGCCGACGTCATCAACTTCTCGGCCAAGGGGTCGAGCGTGTCCAAGGGCGAGTCGCTCAAGGACACCGCGCTCACCCTGGAGGCCATGGGCGCCGACGCGGTCGTCATCCGCCACGGCTCCTCCGGCGCGCCGCACCGCCTGGCCACCTGGGTGCACGGCAGCGTCGTCAACGCCGGCGACGGCACCCACGAGCACCCCACGCAGGCGCTGCTCGACGCCTTCTCGATGCGCCGCCGCCTCGGCGGCCTCGAGGGCCGCAGGATCACGGTCGTGGGCGACATCCTGCACAGCCGGGTCGCCCGCTCCAACGTGCTGCTGCTGCACACGCTCGGCGCCGAGGTCACCCTGGTCGCGCCGCCCACGCTGCTGCCGGTCTCGGTCGGCGACTGGCCGTGCGAGGTCTCCTACGACCTCGACGCCGTGCTGCCCAAGTCCGACGTGGTCATGATGCTGCGGGTGCAGAAGGAGCGGATGAACGCCGCCTACTTCCCGAGCGAGCGCGAATACTCCCGCCGCTACGGGCTCGACCGCGACCGCTTCGCCAAGATGCCGGACGAGGCCATCGTCATGCACCCCGGCCCGATGAACCGGGGCATGGAGATCGCCGCCGAGGTGGCCGACTCGGCCCGGTCCACCATCGTGGAGCAGGTCGCCAACGGCGTCACCATCCGGATGGCCGTCCTTTACCTGCTCCTCGGGGGAGAGACCGCATGATCGTCGTCAAGAACGTCAGGATCCTCGGCGGCGAGCCCGCCGACATCAGGATCGACCAGGGCGTCATCGCCGAGATCGGCCAGGGGCTGAGCGGCGGCGAGGAGATCGACGGCGGGGGCGCCGTCGCGCTGCCCGGCCTGGTCGACCTGCACACCCACCTGCGCGAGCCCGGCCGCGAGGACGCCGAGACCGTGCAGACCGGCACCCGCTCGGCCGCCCGCGGCGGCTACACCGCCGTGCACGCCATGGCCAACACCTCGCCCGTCGCCGACACCGCCGGCGTGGTCGAGCAGGTGTGGCGGCTCGGCCGCGAGTTCGGCCACTGCGACGTGCACCCGGTCGGGGCCGTCACCGTCGGCCTGGAGGGCCGCCAGCTCGCCGAGCTCGGCGCGATGGCCGACTCTGCGGCCCGGGTGCGGGTCTTCTCCGACGACGGCCGCTGCGTGGACGACGCGGTCCTCATGCGCCGCGCCCTGGAGTACGTCAAGGCGTTCGACGGCGTCGTCGCCCAGCACGCCCAGGAGCCGCGCCTGACCCAGGGCGCCCAGATGAACGAGGGCGTCGTCTCCGGCCGGCTCGGCCTGAACGGCTGGCCCGCGGTCGCCGAGGAGGCGATCATCGCCCGCGACTGCCTGCTGGCCGCCCACGTCGGCTCCCGCCTGCACGTCTGCCACGTCTCCACGGCCGGCTCGGTCGAGATCATCCGCTGGGCCAAGTCCAAGGGCTGGGACGTCACCGCCGAGGTGACCCCCCACCACCTGCTGCTCACCGACGACCTCGTCGAGGACTCCCCGGTGGGCGCCTACAACCCCATCTACAAGGTCAACCCGCCGCTGCGCACCCGCGCCGACGTCGAGGCGCTGCGCGCCGCGCTGGCCGACGGCACGATCGACATCGTCGCCACCGACCACGCGCCCCACCCGGTCGAGGACAAGGAGACCGAGTGGTCGGCGGCGGCCATGGGCATGGTCGGCCTGGAGACGGCGCTCAGCGTCGTCCAGGAGGCCATGGTGGAGACCGGGCTGCTCGACTGGGCGGGCGTCGCCCAGCGCATGAGCGCCGTGCCGGCGCGCATCGGGCGGCTGTCCGGGCAGGGGCAGCCGCTGGAGGAAGGCGCTCCGGCCAACATCACGCTGTACGACCCGTCCGCGCGGACCGAGGTGGATCCCTCCGCCTTCGCGTCCAAGAGCAGGAACACCCCCTACGAGGGCATGACGCTGCCCGGCAGGGTGGTGGCCACGTTCCTGCGGGGCAGGCCGACCGTACTCGAAGGGAAGCTGGTTTGAACACGCCCGCCGTGCTCGTACTGGAAGACGGCCGCGTCTTCCACGGAACCGCCTACGGAGCCGAAGGCGAGACGTTCGGCGAGATGGTCTTCAACACCGGCATGACCGGCTACCAGGAGACCCTCACCGACCCCTCCTACCACCGCCAGATCGTCGCCATGACGGCGCCGCACATCGGCAACACCGGCGTCAACGACGAGGACCCCGAGTCCCGCCGCGTCTGGGTCGCCGGCTACGTCGTGCGCGAGCCGTCGCGGGTCGTCTCCAGCTGGCGGGCCAACCGCTCGCTGGACGACTACCTCAAGGAGCAGGGCGTCGTCGGCATCGCGATCCCCGGCACCCGCGCCCTGACCCGCCACCTGCGCGAGCGCGGCGCCATGCGGGCGGGCATCTTCACCGCCCCCGCCGCGCCGGTCGAGGAGCTGGCCGAGCGGGTCAGGCAGGCGCCGCGCATGGAGGGCGCCGCCCTCGCCGGCGAGGTCGCCACGACCGAGCCGTACGTCGTGCCCGCGATCGGCGCCAAGCGGTTCACCGTCGCCGCCGTCGACCTCGGCATCAAGGGCATGACCCCGCAGCGCATGGCCGAGCGCGGCTGCGAGGTGCACGTGCTGCCCGCCGACGCCACCTTCGAGCAGGTCATGGCCGTCAAGCCGGACGGGGTGTTCCTGTCCAACGGCCCTGGCGACCCCGCCACCGTGGACGTCACCACGCTGCGCCGGGTGCTGGAGGCGAAGGTGCCGTTCTTCGGCATCTGCTTCGGCAACCAGATCTTCGGCCGGGCGCTCGGGCTGTCCACCTACAAGCTGCGTTACGGCCACCGGGGCGTCAACCAGCCGGTCCAGGACGTACGCACCGGCAAGGTGGAGATCTCCGCGCACAACCACGGGTTCGCGGTGGACGCGCCGCTCGACGGGCCGTTCGACACCCCCTACGGTCAGGCCGAGGTCAGCCACGTCAACCTCAACGACCGCTGCGTGGAGGGGCTGCGCCTGCTCGACGGCAGCGCCTTCAGCGTCCAATACCATCCGGAGGCCGCGGCGGGGCCGCACGACGCCGCCTACCTTTTCGACGAGTTCTGCGAGGTCATGAGCCGTGCCCAAGCGTGAGGACATCAGGTCGGTCCTGGTGATCGGCTCGGGGCCGATCGTGATCGGCCAGGCGTGCGAGTTCGACTACTCGGGCACCCAGGCGTGCCGGGTGCTGCGGGCCGAGGGCTTCCGCGTCATCCTGGTCAACAGCAACCCGGCCACGATCATGACCGACCCCGAGTTCGCCGACGCCACCTACGTCGAGCCGATCACCCCGGAGTTCGTCGAGAAGATCATCGCCAAGGAGCGGCCGGACGCGCTGCTGCCCACCCTCGGCGGCCAGACCGCGCTCAACACGGCGGTCGCGCTGCACGAGTCGGGCGTGCTGGAGACGTACGGCGTCGAGCTGATCGGCGCCGACTTCGACGCCATCCAGGCGGGCGAGAACCGCGAGCGGTTCAAGGAGATCGTCGCCAAGGTCGCCCGCGAGCACGGGCTCAACGCCGAGTCCGCCCGCTCGGTCATCTGCCACACCATGGACGAGGTGCTGGCCGGCGCGGCCGAGCTCGGCTACCCGCTGGTGGTGCGGCCCTCGTTCACGATGGGCGGCGCCGGCTCCGGCTTCGCCTACACCGAGGACGACCTGCGCCGCATCGCCGGCGCCGGCCTCGACGCCTCGCCGACCACCGAGGTGCTCCTGGAGGAGTCCATCCTCGGCTGGAAGGAGTACGAGCTGGAGGTCATGCGCGACAAGGCCGACAACGTCGTCATCGTGTGCTCCATCGAGAACATCGACCCGATGGGCGTCCACACCGGCGACAGCGTCACCGTCGCGCCCGCGCTGACCCTGACCGACCGCGAATACCAGAACATGCGCGACGTCGCCATCGCGGTCATCCGCGAGGTCGGCGTCGACACCGGCGGCTGCAACATCCAGTTCGCGGTGGACCCGCGCACCGGCCGCATGATCGTCATCGAGATGAACCCGCGCGTGTCGCGCTCGTCCGCGCTCGCCTCCAAGGCCACCGGCTTCCCGATCGCCAAGATCGCGGCCAAGCTGGCCATCGGCTACACCCTCGACGAGATCCCCAACGACATCACCAAGGAGACCCCGGCCTCCTTCGAGCCGACCCTCGACTACATCGTGGTCAAGGTGCCGCGCTTCGCCTTCGAGAAGTTCCGCGGCGCCGACCCCACGCTCACCACGCACATGAAGTCCGTGGGCGAGGCGATGGCCATCGGCCGCTCCTTCCCGGAGGCGCTGCAGAAGGCGCTGCGCTCCCTGGAGAAGAAGGACTCCGCCTTCACCTGGGCGGGCGAGCCCGGCGACAAGGACGAGCTGCTGGCCGCCTGCCGCACCCCGCACGACGGCCGCCTGCGCACCATGCAGCAGGCCATCAGGGCCGGCGCCACGCCCGAGGAGCTGTACGAAGCCACGAGCGTCGACCCGTGGTTCATCGACCAGCTCTTCCTGCTCGACGAGGAGGCCGCGGCCGTCGCCGCGGCGCCCGAGCTGACCGCCGAGGTGCTGGGCCGCGCCAAGCGCCACGGCTTCAGCGACGCCCAGCTCGGCGAGATCCGCGGCATCGACGAGGCGCGGGTGCGCGACCTGCGCCACGCCCTCGCGCTGCGGCCGGTCTACAACACCGTCGACACCTGCGCCGCCGAGTTCGCCGCCAAGACGCCCTACCTCTACTCGACGTACGACGAGGAGAGCGAGGTCCCCTACGGCGAGCGGCGCAAGGTCATCATCCTCGGCTCCGGGCCCAACCGCATCGGCCAGGGCATCGAGTTCGACTACGCCTGCGTGCACGCCTCGTTCGAGCTGTCGCGGGCCGGGTTCGAGACCGTCATGGTCAACTGCAACCCCGAGACCGTCTCCACCGACTACGACACCTCCGACCGGCTCTACTTCGAGCCGCTCACCCTGGAGGACGTCCTGGAGGTGGTCCACGCCGAGCAGCAGACCGGGCCCGTCGTGGGCGTGATCGTGCAGCTCGGCGGGCAGACGCCGCTCGGGCTCGCGCAGGCGCTCAAGGACGCCGGCGTGCCCGTCGTCGGCACCTCGCCGGAGTCCATCCACCTCGCCGAGGAGCGCGGCGCGTTCGGGCGGGTGCTGGCCGAGGCCGGGCTGCCGGCGCCGAAGCACGGCACCGCGCTCACGGTGGCCGAGGCCAAGGAGATCGCCGACGAGATCGGCTACCCGGTGCTGGTGCGGCCCTCGTACGTGCTGGGCGGGGCCGGCATGGCCATCGTCTACGACGAGCAGACGCTGAGCACCTACATGGCGGCCCAGGAGGGCGGCCACCCGGTGCTCGTCGACAAGTTCCTCGACGAGGCCATCGAGATCGACGTGGACGCGCTCTACGACGGCGAGGAGCTCTACCTCGGCGGCGTCATGGAGCACATCGAGGAGGCCGGCATCCACTCCGGCGACTCGGCGTGCGCCCTGCCGCCCATCACGCTCGGCGGCCACGACATCAAGCGCATCCGCGCGGCCACCGAGGCCATCGCGCGGGGCGTGGGCGTGCGCGGGCTGCTCAACGTCCAGTACGCGATGTCGGCCGGCGTCCTCTACGTCCTGGAGGCCAACCCGCGGGCCTCGCGCACCGTGCCGTTCGTGTCCAAGGCCACGGCCGTGCCGCTGGCCAAGGCGGCGGCCAGGGTGATGCTGGGCGCGTCGATCGCCTCCCTGCGCGCCGAGGGCATGCTGCCGGCCGAGGGCGACGGCGGCACGCTGCCGCTCGACGCCGCGATCGCGGTCAAGGAGGCGGTGCTGCCGTTCAACCGCTTCCGCGGCGTCGACATCGTGCTCGGGCCTGAGATGCGCTCCACCGGCGAGGTCATGGGCATCGACGCGTTCTTCGGCATCGCCTTCGCCAAGTCGCAGGCCGCCGCGTACGGCGAGCTCCCGACCAAGGGACGCGCGTTCGTGTCCGTGGCCAACCGCGACAAGCGTGCGATGATCTTCCCTGTGAAGGCTCTGGCGGATCTCGGCTTCGAGATCCTCGCCACCGAGGGCACCGCCGAGGTGCTGCGCCGCAACGGCGTCCATGCCAAGATCGTGCGCAAGCACAGTGAGGGGCAGGGCCCGGGAGGTGAGCCGACGAGCGTGCGCGCCATCCTCGACGGCGAGGTCGACCTCATCGTCAACACGCCCTTCGGCAGCCCGGGCCAGTCGGGGCCGCGTCTCGACGGCTACGAGATCCGCACCGCCGCGGTGCTGCGGGGCATCCCGTGCATCACGACCGTCGCGGGGCTCGCGGCCGCGGCGGCGGGCATCCAGGCGATCGTCCGCGGCGACGTGGGCGTACGGTCGCTCCAGGAGCACGGGCAGGCGCTGCGGGGCTGAGCCCCGCAGGGGAGGTGAGGACGACTGGCCGGCACACCGGTGCAGGTGACGGGCACGGTGCTGACGACGCGCCGGGTCGACGCCTACCATGCGCTGACGGTGGTCGCGCCCGGCATCGCCGAGCGCTTCCGCCCCGGTCACTTCGTCTCCGTGGCCGTGGGCGGGACGCACACCTCGATGGTGACGCGCCGCGCGTTCTCCGTCCACGACGTCAAGTCCGACTACGGCGGCACGGTCGAGCTGGTCTTCACCGTACGCGGCCGGGGCACGGCCTGGCTGGCCGAGCGGCGCGCCCGCGACACGCTCGACCTGGTCGGGCCGCTCGGCCGCCCCTTCCCGCTGCCTCGTGACCCGGCGCACTGCGTGCTGGTGGGCGCCGAGTACGGCTCGGCCGTGCTGTTCCCGCTGGCCGACGCGCTGCTGGCGCGCGGCTGCCGGGTCGACTTCGTGCTGGGCGGCGCGGGCGCCGAGCGGGTCTTCGGCGCCATGCGGGCCCGCCGCATCGCCGAGACGACGACGCTGACCACCGAGGACGGCTCGCTCGGGCTGCGCGGCAAGGTCACCGACGCGCTGCCCTCGGTGATCGCCGACACCCGGGCCGACGCGGTCTACGCCTGCGGGCCGATGGAGACGCTGCGGGCGGTGACGGCGGTGGGCATGGAGTTCGACATCCCGGTGCAGGTGGCCGTCGAGGAGCGGATGGCCTGCGGCATCGGGGTGTGCATGACGTGCGTGATCCCGGTCATCGGGGAGGACGGGGCGACCAGGATGGTCCGGGCGTGCGCGGAGGGGCCGGTGTTCCGGGGGGAGCGGGTGCGGTTCGAGGACGTGGGAACGATCCCGTTCGACGCGCTCGGCGCCCCCGGAGGCGGTGCACGACATGTCAGTTGATATGCGTACGTTCCTGGCGCACGTGGAGCTCGCCAACCCGATCACCACGGCTGCCGGATGCGCCTCCTCGGGGCGGGAGCTCGCCCAGTTCTTCGACCTGCACCGGCTCGGCGCCCTCACCACCCGCTCCATCACCATGGCGCCGCGCGCCGGCCGGCCGACGCCCCGCATGGCCGAGACGCCCTCGGGCATGCTCAACGCGGTCGGGCTGCAGGGGCCGGGCATCGAGGCGTTCCTGGAGCGCGAGCTGCCCTGGCTGGCCCAGCGCGGCATCAAGACCATCGTCTCCATCGGCGGCGGCACCGTCGCCGAATACTCCGAGCTGGCCCGCAGGCTCGCCGACGCGCCCGGCGTCACCGCGCTCGAGGTCAACCTCTCCTGCCCCAACATCGAGGACCGCGGCCGGATCTTCGCCCGCGAGGGCAGCGCCGCCGCCGAGGTCATCGCCTCCGTACGCTCGATCATGCGCTACGACGTGCCGGTCGTGGCCAAGCTCGCCCCCGACGTGGCCGACATCGTGTCCGTGGCGCGGGCCTGCGTGGACGCCGGCGCCGACGCGCTTTCCATGATCAACAATCCGCTCGGCATGGCCATCGACACCGAGGCCCTGCGCCCGTCATTGGCCGCCGTCACCGGCGGGCTGTCGGGGCCGGCCATCCTGCCGCTCGCCGTACGCTGCGTGTGGCAGGTGCACGCCGCGCTGCCCGGGGTGCCGCTCATCGGCATCGGGGGCGTCATGAGCGGCAGGGACGCCTTCCAGCTCGTCCTGGCGGGCGCCTGCGTGGTCGGCGTGGGCACCGCGCTGTTCCACGACCCCTACGCCTGCCTGCGCATCGAGCGCGAGCTTGAGGACCTCCTGCGGGCCCGCGGGTTCCAGCGGCTCGCCGACGCCGTCGGGCTGGCCCACCGCCCGCCGGGGAGCGCCCCCAGGCACCTGCTCGTCGACACCGGGGAGAGCGCGCCGTGACGCGCCCCCGGCCCACTACGCATCTCAACCACGACGCACCTGAACCACGACGCACCCGAACCACGACGCACCTGAACCACGACGCACCCGAACCACGACGCACCCGAACCACGACCGAACGACCGAGGAGAGCACGACTTGACCCCCGCACCGATCGCCGTCGCACTCGACGCCCCTGACCTGGAGACCGCCGCGCGCTGGGCGTCGCTGGTGACTCCGCACGTCAGCACGGTCAAGGTGGGCCTGGAGCTCTACCTGCGCTACGGTCCCGACGTGATCGCCTCCGTGCGCGGCGCCAGCGGCGTGCGGGTCTTCCTCGACCTGAAGCTGCACGACATCCCCAACACCGTCTCCGGCGCCGCCCGCGCGGTCGCCCGCCTGCGGCCGGCCATCCTGACCGTGCACGCGGGCGGCGGCCCGGCGATGATCCGCGCCGCGGTCGAGGCCGCGCCGCACACGGCGATCGCCGCGGTCACCGTGCTGACCTCGCTGGACGAGGCCGACCTGGAGCGCATCGGGCTCCGCGGCCCGGCCGACGACGCGGTGCGCCGCCTCGCCGCGCTGTCGGTGGAGGCGGGGGCCACCGCGCTGGTGTGCTCGCCGCACGAGGTGTCGGCCGTGCGGCGCGAGGTGGGGGACGGCATCACCCTCATCACGCCCGGCGTACGGCCGGCCGGCGCGGACGTGCAGGACCAGGCGCGGGTGGCGACGCCGGAGCAGGCTCTCGCCGACGGCGCGGACCTGCTCGTCATCGGCCGGCCCATCACCGGCTCCCCGGACCCGGGCGCGGCCGCCGCCGCGATCGCCGCCTCGCTGCGGCGCGCGTCCTGACGGGACACACCGGGGCACGGGCCGGTGCGGCCTGTCCGGCAAGATCATAGCGGGGTGCCATCCCAAGATCAAAGCAGGTTTCGGGCCTGGTGGGGACGGGGTTTCGGACATCGGCCGGGCGCGGGGACGCGATCGCCGATGCGTTTCGCGACAGCGGCGGGATCGGACGTCCGTACGCGGATGTGAGGGCGATTTGATCAGCACTGTGTGATTTTACTGTCACGGACAGTGATGAAGTGGATTTTGTGAGGAGAGAAACTGCTCTTGGCGTTGCTTAGGGGGCGATGACCAGCTAGTTTCCCTTCCCGTCCGAGTACATCGACAGAAATTCGAGGTGACCCGGCGTGGCTCTTCCTCCCCTGACCCCTGAGCAGCGCGCCGCAGCCCTGGAGAAGGCTGCCAAGGCCCGTAAAGAGCGTGCCGAGGTCAAGAACCGGCTCAAGCATGGCGCGGTTTCTCTGGCTGAGGTGCTCAAGGATGGGCAGACCGACGACGTCATCGGCAAGATGAAGGTGTCGGCTCTGTTGGAATCACTCCCCGGCGTGGGCAAGGTCCGCGCCAAGCAGCTCATGGAGCGGCTTGCCATCGCCGAGTCCCGTCGCGTACGGGGCCTCGGCGCGAACCAGAGGGCCTCCCTCGAGCGCGAGTTCGGTGGCAACGAGAGCTAATCTCGGTTCCACACGGAAACGCGGGTTCAACAGGGGGTAGGAAAGTGACCGACAGGTCCTGGTCCGGCGGTGCACGTGCCCACGAGGCGGTCGGGCCGGGGGCGGAGGTCGGATTCCTGCCCATGAACGAACGACGCCTGACGGTCCTTTCGGGGCCGTCGGGCGTCGGCAAGTCCACGGTCGTCGCCGAGCTCCGGCGGGCACACCCCGAGGTGTGGCTGTCGGTCTCGGTGACCACCAGGAGCCCGAGGCCCGGCGAGGTCAACGGGGTCCACTACTTCTTCGCCGACGGCGAGGAGTTCGACCGGCTGGTGGAGTCGGGCGAGCTGCTGGAGTGGGCGGAGTTCGCGGGCAACCGCTACGGCACGCCGCGCGAGCCGGTGCTGAAGAAGCTCGCCGACGGCGTCCCCACCCTGCTGGAGATCGACCTGGAGGGCGCCAGGCAGGTGCGCCGCACCATGCCGGAGGCCCTGCTGGTGTTCCTGGCCCCGCCCACCTGGGAGGAGCTGGAGAAGCGGCTGCGCGGGCGCGGCACCGAGCCGGAGGACGTCATTGCGCGCCGGCTGGCGGCCGGGCGCGTCGAGATGGCCGCCGAGCCGGAGTTCGACCTGACCTTGGTCAACACGAGTGTCCAGGACGTGTGCGACCGGCTGATAGCCTTGATGACTGACCCTCAGGGGGTCACGACTACCACCAAACGAGAGGTCTGACATCGTGGCAGGCACCGTTGCGGCCGCGGAGGGCATCACCAACCCGCCGATCGACGCGCTGCTCGACATCGTCGACAGCAAATACTCCCTGGTGATCATGGGCGCCAAGCGCGCTCGCCAGATCAACGCCTACTACTCGCAGCTCGGCGAGGGCCTGCTGGAATACGTCGGGCCGCTGGTCGAGACGCACGCCCAGGAGAAGCCGCTGTCCATCGCGCTGCGCGAGGTCTCCGAGGGGCTGCTGACCGCCGAGCCCATCGAGGGCGCGGCCTGACCCTTTCGATGAAGGTCGTCCTGGGCGTCAGCGGCGGCATCGCCGCTTACAAGGCGTGCGAGCTGCTGCGGCTGTTCACCGAGTCCGGTCACGAGGTGCGGGTCGTCCCGACCCGCGAGGCCCTGAATTTCGTGGGCGCGCCCACCTGGGCCGCCCTGTCGGGCAACCCCGTGTCGGCCGAGGTGTGGGACGACGTCCATCAGGTGCCCCACGTGCGGATCGGCAAGAGCGCCGATCTCGTCGTGGTGGCGCCGGCGACCGCCGACCTGCTCGCCAAGGCGGCGCACGGGCTGGCCGGCGACCTGCTCACCAACACGTTGCTCACCGCGACGTGCCCGGTCGTCTTCGCGCCCGCGATGCACACCGAGATGTGGCAGCACCCCGCCACCCGCGCCAACGTCGCCACGCTGCGCGAGCGCGGCGCGATCGTCCTCGATCCTGCCGTCGGGCGGCTCACCGGAGCCGACACCGGCCCCGGGCGGCTGCCCGACCCCGCCGAGATCTTCCAGGTCTGCCTGCGCGTGCTGCGCGGCAGGCCGCGCGACCTGGCCGGGCGCCGGGTCGTGGTGTCCGCGGGCGGCACCCGCGAGGCCATCGATCCCGTCAGGTTCCTCGGCAACCGCTCGACCGGGTTGCAGGGCTACGCCCTGGCCCGCACGGCGGCGGCGCGCGGCGCGGAGGTCACGCTGGTGGCCGCCAACGTCGCGCTGCCCGACCCGGCCGGGGCCACGGTCGTCCGGGTGGAGTCGGCGGCCCAGCTGCGCGAGGCGGTGCTGGCCGCGTCGGAGGGGGCCGACGTCGTCGTCATGGCCGCCGCGGTGGCCGACTTCCGGCCCGCGGACCGGCACGACATCAAGATCAAGAAGACGGACGGCGAGCCCGAGCCCATCCGCCTCACCAAGAACCCCGACATCCTCGCCGAGCTGGGCGAGCTGCGCCGCGCGGCCCGCGAGGCCGTGGGAGAGCCTGTGGCGGCCGGGCCCGCGGTCATCGTCGGGTTCGCCGCCGAGACGCACGACGTGCTCGCCAACGGGCAGGCCAAGCTCGCCCGCAAGGGCTGCGACCTGCTGGTGGTCAACCAGGTGGGGGAGGGCCGGGCCTTCGGCACCCCCGACAACGCGGCCACCGTGCTGGTCGCCGGCGGAGAGCCGGTGGAGGTGCCGCTCGGGCCCAAGGAGGACGTGGCCGACGCCGTCTGGGACCTGGTGGCAGAGCGACTCCTGTGACCTGTGTCACAAAAGCGGCGAAAACGTACAAAGCGTGTTAGATCGATTACTCGATCACCTGTTGCGACATTCCACCCTGCCTGCGGATACTTGGGGCGGAGGGGGACGGAATGCCGCTGGGTTCTGCTGTCAGGGATCGGTGCCGGACGTTGCTCGGGGGGCAGGGGGACATCCACTACGTGTTCCCCGCGTCCGCGGTGGGGCCGGCGGGCACGGGACACTTCCTCGTCGTCGTCACGGAGGCGTCCATCGCGGTGCTCGCCACCCGTACGCTGAGGACCGACCGCCCGATCGGCGTGTACGCCGAGTTCCCGCGCATGACCCGCCTCGGCCCCGTCCTGCCGGGACCGGTTCTGGAGCTGGGCTCGATGATGTTCGCCTTCGACGAGGAGTACGCCGCGGTCGTGGCGGCCGCCGACGCGGAGGTGTTCGCCCCCGAGACGCTGCCCCACGATCCGCTGCCGGACCTGTGACCCGCGCGACGCGAGCGTACGGATGGGGCATGGTTTCGCGACCCGGCACCCGGTAGGGCTAGACTTCGGCGAGGCCCCGGCGCGCGTCCCGATGTCCCGGGCCGTCGATACGTCAGCAGCCGCTGCATTGAGGAGCCACTGAGTTGTCACGTCGCCTGTTCACCTCCGAGTCGGTCACCGAGGGCCACCCGGACAAGATCGCCGACCAGATCAGTGACGCGATTCTCGACGCCATGCTCAAGGACGACCCCAAGAGCCGGGTCGCCGTCGAGACACTGATCACCACTGGCCAGGTCCACGTCGCAGGCGAGGTCACGACCGAGACCTACGTCGACATCCCCGGCGTCATCCGCGAGAAGATCCTCGAGATCGGCTACGACGCCTCCCACAAGGGTTTCGACGGCGCCTCGTGCGGCGTGTCGGTGTCCATCGGCGCCCAGTCGCCGGACATCGCGCAGGGCGTCGACGACGCCTACGAGCACCGCGTCGACGGTGACGGCGACGAGCTCGACCGCCAGGGCGCGGGCGACCAGGGTCTCATGTTCGGCTACGCCTGCCGCGAGACCCCCGAGCTGATGCCGCTGCCGATCACGCTGGCCCACCGGCTCTCCCAGCGGCTGTCGCAGGTCCGCAAGAACGGCACCGTCCCCTACCTGCGCCCCGACGGCAAGACCCAGGTCACCATCGAGTACGACGGCGACACGCCGGTCCGCCTCGACACCGTGGTCGTCTCCACGCAGCACGCGGCCGAGATCGACCTCAAGGAGATGCTGACGCCCGACATCAAGGAGCACGTGGTCGACCCGGTGCTCGCCGACCTCGAGATCGAGGTCGAGGGCTACCGGCTGCTGGTCAACCCGACCGGGCGCTTCGAGATCGGCGGCCCCATGGGCGACGCCGGCCTGACCGGCCGCAAGATCATCATCGACACCTACGGCGGCATGGCCCGCCACGGCGGCGGCGCGTTCTCCGGCAAGGACCCGTCCAAGGTCGACCGCTCGGCCGCCTACGCCATGCGCTGGGTCGCCAAGAACGTCGTCGCGGCCGGGCTCGCCGACCGCTGCGAGGTGCAGGTGGCCTACGCGATCGGCAAGGCGCAGCCCGTCGGTCTGTTCGTCGAGTGCTTCGGCACCGAGAAGCTGCCGGTGGAGCAGATCCAGGGTGCCGTGCTCCAGGTGTTCGACCTGCGCCCGGCGGCGATCATCCGCGACCTCGACCTGCTGCGGCCCATCTACTCCGAGACCGCCGCCTACGGGCACTTCGGGCGCGAGGGCTTCTCCTGGGAGTCCACCGACCGCGCCGAGGCGCTCCGCACGGCCGCCGGTCTCTGACCGATCTCCGGTGACGCCGGGAGGGCCGCCCTGAGGGGCGGCGCCTCCTGCAGACGTCGCCTGCGCGAGCCCGGATGGCACCACTCGGTGCGATCCGGGCATTCGCCTGCCCCTCGCCGGACGCCCCTCGTCGGAGGAGGTACGGGCGGGCGTGGCGGGTCTGGTAGACGTTATGCGTGACCGACTCCGACGACGCCCTCCTGCCGCTCGACGCCGTGCGGCCTGCGGCCTCGTCGAAGGACACCAAGGGCGCCGTCGTGCCCGCGCCCGAGCGGCCCGTGGCCCGGGTCGCCGTGGACAGCCCGCTGCCCCACCTCGACCGCCCCTTCGACTACCTGGTGCCCGCCGCCCTGCACGAGACGGCCGAGCCCGGGGTGCGGGTGCGGGTGCGGTTCGCCGGCAAGCTGGTCGACGGGTTCCTGCTGGAGCGGGTGGACGAGAGCGACCATGAGGGGCGGCTCATGCCGCTCGAACGCGTGGTGTCCCCCGAGCGGGTGCTGACCCCCGAGATCGCCGGGCTGGCCAGGGCGGTCGCCGACCGCTACGCGGGCACCTTCACCGACGTGCTCCGCCTCGCCATCCCGCCCCGCCACGCCAAGGCCGAGTCCGAGACCCCGAAGCCGGACCGTTCCACGCGGCCGGACGCTCCCGAGGGGACGGACGTCCAGGGCGAGGGCGCGGGAAGTGTCGAGGACGGCGAAGGCGGCGGGGCGGTGGGAGGTGTCCGGGGCGGGGAGAGCGCCTGGGACGCTTATCCGATGGGGCCGTCCTTCCTGGATGCGCTTCGCCACGGCAGAGCCCCCAGGGCCGTCTGGTCCGCGCTGCCCGGCGCTCTCGGCTGGGCCCGCCCGATGGCCGAGGCCGTACGCGCGACGCTGGACGGCGGAAGGGGAGCGGTCGTCGTGGTCCCCGACGGCAAGGACGTGGCGCTGGCCGACGCCGAGCTCGCCGGCGTGCTGGGGCCGGGCAGGCACGTGGCGCTCACCGCCGACCTCGGCCCCGCCGAACGGTACCGCCGCTGGCTGAAGGTGCTGCGCGGCCAGGTGCGGGCCGTGGTCGGCACCCGGGCCGCCATGTTCGCCCCGGTCGCGGAGCTGGGGCTGGTGGCGATCTGGGACGACGGCGACGACCTGCACGCCGAGCGGCTGGCCCCCTACCCGCACGCGCGGGAGGTGCTGGGCCTGCGCGCGCACCGCACCGGGGCGGCCATGCTGATCGGCGGCTACGCCCGTACCGCCGAGGCCACCCAGCTCATCGCCGGGCGCTGGGCCCGTCCCATCGTGGCGGCGAGGACCACGATCAGGAGCCTCGCGCCGCGCGTACGGCCCGCGGGCGAGGACGCCGAGCTGGCCAAGGACCAGGCCGCGCGGCAGGCGCGCCTGCCCAGCCTCGCCTGGCGGGCCCTGCGGCACGGGCTGGACGGCGGCGGCCCGGTGCTGGTCCAGGTGCCGAGACGCGGCTACCTGCCCGCCCTGGCCTGCCGGCACTGCCGTACGCCCGCCCGGTGCGTGCTCCCGCCCACCCGCACCCTCCTCGCCCCGCCCGGGACGGACGCGTCCCCGGCCGTCGCCCCCTCCGGCCCGTCGTCGGGCTTCCCAGGGGGCGGGGGAGAGGCGCGTGGGCGCGCGGGTGGTGGACAGGACCTGGGCCGTCCCCCCGGCGGTCCGGCCCGCGTGCCGTCGGGCATCGCCGGTGGTGGGCAGGAGGCGCGTCACCTCCCGGGTGGTTCGTCCCGCCCGGCGTCGGGCCTGGCCGGTGGCCAGGAGGCTGGTCACTTCCCGGGTGGTTCGTCCCTCGCGCCGTCGGACCCGGCCGGCGGTGGACAGGAAGTGCTTCACCTCCCGGGCGGCCCACCGGAGGACCCGGTGCGACGTGGGGAGAGCGAGCGCGGCTTCTCCGGCGATCCGGACCGTCAGGGCCCTCCGGGGTCCGATGATCGGGCCCGTCATGTTCGTCCGGGGTCCGGTGATTCGGGACGGGAGGTCGTCGGCGAGGGGGTCAGCGCCGCGCTGCCGCTGGAACTGGCGGGGACGCCGGCCGCGTCGTGTCACGGGCCCCTGGCCCTGCGTGGCGGACATGCCGCGCCCTACTGCCGCTGGTGCGGCCGGGTGGACGCCGCGTGGCGCTGTCCGTCGTGCGGCAGCCCGCACCTGCGGGCCGTGGTCATCGGCGCCCGCCGTACGGCCGAGGAGCTGGGCCGGGCCTTCCCGTCGATCCCCGTGCGCACGTCCGGGCGGGACGGGGTGCTGGCGACCGTGCCCGCCTCCCGCGCGCTGGTCGTCGCCACGCCGGGGGCCGAGCCGGTGGCCGAGGGAGGGTACGCCGCGGCCGTCCTGCTCGACGGCTGGGCGCTGCTCGGCCGGGCCGACCTGCGGGCCGGCGAGGAGGCCGTACGCCGCTGGATGAACGCCGCCGCCCTGCTGCGCCCCGGCGCGGAGCTGGTGGTGCTGGCCGACGCCGCGCTGCCCGCCGTACAGGCTCTGGTGCGCTGGGACCCGATCACGCACGCCGAGCGCGAGCTGGCCGACCGGGCCGAGCTGGGCTTCCCGCCCGCCGTCCGGATGGCCACGCTCACCGGCCCGGCGGCCGCCGTCCGGCAGATGATCGACGAGGCCCACCTGCCCGCCGAGGCGCAGGTGCTCGGCCCCGTGCCGGTCGACGACGAGGGCCAGGAGCGGGCCATGATCCGGGTACGCAGAACCGGTGGTGCGGCGCTGGCGGCAGCGCTCAAGGGGGCCAGCGGGGTGCGCGCAGCGCGTAAGACGCCGGATGTCGTGAGGGTGAGTGTCGACCCACTCGACCTGATTTAGACCGTTTCCCCGATTCGCTCATCCGGAGACCAGCCGTTAGCGTGCCCCTGTGTCGATCGAATGGGTGAACCAAGCCATCGACGACCTGCGCGCCTGGGGGCGCGCGCGGGAAGTCGAGGTGGACGCGGACGAGGTCCGCCTGCTCTGCGACTACGCCAGCGACTACCTCAACGTCAACGAACCAGGTGATTTCACTCCCGAGACCTTCGACGAGCTGCTCCTGTCCATCTATCCGCGCAAGGTCATCGCGCCTCCGGAGAGCGCCCCGGAGACCATCGCCGCAGCCCGCACCCTGGTCGCCTACCTCACCGAGACGGGCGCCGTACCCGAGGAACGGGCGGCCCGCATGCGCGAGCGCATCGCCGACATCGAGCCCCGCCTGTCCGACGCGCTCGCCGACACCGCCAACTTCGGCATGGCCAAGAGCCTGTTCAGCTCCATCGGCCCCGAGTCGCTGGAGCAGTCGATCGCCATCCCCTCCGGCGAGGTGCCCGACCTCGGCGAGGCGCCCTGCGACTGCCCCGGCTGCACCCCGCTGCCCGCGGCCCGCCTCGCCCCGCCCGAGGAGCTGACCGCCGCCCTGGGCGAGGTCCCGATGCTGCGCGAGCGGCCACTGCCGGGGGCCGGCGAGCCGCTGCGCGAGTGGGCCGACGTCGTCACCGGCGTTCTCGAACGCGACCCGCGCGGCTCGGTCACCGGCTCCGCCGAGCTGGACGAGGGCCTCTACGACCTGTTCGACATGCTCTACCGCCTCCAGGTGCGGGTGCCGGTCGGCGTGATCGGCGACTACCTCGACGACCTGTCCTGCGACGGCGAGGTCGACCTGGACGCCGTGCTCGACCGGCTGTCCTGGTGCGGCCTGCTCCGGGTGGAGGACGGCGAGGCCGAGCTCACCCCGCTGGCCGTCTGGGGCCTGCGCGAGCACTACCTCGCGCTCGGCCTCGACGCCCCGCTCGCCCCCGACCTGGCCGAGGCCGACGCGTTCGGACTCATCCAGGGGCTGCTCGAAGGCGTGCCCGCCGAGCTCGCCGAGGGCGACATCGACCGCTGGCTGAGCGGCCGCACCCCCGGCGAGGCGGCCGGCGAGCTGCTGGCCGCCGCCTCCGGCGCGCCCGCCGTGGCCCGCGGCATCGCCGTCACCATCGTCGACCGGCTCGGCGCCGAGGCCGAGCCCCAGGTACGCGACCACCTCGACGACGCCGAGCTGCGCCCCCACGTCATCCACTGGCTGGCCGCCCGCCGCCTGCCCGCGCCGCAGCTCACCCAGGACGAGCTGCTGTGGGTCAGCGTGGACATGCTCGCCCTCGCCATGCCGGCCGCCGAGGAGGACCCGGAGATCTTCGCCGAGAACATGGCGGCGTCCGGTCCGCCGGCGCATATGATCGAGGAGATGTGGCGGGTCGACCACCCTGACGTCGTCGAGGTCCTGGAGCTGCTGGGACGCTCGATCCCCGACGGCACGGTCGCCAAGGCCGCCCGCAAGGCGGCCTTCAAGGCCCGCTCCCGGACGATCCGTTGAGTACGCTCATGTGACTGCCGTGCAGTAAGTTTCGTGAGTGGCCAACAACGTCTTCGACCTCGCCGAGCTGCGCAAGCTGATCGATGAGCAGGCTGCCGTGCCCCCACGGCAGGCCGAGGCGGCTCCCGCCGAGGAGCACGAAGCGCTGACCTTCCCGCCGGTCCTGCTGGCGTCCGACGCCGAGCTGGCCCGGGCCGTCCCCGCGGTGCCGCTCGTGGCCGACGCCATCAGGCTCACCGCGTGGACGGGCGAGCGCGCCGTCGGCCCCGACGGGCACCTCGGCGAGTCCGACGCGGCGGCCGCCGCCGCCCGGTTCGGCCTGAGCGCCGCCCGGCTGCGCCTGGTCTGGATCGTCGCCGTCAACACCGGCCTGCTGCGCATCACGGCCGGACGGGCCGCGCGGGGGCCGCTGTCGATGCAGCTCACGGTCGAGGCCACGCTGGAGTTCTGGGACGGCGTGGTCATGGACGTCCTCGACCGCGCCGACGAGGGCCTGACCGGCTCGGCCGTGGTGGACGGCCACCTGGCCGAGATGCTCGCCACCATCTACTCCGTACGCTCCGGCGTCGCCACCGCCAACCTCGCCCGTGGCATCCTCCAGTCCCACGAGGTCGCCTGCGCCCCCGGGGCCGCCGAGATGCGCAGGCTGGCCGCCGCGCTGCCGGCCGAGCTGCTGGAGGCGCTGTCGCTGCTCACGTACTGCGGGCTGGTCGAGCAGACCCCCGCGGGGCGCACCGCGCTCACCCCGCTCGGGGTGTGGGCCGTCCGCCGCGACCTGCTGCGTGAGGGGCACGACGCGCCGACCGCGGAGGAGGTGGAGGTCTTCGCCGACCTGTCGGCGGCCGAGCTGGTCGAGGCGCTGGTCAAGGGCACGGCCACGCAGAGCGCCGTCGCCGGGTGGCTGGAGCGCCGCTCGCCCGAGTCGGCCGCGCGCGACCTCGTCGCGATCGCCGCCTCCGGCACCGCCGGGCAGCGCGGCGCGGTGGGCGCGATCCTGGAGGAGCTGGGTCCCGAGGCCGAGGCCCCCGTGCGCGAGGCGCTCGACGAGCCCCTCCTGCGCCGCTACGCCGCCTCCTGGCTGCACATCCGCGACCTGCCGGCCCCGGCGCTCGGCCCCGAGGACCACACCTGGCTCGCGGTCGACTCCCTGGCGGCCCTGCTGCACCTGTCCGGGCCCGCCGCGGCGCGGCTCGACCCGCCGGAAGACCTCGTCAAGCTCGTCGCCGAGATGCCCGCCGTCGGCCACCCCGACACCATCGCCGTGCTCGACCTGCTCGCAGGCCGCCACGACGACGAGTCGGTGGCCAAGGCCGCCCGCAAAGCCGCGATGAAGGCCCGCTCGCTCCAGCACACTAAACTGGGCTGATCCCTCGCGACGAAACGGAGTGACCCCTTTGGCGATCCAGTCGATCCGGCTGTTCGGAGACCCGGTGCTGCGCACCCCGGCGGCCCCGGTCGTCGATTTCGACAAGGAGCTCCGCAAGCTGGTCAAAGACCTCACCGACACGATGATGGACGCGCCGGGCGCGGGCCTCGCGGCCCCGCAGATCGGCGTCGGCCTGCGGGTGTTCACCTACTACGTCGACGACCAGCTCGGCCACCTGATCAACCCCGACCTCGACCTGTCGTCCGAGCTGGACGAGGAGGGCGAGGAGGGCTGCCTGTCCTTCCCCGGGCTGTCGTTCCCGACGCCGCGGGCCGTGCGCGCCGTGGCCAAGGGCTTCAACATGCACGGCGAGCCGGTCACGCTGGAGGGCACCGACCTCATGGCACGATGCTTCCAGCACGAGACCGACCACCTCGACGGCATCCTGTTCATCGACCGCATGGATCCCAAGCAGCGCAAGCTCGCCATGAAGGCGGTCCGCGAGGCCGAGTGGAGCGGGCTCGCCGCGCCCGTCGTCAAGTTCTCGCCGCACGCGACCGGCGGAAAGGCACTCTGACAAGCATGCGTCTGGTCTTCGCGGGCACGCCCGAGACGGCTCTGCCGTCGCTGCGCACCCTGATCGACTCGCCCCGGCACGAGGTGGTGGCCGTCGTCACCCGGCCCGACGCCCAGTCCGGGCGCGGGCGCAAGGTCCACCCCTCGCCGGTGGCCGAGCTCGCCGAGGAGGCGGGCATCGAGGTGCTGCGCCCGCAGAAGGCCGGCGATCCCGCGTTCCTCGACCGGCTGCGGGAGATCGGGCCCGACTGCTGCCCCGTGGTGGCCTACGGCGCGCTGCTGCCCCAGTCCGCGCTCGACGTCCCCCGGCACGGCTGGATCAACCTGCACTTCTCGATCCTGCCCGCGTGGCGCGGCGCCGCGCCCGTCCAGCACGCGGTCCTGCACGGTGACGAGATCACCGGCGCGACCACGTTCCAGATCGTCAAGGAGCTCGACGCCGGGCCCGTCTACGGGGTCGTCACCGAGGAGGTCCGCCGCGACGACACCAGCGGGGCGCTGCTGGAGCGGCTTTCTGTGTCCGGGGCGGGGCTGCTGGCCGCCACGCTCGACGGGGTCGAGGACGGCACGCTGGAGGCCCGGCCGCAGCCGGCCGACGGCGTCACCATCGCCCCCAAGCTCAACGTCGCCGACGCGCGGGTCGCCTGGGACAAGCCGGCTATGCACGTCGATCGCCTCATCCGGGCCTGCACGCCCGGCCCCGGCGCGTGGACCGAGTTCCGCGGCACGCGGATCAAGCTCGGGCCGGTGCGGCCGGTCCCCGGGGAGCGGCTGGCTCCCGGCGAGGTCGCCGCGGGCAAGTCCCGCGTGCTCGTCGGCACCGCCACGGACGCGGTCGAGCTGGGCGAGGTGCAGCCCCAGGGCAAGCGGGTCATGGGGGCCGTGGAGTGGGCTCGGGGAGTCCGCCCGGAGGGCAAAGAGATCTTCGCGTGAGCGGTCAGCACAACGACGGGGGCCGCGACCGGCCCCGCGGCGGCGCGAAGAACCGCGCCGGCGGCCAGTCCCGCGACGGCCAGGCCCGCGGTGGGCAGGGGCGGGCGCAGGGCGGGCGTGGGGGGCGGCGGGTGCCTCGGGATGAGGCCAGGATCGCCGCGTTCGACGTCATCAGGGCCGTGGACGAGCGTGACTCCTACGCCAACCTGCTCCTGCCGCGCATCCTGCGCGAGCGCGGCATCAGGGGCCGTGACGCCGCCCTCGCCACCGAGCTGGCCTACGGGACGCTGCGCGGGCTCGGCACGTACGACGCAATCATCGAGATGTGCAGCGACCGCGCGCCCGATCCCGACGTGCGCGACGCCCTGCGGCTCGGCGCCCACCAGCTCCTGCGCATGCGGGTCCCGCCGCACGCCGCCGTCGGCACCACGGTCGACCTCGTACGCCTGCGCGTCGGCCCCGGCCCCGCCAAGTTCGCCAACGCCGTGCTGCGCAAGATCGCGTCCAGGACGATCGAGGAGTGGGTGCCCATCGTCGCGCCCGACGCCGGCGCCGACCCGGTCGGCCACCTCGCCGTCGCCCACGCGCACCCGCGCTGGATCGTCTCGGCCTTCCGCGACGCGCTCGGCGGCGACGCCGAGCTGACCGACCTGCTCGCCGCCGACAACGTCCGTCCCCTGGTGACCCTGGTCGCCCGGCCGGGGCGCAGCTCGGTCAAGGAGCTGGAGGAGGCCGGGGCCACGCCGGGCCGCTACTCGCCGTACGCGGCCTATCTGGGTGAGGGCGACCCCGGGCAGATCGAGGCCGTGGCGGGCACCCGTGCGGCCGTCCAGGACGAGGCCAGCCAGCTCGTGGCGCTCGCCCTCACCCGCGTCCCGCTCGACGACGGCGACGCGCCGGCGGGCGGTCCGGGCGGCGGCGGGGAGCGGTGGCTCGACATGTGCGCCGGGCCGGGAGGCAAGGCCGGGCTGCTCGACGCCATCGCCACCCACGGCGACACGGCCGCCGACGGCCCGGCCGGGTTCCCCGGCGGGGCGCGGCTGCTGGCGGCCGACGTCCAGTTCCATCGCGCGCGGCTGGTGTGGCAGACCACCCGGCACGCGGACGTGATCACTGCCGACGGCACCGAGCCCGCCTGGCGTCCCGGGGTGTTCGACCGGGTCATGCTGGACGCGCCCTGCACCGGGCTCGGCGCGCTGCGGCGGCGGCCGGAGGCCCGGTGGCGCCGCGACCCGTCGGCCATCGCCGAGCTGGGCCGGCTGCAGCGCCGGCTGCTCGGCACCGCCCTCGACGCGGTCCGGCCCGGCGGGGTCGTCGCGTACGTCACCTGCTCGCCGCACCTGGCCGAGACCAGGGTCGTGGTGGGCGACGTGCTCGCCCGCCGCGACGACGCCGAGCAGCTCGACGCGCGCGCCTACCTGCCCGAGGTCGACGGTCTCGGCGACGGCCCGCACGCGCAGTTCTGGCCGCACCGCCACGGCACCGACGCGATGTTCCTGGCGCTCGTCCGCAAGCGCCGTCCGTGACGCGGCGGGGGCACGTCTCCCGCCGTTCACTAGACTGGGCGAAATCATGGCCGTACAGATCTCGCCCAGCATCCTCGCCGCCGACTTCGCCAGGCTCGCCGACGAGGCCGCCGCCGTGCCCAACGCCGACTGGCTGCACGTCGACGTCATGGACTACCACTTCGTGCCCAACCTGACCCTCGGGCTGCCCGTCGTCGAGGCGCTGCGCAAGGCGACCGCCACGCCGCTCGACTGCCACCTGATGATCGCCGACCCCGACCGCTGGGCGCCGCAGTACGCCGAGGCGGGCGCGGGCAGCGTCACCATCCACGCCGAGGCCGCCAAGGCGCCCGTCCGCACGCTGCGCGAGATCCGCGCGCAGGGGGCGCGGGCGGGGCTCGCGCTCAACCCGGCCACGGCGGTCGAGCCGTACGAAGACCTGCTGCCCGAGCTCGACATGCTGCTGCTGATGACCGTGGAGCCGGGCTTCGGCGGGCAGAAGTTCCTCGACATGGTGCTGCCGAAGGTCCGCCGGGCGCGTGAGCTGGTGCGGCGGCACGGCGGCCGGATCTGGGTGCAGGTCGACGGCGGCGTGGACGCCGAGACGATCGGGCGGTGCGCCGAGGCGGGGGCGGACGTGTTCGTGGCGGGCAGCGCCGTCTACGGCGCCTCCGACCCGGGCGCGGCCATCGACGAGCTGCGCGCGGCCGCCACCCGCGCCCAGGGCTGACCATCCCGCGTCCAGGGCTGAGCACCCGCGCCCAGGGCTGACCATTCCGCGTCCAGGGCTGAGCACCCGCGCCCAGGGCTGACCATTCCGCGTCCACGACTGAGCATCCAGCGTCCACGGCTGAGCACCCGCGCCCGGGGTTGAGCCGCCGGCGTGGCGGTTTCCATGCCCGGCCGGGATTGACACCCGACGGGGCCACAATCGACACATAGATGTCACCCAACCTGGGTAATTATCCACTTATGAGTGACCATGGCATCTTCGGCCCCGGCTCGGTCACCTGGCGGGTGATGGGCGAACCCATCCTGCTCGTCGGCGGCTTCCGCGCCCTGCTCATGCAGGGCCTGCACCCGCGGGCGATGCGCGGCGTGCTGCAGAACTCCGCGCTCATGGACCCGGCCGAGTCCTGGGCGCGCTTCCAGCGCACCACGGAGTTCGTCCGGGTCCGCACGTACGGCACCACTGAGGAGGTCGAGCGGGCGGGCCGCCGGGTACGCAAGATCCACGCCAGCCTCACCGCCCACGACCCCGACACCGGAGAGACCTACCGTCTCGACGACCCCGACGCCCTGCGCTGGGTGCACGTCGGCGAGGTCGACTCCTACCTGTCGGTTGCCCGGCGGGCCGGCGTACGGCTGAGCGACGCCGAGGCCGACACGTTCGTGGCCGAGTGGCGGCGGGCCGCCGAGGTGGTAGGGCTCAAGGCCGAGGACGTGCCGGGCTCGGTCGCCGAGCTGGAGGACTACATCCGGGCCGAACGGCCGGGGCTGCGTTTCGTCCCGGAGGCGGCCCATCCGCTGCGCCTGTCGCTCAACGCGCCGCTGCCGCTCCTGCTGACCCCGCTCAAGCCCGCCCTGCCGGCGCTCACGCTGCTGGCCTTCGCCACGCTGCCGCGCTGGGCCCGGCGGCTGTACGGCCTGCCCGCCACCCCCGTCGGCGACCTGTGGGCGACGGCGACCCTGCGTACCCTGCACACCGGGCTCGGGCTGGTGCCCCCGCAGGTCAGGTACGCGCCGGTGGCCCGCCGGGCGCGCCGGATGACGGCCGCCTGAATCCCCGCGCAGGGGGCGGTCGCGCTCGGCGTTTCGGACATGGCACACTGATGGGAGAACAGAGCTAGCGTGCTCCGGGGTCGGTGAAACTCCGAACCGGCGGTTACAGTCCGCGACCCGGCCGATGCCATCGGCCGGTTGACCCGGTGAAATTCCGGGACCGACGGTTAAAGTCCGGATGGGAGGCAGCGCGCGAGGTGTCCGGCATACCGCCGGATGCCTGCTGTGGTGCATGTCGTGCACCATCGAGTCCCCCGGGGCCCGCCGTGGCTTGAAGCTACTGGCGAGTAGGAGACCCCGGGTGGAGCTACCCGAGCAGGACGCCGCCCCCATGGCGCGCGCCGTCGCGCTGGCCGCGCGCGGTCACGGCACCACCAGCCCCAACCCGGTCGTCGGCTGCGTCGTGCTGGACGCGGACGGCGCGGTCGCCGGGGAGGGCTTCCACGCGTACGCGGGCGGGCCGCACGCCGAGATCGGCGCGCTCGCCCAGGCGGGGGAGCGGGCCCGGGGCGGCACGGCGTACGTGACGCTGGAGCCCTGCGACCACACCGGGCGGACGGGGCCGTGCAGCCGGGCGCTGCTCGACGCCGGGATCGCGCGGGTCGTGGTCGCGGTGGCCGACCCCAACCCCAAGGCGGCGGGCGGCGCGGCGCGGTTGCGGGCCGCCGGGGTCGAGGTGACCACGGGCGTGCTGGCGGCCGAGGCCGAACGGGTCAACGAGGAGTGGCTCACCTACGCGCGGCTCGGCCGCTCCCACGTGACCTGGAAGTTCGCCGCCACGCTCGACGGCCGCTCGGCCGCCGAGGACGGCACCAGCCAGTGGATCACCTCGCCGGAGTCACGGGCCGACGTGCACCGGATGCGGGCCGCCGCCGACGCGATCGTCGCGGGCGTCGGCACCGTGCTCGCCGACGACCCCCGCCTCACCGCCCGACCGGACGGCCCGTCCGCGCGGCGCAGTGACCCCCGGCTCACCGCCCGACCGGAGGGTCCGTCCGCCCGGCGCAGGCCGCCGCTGCGGGTCGTGGTCGACACCGAGGCCCGTACGCCCCCCGAAGCCCGCGTGCTCGACGACCAGGCCCCCACCCTCCTCGCCGTGGCCGACGACGCCGACACCGGCCGGCTCAAGGCCGACATCCTGCGCCTGCCCCGCCACGGGAGCGGCCTCGACCTGCGCGCCCTGCTGACCGAGCTGGCCGCCCGCGAGGTCGTCGGCGTCTTCCTCGAAGGCGGGCCCGCGCTCGCGGGATCGTTCCTGCGCGGAGGGCTGACCGACCGGGTGGTCGCGTACGTGGCCCCGGCGCTGCTCGGCTCCGGCCGCGCCGCGCTCGGCCCGGCCGGGGTGGGCACGATCGACGCCATCCATCGCCTGACCTTTGACGAAATTTCCCCCATAGGGCCAGATGTTCGGCTGATCGCCCGGCCCGTCGCGCAACCCAGCAGGGAGCAGTGATCGATGTTCACCGGAATCATTGAGGAAAAGGGCGAAGTCGTCGCCATCGAACACGCCGGCGGCGGCGCCCGGCTGTCCGTACGCGGCCCGCTGGTCACCTCCGACGCCCGCCACGGCGACTCCATCGCCGTCAACGGCGTGTGCCTGACGGTGGTCGAGGCCGCGGACGGCGTCTTCACCGTGGACGTGATGCGGGAGTCCCTCGACCGCACCTCCCTCGGCGCGCTGTCCGCCGGGTCCGCGGTCAACCTGGAGCGGGCCGTACGCGCCGACCAGCGCCTCGGCGGCCACATCGTGCAGGGCCACGTGGACGGCACCGCCGTGCTGCTGTCCCGCGCCCCCGGCGAGAACTGGGACGACCTGCGCTTTTCCCTCCCGGAGCCGCTGAGCCGGTACGTCGCCGAGAAGGGCTCCATCGCGATCGACGGAATCAGCCTGACGGTCACCACGGTTGACGACGACGGCTTCGGCGTGAGCCTCATCCCGACCACGCTGCGGCTCACCACCATGGGCGAACGCCAGGTGGGCGACCTGGTGAACATCGAGGTCGACGTGATCGCGAAGTATGTGGAAAGGCTGGTGGTCAGGCAGTGAACTGGGCGGACGCCGGATTCACGGTATTCGGCACACACGTGCTCTGGACGGACCTGATCGGCAACATCGCCGCGCTGTCCACGGTGCTGCTGGCCATGCGCAAGTCGATGTGGACCTGGCCGGTGCAGTTCGCCGGCTCGGTGCTGCTGTTCATCGCCTCGATCAACGCGCACATCACCGGCAACGCGCTGAAGCAGGCCATGTTCGGCATCCTGGCGCTGTACGGCTGGTGGGCGTGGCGGCGCGGCACCCAGGGCGGCAAGCAGCTCCCGATCAGGCCGGCCGCCCTGTGGGAGCGGCTGGTGCTGGTCGGCGCGCTGCTGGCGGGGACCGCGCTGGTCGGGCTGCTGTTCTGGGTGACGAAGCTGTCGTGGGGCGCGCAGGTGCCGCTGCCGAAGGGCGCGTTCCTGGTGGCCGCCGACGCCTACATCTTCGTCGGCAGCGCGATCGCCACCTGGGCGCAGGGGCGGGCGCTGGTCGACTTCTGGATCGTGTGGGTGGCTGTCGACCTCGTCGGGGTGCCGCTCGCCTTCAGCTCGGGGCTGGTCGTCTCCGGATGGGTGTACGGGGTGTTCTTCGTGCTGGTCGTCGTCGGGTTCGTCAAGTGGCTGCGCGAGTACCGCGCGGGCACGGGCGCCGCGCCGCAGGTGGCGGTGGCCCAGTGAGGGAGGAGAAGAAGATCGAGCTCGACCCGATCGAACGCGCCATCGAGGACATCCGCAACGGCAAGCCGGTCGTGGTCGTGGACGACGAGAACCGCGAGAACGAGGGCGACCTCATCTTCGCCGCGGCCAAGGCGACGCCCGAGCTGTGCACGTTCACGATCCGGCACACCAGCGGCATGATCTGCGTGGCCATGGAGGGCAGGGAGCTCGACCGGCTCGGGCTGCCGCTCATGGTCTTCCACAACAAGGAGCGCATGCGCACGGCGTACACGATCACCGTGGACGCCCGCGACGGCGTCACCACCGGCATCTCCGCGGCCGACCGGGCGCGGACCATCCGCACGCTCGCCGACTCCGCGACCGAGCCCAACGAGCTGGTCCGCCCCGGGCACGTCTTCCCGCTGCGCTACCACGAGGGCGGCGTGCTGGCCAGGCGCGGCCACACCGAGGCCGCCGTGGACCTGGCCAGGCTCGCCGGTCTGTCCGGGGCCGGGGCGCTGGCCGAGGTCGTCAACGACGACGGCAGCATGGCCCGCCTGCCCGAGCTGCGGCGCTTCGCCGACCGGCACGGCCTCGCGCTGGTCTCCATCGAGCAGCTCGTGGACCACCGGCGGCGGGTCGAGAGCATGGTCACCCGGGTCGCCGAGACGCGCCTGCCGAACGTGTACGGCATGTGGCGCGGCTACGGCTACGCCAGCGCCCTCGACGGCGGCGAGCACATGGCGCTGGTCTACGGCGAGCTGGGCGACGGAGAGAACGTCCTGGTACGCGCCCACTCCGAGTGCCTGACCGGCGACGTGTTCGGCTCGCTGCGCTGCGACTGCGGTGTGCAGCTCGACAGCGCGATGTCGGCCATCGCCCAGGAGGGCCGCGGCGTCGTCGTCTACCTGCGCGGGCACGAGGGCAGGGGGATCGGGCTGCTGGCCAAGCTCAAGGCGTACAGCCTGCAGGACAACGGCTCCGACACCGTGGACGCCAACCTGGAGCTCGGGCTGCCGGTGGACGCGCGGGAGTTCTCCAACGCGGGGCAGATCCTCGCCGACCTCGGCGTGAAGTCGGTGCGGCTGCTCACCAACAACCCGTCCAAGCTCAAGGGCATGGACGGCTACGGCATCAAGGTCCTCGGCCGCGAGCCCATGCCCGTGGCCATGAACCCCTACAACGAGCGGTACCTGAAGGCCAAGCGCGATCGCCTCGGCCACGACATCTCGGAGGCATCATGAGCGGGGAAGGACGCCCCCAGGCCGCGGCGCCGGACGCGGCGGGGCTGACGGTGGGGGTGGTGGCCGCCACCTGGCACGCCAAGATCACCGACCAGCTCGTGGCGCGGGCCGTGGCGGCGTGCGACGACAGCGGCGCGCGGGCCACCGTGGTGCGGGTGCCGGGATCCCTGGAGATCCCGGTGGTCGCCCAGGCGCTGGCCCGCCGCTGCGACGCCGTGGTGGCGCTCGGCGCGGTCATCCGCGGCGAGACCGCCCACTTCGACTACGTCTGCGACTCGGTGACCGCCGGTCTGACCCGGGTCTCGCTGGACGAGCGCACGCCGGTCGGCAACGGCGTGCTCACCTGCGAGACCCTGGACCAGGCGCTCGACCGGTCGGGGCTGCCGGGCAGCAAGGAGGACAAGGGGTACGAGTCGGCGGTCGCCGCACTGGAGACCGCGCTCCTCCTGCGCGATCTTTCCTGAGCCGCGCGCCCGCAGGGGGAGCGGCCCGGTCCCGACATGGGACCGAACCGGCGACTCCTCCTGCGGGACCTGCCCTGAGCTGCGGTAGGTTCTCCTCGTGTCCGAGCCCGCCGTCCCGCCGCCGTCCCTGCCCGTCACCTGGCGCCCGCGCGTCCCGCGCATGGTCGCCTACGGCTTCGCCGCGCTGGTCGTGGCGGGCGCGGTGATCATGGCGATCTTCATCTCCGAGCCGTTCAAGCTGCCCGACCGCATCGCGATCGTCGCGTTCGGCGTGGCGGTGGCGTACGTGCTGCACCTGCTGGGCCGGGTGCGGGTGGACGCCGACGAGCAGGGCGTGACCCTCGTCAACGCCGTACGCACCCACCGCTACTCCTGGCCGGAGGTCCTGGAGGTGTCGATGACGCCGGGCGAGCCGTGGCCGCGCGTCGACTTCTCCGACGGCAGCACGATCGGCGCGATGGGCATCCAGGGCTCGGAGAAGGAGCGCGCCGCGCAGGCCGTCGCCGAGCTGACGGCGCTCATCCACGAGCGCGGAGAGGCGCCGGAGCGGCCCTGACCTCAAGTCGGGCCGGCGTCTTATCGCCGGGCGGGGTGGCGACGTAGCCTGAAGGCGTGCTGCGCCGGACAATCAGGACGATGGACATCCAGTCGCCGGAAAAGCTCATCGAGCTGCTCGATCGGCACGCCTACCTGGCCGACGAGGGGCTCGCGACGGCCGCCTTCCTCGCGCTGCGCATGGGACGGCCGCTGTTCCTGGAAGGGGAGGCGGGCGTCGGCAAGACCGAGCTGGCCAAGACCCTCGCCACGCTGCTGCGGGCGCCGCTCATCCGGCTCCAGTGCTACGAGGGCCTGGACGCCGCCCAGGCGCTCTACGACTGGGACTTCGCCCGCCAGCTCCTGCATCTCAAGGCCGCCGAGGCGGCCGGGGTCACCGACGTCGCCCGGCTGGAGGGCGAGATCTACGACCGGCGCTTCCTCATCGCCCGCCCGCTGCTGAAGGCCGTCGAGACGCAGCCCAGCGTGCTGCTGGTGGACGAGATCGACCGGGCCGACGACGAGTTCGAGGCGTTCCTGCTGGAGGTGCTGTCGGACTTCACGATCTCGATCCCCGAGCTGGGCACGATCAGGGCGGAGACGCCGCCGGTGGTCGTGGTGACCTCCAACCGCACCCGTGAGGTCCACGACGCGCTCAAGCGGCGCTGTCTCTACCACTGGCTGGAGCACCCGTCCTACGACCGCGAGGTGGCCATCCTGCTGCGCCGCCTGCCGCAGTGCACCGAGACCCTGGCGCTGCAGGTGGCGCGGGCGGCCGAGCGGCTGCGCCGGGCCGACCTGGTCAAGCCGCCCGGCGTGGCCGAGACGCTGGACTGGACGGAGGCGCTGCTGACGCTGGGCGCGAAGGAGCTGGACCCGGGGCTGGCCGCCGCCACGCTGGGGGCGGCGCTGAAGTACCGGGAGGACGTGGTGAGCGTCCTCGGCAACGGGCTGCTGTCCCATGACTGACCTCTCCGGGGACGCAGGCGGGCTGGTCGCCGTCATGACGGGTTTCGCCAGGACGCTGCGGGCGGCCGGGGTGGCCGCCGACCACGACCGCACCCAGAGCCTGCTGGCCGCGCTCGCCCATCTCGACGTGACCGACCGCGCCGCCGTCTACTGGGCCGGGCGGCTCACGCTGTGCGCGACGCCGGACGACCTGCCCCGCTACGACCGCTGCTTCGCCGCCTACTTCGCCGGGCGGCGCGCGACGCTCGCCCGTACGGCCGTCACGAGCGTCACCCGGCACCTGGCGGCGCACGAGGACCCGGGCGGCGAGGAGGAGGGCGGCGGCGAGGCGACGGCGGCCCCCGCGACCGCGAGCCGCGCCGAGATCCTGCGGCACCGGGACGTGGCCAGGCTCACCGCGGCCGAGCGGGCCGAGGTGCACCGCCTGCTTGCCCTGCTGCGCGACCGGCGGGCCCGGCGGCGCTCGCGCCGCTTCGAGCGTGCCCGCCGCGGCGCGCTCGACCGGCGCAGGACGATCCGCGAGGCGCTGCGCAAGGGCGAGGTGGCCGGGCTCCGCCACCGCGCGCACGCCACCCGACCCCGTGCGGTGGTGCTGTTCGTGGACGTCAGCGGCTCCATGGCCCCCTACGCCGAGACCCTGCTGCGCTTCGCCCACGCCCTGGTCAGGAGCGAGCCGCGGGCCACCAGGGTCTACTCCGTCGGCACCCGCCTCACCCCGCTCACCGCCGAGCTGCGCCACCGCGACCCCGGCACCGCGCTGAACGAGGCCTCGAAGGCCATCCCCGACTGGAGCGGCGGCACCCGGCTGGGGGAGGAGCTGCGCGAGTACCTGACCCGGTTCAGCGCGCGGGGCGCGATCGTGGTGATCGCCTCCGACGGCTGGGAACGCGGCGACCCCGGCCTGCTGGCCGCCCAGATGGCCAGGCTCTCGCGGCAGGCGTACCGCGTCATCTGGGTCAACCCGCACAAGGGGTATGAGGACTACCAGCCGCTCACGGGCGGGATGCGGGCCGCACTGCCGTACATCGACGACCTGGTGGCCGGGCACAGCCTGGCCGCCTTCGAGCAACTCAGCGAAAGGCTCGCCCATGCGTGACGTGCTGCCGGAGATCATGCGCTGGTACCGGTCGGGGCTCAAGTTCGGGCTGGCCACCGTGGTCAGCACGTTCAGCAGCGCGCCGCGACCGCCGGGCGCGGCGATGGCGGTGCGCGGCGACGAGGTCGTGGGCAGCGTGTCCGGCGGCTGCGTCGAGGGCGCGGTGTTCGAGCTGGCCGGCGAGATCGACACGCCGGTGCTCCAGCGCTACGGGGTCACCGACGACGACGCCTTCGCCGTCGGGCTCACCTGCGGCGGCATCATCGACATCCTCGTCGAGCCCATCTCGATCGAGACCTTCCCCCAGCTCGGCGAGGTGGCCGCGTCGATCGAGGCGCACGAGCCGGTCGCCGTCGCCACCGTCGTCTCCGGCCCGGGACGGATCGGGGCGCGCCGGATCATCTGGCCGGACCGCGCCTCGGGCACCCTCGGGGTGCGCCGGCTCGACGAGGCCGTGGACGACGACGCCCGCGGCATGCTCGCCCAGGGCGCGACCGGCATCCGCCGCTACGGCGGCGAGGGGGAGCGGCGGCTGGACGACCTCGCGGTGTTCGTGCACGCGTTCGCGCCGCCGCCGCGCATGCTGGTGTTCGGGGCGATCGACTTCGCGGCGGCGGTGGCGCGGGTCGGCAAGTTCCTCGGCTACCACGTCACGGTCTGCGACGCCCGGCCGGTCTTCGCCACGCAGAAGCGCTTCCCCGACGCCGACGAGGTCGTGGTCAAGTGGCCGCACGACTACCTCGCCACGGTGGAGGTGGACGAGCGCACGGTGATCTGCGTGCTCACCCACGACCCGAAGTTCGACGTGCCGCTGCTGGAGGTGGCGCTGCGCACCGGCGCCGGGTACGTCGGGGCGATGGGCTCGCGCCGTACGCACGAGGACCGCCTGGCCCGGCTGCGCGAGGCCGGGCTCACCGAGGAGGAGCTGGCCCGGCTGCGCTCGCCCATCGGCCTGGACCTCGGCGCGCGCACCCCCGAGGAGACCGCCGTGTCGATCGCCGCCGAGCTGATCCAGCTCCGCTGGGGCGGCACCGGCCGCCCGCTGTCCACCACGCGCGGCCGCATCCACCACGAGTCGCCGTGATCGCGGGACTGCTGCTCGCGGCCGGGCGCGGCGCACGGCTCGGCACGCCGAAGGCGCTCGTCGAGTACGACGGCGAACGCCTGCTCGACCGGGGCGTACGGCTGCTCGCGGAGGGCGGCTGCCACCCGGTCGTGGTGGTGCTGGGCGCGGCCGACGCGCAGGTGCGCGGGGCGGTCGCGGTGCGCAACCCCGGCTGGGCCTCCGGCATGGGCTCGTCGCTGCGGGCCGGCCTGGCCGCGCTGCCCGAGGAGGCGGAGGCCGTGGTGATCGCGCTGGTCGACCAGCCGCTGATCCGGCCGGGCGCGGTGCGCGCGCTGATCGAGGCGCGCGCCGGGCTGGCCGTCGCGACGTACGGGGGCCGGCGCAGGAACCCGGTGCTCGTCGCCCGCGAGCACTTCGCCGAGGTGGCCGAGCGCGCGGTGGGGGACGTCGGGGCCCGCGCGTTCATCAAGGCCCATCCCGAGCTGGTGACCGAGGTGCCGTGCGACGACCACGGTGACCCCGCCGACATCGACACGCCGGGGGACCTCGCCGCCCTGCGAAGCCAGGGCTAGAAGCGGAACGAGGCGATCGCCGCGCGGTGGTCGCTGCCGGTCGCCGGGGCCACGCCCGCCTCGGTGGCCTCCATCCCCTTGAACAGGATGTGGTCGGGCCGGGTGACCGGGAACTCGGCCGGCCAGGTGAAGCCGAACCCGTCGCCCGCGACGCTCTGCGCGTCGGTGAGCGGCGGGGTGAGGCCGCGCAGGTTGCGGTCGGTGGTGGCGGTGTTGAGGTCGCCGAGCAGCAGGATGCGCTTGCTCGGATCGGCGTCGACCAGCGCGCGGGCGCGGGCCAGCGAGGCGTCGCGCGAGGCGGTGTGGCCGGGCCGGGCCGAGGCGAGGTGCATGACGTAGACGGTGACCTTGCCCTTGGGGGTCTCGGCGACGGCGCGCAGGGCGCGCGGCCAGCCCAGGCCGACGTCCAGCGGCTCGGTGCGGCTGAGCGGGTAGCGGCTCCACAGGCCGACCGTGCTGACCGGGTAGTGGTACTTGAACATCTTGTTGAGCTGCTTGGCGGCCGGGCCGCCGGGCGTCAGCTCCTGGGCGGCCAGCAGGTCGAGGTCCTTGGCGATGGCGCGTACGGCCTCGCCGGAGGCGTCGTTGCGCACGCCGACGTTGACCGTGCCCACGGACAGGTCGCTGGCCCCGCCGGGCGGCGTGCGCAGGAGCGTCGAGCCGAACATCGCCGCCCACACCACCCCCGGCACCAGCGCGGCCGCGGCGGCCACGGTGGAACGCGCCAGCGCGGCGGCGAGCAGCAGTACCGGCACGGCCAGCCCGATCCAAGGCAGCAGGCTCTCCAGGACGGGGGTGAACCCGCCGAGCGAGGGGATCAGCCGATGACCCGCCAGAGCCGCGGCCACCACCGCAGACAGCACCACGACAACGCGACTCAGCACCCGTCCCAGGCTAGCCGCTCCCCGCCGGAGAGCCGACGCGATAGCCTGTTCGCGTCGAAACGGAACATCATTCGGTTCTAGGGGAGCCCGGCATGCGCATCGGTATGGCAATCAACTACTCGGGCGGCTTCAAGGAGACCGTCGCCGAGCTGGCGGACTACGAGAAGGCCGGACTGGACATCGTGTTCGTGGCCGAGGCCTACAGCTTCGACGCGGTCAGCCAGATGGGCTACATCGCGGCGAAGACCGAGCGGCTGCAGATCGCCTCCGGCATCCTGCCGATCTACTCGCGCACGCCGACGCTCCTGGCCATGACCGCCGCCGGGCTCGACTTCGTCTCCGACGGGCGTTTCACGCTCGGCATCGGCGCGTCGGGGCCGCAGGTGATCGAGGGGTTCCACGGGGTGCCGTACACCGCGCCGCTGGCGCGTACGCGGGAGGTCATCGAGATCTGCCGCCAGGTGTGGCGGCGCGAGCGCGTGGAGCACCAGGGCCGCCACTACCAGGTGCCGCTCCCGCCCGGCCAGGGCACCGGCCTGGGCAAGGCCCTGAAGATCATCAACCACCCGGTGCGTCCCCGCATCCCCATCGTGGTCGCCGCCATCGGGCCGAAGAACGTCGAGCTGGCCGCCGAGCTGGCCGAGGGCTGGGAGCCGATCTTCTACGTTCCGGAGAAGGCCGGCGAGGTCTGGGGCGAGGCCCTGGCCGCGGGCAAGGCCAAGCGCGACCCCGAGCTGGGCGAGCTGGACGTGATCGCGCAGGCGTCCCTCGCGATCGGCGACGACGTGTCCGGGCTGCTGGAGTTCGGGCGGCCGATGGCGGCCCTCTACATCGGCGGCATGGGCGCCAAGGGCAAGAACTTCTACAACGACCTGGCCAGGCGCTACGGCTACGAGAAGGAGGCCGAGGAGATCCAGGACCTCTACCTCGCGGGCAAGAAGGACGAGGCCGCCGCCAAGGTGCCCACCGAGCTGCTGGAGAAGCAGTCGCTGATCGGCAGCGAGGGCTTCGTGCGCGACCGGGTGCAGGCGCTGAAGGAGTCGGGGGTCACCACGCTGAACGTGGCGCCGCTCGGGCGTACGCACGAGGAGCGGGTCCGGCTCATCGAGCAGATCAAGGACATCGCCGGATGACCGGTTAAGTGGGGTGAATCACCCTTTCCGTGAGGAATGCTCCGGATCTCACCGGCGTTGACAGGCCCCGTGAGGTTCTCCCTGGTGCTCGTGCTGCTCGTCGAGCGGCTGCACGTCGACCTGTGCCGGTTGCACACGTCGCTGTGTCGCTGACCGTACGACGTCGCGACCACCCATAACCTCACAAGTCCGGAGCTTTCCTCCCGTGAAGAGATTCTCTTTCTCGCTCCAGCTCCTCACCGGCCTCGCCGCCGGCGTCGCGCTGGGCTTCGCCGCCAGGATCTGGGACGTGACCTGGCTGGCCGAGACCCTGAACAGGGTCGGCCAGATCTTCGTCCAGCTGCTCAAGCTCGCCGTGCCGCCGCTGGTCTTCACCGCCGTGCTGGTCAGCGTCGCCAACCTGCGCAACGTCAACGGTGCGGCCAGGCTCGCCGCCAAGACCCTGATGTGGTTCCTGATCACCGCCGCGGTGGCGGTGGCCCTCGCCATCGGGCTCGGCCTGCTCATCGACCCCGGCCGCGGCGTCAGCCTCGACACCGGCGCCGCCAAGGCCCCCGAGCACGCCGGCACCTGGCTCGACTTCGTCACCGGCATCCTCCCGACCAACGTCGTCACCGCCTTCACCGAGGTCAACGTCCTCCAGATCGTCTTCCTGGGCGCCGTGCTCGGCGCGGCCGCCCTGGCGGCGGGGGAGAAGGCCGAACCGGCCCTCGCGCTCGCCCGGTCGGTGCTGGAGCTGGTCCAGAAGGCGCTGTGGTGGGTCATCAGGCTCGCGCCCATCGGCACGGCGGGCCTCATCGGCAAGGCCGTGTCCACGTACGGGTGGGACCTGCTCGCGCCGCTCGCCAAGTTCAGCGCCGGGGTCTACGCCGGCTGCCTCCTGGTGCTGCTGGCCGTCTACCCGACGCTGCTGGCGGTCTGGGGCAAGGTCAGCCCCGTGCGCTTCTTCCGCAACGCCTGGCCCGCGATCGAGCTGGCGTTCGTCTCGCGCTCGTCGGTCGGCACGCTGCCGCTGACGCAGCGGGTCACGGTCGAGCGCAACGGCGTGGACCCCGACTACGCCTCCTTCGCGGTGCCGTTCGGCGCGACCACCAAGATGGACGGCTGCGCCTCGGTCTACCCGGCGCTCGCCGCGATCTTCGTGGCGCAGGTCTTCGGCGTGCCGCTCGGCCTCGGCGACTACCTGCTGATCGCGTTCGTCTCGGTCGTCGGCTCGGCCGCCACCGCGGGGCTCACCGGCGCGACCGTCATGCTGACGCTCACGCTCAGCACCCTGGGACTGCCGCTGGAGGGCGTCGGCCTGCTGCTGGCCATCGACCCGATCCTCGACATGATGCGCACCGCCACCAACGTCGCCGGCCAGATGGTGGTGCCGGTGCTGGTGGCCCGCTCGGAGGGCCGCCTCGACACGGCGGTCTTCAACGCCCCTCCGCAGCCGCTCGACGACGCCCCGTCCGGGACGCGGCGGACGCCGGAGCCGGTCGCCGCCTGACCCGCTCCCTCTCGCTCTCGCGGAGGCGCGCGGCGCCGTGGGGGCCTATGGTGGGTCGGAAATCATGATTTTCGAGTGTTTGGCGGAGATATGTCCGACGCGACGACGCCGGCGTTGATAGCCGACCGGTACCGGCTGGAGGAGCGCATCGGCGCCGGACCGGTGGGCGAGGTGTGGCGCGGGTACGACACCCGCGCCGACTGGGTCGTGGCCGTGAAGCTGCTGCGGGGCGCGGGAACCCCGGAAACGCTCAGGCAGCACGCCCAGGCCGTGGCCAAGGTCATCCATCCGAACGTGGCCATGGTCCTGGACGTCGGCGAGCACGACGGGGCGCCGTTCCTGGTGATGGAGCACCTCACGGGGATGAGCCTCGGCGAGGAGCGGGAGGCCGCGGGCGGCACCCTCGGCGTGGTGGAGACGTGCGACCTGGTGGCGCAGGCGGCCGCCGGGCTGGACGCCGCGCACCGCGCCGGGGTGGTGCACGGGGAGATCGACCCCGACAGCTTCCGGCGGGCCGGCAGCGGCGTGCTCAAGGTCGTCGGGTTCGGGCTCGGCGGCGCGGCCACGCCCGGCGGCGACCCCCGCTACCTGGCCCCCGAGCGGGCCGCGGGGGACGAGGCGCGACCTGCCGGCGACGTGTACGCCCTCGGCTGCGTCTGCTACGAGCTGCTGTCCGGCCGCCACCCCTTCGAGGCCGCCGGCACGGAGGACGCCCCCGCCACGGGCGTCTCCGGTGCGGGCGTCTCCGCCACGGGCGTCTCTGCCACGGGCGTCTCCGCCACGGGCGTCTCCGCCACGGGCGTCTCCGCCACGGGCGTCTCCGCCACGGGCGTCTCCGCCACGGGGCCGGTGCCGCCCAGTGCGCTCAGGGCCGGGGTGCCCGCCGAGCTCGACCGCCTGGTGCTGGCCATGATCGCGGAAGACCCCGCCCGCCGCCCGGCCGGCGGCGAGACCATCCGCCGCGCGCTGGTGACCATCGCCCACCCCCGCGCCAACCCCGACGCCCCGGCGGCCCCCGCCGGCGTGCCCGTGACCGGCGCCATGCTGCGCGGCGACGTTCCCGGCGCCGCACCGGCGGCCCGCGCCGGGGACACCGCCGTCTACCAGGCCGGCGACCTCGCGATGGAGGGCCCGCGGCAGCCGGCGCGCGGCGGGCGCAGGCTCGTCGTCCAGCTCGGCGCGGCCGTGGCCGCCATCGTCGCGGTGACCGTCGGCATGGTCCTCTGGGCGAACGCGGGCGGCGACGAGCCCGAGGGCCGCGACCCGGTCGCGGTGGCCACCCCCAGCGACGCGCCCACCACGGACGTCGTGCCGGGACAGACGCCCACCACGACGTCCGACTGGCCCACCGGCGAGCCCTCCAGCCCGCCGGCCCAGCCGTCGCCGGGCAACGTGATCACCTTCGGGCCGGACAGCGAGCTGCCCAGCGCGCTGCGCGAGACGCCCCCCGTCCGCGGCACCCTCCGCCCCGGCCAGGAGCCGCCCGGCGGCTTCGACCGGTGGCTGAGCGCGTTCGACCAGGCCGTGACGCACCAGGTCGGCACCAACGGCATCAACCCGCGCGTCGCCTCCAAGGCCCAGGACAAGCTGCGCAAGGCGGCGGGCAAGTACGCCGCCGGCCACCGCGAGGCCGCGCTCAAGCAGGTCGCCGGCGTCTACCGCGACCTGGAGCGCGCCCAGCAGAAGGGCGACATGGAGCCGACCGGCCCGCTCGCCGAGTTCATCCGCGAATGGGCCGTACCGGACCGCTGACCCGTCGCGCGCCGCGAGGGCCGGTGAGCGGCCGTAGATTGGCGGGATGACCTTCGACCACGCGGCGCGCCTGGCGCGGCTCGCCGCGCTGCTCCCCGCCCGCGAGGTGCCGGCGCTCCTCGTCACCTCCGCGGTCAACGTCCGCTATCTGACGGGCCTGGCCAGCTCGAACGCGGCCGTCCTGGTCCGGGCCGACGGCTCGGCGCTGCTCGCCACCGACAACCGCTACATCGGCAAGGCCCGCACCCTCGGCGTCCCGGTCGTCGAGGCGTCCGACGTGGCGGCCCGGCTGGCCGAGCCGGGCGCGGGCATCGAGGCGTCGAGCATGACCGTGGCCACCTACCGCCGCCTGGGCGAGGGGCTGGTGCCGCTCGGCCCGGTGGTCGAGGAGCTGCGCGCCGTCAAGGACGACGCCGAGCTGGAGCTGCTGCGCACCGCCTGCGCGATCACCGATCAGGCGTTCGCCGACGTCTCGGCCCGCATCGTCCCCGGCATGACCGAGCGCGAGCTCGCCCGGCTGCTGGAGAACCGCATGACCGAGCTGGGCGCCGACAAGCCCGCGTTCGACTCGATCGTGGCCGCGGGCGAGAACGGCGCGATCCCGCACCACGCCCCCACCGGCAGGGAGCTGCGCGCCGGCGACCTGGTGACGATGGACTTCGGCGCCCGCTACCAGGGCTATCACGCCGACATGACCCGTACGGTCAGCCTCGGGCCGCCCGCCGGCTGGCAGCGCGAGCTCTACGACCTGGTGGCCGAAGCCCAGCGGGCGGGCCGGCACGCGCTCGCGCCCGGCGCGGCGGCCGGTGACGTGGACCGCGCGGCCCGCTCGATCGTGGCGGAGGCGGGCCACGGCGAGCACTTCAGGCACGGCCTCGGGCACGGCGTCGGCCTGGAGATCCACGAGGAGCCGTTCCTGGGCCCCTCGCGTACCGGTAGACTAGAGGATCGAGTTCCGATCACCGTCGAGCCTGGGGTCTACCTCCCCGGCCGAGGCGGCGTCCGGATCGAGGACACCCTCGTGACCCGTGCGGGCGGGCCGGAGCTTTTCACCAAGACGACCAAGGAGCTGCTCGTCCTTTAGAGCGGCCGCACGCGGGAGAAGAACGAGTGGCGACGACCAACGACCTCAAGAACGGCATCGTGCTGAAGCTCGAGGGCGGTGAGCTCTGGAGCGTTGTCGAGTTCCAGCACGTCAAGCCGGGCAAGGGCGGCGCGTTCGTGCGCACCAAGCTGAAGAACGTCCTCTCCGGCAAGGTCGTCGACAAGACCTTCAACGCCGGCGTGAAGGTCGACGTGGCCAACGTCGACAAGCGCGAGATGCAGTACTCCTACCGCGACGGCGACGACTTCGTCTTCATGGACACCGAGACCTACGACATGGTCAACGTGTCCGCCGCCACGGTCGGCACCGCCGCCAACTACATGCTGGAGAACACCACGGCCACGGTCGCCTTCAACGAGGGCGCCGCCCTCTACGTCGACCTGCCCGCCGCGGCCGAGCTCACCATCGCCGAGACCGAGCCGGGCCTGCAGGGCGACCGCTCCACCGGCGGCACCAAGCCCGCCAAGCTGGAGACCGGCGCGGAGATCAAGGTCCCGCTGTTCATCACGACGGGCGAGAAGGTGAAGGTCGACACCCGCACCGGCGAGTACCTCGGCCGGGCCTGAGGTGTCGGCACGTGGCAAGGCGCGCAGGCGTGCGCTCGACATCCTCTTCGAGTCCGAACTCCGCGGCGAGGATCCGCTGAAGATCCTCGCCGAGCGCGTGGAGCGGCAGGAGCCCCCGGTCAACGAATACACCTCGGCCATCGTTGAGGGCGTGGCCAGGCACCGCCCGCGCATCGACGAGCTCATCACCACCTACGCCGAGGGCTGGACCCTCGACCGCATGCCCGCGGTCGACCGCAACCTGCTGCGCGGCGGCACCTACGAGCTGCTGTGGATGCCCGACGTCCCCGAGGGCGTGGTGATCAGCGAGTGGGTGCACCTGGCGGGCGAGCTGTCCACCGACGAGTCCCCTCAGTTCGTCAACGGGCTGCTGGCCAGATTCAAGCAACTCAAGCCAAGCCTCACCCTTTAGAGACCCGTCGAAACCGGTCGTTTCGGGGTAGCCTCCAAGCACAGCGACCGCTCGGCCGTGGGGGCGCGGGCGGCGTGATCGCGTACGGAGAAGTGGCGCGTCACCAGCCGCGACGCGCCCCTTCTGCGTTTCCCGCCCCTCTCGGGCCCGTTCCCCCCACCGGGCAGCGGGCGATGCCCCGCACGGCGTAGGCTGGGGCGCGTCCGCGAAGGAGCCCGCCGCGAAGCAGCAGCTCGCGGGGCGAGAGGGAGGCGAGCCCAACGGTGCGTGCTGAAAGCGTCACGAGGACCCCGGCGGTGCGCACCGCCGTCGTCTGGGACGCGCTGCGGTCGGTCCTGGCCGAGCGGGCCGCGGCCACCGGCCGCGAGGCGCTCGACATCGTCGACGCGGGCGGGGGCACCGGCGGCTTCGCCGTGCCGCTCGCCGCGCTGGGCCACTCCGTCACCGTCGTCGACCCGAGCCCCGACTCGCTGGCCGCGCTGGAGCGCCGGGCCAAGGAGAAGGGCGTGGGCGTGCGTTCGCTGCAGGGCGACGCCGACGCCCTGGGCGAGCTGCTCCAGCGCGACAGCGCCGATCTGGTGCTCTGCCACAGCGTCCTGGAGTACGTCGAGGACCCCGTCAGCGCGCTGGCCGCCGTCGCGGGCGTGCTGCGCCCGGGCGGCGCGGTCAGCGTGCTGGCCGCCAACCCGGTCGCCACGGCGATCCACCGCGCGCTCGCCGGCCAGTTCGACGAGGCGCGGGCGGTGCTCGACGACCCGCGGGGCACCTGGGGCGATCGCGACCCCACGCCCCGCCGCTTCACCGCGGAGGCGCTGAACGGGTTGCTGGAGGCCGCCGGGTTCGCGGCCGGGCCGGTCCACGGCGTGCGCGTCTTCGCCGACCTGGTGCCGAGCCGGCTGGTGGACGGCGAGCCCGGCGCGGCCGAGTCGCTGGCGGCGCTGGAGCAGGCCGCCGCCGCGCATCCGGTGCTGCGCGACATCGCGGCCCAGCTGCACGTGCTGGGCCGCCGCGCCTGAACGCCCCTCGGGGCGTCCCCTGTATCGAATTCGTGTTCGGATAGAATCGACGGCGTGTCCCGTAAGCAGATCACCGGCATCGGCCCCGCTCCGCGCACCGGGGCCGATGACAGCGGCTGCCCCATCCTCCACGTCGACATGGACGCCTTCTTCGCCAGCGTCGAGCTGCTCGAACGCCCCGAGCTGCGCGGCCGCCCGGTCATCGTGGGCTCGCCCGCCGGGCGCGGCGTCGTGCTGAGCGCCACCTACGAGGCCCGCGCCCACGGCGTGCACTCCGCGATGCCGATGAGCCGGGCCCGCAGGCTCTGCCCGCAGGCCGTGATCATCCCGCCCAGCCACGGGAAATACTCCGAGGTCTCCAAGGGCGTCATGGAGATCTTCCACGCGATCACCCCGCTGGTCGAGCCGATCGCCTCCGACGAGGCGTTCCTCGACGTCGGCGGCGCCCGGCGGCGGCTCGGCCCGCCCGCCGCCATCGCCGCGACGATCAAGGAGCAGGTCCTGGAGCGCTACGGCATCACGTGCTCGGTGGGCGTGGCCGCCAGCAAATTCGTCGCCAAGCTGGCCTCCAAGCAGTGCAAGCCGGACGGCCTGCTGGTGGTCCCGGCCGACGAGGTGGTCGCCTTCCTCCACCCGCTGCCCGTGTCGGCCCTCTGGGGCGTCGGTGAGCGCACCGAGCAGTCCCTGGTCCGTCTCGGCATCCGCACCGTCGGAGACCTCGCCAGGGTGCCGCCCGGCACGCTCCAGCGCGAGCTGGGGCAGGCGGTGGGCGGCCATCTGGCGGCGCTGGCCTGGGGGCGCGACGAGCGCCCGGTGACCGCGCACGTGCCCGACAAGAGCATCGGCAACGAGGAGACCTTCGCCGCCGACGTCGACGACCCCGACGTCATCAGGCGTGAGCTGCTGCGGCTGTCGGAGCGGGTCGCCGCGAGGATGCGTAAGGGCGGCCACGTGGGAAGAACTGTAAGTGTGAAGCTTCGCCGAGCCGATTTCACGACGATCACGCGCTCGCGCACGTTGCGCGAGCCGACCGACGTGGCCCAGGTGATTTACGCCACTGCCTGCGAGCTCTACCAGGCCGCGGGCCTGGAGCGGGTGCGGCTGCGGCTCGTGGGGGTGCGGATGGAGAACCTGCGCCCGGCGGAGGAGGCCACCAGGCAGCTCAGCCTCGGCGAGCGGGAGACCGGGTGGCGGGAGGCCGAGCAGGCGATGGACAAGGCGATTCGAAGATTCGGTCCCGATGCGGTGGTCCCAGCATCGCTCGTACGTGGCAAGCTTGATGAAATAGAGACATGACGCCGATGTCCCTACTTCGTGGTGCGCCGGAGTCACAATTTTGGGGAGAGGGGGGCGAGATGGGCCACAATGGAGCCATGACGTCACCTCCGGTTTGGTCTGCGTTGGACGTTTGCTTTCGCCTACGTCTACAGCCTCGTATTCTGGGGATAACCGACCGCGAGGTTCGGACACCCCGTGTCGTCCGTTGCCGTCTTCCCCGTCCTGGGGCTGTCCTTGGGAGGCGCCGTGCCGCTCTCTGAGCACGAGCAGCGCTTGCTCGACCAGATCGAGCAGGCCCTCTACGCCGAGGACCCGAAGTGGGCCAACACCGTAAGGATCAGTGACCCGCGCCGTCACTACAAGCGTCGCCTCATCAAGGCCACCATCGGCTTTGCCCTCGGCGTCGTCGTCATGATGGTCGGCGTCGTCGTGAGCGGCAATGCTCTGATCCCCCTCGGCGTCGGCGGTTTCGTGGTCATGCTCGCCGCGTGTCTGTGGGGCCTGTCGAGCTGGAAACGCATGAACGGGTTCGGCGACGTCCCGCCGGCCGCCCCCGGGCAGGCCGCGCCGGGCAGGCCCGCCCGCCGGAGCAACCGGGGCACCTTCATGGAGCGCATGGAGGAGCGCTGGCGCCGCCGGCACGACGAACGCTGACGTAGGACCAGAGGACGTAGGACAGAAGAGCGTGCGGCCCCTCCCCGATCGGGGAGGGGCCGCACGCTCTGTCATGTTCCGCCCGCGCGGCCGGTCAGGAGCCCTTCTCCGCCGCCGTGCGCCGCAGCCTGATGGTCTCCAGCAGGTCGAACCCGTCCAGCAGCCGCTCGCCGAAGCCGCGCAGCCGCCGCAGCGTGGACGGCGGCAGCAGCACCGCCCGGATCCGCCGCCGCCGCGACACCGTGGCCGCGATCGCCTGGCGCACCGTGCGCAGCTCCTTGCGCAGCGGCCCGGTGCGGCCCGGGTCACGGGCGAACAGCACCCGCTCGACGGCCGAGGCGATGGCCGACAGGGCCGCCGCCGCGTCCGCGCCGAACTCGTACTGCTGCACCAGCCGTCGCGCCAGCGCCCGCGGGGTCTCGCTGGCGTGGCGGGCCAGGCCGTAGTCGTACAGGACGTCGTCCAGCTCGGCCCAGGCCGCCGTGACCGAGGGGGCGCGTCCGGCGGTGGCCCTGGCCGTCACCCCGTCCGACGGCTGTGCCGGTTGCCGGTCCAGCGCCCTTATCCGGCGGTTCCTGGTGACCACCCGCGCGGCGGCGGGGATCAGCAGGACGAGCAGCAGCCCGGCGAGCCCGAGGGCGACCTTGCCGATCACCGGCGAGGACTCCTCCGGCGCCGGCGCGCCGCCCGGCAGGAGCTGGCTCTCCCGGTCCACCGCGCGCGGGTTCTGCTGCGAGCCGGGGGCGATCTCGTCGCTGCCCGCAGAGCTCGTCGCGCCCGGCGTCGGCGTCGAGGAGTCACCGGTGGACTCGGGCGCCGGCACCGAGTACGCCGGCGGCCGCGCGCTGCCCTGCCCCAGCGAGCCCGAGGGCGTCGGCTCGAACGGCAGCCAGCCCACGCCCTCGAAGTACAGCTCGGGCCACGAGTGGGAGTCGTTGGTCCCCACCTGCCACCGGCCGCCGACGACGCTCCCGCCGGTGTAGCCGATCGCCACCCGCGCCGGGATGCCCATCAGCCGGGCCAGCACCGCCATCGACGCGGCGAACTGCTCGCAGTAGCCCGTCCGGCTGTGCAGCAGGAAGTCGGCCAGCGCCGAGGTGCTGTGCCCCTGCGTCCGCAGGTTGTAGGTGAAACCGCCGTCCTCGGTGAACCACTTCTGCAGCTTCACCGCCGCCTCGTACGGCGAGGACACCTCACCGACGATGCGCCGCGGCAGCGCCCGGATCTCGGCCGGCAGGTCCTCGGGCAGCGCGAGGAAGCGCGGGTCCACCGCGTCCCGGTCGAACGGCAGCGACTCCAGCAGCTCACGGGTCGGCGCCGGCTCCGACGTCAGCACCCGGTAGCCCAGCCCCGCCGCCTCGTCCCGGGTGGAGAAGACCATCAGCGTGTCCACGTCGGCCCGCCAGTCGCCGTCCACCTGGATCTCCCTCGGCGGGTACGGCAGCGGCAGGAACATCAGCTCCGCGACCTGGTCGCTGATCTCGATGTCGGTGGTCACGTTCGTGACGTCGGTCCTGCCGGTCAGTCCCGGCGGCTCGGGCAGCGGGCCGTTGTCGGTGCGGTTGGCGACGGCGCCCTTCGGCTTGGTCATGCCGAACTGCTGGCCGTCGAACGTGTCGAGCGCGTAGATCCGCAGGTAGCGAGGCTGGTTGTCGTTGCTGGCGTAGGTGAGGACGATGCGCCGCTCGGGCAGTTCGAGCTGGCCACGCAGACCGGCGATCGGGTTGGGGATGCTGATGGAGTTGCCGCGCCCGCCCGTCCCGCTGCCGCCCACGCCGAACTGGAAGAATGACACCGGCTCCATCGCCGGCAGCAACGCGGGCACCAGCACGGCCAGCGCGATCGCGGCGAACCCGATCCGCTTGCCCGACAGCCGCAGCCCGCTCGTGTCGGCCGCCGCCGTCTGCCGCGCCGTCTGCCGGGCCGGAGCCCCGGTCCGTCCCGGGGCTCCCTGCGACGGCGTCGCCGCCATGCGGGTCCTGCGCACCAGCACCGCCCGGCCCCAGTGGCCGATCCGCTCCCGCCCGTCCGCGACGAGCAGCCCGACGAAGCCGAACGCGGCGATGATGAACGCCGGCCAGCTGATCGGGTCGGGCAGGATCGTCGCCGGGACCGTCGCGAGCGCCAGCAGCGGCAGCCCCGCCAGGGCGGCCCGGCGCAGCCGCGCCGCGAACAGGTCCACGAGGATCGCGATGAGCGCGACCCCGCCGGTGGTCAGCAGCACGATGCCCTCGGTGTCGGGCACCGGGGCGGCGAAGCGCTGGATGTCGGCCCAGCCGACCCCGAGCAGCCGGCCGAGCTCCAGCACCGACGCCTTCGTCGGCACCACCAGCCCCCACGCCTCCTCGGCGGCGAACGACACCGTCAGGTAGATCCCCGTGACGGCCAGGGCCAGGACCGGCGCCGCCCACGCGGGCAGCGACAGGCGGCTGCTCACCAGGCCGGCCGCCATCACGGCCAGCACCGCGCCGAGCGACGACCAGAACCACGTACCGCCCTCGAACAGGGGGTAGAGCAGGATGGCCGCGGTGAACGTGGCCGCCCCCGAGGCGACGGTCAGTCTCATTTCCTCCCCCTCACGCCGGGCCTCCCGCGGGATTGAGCACGTACCGGCCGCGGTTGGCGGCGTGCTGCCACACCGACGCGATCGAGGCGCCGGCGGGCAGGTTGACGATGCGCCAGCCGTACCCGGCGAGCACGGCCTGCACAGCCTGGTGGTCGTCGGCCGAGCCCGGCGCGCCGCCGTCCCAGGTGCCGACGTCGAGCAGCACCGCCACGCCGGTGATGCTGCTGTGCCGCAGCCGGGCCAGCTCCCTCGCCTCCTCCGGCTCCAGCGCGCCGAGCACGGCCACGATCAGCCCGTCGCCGCCGCCCTGGCGCAGCGCCGAGACGCCCATCTCCAGCGAGCGGGCGGGGCTGTGCCTGATCACGGCGAGGGTGTCGAGCAGCGAGTAGCTGAGCCCGCTGTCGGTCAGGTGCTCGGGCCCCTGGTCGGTGACCAGCCGCAGGCCCAGGCCCTCGTGGGCGAGGTGCACGCCGATGGAGGCCGCGGCCGAGACCGCCACCTCGAACGACGAGCGCGGCCCCTCGCCGCGGTGGGCGTGCCTGCGGGTGTCGAGCAGGAGCGCGCCGCGGCTCTGCCACTGCTGCTCCTCCCGCCGTACCATCAGCTCGCCGCGCCTGGCGGTCGAGCGCCAGTGCACCCGGCGCAGGTCGTCGCCCTGGCGGTACTCGCGCGGCGCCACGTCGTCGTCGCCGGCCGCCGCCACGCTCCGCGTGCGGCTCTCGCCGCCGCCCGACCACTCGCCCGACAGCCGTACGTGCGGCAGCGCCGCCACGTGCGGGGTCACCACGAGCGTGTCGCTGATCGTGAACGAGCGGGTCAGCTCCACCAGCCCGAACGGGTCGGCGATCCGGATGGACAGGGGCCCGATGGTGTAGCGGCCCCGCAGGTCGGAGCGCACCCGGTAGTCGATCTCCCGTACGCCGCGCGGCTCCACCCGGTCCAGCACGAACCGGGGCCGCACGCCCAGCGCGTACGGGACTGTGTCCTCGATGAGCAGCAGCCCGGTGGGCAGCCGGGTGACGTTCTCCAGCCGCAGGGTCACCGTGGCCTCGCCGCCCACCTCGGCCCTCGGCGGGTCCAGCCGCCGGGCGCAGCTCAGCCGGTAGCGGGTCCGCGCCACCACCATGGCGGCCAGCAGCGGCAGCGCCGTGATCAGCACCCCGATCCTGAACAGGTCGCTCTCGCCGAGGAAGAACGCCATCAGCAGGGCCGCGATCCCCGAGGCGAGGAACGAGCGGCCCCTGCTGGTCAGCGCCCGCAGCCCCGCCCTCATGACGTGCCGCCCGTGCCGTGCCGCCCGGAGAGCCGCCCGGGGTGCCGCCCGGAGGCGTGCGCGCGCCGCCGGTCCATCAACGGCCTCGCGTCTCCGGCACCGGCACGCGCCTGATCAGGTCGGCCACCACCTGCTCGGGCAGCCGGCGCTGGCCCTGGGCCTCGACGCTGGGCAGCAGCCGGTGCGCCAGCACCGGGATCGCGAGGTCCTGCAGGTCGTCGGGGATGACGTAGTCGCGGCCGGCCAGCGCGGCGTGCGCCCTCGCCGCGCGTACGAGCTGCAGCGTGGACCGGGGCGAGGCCCCCAGCCGCAGGTCGGGGGAGTGGCGGGTGGCCACGACCAGGTCGATGGCGTACTTCTTGACCGCCTGGGAGACGTACACGCCGCGCACGGCCTCGATGAGCGAGCGCACCTCCGAGGTGGTCGCCACCGGCTCCAGCTTGTCCAGCGGCGAGGTGCCGCCGTGCACGTCGAGCATCTCCAGCTCGGCCGTGGGCTCGGGGTAGCCCATGGCGACCCGGGCGGTGAAGCGGTCGCGCTGCGCCTCGGGGAGGGGATAGGTGCCCTCCATCTCGATCGGGTTCTGGGTGGCGATCACCATGAAGGGCGCGTCGAGCTGGTACGTCACGCCGTCCACGGTCACCTGGTGCTCCTCCATGCATTCGAGGAGCGCCGACTGCGTCTTGGGGGAGGCGCGGTTGATCTCGTCGCCCACCACGATGTTGGCGAAGACCGGGCCCGGCTTGAACTCGAACTCCCGGGTCTGCTGGTTGTAGGCGCTCACCCCGGTGATGTCGCTGGGCAACAGGTCGGGGGTGAACTGCACGCGGCGTACGGGGCAGTCGATGGAACGCGCCAGCGCCTTGGCCAGCATGGTCTTGCCGACGCCGGGGACGTCCTCGATGAGCAGGTGGCCCTCCGAGAGCAGGACGGTGAGGGTGAGCCGGACGGCGTCGCCCTTGCCCTCGATCACCGACTCGATCGCCTCGCGGATCCGGTGGGCCACGGTGACCAGCTCGTCGAGCTGGGGAGGGACGTCATGGGTTACTGCCACCAGGCCTCCATGAGAAGTGCTACGGCTGTCCCGGCGTTGCCTTTGCGGGAGCCATGCCGTTCCTTTTCCATTGTGTGTACGACCCTACGACGCTGTGGGTTGTCGAGCGACATTTGTGGATATTCCAGGGAACCTGGGCGATGTTCCCGTTTTGGTGCCACCGGGGTCCGCGTCCTGTGACACACTGGCCCGCTCGCCACTCCACTTTCCTCCACGCGGCCGTTCCCGGGCCCCTCCAGAGCCGCCCCTGGCCCGCGTTCCCGGGCTTCGCGCAAGTCTCGACACGCCCGTGCGAGTTGATCGCGCCCCCACCCCCCACCGCTCCGACCCCCCTCTCTGACCTGCGGTAACGCAAGGGAAACCGATGATGAAGACGGTTCGAATCAGTTGACGGTGGGGAGAAGTGGAGTATGGTGGTGCGCAGTGGAGGGCCCGGTGCACCAGCGCTGAGCGCTTCACTAGGCACGGGAGGTGGCGCCGATGTTCCTCGGCACCCATCACCCGCGCCTCGACGACAAGGGACGGCTGTTCCTGCCGGCTAAGTACCGTGAGGAGCTGGCGGAGGGTCTTGTGATCACCAAAGGCCAGGAGCGATGCCTCTACGTCTTTCCCGTGGAGGAGTTCCAGCGCATTACCGAGGCTCTCCGGACCGCCCCGGTCACCGCCAAGGCGGTGCGTGACTACAGCCGCGTCTTCTTCGCCAGCGCGTCCGACGAGACGCCGGACAAACAAGGACGCATCACGATCCCGCAGGGCCTGCGCCACTACGCCGGCCTGGAGCGTGACTGCGTCGTCATCGGAGCCAACACCCGGCTGGAGATCTGGGACTCCCAGGCCTGGGACACCTATCTCAGCGAACAGGAGCAGGCGTTCGCCGATCTGTCGGAGGAGGTGCTGCCAGGGATCTTGTGATGTAGCCACGGTCGATCCGTCGGAGCTGTCGTTCGGCGAGGTCTCCACCCGCAACCACTGCCGGTCAACTGATGCACCTTCCCCGGTGTCAGTGGACGGGCGTCCACGAAGAGGGTGCGGATGGGGACCTGGCCGGGCGGCGCCGGGTGGGGACCCAGGAAGAACCGGATCGATCGACACGCGTCATCCGCGAGCAAGGACGCGAAAGGGGGGTTGGAGATGCAGGACGACGTCGGCACGGGTGGTCACGTTCCGGTGATGCTCGGCCGCGTACTGGAACTGCTGGGCCCCGCGCTCACCGGCCCCGATCCCGTCGTGGTCGACGCCAATCTCGGCCTCGGCGGCCATTCTGAGGCCCTGCTCGCGGCCCACCCGTCGCTTCACCTGATCGGGATCGACCGCGACCCGTTCGCGATCGAGCACTCCACACGCAGGCTGAGCCCGTACGCGGACCGCATCACGCTGGTCCACGCCTCGTCCGGCGACCTGCGGGAGGTGCTCGCGCGGGCCGGGCGTCCCGTCGTCAACGGGGTGCTGTTCGACCTCGGGGTGTCCTCGCCGCAGCTCGACGAGGCCGAGCGGGGGTTCGCCTACTCCTACGACGCGCCGCTCGACATGCGCATGGACACCGAGCAGGAGCTGACGGCGGAGACGGTGGTCAACACCTATTCTGCCGCCGAGCTGACCCGCATCCTGCGCGTCTACGGCGAGGAGCGATTCGCTCCGCGTGTCGCGGGCCTGATCATCAAAGAACGCGCCAAAGAGGCAATAACCTCGACCAAGCGGCTCGCGGACATCGTGCGCGACGCGATCCCCGCCGCTACCCGGCGCACCGGGGGAAACCCCGCCAAGAGGACTTTTCAGGCGCTGCGCATCGAGGTGAACGCGGAACTGTCCGCCCTGGAGGCGGCGCTGCCCGCGGCACTCGACGCGCTCGCCCTGGGTGGTCGAGTCGTCGTGCTCTCATACCACTCACTTGAGGACCGGCTCACCAAGCAGGCCCTCACGGCGCGAACCAGGGACACCAGCCCCCCCGGGCTGCCCGTCCCCCTGGAGGCTCACCAGCCCAGGTTCCGCCTGCTGACGAGGGGAGCGGAGCTCCCGAGCGAAGAAGAAGTCGCCCGCAACCCGCGGGCGACCTCGGCCCGGCTACGGGCGGCAGAGAGGATCCGTGTTGACGACTGAGCAGGAGACCGGCCGGGTCGCGGCCGTGCGCCGCGCGGCGCCCGCCGCAGCGTCCAAGGTGGGTTCCAAGGCGGGTGGCAAGACGGGGGCCAAGACGGTCCCCCGGACCGGCGTGCGCCGGTCCCCGGCCCCGCTCCAGTCCAAGCCGCAGCCCGCCGAGCCGCAGCAGACGAAGACGCGCACCCGCACCGACGCGCGTCCGGGCACTCGTACCGACCCCCGTACCACCGCGCGTCCCGGGACCCGTTCCGGCGCGCGTCCCGATGCGGCGGGCAGGCCCGCGGGCGCCCAGGCGCGGCCCGCGGCGGGGCGGCGGCCCGCGCGGCGCCAGCGCACGCCGTTCGTGCTGCTCGTCGTCGGGCTGATGTCCGGCGGCCTGGTCAGCCTGTTGCTGCTCAACACCATGCTCGCGCAGGACGCCATCACCGACGCCAAGCTGCGCGAGCAGATCGCGGTGGCGCGGCAGGAGAAGGAGAAGATCGAGCAGGACTACCAGCGCAAGAACCAGCCCGGCGTCCTCGCCGAGCTCGCCGAGCAGCAGGGGCAGCACCCCGACTGGGACAGCGTCAACGTCTGGAACGGTGACCAGGCACGCCAGGCGGACACGCAGCGGTGAGGGAATCAGGCGGCAGGGGGCAGGGACCCGGCCGCGGCGCTGGCGGCGCCGGCTCTCAAGGAGGGCCCGGCGCCGCTCGTCGTACGCCGGGCGGACCTGGACGGGCGGGGCGTCAGGGCGGCTCCGCCCGTTCGGACGGCGCGGGCCGCCCGGCGCCGCCGGACAACCCGCCCCGGCAGCCGCGCAAACGGCCCGACCCGCTGGACCTGCCGTTCGGCCCTGACGACGACCCGCGGGCCCGCCCCTCCCGCGACGACGACCCCCCACCCTCCGACGACGCCGCCCCCGGCGACCGCCGCTCCACGGGGGGCCGCGCCGGTGGGCGCGGACGGGCCGACGGTGGTCGCGCCCGCCGCGAGGACGGCCGGGGCGGCCCCGAGGACGGCCGCGGCCGACCCCGCGGCGCCACCGGCGAGCCGGGCTCCCGCCGCCGCCCGTCCAGCGAGGACGACCGCCCCCGCGGCCGCACCGCCGCCCAGAGCCGCGACCCCGGCCCACGCCCCCGCACCCCAGGCACCCGAGACGACGACGACCGCCCCCGCCGCACAGCCGCCGAGCGCGACGACAACGGCCCTTCCCGCCGTTCCTCCGCCGAGCGTGATGACGCGGGGCGGTCGCGGCGCGTTGCCGGTGAGCGGGACGACGACCGCATGCGGGGGCGGGTCCAGGATCGCGACGACCGGCGGACGCTCCGGGAGGGGCGTCCGGGGGAGGCGCGCGGCCGAGGGCGTCAGGACGACGACGGGCGGGCGCGGGGCGACACGCGCGGGCGTCAGGACGACGGGCCGCGCCGTGCCCGGCCGGGCGAACGCGACCGCGTCCCGCCGCGCCGTCCCGCCGACGGCCCCCGGGGCCCGCGCGGCGGGGACGTCCCGCCGCCGAGGGGCTTCGGGCGCCGCCCGCCGGCCCCGCCGCGCCCGCCGAAGCCGCCGCTGGTGCTGCGGCTCGGCAGCCCGCGCCGGCGCATCAACATCGGCCTGATCGGCATGACGTTCGTCCTGTCGATCTTCGCCGGCCGCCTGATCCAGATGCAGGGCCTCGACTCCAAGGTGTACGAGGCCGCCGCCGTGGACCAGCGCCAGCACGTCGAGACGATCCCCGCCAAGCGCGGCTCGATCACCGACGTCAACGGCCACGAGCTGGCGGTGACGGTCGAGGCCCGCGAGCTGTCCATCGACCCGTCCAAGATCACCGACGCGGGGGTGCGCGCGAAGGCCGCCAAGCTCCTCGCCCAGCAGCTCGGCAAGAGCGAGCAGGACATGGCCGCCAAGCTGGCCCGTACCGACACCCGCTACCAGCGCCTGGCGAGCGACGTCGACCCGCTCGTGGCGAGCCGGCTGCTGCAGGCGTCCATCCCGGCGCTGAACGCGAAGAAGACCTACCGCCGGCTCTATCCGGGCGGCGACCTCGCGGGCAGCCTCATCGGCTTCATCGGCGACGAGGGCAAGGGCCTGATCGGCATCGAGCGCACCAGCAACAAGCTGCTCGCCGGCCGCGACGGGCAGCAGCGCATGGAGACCGGCCGCGACGGCCAGCAGATCCCGATGACCAGCAGCCAGCGCACGGCCCCCGTCAACGGCCAGAACGTCCGGCTGACCCTCGACCGCGACGTCCAGTGGGCCGCCCAGAAGTCGGTCGCCGACCAGGTCAAGGAGTCGGGCGCGGACAGCGGCACGGTCATCGTCATGGACGTGCGCACCGCGCAGATCGTCGCCATGGCCAACGCCCCCGAGCTCGATCTCGGCAACTGGCGCTCGGCCCCGGCCTCCAGCCAGATCAACAAGGCCGCCGCCGACGTCTTCGAGCCGGGCAGCACCAACAAGGTCATCACGGCCGCCGCCGCGCTGGAGGCCGGGATGGTCACCCCGGACACCGTGTTCGAGGTGCCCGACCGGATCAAGTGCTACGACCAGGTGCTGCGCGACGCGCACGCGCACGCGGCCGAGTCGATGACGTTCCGCCAGGCGATGGCCGAGTCCAGCAACGTGGCCACGATCATGGCCGCGCGCAAGGTCGGCAGCGCCCGCCTGTACGCGATGCTGAAGGCGTTCGGCTTCGGCAGCACGCCGGGCGGCGGGGTGCCGGGCGCCGAGGCGGGCCTGCTGCCCGACTACCGCAAGTGGTCCGGCAGCCAGAGCTGCACCGTAGCCTATGGACAGGGCGTGTCGGTGACCGCGCTGCAGATGGCCAGCGTCTACCAGACCATCGCCAACGGCGGCGTCAAGATCGAGCCGCAGATCGTGGCGGGCACCACGGACGCCTCAGGCCACTTCGTCCCCGCCGCCCCCGGCAAGCAGACCAGGGTGGTGAGCGAGACCACCGCCAAGGAGATCACGACCATGCTGGAGAGCGCCGTCGGCGAGGAGGGCACCGGCCATCTGGCCGCCATCCCCGGCTACCGGGTGGCGGGCAAGACCGGCACCGCCAACCGCTACGACGCCGCCCTCGGCCGCTACGACGGCTACACTGCCTCGTTCGTCGGTTTCGCGCCGGCCGACGACCCGCGCCTGGTGGTGCTGTCGGTGCTGCAGAACCCGAAGAACGGGCACTTCGGCGGGCAGCTCGCGGCCCCCGTGTTCAAGGATGTGATGACGTTCGCCATCAAGAGCAAGAAGATTCCTCCCACAGGCTCCTCCGCGACGCCGGTGCGTACGCGCGCCGGAGAGTGACCAGGGAAGGTACGCTCTCGCCGTGCGTCCCCCGTCGTCTATGCGTCCCACGACCAATCCGCCTCGCCCGCTGACCGGGCTCGCGACCATGCTCGACGCCGGCTCCGGCACGTCGAGGTCGCCCCATGCCGCCCTGACCGGCGTCACCATCGACTCCCGCGACGTCCGGCGAGGTGATCTCTATGTCGCCCTGCCCGGCAGCCAGGCGCACGGCGCCACGTTCGCCGCGCAGGCGATGGCCGGCGGCGCGGTGGCGATCCTGACCGACCCCGCCGGGCGCGAGGCCGCCGCGGCCACCGGGCTGCCGGTGCTGATCGTGCCGGAGCCGCGCGCGCTGCTCGGGCAGATCTCCTCCTGGGTCTACGGCCAGCCGGCCCACGACATCCAGGTCCTCGGCGTGACCGGCACCAGCGGCAAGTCCACCACCACGTTCATGCTGGAGGCGGGCCTGCGGGCGGCCGGGCACACGACGGGCCTGGTGGGCGGCGTGGAGATCCGCGCGGGCGAGCTGCGCTTCCAGCCGACGCTGACCACGCCGGAGGCCACGGCGCTGCACGGCCTGTTCGCCCTCATGCGCGAGCAGTCCGTCACCGCGGCCGCCATGGAGGTCTCCAGCCACGCGCTCGCCCTCGGCAGGATCGACGGCGTCTACTACGACGTGGCGCTGTTCACGAACCTCTCGCAGGACCACCTCGACTTCCACAAGGACTTCGAGGACTACTTCGCCGCCAAGACGCGGCTGTTCCAGCCGGAGCTGAGCCGCGCGGGCGTCACCAACCTCGACGACCGCCACGGCCGCGAGCTGCTGCACCGGGCCAAGGTGCCGATGACCACGTTCTCGGCGGAGGGCGACCCGGAGGCCGACTGGCGGGCGCTGGACGTCCGCCTGGGCGCCGACGGCAGCGCCTTCCGGGTGACCGGTCCCGGCGGCGTGGAGGCCGACGCGCGGATCGCCCTGCCGGGGCCGTTCAACGTCGCCAACGCGCTCGGCGCCATCGTCACCCTGGTCGAGGCCGGGGTGCCGCTGCAGACCGCCGTGCACGGCGTCGGCACGCTCGCCGGCGTGCCGGGCCGCATGCAGCGCGTCACGACCGCCGAGGACGACTTCCAGGCGATCGTCGACTACTCGCACAAACCGGGCGCGGTGGAGTCGGTGCTGCGCTCGCTGCGTACGGTCACCGCCGGCCGGCTGGTCATCGTCCTCGGCTGCGGCGGCGACCGCGACAAGGGCAAAAGGCCCATCATGGGCGAGATCTCCGCCGAGCTGGCGGATGTGGCCATTTTCACCAGCGACAATCCCCGTACGGAGGATCCGCTCGCCATTCTCTCGGCGATGATGGAAGGAGCGCTCCGCGTTCCGCAGCACGGCCGCGCTCATGTGATCATTGAGCCCGACCGCGCCGCCGCCATCGGCCTGGCGATCGCCAGGGCCGGGCGCGGCGACGTGATCGTCGTGGCAGGCAAGGGTCACGAGCAGGGCCAGTACGTCTCAGGCGAAGTGATCCCCTTCGACGACCGCGAGGCCGTCGCCGAGGCGATCCACGCGCGCAAGGAAAGCACGGAAAGCAGGAAGCACTGATGATCCCGTTGCCGCTGGCCAGGATCGCCGAGATCACCTCCGGCACCCTGTCGGGCAAGGCCGATCCCCGCGCCGTCGTGCGCGGGCCCGTCGTGATCGACTCGCGGGCCGTCGAACCGGGATCGTTGTTCGTCGCGTTCGCGGGCGCGCGCGTGGACGGCCACGACTTCGCCGCCCAGGCCGTCAGGGCCGGGGCCGTCGCCGTGCTGGCCACCAGGCCCGTCGAGGCGCCCGCGGTGATCGTCGAGGACGCCGCGGCGGCCCTCGCCGTGCTGGCCTCCGCGCAGGTGGCCGCGCTGCCCCGCACCACCGTGATCGGCGTGACCGGCTCGGCCGGCAAGACCACCACCAAGGACCTCCTGGCCCGGCTCACGGCCAGGATGGGCCCGACCATCGCCCCCGTCGGCAGCTTCAACAACGAGCTCGGCCACCCGCTGACCGTGCTGCGCGCCGACCAGGACACCCGGTTCATGGTGCTGGAGCTGGCCGCCCGCAACATCGGCCACATCAAGGAGCTGACCCGCATCGCGCCGCCGCGCATCGGCGTCGTGCTCAACGTCGGCACCGCCCACCTCGGCGTGTTCGGCGGCAAGGAGGCCATCGCCAAGGCCAAGGGCGAGCTGGTCGAGGCGCTGTCCGGGGAGGGCGTGGCGGTGCTCAACGCCGACGACCCCCTCGTCCGCGAGATGGCTTCGCGCACCGAGGCCAGGGTCACCTTCTACGGCCGGGGCGAGGACGCCGCGATCCGCGCCGAGGACGTCACCATGGACGAGCGCGGGCGGGCCTCCTTCACCCTGCGCACCCCGTCCGGCGCCGCGCCCGTCACGCTCCAGCTCTACGGCGGCCACGCGGTCGACAACGCGCTCGCGGCGGCCGCGGCGGCGTACGAGCTGGGGCTGCCCGTCGCCACCATCGCCGAGGAGCTGTCGCAGGCCACGCCGGCCAGCCGGTGGCGGATGGAGGTCAGCGAGCGGGCCGACGGCGTCACCGTGATCAACGACGCCTACAACGCCAACCCCGACTCGATGCGGGCCGCGTTCGAGACGTTCGCCGTGCTCGGTCAGGGGCGGCGGCGCTTCGCCGTCATCGCGGCCCTGCGCGAGCTGGGCGAGGAGGCCACCGCGCTCAACCGCGAGCTCGGCGTCCTGGCCGGCGGCGCGGGCCTGACGGGCCTCGTCGTGGCCGGGCCCGACGCCGAGCCCGTCCTGGAGGGCGCCCACGAGGCCGCGAAGGCCGCTCAGGCGCCGCCGGGCGGCCCGCCCGGCGAGACCGGGCCGCGCATCGTGCACGTCCCCGACGCCGCCGCGGCCGCCGCCGCGCTCGGCGAGTGGCTGCGGCCCGGCGACGCGGTGCTGATCAAGGGCCCGCGCGCCATGGGCCTGGAGCGTACGGCCGAACTGGTCCTCGGAGGTGCCCCCCAGTGACCAACATCATCATCGCCGGCGCGGTGGGCCTCATCCTCTCGATGCTGGGCACCCCGCTGGCGATCCGGCTCTTGACGCGGCGCGGCATCGGCCAGCAGGTCCGGGAGGAGGGCGTGCAGGCCCACCTCGGCAAGCGGGGCACCCCCACCATGGGCGGCATCGTGTTCGTCCTGGCCGCCCTGTTCGCCTACGGGGCCTCCCACCTGGCCACCCTCACGCCGCCGACCGTCTCGGGCACGCTGGTGCTGTTCCTGATGACGGGGCTCGGCGCGGTCGGGTTCCTCGACGACTTCATCAAGATCTACAAGCAGCGCAGCCTCGGCCTGCGCAGCGGCGCCAAGGCGCTCGGCCAGCTCGTCGTCGGCGCGGTCTTCGCCGTCCTCGTCGTCCGCCAGCCCAACGTCTACGGCATCACCCCCGCCGAGACCCGGGTGTCGTTCCTGCGCGACATCGGCCCTTCGATCGGCATCGTCGGGTTCACCATCTGGGTGCTCATCATGATCGTCGGGTTCTCCAACGCGGTGAACCTCACCGACGGGCTCGACGGCCTGGCGAGCGGCGCCGCCGGCGTGGTGCTGGCGGCGTACGTGCTGATCGGCAACTGGCAGCTGCGCAACAACTGCATCGACCAGCTCGGCCCCAACTGCTACTGGGTACGCGACCCCCTCGACCTCGCCGTGGTCGCCGCGGCGGTGCTGGGGGCGCTCATCGGCTTCCTGTGGTGGAACGCCCCGCCCGCCCGCATCTTCATGGGCGACACCGGCTCGCTCGCCCTCGGCGGCGTGCTGGCCGGCCTGGCCATCGCCACCCGCACCCAGCTCCTCCTCATCATCCTCGCCGGCCTGTGCGTGATCATCACCCTGTCCGTGATCATCCAGGTCGGGTCGTTCAAGATGACCGGCAAGCGCGTCTTCCGCATGGCCCCGCTCCAGCACCACTTCGAGCTCAAGGGCTGGGCGGAGACCACGATCGTGGTCCGCTTCTGGCTCATCGCCATGCTCTGCGCCGCGCTCGGGCTCGGCCTCTTCTACGTCGAGTGGATGCCCAAGCCATGACCTTCACCTGCGTCGCCGGGCTCGGCGTCTCCGGCACCGCCGTGGCGCGGGCCCTCGCCGGGCGCGGCGAGCGCGTCGTCGTCGTGGAGGCCGCCGAGGGGGAGCGCCAGCTCGCCGCCGCGGCCGAGCTGGCCGGGCTCGGCGTCGAGACCCGCTTCGGCACGATGGCCCTGCCCGAGGGCGCCACGCGGCTCGTCACCACCGGCTGGGCGCCGCACCACCCGCTCGTCGCCGCCGCGCTGGAGGCGGGCGTGGAGGTCGTGGGGGAGGTCGAGCTGGCCTGGCGGCTGCGCCCGGCCCAGGCCGCCCCGTGGCTCGCCCTGACCGGCACCAACGGCAAGACCACCGCCGTGCGCATGCTCACCTCGATCCTGCTCGCCGCCGGGCACAAGGCCCTGGCCGTGGGCAACGTGGGCCTGCCCGTGGTGCGGGCGGTCGCGGAGCCGTACGACGTGCTGGCCGTCGAGCTGTCCAGCTTCCAGCTCCACTGGTCGGCGACGCTGGCCCCGCACGCCGCGGCCGTGCTCAACGTCGCCCCCGACCACCTCGACTGGCACGGCTCCATGGAGGCGTACGCCGCCGCCAAGGGCCGCGTCTTCGAGCGCGCGGGCACCGTGATCTACAACGCCGACGACCCCGAGGCGACCAGGCTGGCGGCGCCCTACCCGGGGGCCGTCGGGTTCACGCTGCGGGTGCCGAAGCCCGGGCAGCTCGGCGTCGTGGAGGACCTGCTGGTCGACCGGGCGTTCGTGGCCGACCCGGTGGAGGCGGCCGAGGAGCTCGCCACGCTGGGCGACATCCGCCCCCTCGCCCCGCACAACGTGGCCAACGCCCTGGCCGCGGCGGCGCTGGCCCGCGCGTTCGGCGTGCCCGGCGAGGCGGTCGCGCGGGGCCTTCGGGACTTCGTGCCCGACCCGCACCGGCTGGCGCTGGTCGAGCGGGTCGGCGACGTCGACTACGTGGACGACTCCAAGGCCACCAACCCGCACGCCGCCGCCGCGGCCCTGGCCTCCTACCCGTCGGTCGTGTGGGTGGCGGGCGGCCAGCTCAAGGGCGCCGACGTGGACGACCTCGTCCGCCGGGCCGCCCCCCGGCTGCGCGGCGCCGTGCTGCTCGGCGCCGACCGCGCCCAGATCGCCGAAGCCCTCGCGCGACACGCCCCGAATGTCCCCGTCGTGGACATCGCCGATCGGGACACTGGTGCGATGGAGAAAGTCGTCATCGCAGCCGCCGGCCTGGCCTCGCCGGGCGACACCGTGCTGCTCTCCCCGTCGGCGGCCTCACTCGACATGTACCCCGGCTATCCGGCGCGGGGCGAGGCGTTCGCGCGCGCCGTACGCGGGCTGAAGGAGCGGGCCGAGGGAGCGGTGTGAGCGCGACCGCCGAGAAGCGCGCGCACCCCGCCCCCGCCTCTGCCTCCGCCGAGGGGCCGCAGGGCTGGGCCCGCGAGCAGCTCGCCACCCTGCGCGAGCTGCTCGGCAGGCCGCTCACCACCTACTACCTGATCATCATGTGCGGCGCCCTGCTGCTCGCGCTGGGCCTGATGATGGTGCTGTCGGCCTCCAGCGTCGAGGCGCTGCAGAAGACCGGCAGCCCCTTCTCGTGGTTCATCAAGCAGTCGCTGTCGGCCGCGATCGGCCTGCCGGTCATGTACGCCTGCTCACGCCTGCCGGTGAAGTTCTTCCGCTGGGCCGGCTATCCGCTGATGGCGCTGTCGATCATCCTGCTGGTGATGGTGCTGTTCATCGGCTCCGCGGAGCAGGGCGCGCAGCGCTGGATCTACGTCGGATCCCTCACCATCCAGCCGTCGGAGCCGGCCAAGCTCGCGCTCGTGTTGTGGGGTGCCGACCTGCTGGCACGGCGGGCACGGCAGGGCCGCATCGAATGGCGGCAGCTGCTGATCCCGCTGATGCCGGGCACCGCCATCATGGTCGTGCTGGTGCTGCTGGGCAGCGACCTCGGCACCACGCTGGTGCTCTTCATGGTCTTCCTGTCCCTGCTGTGGGTGGTGGGCGCGCCGATCAAGCTGTTCGGCGGCATCATGTCGCTGGCCGTGCTGGCCGCGGTCATCATGATCAAGGTGGAGCCCTACCGGATGCGGCGCATCGGCGCCTTCCTCAACCCCTGGGCCGACGCGCAGGACGCCGGCTACCAGGCCGTGCAGGGGCAGATCGCGATGGGCTCCGGAGGCTGGTTCGGGGTGGGGCTCGGCCAGAGCCGGCAGAAGTGGAGCTGGCTGCCGCACGGCGAGAGCGACTTCATCTTCGCCATCGTCGGCGAGGAGCTGGGGCTCATGGGCACGCTCCTGGTCGTCGCGCTGTTCGGGCTGCTCGGCTACGCGGGGCTGCGCGTCGCCGTACGCGTCAACGACCCCTTCATCCGGTTGACCGCGGCCGCCATGGTCGCCTGGATCGTCGGGCAGGCCATCGTCAACATGGGCGCCGTCCTCGGCGTCCTGCCCATCACCGGCATCACCCTTCCGCTGGTCTCGTACGGCGGCTCGTCGCTGCTGCCCACGCTCGCCGCGCTCGGCATGCTGCTGTCGTTCGCCAAACACGAGCCGGGCGCGCGTGAGGCTCTGGCCGCTCGTGGCCCCGGACCCGGCGCGCGGGCCCTAAGCTGGCTGGGCCTGGGGGGTACGTCCAGAGGCCGAGCGACACGTTAGGGAGTGACCTTGATGAGGGTGGTCCTCGCCGGTGGGGGGACGGCCGGGCACATCGAGCCCGCGCTAGCCCTTGCGGACGCGCTGCGCCATCTCGATCCCGGCATCGGCGTCACCTGCGTCGGCACCGATCGCGGCCTGGAGACCCGGCTGGTGCCCGCCAGAGGCTACGACCTGGAGCTGGTGCCCGCGGTCCCGCTGCCGCGCGCGATCACCCCCAGCCTGCTGACCGTCCCCGGCCGGCTGGCCGGGGCGATCAACGCGGTCGCGAACGTGCTCGAACGCGTCCAGGCCGACGTGCTGGTCGGCTTCGGCGGCTACGTCGCCACGCCCGCCTACCTGGCGGCCAAGCGGCGCGGCCTGCCGATCGTCGTCCACGAGGCCAACCCGCGCGCCGGGCTGGCCAACCGGCTCGGCGCGCGGCTCACCGAGCACGTCTTCACCGGCCACCCCGAGGCCGCGCTGCCGAAGGCCGACTACATCGGCACGCCGCTGCGCCGCGAGATCGTCACGCTCGACCGGCTGTCCATGGGCGACAAGGCGCGCTCGTGGTTCGGGCTGGAGACCGACCGGCCCACGCTGCTGGTCTTCGGCGGCTCGCAGGGGGCCCGCTCGATCAACGAGGCCGCGCTGGCCGCCGCGCCCGCGCTGCGCGGGGCCGGGGTGCAGGTGCTGCACGTGATCGGGCCGAAGAACGTCATCGAGCGCGAGCCGCCGCCCGGCGACCCGCAGTACGTCCTGCTGCCCTACGTCGACCGCATGGACCTCGCCTACGCCGCCGCCGACGTGGCCCTGTGCCGCAGCGGCGCGCTCACCTGCGCCGAGCTGACCGCGGTGGGGCTGCCGGCCGCGTACGTGCCGCTGCCGCACGGCAACGGCGAGCAGGCGCTCAACGCCGAGCGGATCGTGCGCGGCGGGGGCGGGCTCATGGTCGACGACGCCGAGCTGTCGCCCGACTGGATCATCAGGAACGTGCTGCCGATGCTGCACGACCCCGAGCGCGTCGCCGCCATGTCGGAGGCCGCCGCCAGGCTCGGCCGGAAGGACGCAGATATCATGCTTGCCAGGAAAGTGTTGGAGATAGCCCGATGAGACTCGTGAAGCTGGTCGATCCCGTCCGCGTCGAAGAACTGGGGCGGGTGCACTTCATCGGCATCGGCGGAGCGGGCATGTCCGGCATCGCGCGCATCCTGCTCAAGCGCGGCGTGCGCGTGTCGGGCAGCGACGCCCGCAGCTCCGAGCTGGTCGCCGAGCTGCGCGAGCTCGGCGCGTCCGTGCACATCGGCCACGCCGCCTCGCACATCAAGGACGTCGACACCGTCGTCGTCTCGACCGCCATCCGCGACTCCAACCCCGAGCTGGGCGAGGCGCTCAAGCAGGGGCTGCGGATCATCCCGCGGGCGGCCGCCCTCGCCTCCGTGATGGCCGGGCGCACCGCCGTGGCCATCGCCGGCACCCACGGCAAGACCACCACGACCTCGATGCTGACGGTGGCGCTGCAGAAGTGCGGCGCCGACCCGTCCTACTGCGTGGGCGGCCAGCTCGTCACCACCGGGCTCGGCGCCGACGACGGGGCCGGCACGGTGTTCGTGGCCGAGGCCGACGAGAGCGACGGCTCCTTCCTCATGCTGGCCCCCGACATCGCCGTGGTCACCAACGTCGAGGCCGACCACCTCGACAACTACGGCGACCCGCGGGCCGTGCACGACAGCTTCGCCCGCTTCGCCGACCGGGTCGGCTCGCTGCTGGTGATCTGCGCCGACGACCCGGGCTCGGCCGAGCTGGCCGACCGGGCTCGCGAGCGCGGGCTGCGGGTGCGCACCTACGGCGCCGCCGAGGGCGCCGACTACCGCCTCTCCGGGGTCCGGCCCGACGGGTTCGGCACGGTCTTCGAGATCGAGGGGCGCGGAGACGTGCGCCTGGCCGTTCCCGGGGCGCACAACGCGCTCAACGCCACCGCGGCGATCGCCGTGGCCGACGAGCTCGGGTTGTCCTTCGAGGAGATCAGAGGGGGCCTGGGGGCCTTCACGGGGGCCAAGCGGCGCTTCGAGGCCAAGGGGGAGGCGGGGGGCGTCGCGGTGTTCGACAGCTACGCCCACCATCCGACCGAGCTGGCCGCCGACCTGCGGGCCGCCCGCGACGTCGTCGCCTCCTACTCGGGCGACGGGCGGGTCGTCGCGATCTTCCAGCCGCACCTCTACTCGCGCACCCGCTTCTTCGCCGACGAGTTCGGCGCGGCGCTGGGGCTCGCCGACGAGGTCGTCGTGCTCGACGTCTACGGGGCCCGTGAGGACCCGGAGCCGGGCGTGTCGGGGGCGATGGTGGCCTCGCGGGTGCCGCTGCCCGCGGAGCGGGTCTCGTACGCGCCGGACCGGGCCGCCGTGCCCGCGCTGGTGGCCGAGCGGGCGCGGCCGGGCGACATCGTCCTCACGATGGGCGCCGGCGACGTCACCGAGCTGGGCCCCCAGATCGTCGCCCGGCTCTCCTCCTGACGGCCACCCGGGCGTGGCGCCGGGTCTCAGGCGTCGCGCGGGCGTAGGTTCGGTGCCGATATGCGTGATCTGGGAGGGCGATGAAGGCGCGGACGGCGTTCCTGGTCCTGCTCACGGCGGGGGTGGTGGGCACGGCCGCGTGGCTGGTGTTCTTCTCGCCCGTGCTGGGCGTGCGTTCGGTGGAGATCGTGGGAAATATCACAGTCTCCCGCGAGCACATCGAACGGCAGGCCGCGGTGGCCGACCTGCACCCCCTGGCCACCGTCGACCTGGCGGGCGTCGAGTCGCGGGTGCTCGGCATCAGACAGCTCGCCAGCGCCAAGGTGGACCGGATCTGGCCGGGCACGCTGCGGATCGAGGTCGTCGAGCGGGAGGCCGTGGCGGCCATCCCCGCGGGCGGCCAGGTCGCGATCGTGGACGGCCAGGGCGTGGTGATCGAGGTCAGGCAGGAGGTCCCGCCCCTGCTGCCGGTGCTCCGGGTGGACAACCCCTCGGCCACCGACCCGGCGACGGTCGCCGCGCTCCAGGTCATCAAGGCCGTTCCCGGCGCGATCGCGCCGAAGGTCAGGCAGGTGCGCGCCGGCACGGCCGAGGGCGTCACGCTGGTGCTGTCCGACGGCCGTACGGTCGTGTGGGGCGGCACCGACCGGCCCAAGGAGAAGGGCCGCATCCTGGCCTCGCTGCTGAAGCGCGAGAAGGCGAACGTCTACGACGTGAGCTCGCCCGACGTGGTCACCCTGAAGTGATCAAGACCGTCAGGGTCTGGCAACCCAGCGGCAACGGCATCGCCCAGGCTGTGCGAGGCAGGGGTCGCGGCGTGAGAGCCTAAAGTCGTGATCGGCCAGGGGAGTGCCCCGACCAGGCACGACTTCGGAGCGAACCGGACAGCCCGCGACACGCCGGACGTGCTTGCGGCGCGGTTAGTTGACCCGCCCGGAGCGTAACTCCTACTGTCCGTATCAATCCTCAGGTTGACATAAATCTAAATCTCAACCTGAGGTTGAGAGTTACCCGAACTGACAAAAAGCGGAGACAATCCGCACCGAAATGGCAAGTCAACGAGCGGAAAGGCCCCTCGTCGTGGCAGCACCGCAGAACTACCTCGCGGTCATCAAGGTCGTCGGCATCGGCGGCGGCGGAGTCAACGCCGTCAACCGGATGATCGAGGAGGGACTCAAGGGCGTCGAGTTCATCGCCATCAACACCGACGCCCAGGCGCTGCTGATGAGTGACGCCGACGTGAAACTCGACGTGGGCCGCGAGCTCACGCGCGGACTGGGCGCGGGCGCCAACCCCGACGTCGGGCGCAAGGCCGCCGAGGACCACCGCGAGGAGATCGAGGAGGTCCTCAAGGGGGCCGACATGGTCTTCGTCACGGCGGGCGAGGGCGGCGGCACCGGCACCGGCGGCGCCCCCGTGGTGGCCAACATCGCCAGGTCGCTGGGCGCACTCACCATCGGCGTCGTCACCAGGCCGTTCAGCTTCGAGGGGCGCCGCAGGGCCATGCAGGCCGAGGCGGGCATCGAGACGCTGCGCGACGAGGTCGACACGCTGATCGTCATCCCCAACGACCGGCTGCTGTCGATCTCCGACCGGCAGGTCAGCGTGCTGGACGCGTTCAAGGCGGCCGACCAGGTGCTGCTGTCCGGTGTCCAGGGCATCACCGACCTCATCACCACCCCTGGTCTGATCAACCTGGACTTCGCCGACGTCAAGTCGGTCATGTCCGGCGCCGGCTCGGCCCTCATGGGCATCGGCCACGCCCGCGGCGACGACCGCTCGGTGGCGGCCGCCGAGATGGCGGTCTCCAGCCCGCTGCTGGAGGCCAGCATCGACGGCGCCCACGGCGTGCTGCTGTCCATCGCGGGCGGCTCCGACCTCGGCCTGTTCGAGATCAACGAGGCCGCCCAGCTCGTGTCGATGGCCGCGGCGCCCGACGCCAACATCATCTTCGGCACGGTCATCGACGACGCACTCGGCGACGAGGTGCGCGTGACGGTGATCGCGGCCGGCTTCGACGACGTGCCGGGACCGGCGGTCAAGGAGGTGCTGCGGCCGGCCGGCCGCGCCGCCGCCACGCCGCCGCCCGCGCCCCCGGTGTCCTCACCTGTGCGGCCGAGCGTGTCGTCGCCCAGCGTCAAGTCCGAGCCGCCCGTGCTGCGCCCCGAGCCACGCCCGGAGCCCCGTCCCGAGCCGCGCGCGGACTTCCGTACGGAGACCCGCCCCGAGCCGCGCCCCGAGCCGCGTCCTGAGCCCCGCCCCGAGCCGCGTCCCGAGCCCCGGCAGGAGTTCAGGCCGGAGCCGCGTCCCGAGCCCCGGCAGGAGTTCAGGCCGGAGCCGCGTCCCGAGCCGGTGCGCCCGGTGGAGCCGGTGCAGGCCGTCGCCGAGCCGGCCGGGGAGCCGCCCGCCGACGAGCCGTCCGGGCCCGTCTCCATCCCGCGGCCCACTCCCGAGCCCGCCAACCCGCCCACGCCCATCACCTCCCGCATGCAGGAGCCGGCCAAACGTCCCCGGGTGATCTTCGAGGAGCAGGAAGAGGAGCTCGACGTTCCCGACTTCCTCAAGTAGCACAGGCGTTCCACGCCGCTCCCGGGGACACGGGAGCGGCGCCGTCATGTGCGCGGCAGGTCCGGACGCGACGACTCCGGCACGAAGACGCAGGGAGACTCAGGTGAGAAGGGACGAGATCGCGGCCGGCCTCGCCCAGGTCGACGAGAGCATCGCGGCGGCCTGCCGCGCGGTGGGCCGCGACCGGGGCGAGGTCACGCTGATCGCCGTCACCAAGACCCGCCCGGCCGAGGACGTCAGGATCCTCGCCGAGCTGGGCGTGCGCGACGTCGGCGAGAACCGCGACCAGGAGGCCGCGCCCAAGGCGGCCGAGCTGGCCGGGCTCCCGCTGACCTGGCACTTCGTGGGGCAACTGCAGACCAACAAGGTCCGCTCCGTCGTCGCCTACGCCGACGTGATCCACTCCGTGGACCGTGTACGGCTGGTGGAGGCGATCAGCCGCGAGGCGGTCCGCCAGGGACGCGACGTCGGCTGCCTCATCCAGGTCGCCCTCGACGACGACCCGGCCAGGGGCGGCGCCCGCCCCGCCGACGTGCCGGAGCTCGCCGACGAAGTGGCGCTGGCCGAGGGCGTGTGGCTCGGGGGCGTCATGGCGGTCGCGCCGCTGGGGGAGGAGCCTGCCAAGGCGTTCGCCCGGCTGCGCGAGGTGGCCACCCGGGTGCAGGAGCAGCACCCCCGCGCCACGATGGTCTCCGCCGGGATGAGCGGCGACCTCGCCGAGGCGATCGCGCACGGCGCGACACACGTGCGGGTCGGTACGGCGTTGCTCGGTCGTCGCAAGCCCTTCGTCAGGTAATGTCCCCTCAAGTGGGTCTTCAGGCCCATGATCAGGTAGAGGTCGAGCCGGTGGAGGGTCTGAGCGGGTCACGTGATACCGCCTCGGCGCCGGGACACCGGGCCCGAGCGAGGGCGACCATGAGCAGGAGGACGACGTAGCGATGGCCGGCGCGATGCGCAAGATGGCGGTCTACCTCGGTCTCGTGGAGGACGACCGCTACGAGAGGTATGAGACCTACCAGGACGATTACGCCTACGAGGACGAGGCACAGCGGACCGGCGAGGAGCGGCCCGTGGCAGTCCAGGACCGCGACGACGAGCCTGACGCCCCGGTGCCCGCGCCCAGGCCCTCCACGGCGATCCTGGAGCGCCGCACGACCGATCTGGCCCGCATCACCACGCTCCACCCGCGCACGTACAACGAGGCGCGCACCATCGGCGAGCACTTCCGCGACGGCACCCCGGTCATCATGAACCTGACCGAAATGGTTGACAGCGACGCCAAACGGCTGGTCGATTTCGCGGCAGGTCTGGTCTTTGGCCTACACGGAAGCATTGAACGTGTTACCAACAAGGTGTTCCTGTTGTCCCCTGCCAATGTCGAGGTGACCGCCGAGGACAAGGCTCGAATCGCGGAACGCGGGTTCTTCAATCAGAGTTAGAGTCTCTGTATGTCCAACCCACCCCACCCGGTCTCGGCGAGACGGGGAGGGCTCATCAGAAGTGGAGGCTCGGCCGGGCCGTGGCGATCGTAGGTCAGATCTTGGTCGTAGTCCTGTCTCTCTACTTGGTGCTGCTCATCGGCAGAATGATCTTCGAGACCGTGCAGGCCTTCGCCAGACACTGGCGGCCGACCGGGCTCGTGCTGGTGCTGGCAGAGGCCACGTACACCGCGACGGATCCACCTCTGAAGTTCCTCCGCCGTTTCATTCCCCCGCTCCGGTTGGGTACGGTGGCCTTTGACCTAAGCTTCACCGTCCTCTTCATCGTGGTCCTGATCCTGATCCAGCTCGCGGGGCTGCTGCGGTGAACGGGACCGGTGCCGCGCAGGTCGTGTTCCAACTCGTGTCCGCGCTGAAGTGATTCGGGTTACCGTCCCTCCGGACAGACTCCAAGCGCGCCAAGGAGACCAAAAAGATGCCGCTGACGCCCGCTGATGTGCGGAACAAGCAGTTCAGTACCACCCGGCTGCGGCCGGGCTACGACGAGGAAGAGGTCGACGCCTTCCTCGACGAGGTGGAGGCTGAGCTTGACCGCCTGATCCAAGAGAACGAGGAGCTCCGAGCCAAGCTGGCCGAGTGCCTGCGCGGGAAGGTGCCGGGCGGCATGAGCATGCCCATGGCCTCCGCCCCGGTCCAGGAGCAGCCCAAGCCCGAGATGATGGCGCCGCCGCAGCCGGAGCCCATGCGGGCCCCCGAGCCGCCGCCGGTGCAGCAGCAGCAGCCGATGCCCGTGGCCATGAACATGCCTCCCGCCGAGGACAACATGGACACCGCGGCCCGCGTGCTCGCGCTCGCCCAGCAGACCGCCGACCAGGCGATCGCCGACGCCCGCCGCGAGGCGGACGAGACCGTCACCCGCGCCCGCCGCGAGGCCGACGAGATCCTCACCAAGGCCCGCCGCCAGGCCGAGCAGGTCATCGGCGACGCCCGCGCCCGCGCCGAGACCCTGGAGCGCGACGCGCAGGAGCGCCACCGCCAGGCCATGGGCTCGCTGGTGCAGACCCGCGACGAGCTGGAGCGCAAGGTCGAGGAGCTGCGCAGCTTCGAGCGCGAATACCGCAGCAGGCTCAAGCTCTACCTGGAGAACCAGCTCGCCGAGCTCAACGTCTCGGCCGAGGGCAGCGGAGGGTTCCCGGTCATGTCCGGTGGTCCCGGCGGTCAGGCTCCGGCCATGCACGCCGTGCCGCAGGGCGGCCAGCCGCCGCTTCCCGGCAGCCCCAACCCCTTCGGCGGCGAGGCTCCTCAGGGTGCTTTTCCCGGCGGTGACGGTCCCCACAACGACCGCCGGTAAAGTAACGGGTCACTAGGACCTGTCACTCGAAAGAGCCCTCTGTGATCCTTATCAGTGCTGGTTTGGTGCTCGCGGCGGTCGTGTTGCTGATCGCGGGCTTCGTACTGGCGAAGCCGTTCCTGATCATGTGGTCCATCGTGGTCAGCGTGCTGTCCGCGCTGTTCCTGGTGATCGGGGCGTTCCTGCGGAGACACGAGCTGTTCCCCGGTGGTGGGCGGGCCGCCGCACCGGCCACCCCCCCTCCTACGGGGCTCATGCCGCCGCCTCCTGGCTCGCCGTACAACCAGACCGGTCCTGTGGCTCACCAGCCGCCGCCCCATACGCGCCCGCAGCCGCAGCCGCCGCAGCGGACGGTGACCCTTCCGGCCACCGGTCCGCGCCGCCCCCCGGCCGGCGGTGTCGCACCGGACGCAATCGTGCTGGTGATCCCCGGCCGCAAGCGCTACCACGTGGCCGGCTGCCGGCAGCTCGCCGGCCGGGAGCACGAGGAGCTCACCTACGAGGAGGCACGCGAGGAGGGCTTCACGCCCTGCACGGCGTGCCTGCCCGACGCAGCGCTCGGCGGACGGCAGCTGCCGCCTGCCGCCGACCCCGAGCCCGCCGCCGCCCCCGGCTCCGCGCCCGCCGTGGAGAGCCGGGCGGAGCCGCCCGCAGAACCCCGCACCCCGTCCACGCCTCGCCCAGGCCCGCAACCGGCCAGCGGCCCGCAGCCGTCTACTGGCCCGCAGGCGTCTACTGGTGCACGCTCAGCCGCCGATGCGCAACCGGGCACCGGCCCGCGGTCGCCCAGTGGCCCGCAGCCGTCTTCCGGCCCGCAGGCGGCTACTGGCCCTCGGTCGCCCAGTGGCCCGCAGGCGGCTTCTGGTCCGCACGCGAGTACCGGTCCGAAGCCCGGTGAAGGCGCTCGGTCCGGCGATGTGCCGCAGTCCGGAACCAGACCGGCTGCCCGGCAGGAGCCCGCCGGAGCTGAGGCCGAGGGGGCGAAGTCCGGAGACAGGCCGGAGCAGGCCGCCGCCCGGGAGGAAGGCGCCACCGGGTGGTTCGGCAGGCCGGCCGCCGCGTCGGCAGGCCAGGCCGGGGCCAAGGGCCCGGCCGCCCCCCGCGCTGGGTCCGAGGACGAGCAGGGGGAGACGCAGACCTCCATCTTCCGGCCGCCGCCGTACGCGAGCCGGCCCCAGTCCACGCCGCCCGGCAAGAGCTCCCGTTCCGAGGACGAGCCCGGCCCGCGCCCCGAGGGCAAGAAGCCCGGCACCCCGTCCGCGAAGCCCACCGCCTCCGGCACTACGGGAGCGGCATCCGAGGCCGCTGCCGGCAAGCCCGGCAAGCCCGGCGCGACGCCTGGCAAGCCCGCTGCGACTTCCGGGGAGCCTGCCGGCAAGTCCGGTAAGCCTGCCGCGACGTCTGGCGAGCCTGTCGGCGCGTCCGGCAAGTCTGCCGCGACCCCCGGTAAGTCCGCCGCCACGTCCGCCGAGCCAGTTGACGCATCCGGTAAGCCAGGCGAGAAGCCTGGTAAGCCTGCCGCGACGTCCGGGGAGCCTGCCGGTACGTCCGGCAAGCCTGGTGCGGCGTCCGGTAAGTCCGTTGCCGGCAAGTCCGCTGCCACCCCCGGTGCATCCGGCGAGCCCACCGCGACGTCCGGTAAGTCCACCACCACCTCCGGCAAACCCGTCACGTCCGGTGGTTCCTCTGGAGTCAAGGGTGGGACGCCGCCCGAGGGGGACGCCGAGCGTACCGATCCCGCGCTGCGCCTTCCGGGTCGGCCTGAGGGGGCGGGGCGGGCCGGCGGTGACGAGGATGATGATTCCGGGCCGTCCACGGCACCGCAGCCGCGGATCACGGTCGCGCCGAAGGAGCGGACCGAGCGGGCGCAGGAGTCTTCCGCCGCCTCCCGGACCACGGTGTTCCCCGTCGCGGGACAGGAGAAGTCCGAGGGTGAGAGCGGTGAGGAGCCGACAGGGCCGAAGCAGGCGGACCAGGGTGCCGGCGCGGTGAAGGTCATCGCCGGCACGCGCCGCTACCACGGCGCCGACTGTCCGTTGATCAAGGGTGCGGGGGACCGCGACATCGAGACGATGACGGTCGCCGCGGCGGAGGCCGCCGGGCTGACGATCTGCCCGATCTGCCGGCACGACCGCGAATCGGTCTCCTGACCCCTCCTTCCCGAGCACACGCGAACGCCCCCGGTCAGTACACGACCGGGGGCGTTCGCCGTACCAGAAGGGGTCAGGCGCGGCGGAGCTGGAAGGTCAGGGACAGGTCGTCGTCCGTGTGGACGGGCAGACCGTCGTAGGTGCCCTCCGTCAGCGACGTCGCCAGCACCTCCTCCGCCACCACGCGCGGCTCCTCCCGCAGCGCGGCGGCGAGCTCCGGCGACGTGGCCGACCACCACAGCTCGATGCGGTCCGTGATCGACAGCCCGGTGGCCTTGCGGGCCTCCTGGACCAGGCGGATCACCTCGCGCAGCAGCCCGGCGCGGCGCAGCTCGTCCGTGAGCTCCAGGTCCAGGGCGATGGTCTCGCCCGCGCCCGCGCCGATGGCGCCGGTCTCCACGGCCCAGCCCGACTTGGGCTGCTCGTTGACGATCACGTCGTCGGGGCCGAGCATGATCTCGCCGAGCTCTTCCGCCTCGACCATGACCGTGCCGCCGGCGCGGATGGCGCGGGCCACGCGGGCCGGGTCGGCGGCGGTGACGGCCGCGGCCACCAGCTTCGTACGGGGCCCGAACCGCTTGCCCAGCGTCCGGAAGTTGGGCTTGACCGTGTAGGACACGAGGTCGGCGCTGAAGCCCGACATGTCCTCCAGGGTCTGGACGTTGAGCTCCTCGGCCACCAGCCCCCGCAGCTCGCCGGGCAGCGTCTGCCAGCCGTGCGCGCCCACCAGCGCCCGCCGCAGCGGCTGCCGGGTCTTGACGCCGGAGGTGGCGCGGGCCGAGCGGCCCAGCTCCACCAGCCGCCGCACCAGCGCCATCCGGTCGGACAGCACCGGGTCGATGAGGTCCTGGCGCGCCTCCGGCCAGGACGCCAGGTGCACGGAGACGGGGGCGTCGGCCGGGCGGAGGACGTCCCAGAGGTGGTCGGTGACGAACGGCGTGACGGGCGCCATCAGCCGCAGCACCGTCTCCAGGCACTCGTACAGGGTCGCGAAGGCGTCCTCGGAGCCCTGCCAGAAGCGGCGGCGCGAGCGGCGGACGTACCAGTTGGACAGGTCGTCGAGGAACTCGGCGAGGCGGCGGCCGGCCCGCTGGGTGTCGTACTCGTCGAAGGCGGCCGTGACCTCGGCGACCGTGCGGTGCAGCTCGGCGAGGGCCCAGCGGTCGAGCAGCGAGCGCTCGGCGGCCGGGGTGGCCTCGGCCAGCTTGGCCGGGGTCCAGGACTCGGCGTTGGCGTAGAGGGTGAAGAACGACGAGGTGTTCCACAACGTCAGGAGGACCTTGCGGACGATCTCCTCCAGGACGTTGTGTCCCACGCGCCGGGCCGACCACGGCGAGCCGGAGCAGGCCATGAACCAGCGCAGCGCGTCGGCGCCGTGCTCGTCCATGAGCGGGATCGGCTCCAGGATGTTGCCGAGGTGCTTGCTCATCTTGCGGCCGTCCTCGGCGAGGATGAGGCCGAGGCAGAGCACGTTCTCGTAGGAGGACTGGCCGAAGACCAGCGTGCCGACGGCCATGAGCGAGTAGAACCAGCCGCGGGTCTGGTCGGTGGCCTCGCAGATGAACTGCGCCGGGTAGACGCCCTCGGGCTTGCCGCGTTCGCCCCACTGCGCGAACGGCATCGAGCCGGAGTCGTACCAGGCGTCGATGACGTCCGGCACCCGGCGGGCCTCGGCGCCGCAGCTCGGGCAGGGGAAGGTGACGTCGTCCACGAAGGGGCGGTGCGGGTCGAGCGCGGAGACGTCCCGCCCGGCCAGCGTGCCCAGCTCCTCCAGCGACCCGACGCACGTGACGTGGCCGTCGTCCTCGCCGCACACCCACAGCGGCAGCGGCGTGCCCCAGTAGCGCGAGCGCGACAGCGACCAGTCGACGTTGTTGCGCAGCCACTCGCCGAACCGGCCCCACTTGATCGTCTCGGGGAACCAGTTGGTGTCGGCGTTCTCGGCCAGCATCTGGTCCTTGACCGCGGTGGTGCGGATGTACCAGGACGGGAGCGCGTAGTAGAGCAGCGCCGTGTGGCAGCGCCAGCAGTGCGGGTAGCTGTGGTCGAAGTGGCCGCCGCGGTAGAGCAGGCCGCGGGCGCGCAGGTCGTCGGTCAGCCGCTCGTCGGCGTCCTTGAAGAAGGTGCCGCCGACCATGGGCACGTCGTCGAGGAAGCGGCCGTCGGGGCCGATCGGGTTGACGACCGGCATGTCGTAGCGCTTGATGACCGCCATGTCGTCGGCGCCGAACGCGGGGGCCTGGTGGACCAGGCCGGTGCCGTCCTCGACGGTGACGTAGTCGCCGAGCACGACGTAGTGGGCGCCGGGGATGTCGACCAGCTCGAACGGCCGCGCGTACGGGGTGTGCTCCAGCTCGCGGCCGGTGTAGCGGGCCACCTCGGTGGCGCCCTCGCCGAGGACCGACAGCAGCGGCTCGGCCACGACCAGGACCTCGCCGTCGGCGGTGCGCGCGGCGACGTAGGTGACGTCGGGGTGCACGGCGACGGCGGTGTTGGAGACCAGCGTCCACGGCGTCGTGGTCCAGATCAGCAGCGAGGCGTTCAGCTCGGCCAGCGGGCCGGACAGCACCGGCATGCGGACGTAGACCGACGGGCTGGAGACGGTCTCGTACGCGCCGGGCTGGCCCATCTCGTGATCGGAGAGGCCGGTGCCGCAGCGCGGGCAGTAGGGCGTGATCCGGAAGTCGCGGAACAGCAGCCCCTTGTCGTGGATGACCTTCAGCGACCACCACACGGACTCGACGTAGGACGGGTCCATGGTGCGGTAGGCCTGCGACAGGTCGATCCAGTAGCCCATCCGCTCGGTGAGCTGCTCGAAGGCGTCCACGTTCCGCAGCACCGACTCGCGGCACTTGGCGTTGAACTCGGCGATGCCGTACGTCTCGATGTCCCGCTTGCCGGACAGGCCCAGCTCGCGCTCGACGCCCACCTCGACGGGCAGGCCGTGGCAGTCCCAGCCGGCCTTGCGCGGGACGCTGAAGCCGCGCATCGACTTGTAGCGGGGGAAGAGGTCCTTGAAGACGCGCGCCTCGACGTGGTGCACCCCGGGCAGGCCGTTGGCGGTGGGCGGGCCCTCGTAGAAGACCCACGACGGGTTGCCCGCGTTCTGCTCCACGGAACGCTCGAAGATCTTCCCGTCCCGCCAGCGGTCGAGGACCTCGCGCTCGAGCGCGGGCAGGTCGACCTGCGCGGGGAGAGGGCGGAAGGTTGGGGAAGACATCTCGGGCGTGACCTCCACGCTTGATCGGCCGACAGGGCGAGCGTGAAGGGACGAAGCCGTGCGGCTCCGCGGTACCACCCTTCTTGACCCCGCCCTGCGGGCGGAGCCCTCTTCTTTGGGTCTGCTGCCGGGTCTAATGAGCTCGCGGGCGAGCCGTTCTTCCGGCGGCTCCGGGGTGATATCCCTCACATTCGGGGCCCCATCGACGCCTTGCAGGTCTTCAACAATAACGCAGAGCCGGGGCCGGAGCTTCCAGGTTTGCGGTGGCGTCCGTGAAGGCCGGAGGGTACGCAACCCGTAAACACCGACAAAGTTGTGGGAATGGACGCCGCCGCGGAGGAGTTGAACGCGCGAGCCGGGATAGTACGGGGAAGGCAAACCGTGCGGCGGGTCGTTTGTCGTTCCGTTATCAGGATCCTAAGCTGCCCGCACCCTTATGGCCTTGATCAGCAATGGAGGCAAGCATGGCGGCAGTCACGCAGACCGCTACACCGTCGATGTGGTCGAACAAGGAGCTGGCCGAGGTACGCGACAGGCTCCAGCAGGAAATCGACGAGCTCGAGGCGGACATCCTCCGGCACGAGAACGAGATAGCCTCCGGGGAGATCACCCAGGGAGCCGGCGACGACCAGGCGGACGCCGGCGCCAAGACGTACGAGCGCGAACGTGAGATCGCCCTTACCCTGAATGCGCGCGATCTGGTCGCGCAGAACGAACGTGCGATCGCCAGGATCGACGCAGGGACCTATGGAGTGTGCGAATCGTGCCACAAGCCGATCGGCAAGGAGCGCCTGCAGGCGTTCCCGAGGGCGACGCTGTGCGTGGCCTGCAAGCAGAAGGAGGAGCGCCGCTAGGCCGACCTCGCCGTCGCCGCCTGGTCGCGCTCCTCGTCGTGCTGTCGGCCGTGATCTACACGGCCGACCTCATCACCAAGACGGTGGTGTTGCGGACACTTGAGGGCCAGGCGCCGCTGGTCGTCATCCAGGACGTCCTGCAGTTCCGGGTGATCTTCAACTCCGGTGCCGCGTTCAGCATCGGCACCGGGATGACCTTCGTCTTCACGCTGATCGCCGCCGGCGTGGTGGTGGCGATCATCCGCACCGCACGCCAGCTGGGCAGCCGGGCGTGGGCCGTCACGCTCGGCCTGCTGCTCGGCGGCGCCCTCGGCAACCTCACCGACCGGCTGCTGCGCTACCCGTCGGGGTTCGGGCGGCCGACCCAGCTCCAGGGGCACGTGGTCGACTTCATCGAGGTGCTGCCCGGCCACTTCCCCGTCATCGACTACTTCCCGGTGTTCAACATCGCCGACTCCGCCATCGTCTGCGGCGGCATCCTGGCGGTGCTGCTGGCCTGGCGGAACGTACAGATCGACGGGACCAGGGAGAGCGCCGACCAGGCGAAGCCGGACGGCGGCAAGGCGGACGGCGGCAAGGAGGCGGGCGCGAGTGAGTGAGCAGCGCAGCCTGCCGGTGCCCGACGGCCTGGAGGGCGAGCGGCTCGACGCCGCGCTCTCGCGGCTGTTCGGCTTCTCCCGCACCCGGGCCGCCGACCTGATCGCGGGCGGCGACGTGCTGGTGGACGGCCGGCAGCCGGCCAAGTCGGACCGCGTGCAGGCGGGCGCGTGGCTGGAGGTCACCCTGCCGCCGCCGGTCACCACGCCCATGCCCGTGGCCGAGCCGGTGCCCGGCATGACCATCGTGTACGAGGACGACGACATCGTCGTGGTCAACAAGCCCATCGGCGTGGCCGCCCACCCGACCGTCGGCTGGACCGGCCCCACGGTCATCGGCGGGCTGCTCGGCGCCGGGCACACCATCGCCACCAGCGGCGCCGCCGAGCGCCAGGGCATCGTGCACCGCCTCGACGCCAACACCACCGGGGCCATGGTCGTGGCCAAGAGCGAGCACGCCTACTCCCACCTCAAGCGCGCCTTCAAGGAGCGCACGGTCGACAAGCGCTACCACGCGCTGGTCCAGGGGCACCCCGACCCGTTCCGCGGCACGGTGGACGCGCCCATCGACCGTCACCCGTCGGGCGACGGCCGCTTCGCGGTGGTGGCCGGCGGCAAGCCGTCCGTCACCCACTACGACACGATCGAGGCGTTCCGCGCGGCCTCGCTGCTGGACATCAAGCTGGAGACCGGGCGCACCCACCAGATCCGGGTGCACATGTCCGCCCTGCGGCACCCGTGCGTCGGCGACCTGCTCTACGGCGCCGACCCCACGCTCGCCGCCCGCCTCGGGGTCACCCGGCAGTGGCTGCACGCGGTGGCGCTCGGGTTCGAGCACCCGTCCACGGGCGACTGGATGTCGTTCAGCACCGACTATCCTGCGGACCTGCAGAAGGCGCTGGACGTGGTGCGCGAGGAGTCCTGAGGGCGCGCGGTCACTGCGACCCCTCGATCACGCCGGACGTTTCCGGGTCGGACGGCTGGTCGTCCTCTCCGCCGGTGTCCCGTTTCTCGCCGCCGCCGTTGTCGTCCCCGCCGTTCTCGTCCTTGCGGTCCTTGCCGCCTTTGTTGCCTTTGTCGTCGGCGGGGGCCGAGGTCCTGGCGGGGGTCTTCCTCTGGGTCGGGCGATCGCCGGTGGGGGAGGGCGTGGCGTCCGGTGACCGCTGGGGCGCCGGCGCCTCGCCGCTCGGCCGGGACGGCGGCTCGGTGTCCGCCGGGCGGGACTCCTCCTTCTCGGCGGAGGGTCGTGAGGAGGACTCGGTGACGACGGCCGGCTGGGTGGACGACGGAGGGCGTTCCGTGTCCGACGCGCGGCTGGACCACCAGGCCGCGCCGCCGGTGACCGCGGCCACCAGGACCACGCCTCCGGCGAGCGCCGCCAGCGCGAACCCGCGCCGCCGCCTCCCCGCCCCGAAAGCCGCGCCCGCACCTGCGCCCGCCGCTGCACCTGCGCCTGCGCCCGCCGCTGCACCCGCGCCTGCGCCCGCACCTGCCGCCCGGTGATCCCCGCCCGCCGCTGCGATGCCGCCGTACGCCGCCTGGGCGTCGGCGTCCGCCGATCGCGTCTCCCCGGCCGCGTAGGCGTCCGCCGCGCCGCCGGCCGGTCCGCCCGGGACCGTCCCCGCGTCCAGCCCGGCCGCGCCCGCCACGGGGGTGGGCATGATCCTGGTGGCCCGCGCCGCTTCGGGGGCGGCGCCCATCACGATCGCGGTGAGCCGTCGTTCGGCCTCGTCCAGCGTCATGCGTTCGTTCGGGTTCTTGCGCAGCAGCCCGTCCAGCACCGGGGCGAGCGCGCCCGCGTGGGTCGCCGGCTCCGGCTTGGCGTGCATGACCGCGCCCAGCGTGGTCAGGGGGTTGGTGCGCTGGAAGGGGGAGTGGCCCTCGACGGCCTGGTAGAGCGTGACGCCTAACGACCACAGGTCCGACGCGGGCGAGGCGCGCCCGCCCGCCGCCCGCTCGGGTGCGATGAAGGCGGGCGTCCCGATGAGGACGCCCGTCCGGGTCATGGTGCTGTCGTCCTCGGTGGTGGCGATGCCGAAGTCGGTCAGCACGGCCCGGCCGTCCTCGGCGAGCAGCACGTTGTCCGGTTTGACGTCGCGGTGCAGCACCCCGGCGGCATGCGCCGCGCGCAGCGCCTGGAGCAGCTGCACGCCGATCTGCGCGGCGTCGTACGGGGACAGCGGCCCGTCCTCCCTGATCGCCTCGCCGAGCGTGCGCGAGCGGACGAGCTGCATGACGATCCAGGGGTGCCCGTCCTCCTCCAGGACGTCGTACACCGTGGCCACGCCCGGATGCGCCACCCGGCCGGCCGCCCTGGCCTCGCGGAAGGTGCGCCGGGAGAACACCTCGCGCTCAGGGCCGGTCAGGTCGGGCGGGGGCACGACCTCCTTGACCGCCACGTCCCGGCCCAGCACTTCGTCATGCGCCTGCCAGACCTTGCCCATGCCGCCCTTGCCGATCGCCTTGAGCAGCCGATATCTCCCGCCGACCATCACCGCCGCTGAATCGGACATGCACCGCGACTACCCCAGAAGCAGCCGGGCAAGCGCGGTCACCGCCGCCGCGGCGAACAGCACGGCGAGGAACGGCGCCCGCAGCAGCAGCGCGACCACCGCCGCGGCGAGCCCCGTCGTACGGGCCGGGTCGACGTGCAGCTCGCCCGCCTCGGTGAACGTCTGGACCGCGATCAGCGCGGCCAGCAGCGCCACCGGCACCAGCTCGGCGAACCTGCGTACCACGGGATGCTCCAGCACCCACCTCGGCGCGGCCAGCCCCGAGAGCTTCAGCGCGTAGCAGCCCGCGCACAGGGCGGCGATCGCCCACCACAACGTCATCGCCGCCTCACCTCCGGATCAGGGCCGGCAGCACGGCCGCGGCCGACAGCAGCACAGGGACGCCCGGCGGCAGGAACGGCGTGGCGCACAGCGCGAGCGCCGCCGCGCCCGCCGCGAGCGCGCGCAGCTCGCGGCTCGCGCTCAGCCGGGGCCAGAGGATGGCGAGGAACGCGGCCGGTCCCACCACGTCCAGCCCGAGGGCGCCGGGGTCGCCGAGGAACGCGGTGCCGTACGCGCCCGCGAGCGTCGTCAGGTTCCAGGCGATGTAGAGGCTGACGAAGGTGACCGTGAAGCCCGTGCGCGCCGACTCCCTGTCGGGCTGGGCGAGCGCGACGGCCGCGGTCTCGTCGATCACGCCGTGCGCGGCCAGCAGCCGCCGGGGGCCGCGTACCCGGAGCAGGTCGGCGAGGCGCAGGCCGTACAGGGTGTTGCGGCCGCCGAGCAGCAGCGCGCCGGCGACGGCGGCCAGCGGGTCGCCGCCCGCGCCGACGGCTCCGGTCAGCGCGAACTGGGAGGCGCCCGTGAACGTCAGCAGGCTCAGCACGCACGCCTGCGGCACGCTCAGCCCCGCGGTGACGGCCGCGGCCCCGAAGGCGATCCCTGACAGCCCCACGGCCAGGCCCACGCCCAGACCGTCCCGCACGGCGGCGGGACGATGTGTCGTTCCATCCATGGCCAGGAGGTTAGGTGCCGGGCGTTTCGTCCGTCTTGTACGTTCCTGCGGCACGTTGATAGGCGGCCGGCGGAACGCCCACGATGCGGCGGAAGTGCCGGGTGAGGTGCGCCTGGTCGGTGAACCCCACCTCGGCGGCCACCTGCGCCGGCCGTACGCCGTCCTCCAGCAGGCGGCGCGCGGTGCGGACGCGGAGCGAGGTCAGGTACGCGTGCGGCGGCAGCCCCGTCGCCTCCTTGAAGGCCCGCAGCAGCCCGAACGGCCGCGCCCCCACCGCCGCGGCCAGCTCCTCCAGCGCGGGCGGGTCCACCAGGCTCTCGTGCAGCAGCTCCAGAGCCTCCCGCACGGCCCGGCCGCCCGCGGGCGACAGCGGCCGCACCGGGCAGGGCGCGGCATGGCGGGTCAGCAGCCGGGCGAACATCGTCCGGCTCAGCGTGGACGCGGCCAGCGCGTCACCTCGCTCGGCCGCCTGGTGCGCCCGCGCCAGCAGCGCCGCCACCGCCTCGTCGCGTACCACCTGGCGCGGGAAGTGCGGCGTCGCGTAGGGGGCGCGCAGCTCGGCCGCGATCGTGGTCAACGCCTCGATCGACGGGTAGAGCATCCGGTACGACCAGCCCTCCGGCGTGCCCGCCTGGCCCGTGTGCACCGACTCGGGGTTGACCAGCACCAGCTCGCCCGCGCCCGCCCGGTGGGTGGTGCCCCGGTAGTCGAACTCCTCCACGCCCCTGACGATCACGCCGATGGCGTAGCCGTCGTGGACGTGGCGGGAGAAGCGGTGGGTGACATAGCGGGCCTTGAGCAGGTCCGTCCCCGGCACCGCGGGGTGCCGCCAGAAGTGGGCTAGCTCTTTCACGCCTGGTCTCTGCTCACGGGTCCGGGCCCTCATTGAGGGCGGAAGGTCCTCACGAAGGCGTCGAAGTAGTGACGGTCGCGGGCCCAGCGGGAGTCGAGGGTCTCCCAGTAGAGGGCGAACGGGCGGCCGTCGGCGGTGTGGAAGCCGCGGTTGACGACGTGGATGAGGCTCCCGGAGCGGGTCCGGGTGAACTCCCAGTCGGCGGCCTCCCGTCCAAGGTACCTGACGCCGGTGATGCCGATGCGGGTGTAGTCGCGGAACTCGCCCTTGGCGCGGATCTCCCGTTCGAGGCCCAGCCAGTGGGCCTTCGGGTCCTGCCACGGGATGTCGGGGACGGTCCACTCGACGATCAGGGCGCCGGGGGTGTCGGGGCCGGTGAGGCGGATGCTGTCCCTGTCGGGGTTCTTCGTGGCCCGCCAGCCCTTGGGGAGGCCGATGGTGAAGCCGCCCGCCGAGTTGGTGAGCGTACGCCAGCCCGCGGGGAGGGGGCGGGTCGTCGGGTTGGGCGAGGAGGTGACGGACGGCGTCGGCTCCGGCTGATCGGTCGCCGTCGGATCGGTTTCCGTCGGGCCGGTCGTCGGGCCGGTCGTAGGGCTGGCCGCCGTCGGGCCGATGGCCGTCAGGTCGGTCGCTGTCGGGTGGGCTCCCGGGGAGGACGTCTGGGGCGAGGCTGAGCGGTCGTACAGCATCCAGCCCCCCACGCCGAGTGCGCCGAGCGCCGCCAGCGCGGCCACGACGGCCGCCACGACGGCCAGCGGCCCCCTGCCGCGCCGGGACCGCCCCTCCGGCACCGTGACGTGCGCCCGGCCCGGCTCCTGCGTCGCGTGCGGCCCGCCCGGGGTGGCGGGCACCTGCCCGAAGGAGTGGTGCACCTGACCGGCAGGGCCGGGAGGCTGCCCGAAGGGGGCAGGAGGGTGCCCCGAGGGGCCGGAGACCTGCCCGGCAGGGTCGGAGAACTGCCCGGAGGGGCCGGGGAAGGGTGTGCCAGGGCCGGGAGGCTGCCCGGAGAGGGCAGGAGGTTGCCCGGAGGGGCCCGAGAACTGGCCGGCGGGGCCGGGGAAGGGGGCGGAGGGCGTCGTGTGGGCGGTGGCGATTTCGTGCAGCAGGCGTGCCGCCTCCCCGGCCGGCAGCCGGCCGGGCGGGTCCCGGTGGAGCAGCCCCATGACGACCGGCGCCAGCGCCCCCGCCCGGCGCGGCGGCTCGGGCTGGTCGCGCAGCACCGCCGCCACGGTCGCCGCCCACGATTCGCGCTTGAACGGCGGCTCGCCCTCGACCGCCGCGTACAGCGTCGCCCCCAGCGCCCACAGGTCGGACTCCGGCCGCGCGGGCTCGCCGTTCAGCCGCTCAGGCGGCATGTACGCGGGCGTGCCCACCAGCCCGCCGGTCGCCGTCAGCCCCGCCTCGGCCTCCAGCGAGGCGATGCCGAAGTCGGTCAGCACCACCCGGCCGTCGTCGGCCAGCAGCACGTTCTCCGGTTTGACGTCACGGTGCAGCACCCCGGTGGCGTGCGCGGCCCGCAGCGCGTCCAGCACCCGGCCGCCGATCACCGCCACCTGGCCGACCGGCAGCGGCCCCTGCTCGCGCACCAACTGCGCGAGCGAGCGCGAGCGTACGAGCTGCATCACGATCCACGGCCGGCCGTCCTCCTCGACCACGTCGTGGACGACCACCACCGACGGGTGGTCCAGGCGGCCCGCCGCCCTCGCCTCCCTGATCGTGCGCCGGTTGAGCTCGGCCCGCCGCTCGTCGCCGACGCCGGCGTAGCGGACCTCCTTGATCGCGACGGTCCGGTCGAGCAGCTCGTCGTAGGCCCGCCAGACCACGCCCATGCCGCCCTCGCCGAGGGGTTCGAGGAGACGGTAGCGGTTGCTGACACGCACGGCGGGAAGCCTACTTGGCCGGTTTGAACGACGCGCAGAACCCTTCGAAGAAGCGGTAGTCGGCCTTCCAATGGCTGTTGAGCGTGTGCCAGTAGATGGCGTACGCGCGCCCGTTGTCGGTGACGAAGCCCCGGTTGCGCACCCGCGTCTTGCCGGTGTTGGTGTTCCAGGTGAAGTCCCAGTCGGCGGCGGACTTCTGGTAGTCGACGCGTTTGATGTCGAGCTTCTTGTAGCCGCCGAAGTTGTGCTTCAGCACCGGCTCCTGCTTCTTCCAGTCCTTGTACGGGTCCTTGCCCGGCTTGGCGGCCTCCTCGACCATGACGTACGCGTTGGACGCCGCCCCCGGACCCTTGAACTTGACCTGCAGCCCGCTGCGGTCCCACACCTCCCAGCCGGGAGGCAGGCCGATGGTGAAGCCCATCTTCTTGTCCTTGTACCACTTCCAGCCCTTGGGCAGCGAGGCCTCGGCGGTCTTCTCCTCGCTCGGGGACGCGCTCGGGGACGCGCTCGGGGAGGCGCTCGGCGTGGCCGTGGGGCTCGGCGTGGCGGAGGCGCTGGGCGACGGGCCGTCCGACGGCGTGCCCTCGCTCGCCGACGGCGAGGACGGCGGGGCCGGCGGGGACGCCGCCGTGCTCACGCCCGCCGTGGAGGCGCCGGCGTCGCCGGTGTCGTCGCCGGGGCCGGAACGCAGGCCGAGGTAGCCGGCCACGCCCGCGATGAGCAGGACCGCGAGCGCCGCCGCGATCACCGGGCCGGGCCGCTTCTGCTCCGACGGCGAGGCCGTGTCCGTGGTGGACTCCGCGGGCGGCTTCGGGCCGGCGGTCACCGGCGTGAGCCTGGCGCCCGTCTCGGGCGGCGTGCCGGCGGCGGGCAGGAGGTCGGGATCGGTGGGGGTGTCGTCCTCGGCGGGCGGCTTGGGCTGGTAGGGCTGCCTGCGCGGCCGGGCCGGCTTCGCGGACGACCTGGTCTCGCGCGGCGCGGAGGCCGGGAACTGCGTGGTGGCCGACGGGCTCGCCTGCGCGATCGCCCCGCGCAGCATGCGCTCGGCCTCCTCGTACGTCAGCCGCTGCACCGGCTCCTTGGCCAGCAGCCCGGCGATCACGTCGGCCAGCGGGCCCGCGTGCGGCGCGGGGTCGGGCTCGTCGGTCAGCACGGCGTGCATGGTCGCCAGCGCCATGCCGCGCTCGTGCGGCGAGCGGCCCTCCACCGCCGTGTAGAGGGTGGCGCCCAGCGACCACAGGTCGGACTCGCGCCGCGCGGGCAGCCCCTTCAGCCGCTCGGGGGCGATGAACGCCGGCGTGCCCGCCAGGCCCGTCACCGTGAGCTGCGTCTCGGTCTCCAGCGTGGCGATGCCGAAGTCGGTGAGCACCACGCGGCCGTCGTCGGCCAGCAGCACGTTCTCGGGCTTGACGTCGCGGTGCAGCACGCCCGCCTCGTGCGCGCGGTGCAGCGCGTCGAGCACGGCGATGCCGATCTCGGCCACCCGCTTGGGCGGCAGCGGCCCCTCCTGCTTGATGACCGTCCCCAGCGAGCGCGACTGCACGAGCTGCATGACGATCCAGGGACGGTCGTCCTCCTCGATCACGTCGTGCACGACGATCACGTTGGGGTGCTCGAACCTGGCCGCCGCCCTCGCCTCGCGCATCGTGCGCCGGTTCAGGAGCTGCACTTCCTCGCCCAGGGCGGCCGCGTAGCGGACCTCCTTGACCGCGACGGTGCGGTCGAGCAGCTCGTCGTGGGCTCGCCAGACGATGCCCATCCCGCCCCGGCCGATGATCTCCTGCAGCTGGTAGCGGCCGGCGATGCGACGTCCTGCCTGCTTACGATCCGACATCAACGGCCTCAAACCCTCCCTCTCGGCCAAGAAATACTCCCATAGCGGGGGATCATCGGCGACTCGCGCGAAGGACAGTCCGCCATACGAGAAGGGCCGTCCAGCAGGTGAGAACAGGGTGTAGGCTGCTCGCATGACTTGTCGCCAGGTGTTTACCGAGCCGGCTCCGGGAGGGCCGGTCGGCAGCTAGCGACCACCTGGAGCCGGCACAAGGCAGAGACGCACCCGTCTCTGCCTTTTTGTATTCCCGCCGGCTCCTGTCCGCATGGCGTGTGGGCCGGCCTGTGCAGAGAGGGTTCGGTCATGTCGTCGACCTTGGAACGGCACGCGGTGGCCGTCGGTGAACTGCTGGTGGGCGAGGGGCCCGCCGTGGTGATCGGGGACCGGGTGAGCCTGCGGGCCCATCCGGCGGAGGCGGACGCGTACGAGGTGCTGCGGGAGGCCCGCGGACTGCCGGGCGCGCGCATTGAGGGCGTTCCTGAGGGCGCGCAGGCCCGTGAGGGGGCCGCGGCCGTGCTCGCCGAGCCGCGCACCGCCGCCGACCTGCCGGCCGTCGCCGCGCTCGCGGACGCGGTCGTGGTGGGGGCGGCGTGGACGCGCGACATCCCGCTCGTACGGGCGGCGGCGGAGCTCGGGCTGCCGGTCGTCGTCGAGCGGCGGGCGGGCGCGCCGCTGGGGGAGTGGCTCGGGCTGGCGGACTACTGCGCCCTGGAGGGCGACGGCCGGGTGATCCTCTGTGAGCGCGGCCCGCTCGACCTCGGGCTGCTGCGGGCGGCCCGTACGGCGTCGGGACGGCCGGTGCTGGCCGACGTCTCGGCCGACCCCGGCCTGTCCGCGGCCGCCGTCGCCGCCGGCGCCGACGGGCTCATCGTCCACGCCCCCGCCCCTTTGCGCCTCACCCCGGCCTTGCCGTACGGGACGCCGCCCCTTCCGCGCGGTGGCGCCGTACGGCGGGGGACGACCGGCCAGGACGCGAAGGCGGAGGCGCTGACGGCGTGGCGGACGGCAGAGGAGGCCGTGACGGTCGTGGGGGCGTTGCTGCGGCCCGAGTCGCCCGCGACGATCCCCGAGTGCCGGGCCGCCATCGACCGCGTGGACGCCGCCCTGGCCACCCTCCTCGAACGGCGTGCCGCCCTCGCGGGCACCGTGCAGCGCCTCAAGCCCGTCGGCGGCTTCGCCGGGCGCGATTTGGCCAGGGAACGCGCCCTGATTGCCCGCATGGCCCTGCGCGCGCCGTCCCTCGGCGAGGCCCGGCTGGCCCCCGTCATGAACGCCGTCATCGAGGCGGGCCTCCACCTGGCCGAGGAACGCGGCCACCACCACTGACCCCCTCCACCCCCGCCTCACGCGGCGGGCGGGGTCAGGGGCTGGTGGTGAGACGGTAGTTGTTGAGCGGGCGGCCCGGGCCGGCGGCGATCTGCTGGGTGATCAGCTCGGCGAAGCGCCGGTAACCCTCGCCCGTCGGGTGGTAGCTGCGGGCGTTGACGTTGATCGGGTCCATGTCCAGCGCCAGCCCGTTCAGGTAGGGCTGCTGCCGCCCCACCTCGTGCCCCGTGAAGGCCTCGTAGGCGTCCACGTATTCCGCGCTGCCCGGCCCGCCGAACGCCGCGATGGCGCGGTCGAAGTCGCGCACCACGGACCCGACCGTGTCGTTGAGCCGCCGGGCCACGCCGTTGATCCACCGCTGGTCGGCGGCGCTCAGGTTGTCGACGGAGGCCACCGGGTCCTGAGGGAACGGCCGGGGGTAGCCGAGGACGACGATCCGCGCCTCGGGCGCGCGGCCGCGCAGCTCGCGCAGCACCTTGAGCATGTCGGCGCGTAGCTGCTCGATGCGGCGGCCGACGGCGGCGTCCTGGTCGACGCAGGCCGACGACCAGGGCAGTTTGGCGATGCAGGCGGTCAGGACCCTGGAGAAGCCGGCGTCGTTGCCGCCGATGCTCAGCGTGATCAGGCTCGCCTCCGGGCCGACCCGGCTGATCTGCGGGGGGTGGCCCCACTGGCCGGTGAGGAGCTGGCCGGTCGTGGCGCCGCTGCAGGCGTAGAAGGCGGTGCCGCCGGGGAAGCGGTAGGTTTCGGCGATCACGGGGACGTACGAGCCGCCGGCCCGGTGGCAGCGGTCGGCGCCGTCGTTGACCGGCTCGGTGTCCTGGTCGTAGACGCCTTCGCCGGAGGAGTAGGAGTCGCCGAGGCCGACGTACGCGCCGCTCTGCGCCGCCTGGAGCGGCGTGAGGCGGACCCGCTCGGGAAGCCGGCCGGTAGGCGCGGTCAGGTCAGGGCAGCCGAGGCCGAGAACGGCGCAGGCCAGTGTCGGCACCACGCCGAGCGGCAGGCAGGCGACCGCGAGGACGACCCCCAGCACGACCGCGGCGACGACCCGCCCCGGCGCCCCCCGCCACCGCGCCCGCCCCACGCCCCGCTCGGGCGACGGCGGGCGGGAGGACGGCGGCACGGGCTCAGTCGGGACGGGCTCAGTCGGGACGGGCTCAGTCGGGACGGGCTCAGTCGGGACGGGCTCTGTGAGGGTGGGCGAGGCGGGCTCGGTCGGTCGGTGGGCGAGATCGGGCTCGGTCGTGTCCAGTGCGGCCTCCCCCCGGACGGCGGACTTCGTGCCGCATCGAGACTAACCCGTCTCCGGCCGCCCTTCGGGAGCCGCGAGGGCCCCCGCGGGCCCGTCGCGCCGCCTGCGCACCAGCAGCCACCCCGCGGCGATGGCCGCGACCAGCGCCGGGATGAGGAAGAACGCCACCCGCTGATCGCGGTCGGCGAACGGCATCAGCAGCACCACCAGCGCCAGGAACGCCAGCGTGAGCCAGTTGGTGACGGGCGAGCCGGGCATGGGGAACGCCGAGCGGTGCCCCGCCCGCCGCAGCCGCAGCTGGCAGTAGACGAGCACCCCCCAGGTGGTGACCACGCCGAGCGAGGCGCCCGCCGTGGCGATGTTGAACGCCCGCTCCGGCAGGAAGTAGAACAGCACGACCCCGCTGAGGAACGTGAGCGCCGTGAACACGATGCCCCCGACGGGCACGTGCCGCCTGCTCAGCGCGGCGGCGAACCCCGGCGCCTCGCCCTTCCTGGCCATCGACCGCAGGATGCGCCCGGTCGCGTACAGGCCGGAGTTGCACGAGGACAGGGCCGCCGTGATGACGACGAGGTTCATGGCGTCGGCCGCCCATGGCACGCCGAGCCCGGAGAAGACGGTCACGAACGGCGACACCCCCGCGCGGTACGCCGTCCACGGCAGCACCATCGCCAGCAGCAGCACCGACCCCACGTAGAAGATCGCGATGCGCCACACCACGCCGTTGACGGCCTTCGGCATCACCTCGCGGGGCCGCGCCGTCTCGCCCGCCGCGATGCCGACCAGCTCGATCGAGGCGTACGCGAACACCACCGACTGCAGGCTCATCAGCACCATGGGCAGCCCGGTCGGGGTGAACCCGCCGTGCGCGACCAGGTTGGCCGGCCCGGCCCCGCCGACCGAGAAGACCACCAGCACCAGGCCGACGACGAGGAAGACGGTGATCGCCAGCACCTTGAGCAGCGCGAACCAGAACTCCAGCTCGCCGAACAGCCGCACCGACAGCAGGTTGACCACGAGGACGAAGCCGAGCGCGATCAGCGCCGTCAGCGCCTGGGGGAAGGCGGGCGCCCAGTAGTGGATGTACGCGGCGATCGCGGTCAGCTCGGCGATGCCGGTGAACGCCCAGTTGACCCAGTACATCCACCCGCTGGCGAAGGCCGCCCACGGGCCGATGAACTCGCCGGCGTACTCGACGAACGACCCCGACGTGGGCCGGTAGAGCACGAGCTCGCCGAGCGCCCGCATGACGAAGAAGGCGGCGAGGCCGGCCGCGGCGTACGACAGCACCAGCGCGGGCCCGGTGGCCTGCAGCCGGCCGCCCGCGCCGAGGAACAGCCCCACCCCGATCGCGCCGCCGATCGCGATCATCTGGACCTGCCGGTTGCCCAGCGCGTGCGAGTAACCCTCGTCGGTCTGCGTGCGCACTCCGCGTCCTTCCCGCTACGTTCCGTGGTCACGACGATATCGGCGCCGCTGATCGCGCGAGCCACCGGCGCGCCGTCCGCGAACCCGTCAGGAAGAGCCCCCGGCGATCGTCGCGGGGCGGCTCCAGGATGTCGGCGCGGGCCACTAGAGTCGGACCACCGCCATCGTCCGGCGGGCACCGTCAGGCAGACCCGGGAGGCGCCGCTCCATGTCGTCCAGCGACTCGTTCGTCCATCTGCACGTGCACACCGAATACTCGATGCTGGACGGCGCCGCCCGGCTGAAGCAGATGTTCAAACAGGTCGGCGACCTCGGCATGCCGGCGATCGCCATCACCGACCACGGCAACATGCACGGCGCCTACGACTTCTACAAGCAGGCCACCGGCGCAGGCATCAAGCCGATCATCGGCATCGAGGCGTACGTCGCGCCGGAGCTGCGCCACAACAAGCGCCCGGTGCTGTGGGGCGAGCCGCACCAGAAGAGGGACGACGTCTCGGCGGGCGGCTACTACACCCACATGACGATCTGGGCCCGCAACAAGACGGGCCTGCACAACCTGATGAAGCTCAGCTCGCGCGCCTACACCGAGGGGTTCGTGCGCAAGTGGGCCCGCATGGACGCCGAGATCCTCGCCGAGCACTCCGAGGGCCTGATGGCCACCACCGGCTGCCCCTCGGGCGAGGTGCAGACCCGGCTGCGCCTCGGCCAGTACGACGAGGCGCTCAAGGCCGCCGCGAAATATCAGGACATCTTCGGCAAGGACAACTTCTTCCTGGAGATCATGGACCACGGCCTCGACATCGAGCGCCGCGTCCGCGACGGGCTGACCCGCATCAGCAAGGAGCTGGGCATCCCGCCCCTCGTCACCAACGACTCCCACTACACCTACGAGTCCGACGCCGCCTCGCACGACGCCCTCCTGTGCATCCAGACCGGCAAGCAGCTGTCCGACCCCGACCGCTTCCGCTTCGACGGCACCGGCTACTACATCAAGACCGCCGACGAGATGCGCGCCGTCGACTCCTCCGACCTGTGGGCCGAAGGCTGCCGCAACACCCTGCTGGTGGCCGAGAAGGTCGATCCCGAGGGGTTCTTCACCTACAAGAACCTCATGCCGACCTTCCCCGTCCCCGAGGGGATGACCGAGGAGGCGTTCTTCCGGCAGGAGGTCTGGAAGGGCCTGGAGCGCCGTTTCCCCGAGGGCGTCGACGACGAGCACCGCGAGTGGGCCGAGAACGAGCTGCGGGTCATCATCCAGATGGGCTTCCCCAGCTACTTCCTCGTGGTCGCCGACTTCATCATGTGGGCCAAGAACAACGGCATCCGCGTCGGCCCGGGGCGTGGCTCGGCGGCCGGCTCGCTGGTCGCGTACGCGCTGGGCATCACCGACCTCGACCCGATCCCGCACGGCCTGATCTTCGAGCGCTTCCTCAACCCCGAGCGCGTGTCCATGCCCGACGTCGACATCGACTTCGACGAGCGCAGGCGCGGCGACGTGATCCGTTACGTCACCGAGAAGTGGGGCGCCGACAAGGTCGCCATGATCGCCACGTTCGGCACCATCAAGGCCAAGGCCGCCATCAAGGACGCCGGCCGCGTCCTCGGCTACCCCTACGCCCTGGGCGACAAGGTCTCCAAGGCGTTCCCGCCCGCCGTCATGGGCAAGGACATCCCGCTGTCGGGCATCTTCGACAAGGACCACCCCCGTTACGCCGAGGCCGGCGAGCTGCGCAAGCTCTACGAGGAGGACGTCGACGTCAAGTCGACGATCGACCTCGGGCGCGGCCTGGAGGGCCTGATCCGGCAGACCGGCGTGCACGCCGCCGGCGTGATCATGTCCGCCGAGGTGCTGACCGACCACATCCCGATCATGCGCCGCGACTCCGACGGCGCGATCATCACGCAGTTCGACTATCCGACCTGCGAGACGCTCGGCCTGCTGAAGATGGACTTCCTGGGCCTGCGCAACCTCACGATCATCGATGACTGCCTCAAGATGATCGAGGCCACCAGCGGCGAGAAGATCGACCTGCTCAAGCTGCCGCTGGACGACCGCAAGTCCTACGAGCTGCTGGCCCGGGGCGACACGCTCGGCATCTTCCAGCTCGACGGCGGCGGCATGCGCACCCTGCTGCGCCTGATGAAGCCCGACAACTTCGAGGACATCTCCGCCGCCCTCGCGCTCTACCGCCCCGGCCCGATGGGCGCCAACTCCCACACCAACTACGCGCTGCGCAAGAACGGCGCGCAGGAGATCACCCCGATCCACCCCGAGCTGGAGGAGCCGCTCGCGGAGATCCTGTCCACGACCTACGGCCTGATCGTCTATCAGGAGCAGGTCATGGCCATCGCCCAGAAGGTCGCCAACTACTCGCTGGGCGGCGCCGACCTGCTGCGCCGCGCGATGGGCAAGAAGAAGAAGTCCGAGCTGGACAAACAGTTCGTGACCTTCGAAGCGGGCATGAAGGACAACGGCTTCTCCGACGCCGCGGTCAAGGCCCTGTGGGACATCCTGCTGCCCTTCTCCGACTACGCCTTCAACAAGGCCCACACCGCCGGCTACGGCCTGGTCTCCTACTGGACCGCCTACCTCAAGGCCAACCACCCGGCCGCCTACATGGCCGCGCTGCTGTCGTCGGTCAAGGACGACAAGGACAAGTCGGCGCTCTACCTCAACGAGTGCCGCCGCATGGGCATCAAGGTGTTCCCGCCGGACGTCAACGACTCCGACTTCGACTTCACCCCGCGCGGCACCGACATCCGCTTCGGCCTGTCGGCCATCCGCAACGTCGGCGCCAACGTCGTCGACGGCATCATCGCCGCGCGCAAGGAGAAGGGCCGCTTCGCCGACTTCAAGGACTTCCTGCGCAAGGTGCCCGCGCTGGTGTGCAACAAGCGCGTCATCGAGTCGCTGATCAAGGCCGGCGCGTTCGACTCGCTCGGGCACGTCCGTAAGGGCCTGGTCATGGTGCACGAGCAGGCCGTCGACGCGATCATCGACATCAAGAAGAACGAGGCCATCGGCCAGGACTCCCTGTTCGGCGCGATCGACGGCGGCGAGGACCAGACGTTCGACGTGCAGATCCCGCCGGGCGAGTGGGACAAGACGACGCTGCTGCAGTTCGAGCGGGAGATGCTCGGCCTCTACGTCTCCGACCACCCGCTGTTCGGGGTCGAGCACATCCTGGCGGCCGGGGCCGACTGCTCGGTCGCGGCCCTGCAGGACGACAGCCGGCCCGACGGGCAGATCGTCACGGTGGGCGGCATCCTCAGCGGGGTGCAGCGCAAGGTCACCAAGAAGGGCGACACCTGGGTGCTGACCCAGCTGGAGGACCTCGAAGGCGCCATCGAGGTGATGATCTTCCCGTCGGCCTACCAGCTCTGCTCCACGATCCTGGCCGAGGACGCGATCGTGTTCGTCAAGGGGCGCATCGACAAGCGCGAGGACATCGGCAAGATCATCGCGATGGAGGTGACCGCGCCCGACCTCACCCAGGAGGCTGGCGGGCCGCTGCTGGTGAGCCTGCCGCTGACCCGCTGCACGCCGCCCGTGGTGAGCCGACTGAAGGAGATTCTCACCACGCATCCGGGCACGTCGGAGGTGCACCTCCAGGTCCACAACGGGCCGCGGACGACGGTGATGCGGGTCGACGACCGGCTGCGCGTCACCCCGTCGCCGGCCCTGATGGGCGACCTCAAACAACTCCTCGGCCCAGCCTGCCTCGGCGCCTGACGCCGGGCCCCCGGCCTCGGCGTCTGACGCCGGGTCTCGGCCGGCCCCCGGCCTCGGCGTCTGACGCCGGACCCCGGCCGGGCCCCCGGCCTCGGCGTCTGACACCGGGTCCCGGCCGGACCCCGGCCGGGACCCTGATTTTCACAGGCCGGCCTGGCGCCTGATCTTCACAGGGTGGTGGGGCGGCGATCGGCAACCCTCGCCATCGCCCGCCCGCACCCCGTGGGGCAGGATCGTCAGGGTGAGCGAACTGCACTACCTCAGCGCGACCGAGCTGGCCGGACTGATCAGGACCAGGCAGGTGAGCGCCGTCGAGGCGGTCCGTGCCTGCCTCGACCGCATCGACCAGGTCAACCCGCAGGTCAACGCCATCGTCACGCTGGCCGCCGAGCAGGCGCTCGACGCGGCGAAGGCGGCCGACGCCCGCGAGCCGGACGGCCCGCTGCACGGCGTGCCCGTCGCGCACAAGGACCTCGTCGACACCGCCGGCATCCGCACCACCTACGGCTCGCCGGTCTACGCCGACCACGTCCCCGACCGGGACGAGCTGATCGTCGAGCGGCTGCGCGCGGCCGGCGCGATCAGCATCGGCAAGACCAACACGCCCGAGTTCGGCACCGGCTCCCACACGGTCAACGAGGTGTTCGGCGCGACCAGGAACCCCTACGACCTGTCGAGGTCGGCGGGCGGCAGCAGCGGCGGGGCGGCCGTGGCGCTGGCCACCGGCATGGTGCCGCTGGCCGACGGATCCGACATGGGCGGCTCGCTGCGCAACCCGGCCTCGTTCTGCAACGTGGTGGGCCTGCGGCCCACCCCCGGCCGGGTCCCGGTGGTCTCCGACGTCAACGCCTGGTACACGCTGTCGGTCCTCGGGCCGATGGCCCGCACGGTCGAGGACGTCACGCTGATGCTGGGCGCGATCGCCGGGTTCGACCGGCGCTCGCCGTACGCGATCAAGGAGTTCTTCGCGCCCGAGCCGGAGGAGGGCGTGCGGGGGATGCGCGTGGCGTGGAGCCCCGACCTCGGCGGGCTGCCCGTCGATCCGCGCACGGCGGCGGTCACCGCCACGGCGCCGGCCGTGTTCGAACGGCTCGGGGCGCGGGTGGAGCAGGTCGAGCTCGACCTGTCGGACGCCGAGGACGCCTTCCGCACCTACCGGGCCTGGAACTACGCGCTGTCCTTCGGTGACCTCGACCGCCTCGGCCCCAACACGGCCTGGAACGTCGAGCAGGGCCGCCGGGTCACCGGGGCCGACCTGGCGCGGGCCGAGCGCGCGCGCAGCCGCCTCTACCAGCGTATGGCGGCCTTCTTCGACGTCTACGACGTGCTGATCGCGCCGGTCAGCCAGGTGCCGCCGTTCCCGGTCGAGCACCCGTACGTCAGCGAGATCAACGGGCAGGAGCTGCCGGACTACCTGGCGTGGATGCGCTCGGCGTACTGGATCAGCGTGCTGCACGCGCCGGCCGCGTCGGTGCCGGCCGGGTTCACGCCGGAGGGGCTGCCGGTGGGGGTGCAGATCGTGGGCGCGCCGTTCGCCGACGCCCGGGTGCTGCGCGTGGCGCGCGCCTTCGAGCAGGCGACCGGTCACGGCCTGCGCCGCCCGCTCCTCTGACCTCCCCACGCGGAGTGTCAGCGCCGCGCCAGCGCCAGCACGCTCAGGCCGAACATCAGGACGCCCAGGGGCAGATGGACCGCCGTGAGGTGCGCGATGCCGAGCGCGACCTGGGCCGAGGCGAGGACGAGGAAGACGGCCGCCTGCCCGATGGGCCGGGGGGAGCCGCCGCCCGGCTTCCACGCCAGCACCGCCGCGATCACGTACAGCAGCGCCGCCCCCCACATCACGCGGGCGCCGATGCTGTGCAGCGTCTCCCCGTAGGAGGTGGTCAGCAGCAGTCCGGCGGAGATCGCCTGGAGGAAGATGGTCAAGGTCTGCAGGGCGATCGCGATCCGCAGAAACGAGAGACGGTCCTGTGCCGTCGCCTGGGTGGCCATGTCATGGTCCCCTTTCCCGCCCCGGGGCGGTAGGTCGATAAGGTCTCATGAGCCCGACGACGCGGGCCCGCGAAAGGTAAGGCGAGGAGGCTGCCGGAGACCATGGGGACGGCTGTGACGGGGGCCGGCGAGCTCGCCGGTGAGCGGGGCCCGCTGATCAACGTCGCCTACCGGCTGCTCGGCTCGCTGTCGGAGGCCGAGGACGCCGTGCAGGAGGCCTACGCGCGCTGGTACGCGCTGCCGCGCGACCGGCGCGACGAGGTCGTGTCCCCCGGCGCCTGGCTGACGACCGTGACCGGCCGCATCTGCCTGGACGTGCTCGGCTCGGCGCGGGCCCGGCGCGAACGGTACGTCGGCGCGTGGCTGCCCGAGCCGCTGCCGGACCGCGCGGGGGAGGGGTCCGGCGCCGACCCCGCCGACCTGCTGGTGATGGACGAGTCGGTGACCACGGCCTTCCTCGTCGTCCTGGAGTCGATGACGCCCGCGGAGCGGGTGGCGTTCGTCCTGCACGACGTCTTCCGCTATCCGTTCGCCGAGATCGCCGGCGTACTCGGCCGCAGCCCCGCGGCCTGCAAGCAGCTCGCCTCCTCCGCCCGGCGGCGGGCCCGCCTGGCGCGGACGCCGGGGCCGGTGGCCGAGCGGGCCCTCACCGTACGGCGGGTCAAGGAGGCCTGGCAGGCCAGGGACATCGCGGCCCTCGTCGACCTCCTCGACCCGGCCGCCGTGCTGACCGCCGACGGCGGCGGCCTGGTCAGCAGCGTCCCGCATCCGGTCGAGGGCGGCGCGGAGATCGCCCGCTACATGGTCGCCATCGCCGACCTGGCCCCGGGGCTCGAACTCCTGGAGCGGACGGTCAACGGAACGCCCGGCCTGGTGGCGCGGCAGGCGGGCGTGGTCGGGACGGTGGCGTCGTTCGAGATCGACGGCGGTCGCGTCACCCGGATCTGGGCGGTGCGCAATCCGGAGAAGCTGCGGGCGTGGACGCGGGACGGCTGACCCTCCTGAGCCGGTGGTGGGTCGTCCGCGACGGCTCTAGCCGCGGCCGGGGCCGTCCCCGCCGCCGAGAGGCCCGTCGAGAGGCCGGTCTGCGGGCCCGTCGAGAGGCCGGTCTGCGGGCCCGTCGAGAGGCCGGTCTGCGGGCCCGTCCAGAGGCCCGTCTGCGGGGCCGCCGGGGTACTCGCCCGGGGGGCCGCTGAGAGGGCCCTCGCCGTACGGCTGCCGCAGCGGTGACTCGCGATAGCCGTGCATGCCCTCCAGCAGCCCGAACAACCCCACCGCGAGCAGCGGCCAGGCCACGGCGACGCCGTTCGCGGTCAGCGCCAGCGCCCCGGGAACGATCTTCACCCCGGGCACGGCCGCCGCCTCCACCGTGACGGCCCCGATCGTGAACGTCGAGCCCACCCAGTACGTGAGCGCCGCCCCCGCGCTCCCGCCCACGCCGAGCCCGGCCAGCACGCCCAGCATCCACCGCCGCCCGGCGAACCAGCCGGCCGCGCCGCAGAGCAGCCCGAGCCCGCCGGTGATCACCGCGTACCAGCCGTCGGCGGCGATGAGCGCCTGCGTGGACAGGTCGGCCAGCACGAGCCCGCGCTCGGTGACCTGGTAGGGGGCGCGCGGCGACACGGCGGACCAGAGCAGCCCGGCGCCGATCCCGAGTGTGGCGAGTGCGAGGACAGTTACCGCGAAGGCGCGTACTTCCCTCGACACTCCACGCTCCCTGATATCTCCGTCCGAATCACTCGATGGTATCCCCCGGCTAGGCTCGCTCCGTGATTGCAGAAGAGGTCTGGCTGATTGAGCCCTCCGGCCCGCTCCGGGGGGACGTCGAGGTGCGCGGTTCCAAGAACGGCGTCTCCAAGCACATGGTCGCCGCCATGCTGGGCACCGGCGAGAGCAGCATCCACAACGCCCCCGAGGTGGGCGAGGTCGGCATCACGGCCGCGATGCTGGAGGCGCTCGGCATCCACGTGCGGATCGACGGGCCGGAGATCAGGATCGAGCCGGGGGCGCACATCGAGCCGCGGGTGCCCGACGCGTTCACCGGGCTCAACCGCATCCCGATCCTCATGCTCGGCCCGCTGCTGCACCTGGCGGGGGAGGCGTTCGTGCCGCTGGTCGGCGGCGACCCCATCGGGCGGCGGCCGGTGAACTTCCACGTGGAGGCGCTGCGCTCGATGGGCGCCGAGGTGGAGGTGGGCGACACCGGCATCTACGCCAAGGCGGGACGGCTGCACGGCACCCGGATCGAGCTGCCGTACCCGAGCGTGGGCGCGACCGAGACGGTGCTGATGTCGGCGGTGCTGGCCGAGGGCAAGACGGTGCTGAAGAACGCCGCCATGGAGCCCGAGGTGGTGGAGCTGGCGCTGTTCCTGCAGCGGATGGGGGCGCGGATCGAGCTGTCGCCCGACCGCAGGATCGTCATCGAGGGCGTCGAACGGCTGCGCGGCGCCTCCACCTGGCTGACCGGCGACCGCATCGAGGCGTTCTCGTACCTGGCGGCCGGCCTGGTGACCGGGGGAGAGGTGCGGGTGCACGGCTGCCCGCAGGACCGCCTGGTCACCGCCATCACCACGCTGGCCAGGATGGGCGCGCACTTCGAGATCAACGACCAGTACCTGTGCGCCACCGCCCCGCCGGAGGGGCTGCGCGCGGCGGCCGTGCAGACCGACACCCATCCGGGGTTCATGACCGACTGGCAGACGCCGCTCATGGTGCTGTTCACGCAGAGCCAGGGCATGTCGGTGCTGCACGAGACGGTCTTCGAGAACCGCCTGGTGTACGTGCCCGCGCTGCAGAAGATGGGCTGCGAGATCGAGGTCTTCGACCAGTGCCTCGGCGGCCCGGCCTGCCGCTACCACGACACCAACGCCCGCCACTCGGCGGTCGTGCGCGGCGTGTCGAAGCTCAAGGGCGCCGACGTGACGCTGCCCGACATCCGGGCCGGGTTCTCGGCGGTGCTGGCGGCGGCGGTGGCCGACGGGCCGTCCACGCTGCGCGGGGTGCACCACATCGAGCGCGGGTACCACCGGCCGTTCGAGCAGTTCGCCTCGCTCGGTCTGAACATTCGCAGGCAACGGTAAAGAGGCAGGGCCCGGGCGTTTGCCGGTGATCGTCCGGTTGCACATCGTTTGAGTGACCGTACTCAGGACCGCCGGAACGCTCGCCCTGGCCGGTGCGCTGGGCGGCGTGCTGGCGGCGGCGCTGGCCGCGCCCGTGGTGAGCGGGGGCGGCCTGGCGGCCAAGAACGTCGCCGACACCTTCGTCCAGCTGCCGGCGGCGCCCCGCGAGGAGCCGCTGGCGCAGGTGACCAGGCTGCTGGACCGGGACGGCCGGCCGTTCGCCCAGTTCTACGAGGCCAACAGGACGGCCGTGCCGCTGGCGTCGGTCTCGCCCGTCATGCGTAAGGCCATCGTGGCCATCGAGGACGCCCGCTTCTACGAGCACGGCGGCCTCGACGTGCGCGGAACCCTGCGGGCGCTGCTGACCAACACCCAGGCGGGCGGCATCCGCCAGGGCGGCTCGTCGCTGACGCAGCAGCTCGTCAAGAACATCCTGGTGGAGAGCGCGCGTACCGACGAGGAACGCGACCGGGCCCGCGCGCCCAACCTGGCCCGCAAGATCACCGAGCTGCGGCTCGCGATGGCGCTGGAGCGCAAGTACCGCAAGGACGAGATCCTGGAGCGCTACCTCAACATCGCCTACTTCGGCGCCGGGGCGTACGGCGTGGAGGCGGCGGCCCGCCGCTTCTTCTCGACCTCGGCCGCCCGGCTGACGCTGACCCAGGCGGCCACGCTGGCGGGGGCGGTGCGGATGCCGTACTCGACCGATCCTTCGCTCGGCGCGGCGCACCGTACCCGGCTGCGGGCCCGGCGCGACCTCGTGCTGGACCGCATGGCCGGGCTGAAGATCATCAGCCAGCAGGAGGCGGCGGCCGCCAAGAGCAGGCCGCTCGGCATCAACCTGCGGCCCGAGCCAGGCGGCTGCGAGCAGAGCGAGTACCCGTTCTACTGCCTGTACGTCCAGCGCGAGCTGCTGTCGAACCCCGTCTTCGGCAACACCCCGTCGATCCGGCAGGCCAGGATGGCGCGGGGCGGCCTGACGATCAGGACCAGCCTCGACCCGATCGCCCAGCGCGCCGCCGAGCGCGCCATCCGCCGCCACGTCCACCCCGAGGACACCGAGGTGGCCGCCGAGGCCATGGTCGAGCCGGGCACCGGCCGGATCCGGGCGATGGCGGCCAGCAAACGCTTCGGCCGCAACCCCGGCAACCGCAAGAACGGCGCCAGGACCACCTTCAACCTGGTCGCCGACGTCGCCCACGGCGGCGGCCAGGGCTTTCAGGCGGGTTCGACGTTCAAGGTGTTCACCCTGGCCACGGCGCTGCGGCAGGGGTGGAGGTTCGGCGACGGCTTCCAGACGCCCGGGGCGCTGGTGCCCGCCGCCGGCTACCGCAACTGCGAGGGCCGGCCGGTCAACGACCCCGGCACCCGCGTGCTCAACGCCAGCGGCGAGGGCGAGGGCGGCCCGCACAGCATCGAGACCGGCACCTGGAAGTCGGTGAACATCTTCTACATGATGCTGGAGCGCAAGGTCGGGCTGTGCAACGTGGTCAAGACCGCCAAGGCGCTCGGCATCGCCAGGGCCGACGGGACGCCGCTGCGCGAGGTGCCGACGTTCACGCTGGGCATCAACGAGATGGACCCGGTGACGGTGGCGGCGGCGTTCGCGGCGTTCGCCGCCCGCGGGACCTACTGCCGGCCGCTCGCCATCGTCGAGATCGTCGGCAGGGACGGGCGGCGCACCCACGTGCCGCCCGCCTGCGAGCAGGCCATCGAGCGGCCGGTCGCGGACGCGGTCAACCACGTGCTCGAAGGCGTCTTCGACAAGGGCACCATGAAGGGGCAGAGCATCGGCCGCCCGGCCGCCGGCAAGACCGGCACGAACAACGGCTACACCTCGGCCTGGTTCGCCGGCTACACTCCGCAGCTCGCGGCCGCGGTGAGCGTCGGCGACATCCGGGGCTCCTACCGCTACCCGCTGCGGGACGTGCAGATCGGCGACGACTACTACGGCTCGGTGCAGGGCGCGTCGCTGCCCGGGCCGATCTGGGTGGAGTCGATGGAGCCGGCGCTGCGGGCGGTCGAGCCCCGGCGGTTCCATCCGCCGGACATGAGCCGCTTCGGCGGCGGCAACACGCCCGGGCTCAAGGAGGCGCTGGCCGAGGAGGAGAAGCGGAAGAAGCGGCACGGCGACCGGGCCTTCCGCCGGCACCGCAGGCTCTTCCAGTGGCTGCTCGGCCAGACTCCGGGCGTGCCGTCACTGGAGTGGCCGCCCCGCGCGCCGCTCGACGGCTGGGAGCGCCGCCCCTGGCCCCGCCGCCACCGGCACTGATCAGCCGGGCACTGATCAGCCGGTCTTGCCTATGGGGGCCGTTACGGCGCGGGTGAGCGTGATGAGGTTGTCGGGCGCGGTCTCGATCTGGAGGCCGCGCCTGCCGGCGGAGAAGTAGATCGTCGGGAAGTCGAGCGCGGAGGAGTCGACCACGGTCGGGAGCTGCTTGCGCTGGCCGAGCGGGCTGATGCCGCCCACGACGTAGCCGGTCACCCGCTCGACCCTGGCCGCGTCGGCCATGGCGGCCCGCTTGCCGCCCAGCGCGTGGGCGAGTGCCTTGAGGTCGAGCTTGCCGGCCACCGGCACCACGGCCACCGCGAGGCCGCTCTCGGTCTCGGCGACGAGGGTCTTGAAGATGCGCTCGTACGGGAGGCCGAGCGCGTCGGCGGCCTCCTCGCCGTAGGCCTGGGCGGAGGGGTCGTGGTCGTACGGGTGGAGCGTGAAGTCGGCCTTGGCAGCCCTGGTCAGGGCCATCGTCGCCGGCGTGCCGCCTTTGCCTTTCGCTTTGCTCACAAAGAGCGATTGTAGCGAATCTACAATGTAAAGGCGCGGCCGGGGGTGTACCCCAGGGCGCGCCGGAACACGTCGATGAACGCGCTCGCCGACGCCCACCCGCAGCGGTGCGCGACCGCGGTCACCGGCAGGCCGTCGGCCAGCAGCAGGAGCGCGCGGTGCAGGCGGAGCTGGGTGCGCCACTGGGGGAAGCTCATGCCGAGCTCGTTCCTGAACAGCCGGGCCAGGGTGCGCTCGCTCGCGCCCGCCCCGGCGGCCAGCTCGCCGAGCGTCCTGCGGTCGGCGGGGTCGCGCTCCAGCGCGGCGCAGACGGCGGCGAGACGGGGGTCGGCCGGCGCGGGCAGGTGGAACGCCTGCTCGGGCGCCCGCCGCAACCGGTCCAGCAGCACCCCCAGCAACCGGCCCCGCTCGCCGTCCCCGAGGTCGCCAGGCTCGCCGGTGTAAGCGATGATCAGCTCGCGGAGCAGGGGGTCGACGGCGAGCACGGCGGGGCGGTCGAGGGCGAGCGGGTTGCCGGTGAGTCCGATGAGGCGCAGGTCGGTGTCGCCGTGCGCCCGGTGCTCGTGGACGGTGCCTGCGGGCACCCAGATCGCGCGGTTGGCGGGCGCCACCCAGACGCCGGCGCCGGTGGTGACGGACAGGACGCCGCGGCAGGCGTACACGATCTGGTGGGTGTCGTGGCGGTGGGCGTCGATGCCGCCGCCGGGCGCGAGCGGGCGCCGTCCGGTGGGCGCCTCGGCGAGGTGGCGGATCTCCGACACGAGTTGGCACTTTATCGGAAGCAGGCCACCGGGGGCGCGGGCGACGATCGGAGGCGTGAACAGGGTCCCCATGCTGGCCGCCGGGCACGCGGCCGTCGATCTCTACCAGGGCGCGGTGCCCGCCCTGGTGCCTTTCCTGGTGGCCGAGCGCGGCTACGGTTACGTCGCGGTCTCGGGGGTGGTGCTGGCGGCGACGTTGTTGTCGTCGGTCGTGCAGCCGGTGTTCGGGCTGCTGACGGACCGGTGGCGGATGCCGTGGCTGATCCCCGTGAGCATGGTGGCGGCCGGGGCCGGGGTGGCGGTGGGCGGGGTGGCCGGCTCGTACGCCCTGACCTGCCTGGCGGTGGCGCTGTCCGGGCTGGGGGTGGCGGCCTACCATCCGGAGTCGGCGCGGCTGGCGCGGATCGCGAGCGCGGGCAGCCATGTGCGGATGAGCTGGTTCTCGCTGGGCGGGACGCTGGGGTTCGCCGCGGCTCCGGTGCTGGTGACCCCGTTGCTGGCGGGGTGGGGGCTGGGGGCGTCGCCGCTGCTGGCGGTGCCCGCGCTGGCGGGTGCGCTGGTGACGTTGCCCGCGGTGCTGGCGCTGACGGGCGGCGGTGGCGGGTCACGGCGGGAGGGGACCCGGGCCGTGCGCGGGCGGGACGACTGGCGGTCGTTCGCGCGGTTGACGCTGGTGATCGTGTTCCGGTCGGTGGTGTACGTGGGCCTGAGCACGTTCGTCGCCCTGTACATGGGCGGCGGCGCGGCCGGGGCCGTGGCGCTGTTCGTGCTGTTCGCGGGCGGGGCGGCCGGGACGGTGCTGGGCGGGCGGCTGGCGTCCCGCTGGGGGCGGGTGCGGACGATGCGGCTGGCGTACGCGGCGGCGGCCCCGGCGGTCGCGGGCGTGGTGCTCGCGCCGGGGCCGGCCGCGTACGTCTTCGTGGCCGCCTCCTCGATCGCCCTGTACGTCCCGTTCTCCCTGCACGTCACGCTGGGCCAGGATCTCCTGCCGAACCGGGTGGGCACGGCGGGCGGCGTGACCCTCGGGCTCGCGGTGAGCGTGGGCGGGCTGACCAGCCCGCTGGTGGGCGCGGTCGCGGAGGCGTCGTCGCTGCGGGTGGCGCTGGGCTGCCTGGTGGTGTTCCCTGTCCTCGCGTGGCTGCTGGCGCGAACGCTGCGGGAGCCGGTTCCTCAGTCCTGAACCGGGATGCGGGCCACGGCGGTGTTGTCGCGCTGCGAGGGGTCGAGGGCGGTGGCGGTGACGTGCGCGGTGACCGGCACCTGGCGCGGCGCGCCGGCGGTGAGGCGTACGCGGGCGGTGAGCCGGACCGGGTGGCCGGGGCGTACGGCGTCGATCGCGCAGGCGGCCTGCTGGGCGGTGCGGGCGCAGGCGGCGCCGGTGACGGCGGTGAGCGCGGCGCCGTCGGGGACGCGGAGGGTGACCGGCACCTGGGCGGCGGCCAGGAGGCCGCGCATGGTGACCGTGGCGGTGACGGTGGCGGTCCGGCCGCGGCGCACCGGGCCGGTGGGGCCGGTGGCGGCGACGGACAGGGCGTCGTAGACGCCGCGCGGGTCGGCCTTCCTGACGATGGCGCCGTAGCTCTCGACGTTGAGCGCGTTGGCGACGGAGTAGCCGTCGGCCTCGCCGTCCTCGGTGCCGGCCGACAGCACGCCGACGAGGTCGCGGGTGCCCTGGACCACCCAGGGGCCGCCGCTGTGGCCTTTGGACAGGTGGCAGTTGTACGTCTCCAGCTTGCCCACCAGTTCGGTGGCGGTGGAGGAGACGGCGGCGTTGACGGCGGCGAGCGCGCGGGCCGGCTGGGTGCGGGCCAGGCACCAGAGCTGGTCCCTGCCGTCGTAGGGCTTCCTGCCGAGGACGCCGGGGTAGCCGGTGGAGATGACGGTGTGCCGCCCGCCCTGGCTGCGCAGGGGGGTGAGGGCGCCGACGGCGTCCTGGAGGGTGCGCTCGCGCCGGCCGACCTCGATGAGGGCGACGTCGTAGACGGAGTTCCAGTCGCCGCCGGCCAGGCCGGTGTAGGCGCCGGGTTTCCAGGCGCGACGTCCGCCCCAGCGTCCGTACGGCTCGCGCTGCCGCTCGCCGGTGGCGCGCCCGTCGTAGGCGGGGACGAAGGCGAAGTTCGTGTGCCATTGGCCGTGTTCGGCCCCTTCGGGGACGCTGTAGACGCAGTGGGCGGCCGTCACGACGAGCAGCCCGGACGCCGAGCGGACGACGCTCGCGCTGCAGGAGTCGCCCTGCCCGGCGGCGTTGACGAAGAACAGCCGGCCGGTGACGCGGCTGCGCGCGGCCCCGGTGTACGGCCGGCGGACGGGGGCGTAGCCGTTGTCGTCGCCGCCGGGGGTGATGCGCTGGTCGTCGGGGACGCTGAGCAGGCGGCGGGCGGAGGCGGGGACCAGGGGCGGCCGGGTGGCGGGCAGCTCGGCGGCGCCTGCTCCGGCCTGCCTGGCGGGCGTCCAGTAGCGGATGGCCTGGCGGGGGCGCATGAGGGGGGACGCCTCCGCCCCGCCCAGCGCCCGCGTTGCCGCGCGGCTCTCCAGTGAGATGGTCGTGACAAGGCCGCCCAGCGCGGCCAGTGCCGTGACCAGTGTGCTGACCAGCGTTCTCGCCACGGTGTCCCCCTGGGCGTCGATACGGAGCAAATCCTCTCGGTCACTTTAAGTCACGAGATCGGGACGAACCGTAGTCATGGGGGTCGTGTCGTGATCGGTCCGGCCAGGGTCAGCCGGCGGCGGCGTCGCCGCGGCGCGGAAGGAGCTCGGAGGTGACCGCGTCGGCGGGGGAGCGGTCGGGGCGCAGGCCGCGCCAGGACGGGTGGCGCAGCAGCCCGTCGCCGGTGACCTCGGCGTACTGGACCTCGCCGACCAGGACGGGCTCGGTCCAGCGGGCGTCGCGGGCGTGCTCGCGCGGCACGGGCTCGGCGAACGGCGACGCGGGCCGCTCCAGTGGGGCCAGCCGCTGGTGCAGGTCGGCGAGCATGGCCTGGGTGAAGCCGGTGCCGACGTGGCCGACGTAACGCAGCCGGCCGCGTTCGTCGTGCGCGCCGAGCAGCAGCGAGCCGATCGTGCCGGAGCGCCGGCCGCCGCCGGGCCGCCAGCCGCCGATGACGACCTCGACGGCGCTGACGTTCTTGATCTTGGTCCATTCGGCGCTGCGCCGGCCCGGCCGGTACGGCGAGTTCAGCCGCTTGCACACCACCCCTTCGAGCCCGAGCCGGCGGGAGGAGTCGAGCGCGCGCTCGGCGTGGTCGGGGAACGAGACGGGCACCTGCCACCGGAACCCCGGCGTGAGCACGCTCTCGAGGAGTCGCCGCCGCTCGCTGTAGGGCAGGCCGACGGTGGGCGTCTCGTCCAGGTGCAGGATGTCGAAGGCCATGAACGTCACCGGCACGGCCCTCGCCAGCTCGGCGACGGCGACCGGGTTGCGCTGGTGCATGCGCGGCTGGAGCGCGCCGAAGCTGGGGCGGCCGGCCTCGTCGAAGGCGACGATCTCGCCGTCGATCACGGCGGCGCGGCGGTCGGTGGCGCCGGCCATGAGCTGGAGCTCGGGGTAGGCGGGGGTGATGTCCTTGCCGTTGCGTGACATCAGCCGGACGGCGCCGCCCTCGACGTAGGCGAGGGCGCGCACGCCGTCCCATTTCATCTCGACGGCCCAGTCCTCGCCCTGGACGGAGGTCAGGGCGCCGAGCTGGGCCAGCATCGGCGCGTAGGCCGGCAGCCGCACCATGGTGCGTGCATTACCCCGTCCGCTTGATCGTCAAGGGTGGCGAGGGGTCTCCGGATGGTCAAGCGGCCCGTCCTCGACGAGCTCGGCCAGGTCGACGCCGTGGCGGTGCAGCTCGGTGACGTTGTGGCAGTAGCCGCGCAGGTACGTCCGGCCGCCGATGTTGTGGGTGACGCGGAGGAGGGGGCGGTCGTCGAGAATGATCGCCTCCACCAGGATGCCGTCCGGCCCGCGCCACTGTCCCATGCGGCAAGGGTATGCGACTGGACATAATGGACATGTAATAAAAAAGCGACCGTCATGTTTCCGGACTCGCCCGAAACGGGCCGCTCTAGCGGTAAAGATGACTTGGGGTTAGCTTGAAGAGCAGAAAGTAGTTCGATCTCAGACGTTAAACGCTCTTCACCCCGGGCACGGCACAACCCGAACTTCCTCCGGAGTCGTGGCCGCGCCCCCGTGGCGGCCACGGCGGAACGCCCCGGCAGGCCCGGTCCGGGGCGGCGACGGCCGCGTGGCGGTACAGATGAATGCCGCCACGCGGCCGTCGTACGCCCCGCACCGGAAGCCGGCGCCGCCGGACGCCCTGGTCCGTCCCCCTGTCCCGCAGTGTGGACAGAACGAGATTCGGGGCCCGGACTCCGTAGACTGTGGGGGTGATTTCCCGTATTGACATGCGCGGTTCCCTCCCGGCGAACCTGCGTGACGTGCTGCCCCGCGCCGAGCTCGACGTCGAGGCCGCCCTGGAGAAGGTGCGGCCCATCTGCGACGACGTGCGCCATCGCGGCGTGGCAGCCGTACGGGAGCTGACCGCCAGGTTCGACGGCGTGGAGATCGCCACCACCCGCGTCCCCGCCGAGGCCGTCGAGCGCGCGCTCACCGAGCTCGACCCGCGGGTGCGCGCGGCGCTGGAGGAGTCGATCCGGCGCACCCGGCTGGTCCACCGCGACCAGCGGCGCGCCGACGTCACCACCCAGGTGGTGCCCGGCGGCACGGTCACCGAGCGGTGGGTCCCGGTCGACCGGGTGGGCCTCTACGTCCCCGGTGGCCGCGCGGTCTACCCCTCCAGCGTGGTCATGAACGTCGTCCCCGCCCAGGAGGCGGGCGTCCCCTCGCTGGCCGTCACCAGCCCGGCCCAGAAGGAGTTCGGCGGGCTGCCGCACCCCACGATCCTCGCCGCCTGCGCCCTGCTCGGCGTCGAGGAGGTCTACAACGTGGGCGGCGCCCAGGCCGTGGCCATGTTCGCCTACGGCACCGAGGAGTGCGCCCCGGCCACCCTGGTCACCGGGCCGGGCAACATCTACGTCGCCGCCGCCAAGCGCCTGCTGAAGGGCCGCATCGGCATCGACTCCGAGGCCGGGCCGACCGAGATCGCGATCCTCGCCGACGACACCGCCGACCCGGTGCACGTCGCCGCCGACCTGATCAGCCAGGCCGAGCACGACACGATCGCCGCCGCCGTGCTCGTCACCACCAGCCCCGAGCTGGCCGACGCCGTGGAGAAGGAGCTGCCCGGCCAGGTCTCGGCCACCCGCCACTCGGCGCGCATCGCCGAGGCTTTGAGCGGCCGGCAGTCCGGCATCGTGCTGGTGAGCGACCTCGACGACGGACTCAAGGTCGTCGACGCCTACGCTGCCGAGCACCTGGAGATCCACACCGCCGACGCCGCCGCCGTGGCGGCGCGGGTGCGCAACGCGGGCGCGATCTTCGTGGGCACGTACGCGCCGGTCTCGCTCGGCGACTACCTCGCCGGCTCCAACCACGTGCTGCCCACGGGTGGCTGCGCCTGCCACTCCAGCGGCCTGTCGGTGCAGTCGTTCCTGCGCGGCATCCACGTCGTCGACTACACCCGCGACGCGCTGGCGCGCTCCGCCGCGCACGTCACGGTCCTGGCCGACGCCGAGGACCTGCCCGCCCACGGCGCCGCCGTCCGCGCCCGCTTCGACTGGCGCGTGCCCACCGCAGAGCCCACCGCAGAGCCCACCGCAGAGCCCACCGCCGTGCCCACCGCCGTGCCCACCACGGAGACGACCGAGTGAACCCCGACCAGAAGCCCGGCGACGTCACGCTCGCCGACCTGCCCATCCGCGACGACCTCAGGGGCAAGTCGCCCTACGGCGCTCCCCAGATCGACGTCCCGGTCCGGCTCAACACCAACGAGAACCCCTACCCGCCCTCGCCCGAGCTGGTCGCCGACCTCGCCGAGGAGGTGCGCGGCCAGGCGGGCGAGCTCAACCGCTACCCCGACCGCGACGCGCTCGCCCTGCGCGCCGACCTCGCCGGCTACCTCGGCCACGGGCTCTCCACCGAGCAGGTGTGGGCGGCCAACGGCTCCAACGAGGTGCTCCAGCAGATCCTCCAGGCGTTCGGCGGGCACGGCCGCACGGCAATCGGGTTCGAGCCCTCCTACTCGATGCACCCGATCATCACCGGCGGCACCAGCACCGAGTGGATCAGGGCCAGCCGCGAGGACGACTTCTCCCTCGACCCCGGCAAGGCGGTCGCGGCGATCGAGGAGCACCGCCCCGACGTCGTCTTCCTGACCTCGCCCAACAACCCGACCGGCACCGCGCAGCCGCTGCCCGTCATCGAGGCCGTCGTCGAGGCGGCGCCGGGCATGGTCGTGGTGGACGAGGCCTACTTCGAGTTCGCCCGCGAGGGCACGCCGTCGGCGCTGACGCTGCTGCCCGAGCACCCGCGGCTGATCGTCACCCGGACGATGTCCAAGGCGTTCGCCATGGCCGGCACCCGTCTCGGCTACCTCGCCGCGCACCCGGCGGTGATCGAGGCGCTGCTGCTGGTGCGGCTGCCGTACCATCTGTCGACGCTCACCCAGGCGGCGGCGCGGGTGGCGCTGCGCCACCGCGCGGAGCTGCTCGGCACGGTCGACGCGCTGCGCCGCGAGCGCGACGACACGGTGGCCTGGCTGCGCGCCAAGGGGCTGCGGGTCGCCGACTCCGACGCGAACTTCGTGTTGTTCGGCCGCTTCCCCGACCGGCGCGCGGTCTGGGAGGGGCTGCTGGAGCGGGGCGTGCTCATCCGCGAGGTGGGCCCGCCCGAATGGCTGCGGGTGTCGATCGGCACCGGCGAGGAGATGGCGGCCTTCCGCGCCGCCCTGGAAGGAGTCCTGTGAGCCGCGTAGGCCGCGTCGAGCGCGTCACGAAGGAGACCTCGGTCCTGGTGGAGGTCGGCCTCGACGGCACCGGCCGGGTGGAGGTCGCCACCGGGGTCGGCTTCTTCGACCACATGCTGGCCCAGCTCGGCAAGCACGGGCTGTTCGACCTGACGGTCAAGACCGAGGGCGACCTGCACATCGACTCCCACCACACGATCGAGGACACCGCGCTCGCGCTGGGCGCCGCGTTCCGCGAGGCGCTGGGCGACAAGTCGGGCATCAGGCGGTTCGGCAGCGCGTCGTGCCCCCTGGACGAGTCCCTCGCCCAGGTCACCGTCGACCTGTCCGGCCGCCCCTACCTCGTGCACACCGAGCCCGAGGGCATGGCGCCGATGATCGGCCACGACTACGACACCACGATGACCCGCCACATCCTGGAGTCCCTGGTCGCCCAGGCCGCGATCTGCCTGCACGTGCACGTCCCCTACGGGCGCAACGCCCACCACATCGTCGAGGCCCAGTTCAAGGCGCTGGCGCGGGCGCTGCGCGAGGCGTCCGAGCCCGACCCGCGCGCGACGGGGGTGCCCAGCACCAAGGGCGTGCTGTGACCGGCAACGCCATCGCCGTCGTGCTGGTCTTCGTCGGGCTGTTCCTCGCCGGCGGCGTGTTCTCCCTGTTCAAGCAAGGGCTCAAGATCGGAGCCGCCGTCTGCGCCGTGGGCGCGGTCATGGCGGTCACGGCGGGGGTGTTGTGGTGGTGAAGAAGAACGTCGTCGTCCTCGACTACGGCTCGGGCAACCTGCGCTCGGCCGAGCGGGCCCTCGCCAGGGCCGGCGCGGAGGTGACCGTGACCGCCGACTTCGACGCGGCGGTCGAGGCCGACGGGCTGGTGGTGCCCGGCGTGGGCGCGTTCGCCGCGTGCATGACCGGGCTGAGGGCGGTGCGCGGCGAGCAGATCGTCGGGCGGCGGCTGGCCGGCGGCCGGCCGGTGCTGGGCATCTGCGTCGGCATGCAGATCCTGTTCGCCCGCGGCGTCGAGCACGGCGTGGAGAGCGAGGGCTGCGGCGAGTGGCCCGGCACGGTCGAGCGGCTGGACGCCCCCGTGCTGCCCCACATGGGCTGGAACACCGTCAAGGCGCCCGCCGGGAGCGTGCTGTTCGCCGGGCTCGACCCCGAGACCCGCTTCTACTTCGTGCACTCCTACGGCGTGCGCGAATGGGAGCTGCACGCCGGCGAGGGGTTCGCCGAGCCGCTCGTCACCTGGGCCGAGCACGGCGTGCCGTTCGTGGCCGCCGTGGAGAACGGCCCGCTCATGGCCACCCAGTTCCACCCGGAGAAGTCCGGCGACGCCGGCGCCGCGCTGCTGGGCAACTGGCTCAAGACCCTCGACTGACCACGAGCGCGACCAGGGCGGGAGAGCGGTGAGCAAGGAACGGGCCCGGCGGCGGGCCGAGCGTGAGGCCGAGCGGGCCCGCGCCATGCGCGCCAACGAGGAGCGCCAGGCGCGCGGCGCCCGGCGGCGGGCCTTCTTCGCCCGGCTCGTGCCGCGCCCGGTGCGCGTCCGCCGCCAGGGCGGCCTGATCGCCCGCCGCCACCGGGCGCAGAACGTGGTGGTGGGGGCGGCGTTCCTGCTGGTCCAGGCGCTGGCCTGGCTGCTGTGGGGCTCGCCCGCGGTCAGTTTCGCGGTGCTCGTCCTGTCCCTGCTGCTCGTACCCGTTGTCGTGACCCTCGCCTTCGACCGGAGGACCTGAAGAAATGTCGCTCGTACTGCTGCCCGCCGTGGACATCGTGGACGGCCAGGCCGTCCGCCTGAGCCAGGGCGAGGCCGGCACCGAGACCGGCTACGGCGCGCCGCTGGAGGCCGCGCTGACCTGGCAGGAGGCCGGCGCCGAGTGGATCCACGTGGTGGACCTCGACGCGGCGTTCGGCCGGGGGGACAACCGCGAGCTGATCGCCGAGCTGATCGGCCGGGTGGACGTCAACGTGGAGCTGTCCGGCGGCATCCGCGACGACGCCACCCTGGCCGCCGCCCTGGCCACCGGCTGCCGCCGGGTCAACATCGGCACCGCCGCGCTGGAGAACCCCGAGTGGTGCCGCAAGATCATCGCTGAGCACGGCGACCGCATCGCGGTGGGTCTCGACGTGCGGGGCACGACGCTGGCCGCGCGCGGCTGGACCCAGGACGCCGGTGACCTGTGGGAGGTGCTCGACCGGCTGGAGGCCGACGGCTGCCCCCGCTACGTCGTCACCGACGTCACCAAGGACGGCATGCTCCAAGGCCCCAACCTCGACCTTTACCGCCAAATCTGCGCACGGACCGACAAACCGGTCATCGCCAGTGGCGGCGTCTCCAGCCTCGATGACCTGCTCGCACTGGCTTCTCTCGTTCCCGACGGAGTGGAGGGCGCCATAGTGGGCAAGGCCCTCTACGCTCACGCGTTCACACTCGAGAACGCGCTTGCCGCGGTACGCGTGTAGCTCCGCCGGGAGGGGACGGAATGAGCGTCAGCAGCGACGGCATGCAGAACACCGGTCCGAGGATCTTCTCCGGAGGCATCTGGGAGGAGAAGTACGGCTACGCCCGCGCCGTGGTCGCCGGGGAGCGGGTGATCGTGTCCGGGTGCACGGCCACGGTCGAGGGAGAGGTCCGGCACGTCGGCGACGCCCACGCGCAGGCGCTGACCGCGATCGACATCGCGCTGGAAGCCGTCCTGATGGGCGGGCTCACCCGCGAGGACGTCGTCATGGTCCGCTACTACGTGGTCGAGCAGCGTCACTTCGACGTCGTCGGCCAGGCCATCGGCGAGGCCTTCGGCAAGGTGCGGCCCGCCTGCACAGGAGTACGGGTGGCCGGACTGGTCGACCCGAGAATGCTGGTCGAGATCGAAATAGAGGCACTGCGAGCATGACCGTAGCCGTACGAGTGATCCCCTGTCTCGACGTCGACGCCGGGCGCGTGGTCAAGGGCGTCAACTTCGAGAACCTGCGCGACGCGGGCGATCCCGTCGAACTGGCCCGGCGCTATGACGAGGAGGGCGCCGACGAGCTGACCTTCCTCGACATCACCGCCTCGTCCGGCGAGCGGGAGACCATGCTCGACGTGGTGCGCAGGACCGCCGAACAGGTGTTCATCCCGCTCACCGTCGGCGGCGGGGTGCGCTCGGTCGAGGACGTCGACCGGCTGCTGCGGGCCGGCGCCGACAAGGTGTCGCTCAACACCGCCGCCATCGCCCGGCCGGAGCTGCTGACCGAGGCGTCACGGCGGTTCGGCGCCCAGTGCGTCGTGCTGTCGGTGGACGCCCGGCGGGCGCCCGGCACCCCGAGCGGGTTCGAGGTGACCACCCACGGCGGGCGGCGCGGCACCGGCATCGACGCGGTGGAGTGGGCGGCGCGCGGCGAGGAGCTGGGCGTGGGCGAGATCCTGCTCAACTCGATGGACGGCGACGGCACGCTCGACGGCTACGACCTGGAGATGCTGCGGGCGGTGCGCGCCGCCGTCCGGGTGCCGGTGATCGCCAGCGGCGGGGCCGGCCGGCTGGAGGACTTCCCGCCGGCGGTGGCGGCGGGCGCCGACGCCGTGCTCGCGGCGTCGGTCTTCCACTTCGGCACGCTGAAGATCTCCGAGGTCAAGGACACGCTGCGGATGGCGGGCCACCCGGTCCGCTGAGGGGCCACCGCGTGCGCGTCAGAAGGCGCGCACGTGGTGGTACAGCTCGTAGGCGACGTCGTGGGCGGCGAACGCGGCCGCCTCCGACCGCTTGACCGCCACGTACGCGCTGCGCCGCAGCGGCCCGAGCGCCTCCATCAGCACCTCGTCGGCCTCCAGCGCGTCGAGCGCCTCGCCGAGCGAGGACGGCAGGCGGGGATAGCGGCCCGGCAGCGTGTCCGGGTCGACGCCGACCGGCTCGCCGGGGTCGAGCCCGCGCCGGATGCCGTCGAGGCCGGCGTGGATGACCGCGCCCAGCGACAGGTAGGGGTTGGCCGAGGAGTCCGACGGCTTCAGCTCCAGGTTGGGCTCGCCGCTCTCGCCGAGCGCGGAGCACACGCGGACCGCGGCCTCGCGGTTGTCCGGCCCGTGGACCGCGTACGCGCTCGCCCACGTGCGCGGCGCCAGCCGGCGGAAGCTGTTGACGCTGCCGCAGGTGAGCGCGGTGAGGGCGGGCAGGTGGGCGATGAGCCCGCCGATGAAGGCGCGGCGCACGTCGTTGTCCTGGCCGAAGACGTTGACCTTGTCGTCCCACAGCGACAGGTGCAGGTGGGCGCCGTTGCCCGCCTGGTCGGCCAGCGGCTTGGGCGCCAGCGTGGCCCACATCTGCATCCGCATGGCCACGCCGCGCGCGCTCTCGCGGAACAGCACGTGGTTGTCGGCGGCCCGCAGCGCGGGCGCGTGCCGGACGGACAGCTCCTGCTGGCCGGGCCCGAGCTCCGGGTGGTAGTGCTCGACGCGCAGGCCCTGCGTCTCCAGCGTCCGGACGAGCTTGACGGCGTAGTCGTGGGCCGTGTCGAACCCGGTGTTGGCGTAGCACAGCGAGTCGTCGAGCGGGACCAGCCGGTCGGGGCCGCCCCCGGGGTCGGGCAGCCGGCGTCCGAGCGTGAACTCCGGCTCGAACGCCGCGACCAGCGTGTAACCCTCGGTGGCGAGCTCGGCGATCGCGTCCTTGAGGAACGTCCGCGGGCACGCCTCCCAGGGTGAGCCGTCGGGCCGGCGAAGGTCCGACAGCATGGCGGCCGCGCCTGGGGCATGCGGCAGCGGGACGTAGGTGGCCGGGTCGGGGACGATGCGGACCTCGCCCACCGGGCCCAGCTGCTCGACGTCCTGGAGCTGGTCGAGCATGTTCATCGCCATCATGGCCACCGTGTGCCCGATGCCCGTGCCGAGGCGTTCGGCCAGCCGCGACCTGGACGCCGCCTTGCCACGGATCACGCCACCGTGGTCGGCGTACAAGAAGCGGATCAGCTCGACGCCCTCCAGCTCGGCCCGTTCGAGGATGCGCCGCGCGTGGGGGTCGAGCTGGCTGGTCCTGTTGCCGCTGGGGCGATCTCTCATCCTGCCTGCGTAACACGATCGGGCACCGCGGGGAAGCACCCGCCGCAGACAGAAGGGCGGGTTACGTCAGAACCTGCGAGAAGAACACGGCCAACTGATCGGCTCCTTGGAAGATTCCGTTGATCACACCGTTCACCGCGTCGGCGGCTTGGGCCGGCCGGGTGAACAGGTAGAAGACCACGAACGCGATAGCCACGTAGGTGATCACCTTCTTGACCTGCATGGGGGGCCTCCTGCAGTCCATTCCCAGCCGTATATACCCGGATCTGGGCGATCACTGGCATCCACGGCGAAGATGTTCATGATCATAACCGGGGGGCTTCTTTCCTCTGCCATGGTACGGGCTCGAATGCTCATGCGAGCCCCTACGGGACCGGGACTTCTGCTTGACCGGCGGCTAGATCCCCAGGGTCGCCGAGCGCACCCTGGCGACCGCCTCGGGGTCGCCCGTGAGCTCGACCCGGGCGTGCTCCTGGCGGCCGAAGCAGAACAGCAGCAGCTCGGATGCGGTGCCGGTGACCTCGACCCGCGGGCCCTGCCGGGGGCCGCCGAGCGCCACGCCGCCGCCGAGGCGGTGCAGCACGACGCCGACCGGCGAGCGGCGCAGCATGAGCCGGGCGCCGGCCGAGACCCGCTGCCACAGGAGGCGGTCGAGGCCGGCGGGCAGGTCGCGGGGCTCCCAGGCGGGCTGGGCGCGGCGCACGTCCTCGTGGTGGACGAACAGCTCGATCGTGTTGACGGTCTCGTCGAGGAAGCGGGCCAGGCCGTAGACGCCGCCGGGCCGCCGGACGATGCCGACCAGCTCGGGATAGGGATGTCTGGCCTTCATGGCGTCCATGACGGAGGCGGTGTAGCCGGACAGCGCCTTGACCGCGATGCCGGGCATCGCGTCCGGGCGGCGCTCGCGGACCGCCAGGTGGGCGGCCAGGTCGTAGCTGGTCCAGCCCGTGCACAGGGTCGGCGCGTCGGGGCCGACCCGGTCGAGCAGGTCACACAGCGCGTTGCGCTCGTCGCGGGCATACGTCACGTGCCCACCCTACCCACGGGAATAACAGCAGGATCAGGGGTGATGTAGTGACTTGCGTGTAAATACCGTTGAATACAGGGAGGCCAACCGGTGGCGAGCAAGGTCACCTCGGCCGTCATGCGTCAGGGACTGCGGGTCCTTGGGGTGGCCGTCCGTACCGAGAAGGCCGTTTTCGCCCTCGCCGTGCTGGCCAGCGCGGTCTACGGGGGCATGACCGTCGCCTCCGCGTGGGCGCTCGGCTGGGCCACCGAGAACGTGGTGCTGCCCGCCTTCGCCGAGGGCCGGGTCGGCGCGGGCGCGCTGTGGGCCGGCGCGGGCCTCATCCTGGGCACCGCGCTGCTCAAGGCGCTGGGCGTGGCCGGGCGGCGCATCCTGGCCGGCGTCATGCAGTACCGCATGCAGGCCAGGTCCCGCAGGGACGTCACCAAGCAGTACCTCCGGCTGCCGCTGTCCTGGCACCACCGGCACCCGACCGGCCAGCTCCTGTCGAACGCCAGCGCCGACGCCGAGGCCGCCTGGGCCCCGCTCGCGCCGCTGCCCATGGCCGTCGGCGTGATCGTCATGCTGGTCACCGCGGCCGTGGCGATGGTGTTCACCGATCTCGTGCTGGCCCTGGTCGGCTTCCTGATCTTCCCGGCCATCGCCGTGCTCAACCTCGTCTACCAGCGCAGGCTCAGCCCGCTGGCCACCCGCGCCCAGCAGCTGCGCGCCGAGGTCAGCGAGATCGCGCACGAGAGCTTCGACGGCGCGCTCGTCGTCAAGACCCTCGGCAGGGAGGACCTGGAGACCGAGCGTTTCCGGCGCCGCGCCCACGAGCTGCGCGACGCCAACATCGCCGTGGGGCGGGTGCGCGGCCTGTTCGACCCGATGCTGGAGGCGCTGCCCACGCTGGGCGTGCTCGCGGTCCTCGCCGTCGGCGCGCTGCGGCTGTCCGGCGGCGCGATCGGCTCAGGCGACCTGGTGCAGGTCGCCTACCTGTTCACGCTGCTGGCCTTCCCGATCAGGGCGCTCGGCTGGGTGCTGGCCGAGCTGCCGCGCAGCGTCGTCGGCTGGCAGCGGGTGCAGGCCGTGCTGGACGCCACCGGCTCCATGGACTACGGCACGCGCGAGGCCGCCGCGCCGGAGGCCGGGCCCGCCGCCCTGGAGGTGCGCGGCGTCTCCTACGCCTACGGCGAGGCCGAGGTGCTGCACGACGTCGCCTTCGAGGTGCCCGCCGGGCGTACCGTCGCGATCGTCGGGCCGACCGGCGCGGGCAAGTCCACGCTGGTGCAGCTGCTGGTCAGGCTCGTCGACCCCGACCGGGGCGCGGTCCTGCTCGACGGCGCCGACCTGCGCGAGCTGGCCTACGGCGCGGTCGCCTCCTCGGCGGCCCTGGTGCCCCAGCAGACGTTCCTGTTCGACGACACCGTACGCGGCAACGTCGCGCTCAACCTGGACACCCCCGACGAGGACGTGTGGGCCGCGCTCCGGCTGGCCCAGGCCGACGGCTTCGTGGCCCGGCTGCCCGAGGGCCTGGACACCCGGGTCGGCGAGCGGGGCGCGTCCCTGTCCGGCGGCCAGCGCCAGCGCGTCGCGCTGGCCCGCGCGATCGTCCGCCGCCCCCGCCTGCTCGTCCTCGACGACGCCACCAGCAGCGTCGACCCCCAGGTCGAGGCCAAGATCCTGTACGGCCTGCGGGACGCCGCCGAGTCCTCCACCGTCGTGGTCGTCGCCTACCGCATGGCCACAATCGCGCTCGCCGACGAGGTCGTCTACCTCGACCACGGCCGGGTCGTGGACCACGGCCCGCACGAGGAGCTCATCGAGCGCTGCGCGGGCTACCGCAACCTGGTGACGGCCTACGAGCGTGAGGAGGCCGAGCGCGCCGCCATCGAGGTCGCGGGCGTCACCGGGGAGGAGCTGGAGGAAGAGATCGAGAAAGAGATCGCCGGCGAGGAAGAAGAGGTCAGCGCATGACGGTCCAGGGCATCCACGGCAACGCCGAACGCTCCGCGCTGGCCACCGTCCGGCAGGGGCTGTCGCTCACGCCCGAGTTCCGCAAGGGGCTCGGGGTCACGCTGGCCCTCGCCGTCGTCGCCACGGCCGGCAAGATCATCGTGCCGATCGCCGTCCAGCAGACGATCGACCAGGGGCTCAAGTCCGGCAGGCCGGACGTCGCGTACATCACCTGGGCCGTGATGGTGTGCGCCGCCGCCGTGGTGCTGACGGCGCTGGCCGCGTACGTCATGAACGTCCGCCTCTACAAGGCCACCGAGTCGTCGCTGGCCACCCTGCGCGTGCGCGGCTTCCGGCACGTGCACGACCTGTCGGTGCTCACCCAGAACTCCGAGCGCCGCGGCGCCCTGGTCTCGCGCGTCACCAACGACATCGACCAGATCAGCTCCTTCATGCAGTGGGGCGGGCTGATGATCATCGTGTCGCTGGGACAGCTCCTCGTGGCCACCGCGCTCATGCTCGTCTACTCCTGGCAGCTCACGCTGCTGGTGTGGGCCTGCTTCATCCCGCTGATGATCGCCCTGCCGCGCTTCCAGCGGCTGCTGTCGCGGGCGTACACGGTGGTGCGTGAGCGGACCGGCGACATGCTGGCCGCGGTCAGCGAGTCCGTCGTCGGCGCCGCCGTCATCCGCGCCTACGCCGCCGAGCGCCGCACGGCCGAGCGCGTGGACAAGGCCGTCAACGCCAACCGCGCCGCCCAGACCAGGGCGCAGACCATCGTCGGCTTCGTCTTCCCGCTGACCGAGATCGTGGCCGCCCTCGCGATCGCCGGGATCGTCCTGCTCGGCGTGCGGCTCGGCCTGTCCGGCGACATCTCGCAGGGCCGGCTCGTGGCCTTCCTGTTCCTCGTCACGCTCTTCGTCTCGCCGCTCCAGACCGCCACCGAGGTGCTCAACGAGGCCCAGAACGCGGTCGCCGGCTGGCGGCGCATCCTCGGCGTCCTCGACACCCCGCCCGACGTGGCAGACCCCGGCCCCAAGGGCGTCGAGCTGCCCCGCGGCCCCATCTCCGTCGCCTTCGAGGACGTCGACTTCGCCTACCCCGGCGGCGCGCCCGTGCTGCGCGAGGTCTCGGTGCGGATCCCGCCCCGCTCGCGGGTGGCGATCGTGGGGGAGACCGGCTCGGGCAAGACCACGTTCGCCAAGCTGCTGACCCGGCTCATGGACCCGGTCGCGGGCCGCGTCACCGTGGACGGCCACGACCTGCGCGACGTGCGTTTTTCCTCGCTGCGCGAGCGCATCGTCATGGTCCCGCAGGACGGCTTCCTGTTCGACGGCACGCTGGAGCAGAACATCCGCTACGGCAAGCCGTCGGCGACCCGCGAGGAGATCGCGCTGGCGCTGACCGAGCTGGGCCTCGCCGACTGGCTGGAGGGCCTGCCCGCGGGCCTCGACACGCCCGTCGGCCAGCGCGGCGAGTCGCTGTCGGCCGGCGAGCGTCAGCTCGTCGCCCTGGCCCGCGCCTACCTCGCCGACCCCGACCTGCTGCTGCTGGACGAGGCCACCTCGGCCGTGGACCCGGCCACCGAGGTGCGCCTGGCCCGCGCCCTGGAGGGCGTCACGCGCGGGCGCACCGCCGTCTCGATCGCCCACCGCCTGTCGACCGCGGAGAACGCCGACGAGGTGCTGGTCTTCGACGCCGGGCGGCTGGTGCAGCGCGGCCCGCACGCCGAGCTGGTGGGGCAGCCCGGGGTGTACGCCGACCTGCACGCCTCCTGGGTCTCGGCCGCCCGCTCCTGATCAGCCGGGCCCCGCCGCGAACGTCACGGTCGTGCCCCGGGGCCCGGAGACGATCATGACCTGGTCGCACAGCGTCCGCATCAGCCACAGCCCCCGCCCGCCGCTCTCCAGGCCGGTGGGCGGGGGCCGGGCGGCCGTCCAGCCCGGCGGCAGCCCGGGGCCCTCGTCGGAGACCTCGCACCACAGCCGCCCGGCGTGCGACCAGAGCCGCAGCGTGCCGCACCCGCCGCCGTGCACCACGGCGTTCGTGGTGATCTCGTTGACCGCCAGCACGAAGTCCTCCAGCCGCGGCCCGGCCAGCCCCTCGCGGGCGGCGTGCTCGGCGACCGTCCTGCGCAGGGACGCGATGTGCCCGCGCGCGAAGACCACGCGCAGCGCCTGCCTACACATCACCCACCCGGGACGTCCCCTCCCCTAGCACGAGCCGGCCACGAAAATACCCGGCGGCTCGTCATCACGTAGCGCATTCTCTGCAAAACCCACGGTGACGCCTCCCTGGGCGGTGTACCTTTCCGGCGGGGGACCGCCCAGGGGAGGGGTCATGAACGACGTGAGCGCCGGCGTGCTGGAGATGACGCGGCGCCGCCACGGCGAGCTCGTGGTGGTGAGCCTGGCCGGGGAGGTCGACGTGGACAACGCCACGCGGGTGCGCGCCTGCCTGGACGAGGCGGCCGCCGAGGCCGCGAAGGTCCCGGGACCGCGCCTGGTCGTCGATCTGAGCGCGCTGACGTTCATCGACACGACGGGGCTCGGCGTCCTCGTGCGCCAGCTCGCCGCGCTGCGCGAGCGCGACGGCTCGATGGCGCTCGTCGCCCCCGACGGCCAGGTGCTGCGGCGGCTGCGCAGGACCAACCTCGCGCCGCTGTTCCCCATCTACGACACGCTCTCCCAGGCCCTCGCCTGAGCGACGGCGGTGGCGGGGGCGTGCCGCCGGGCTGGTTGAATGGAACGCATGTCCCTGGATCCGGAGATCGCCGCCCGGCTGAAGCGCAACCCCGAGGGCCTCGTCCCCGCCATCGCGCAGCAGTACGACACCGGCGAGGTGCTGATGCTGGCCTGGATGAACGACGAGGCGCTGCACCGCACCCTGACCACCGGCCGGGCCACCTACTGGTCGCGCAGCCGCCAGGAGTTCTGGGTGAAGGGCGACACCTCCGGCCACGTCCAGCACGTCAAGTCGGTGGCGCTCGACTGCGACGGCGACACCCTGCTCGTCCGGGTCGACCAGGTGGGCGCTGCCTGCCACACCGGCGAGCGCACCTGCTTCGACGCCGACGTGCTCGGCTAGGCCGATGTCGACGGACAACGACGTCCGGCCGCGGGCGGCCACGCGCGGGCGGGAGCTGTGGGCCTGGCTGGCGGTCACCGTTCTCGGCTGCCTGCTGGTGCTGCTGGCCGCCGGCCGCATCTGGGTGAGCGTCGCCCAGACCGGGGCGGAGACGCCGACCGGCGGCGACCTCAGCCCGGTGCTGACGCCCCTCGCGCTGGCCGGGCTGGCCGGCGTGGTCGCCGTGCTGGCCACCAAGGGCGCCGGCCGCCGCGTCGTCGGCGGCCTGCTCGCCCTGTGCGGCGCCGGAGCGGGCGCCGGGACGTGGACGGCGCTCGACGGTTCCGGGGTGACCGACTGGCTCGCCGCCCACAACACCCTGCACGGCGCGACCGGCCTCACGTGGCACTTCGTGGCGGTGTGGCCGGCGGTGGCCGGGGCCGGCGCGCTGCTGCTGGCCGGGGGAGGGGTGCTGGCGATCGTACGCGGCGGCAGGTGGGCCGGCATGTCGGCCCGCTACGAGCGGCGCGGCCCGGCCCCCGCCGACGGCGACAAGGCCCTGTGGGACGCCCTCGACCGGGGGGACGACCCGACCGATCCCCGCTGACGCCGGGGATGACGAAATCAGCACTGTTCTGAACCTCTGTCCGCCCGTCCGCCGTTTCCTCAATAAGCTGCCGGTGCAACGGGCCACGACACGAGGAGTCAGGGGATGAGCTACGGGGACCAGGGCGGCGGCTACGGCGCCCAACCGCCAGGCGGCGGCTACGGCCAGCCGGGCCAGGGCCAGCCGGGATACGGCCAGCCGGGCTACGGGGGCTACGGCCAGCAGCCGCAGAGCGGGGGCGGCGGCTACGGCCAGCAGCCGCCCAGCGGCGGCGGCTACGGCGGTTACGGTCAGCAGCCGCCGAGCGGCGGCGGCTACGGCGAGCAGCCGCCGAGCGGCGCGGGATACGGTCAGCAGCAGTACGCCTACGGCCAGATGCCCCCGAGCGGCGCCTACGGCTACAACCAGTACGGCGCGCCCCCGCCCCCGCAGCGCCCCACCAACGGCATGGCCATCGCCTCGCTCGTCCTCGGCATCGTGGGCCTGATCAGCTGCGGGCTGACCAGCATCGTCGGGGTGATCCTCGGCCACATCGCGCTCGCCCGCATCAAGCGCTCCGGCGAGGAGGGCCAGGGCATGGCGGTGGCCGGCCTGGTGACGTCGTACATCATGGTCGTGATCAACGCCCTGCTGCTGATCTGGTTCGGCGGCATGATCCTGTCGATCATCGGGTTCGGCGCCGCCGCGTCGACTTCCTACGGCTATTAGCCACGGGCCAGTAGCCGCACGATGACCATGCGCTTGCGGTCGGATCACGAATTGTCCGCGATGCGGATATAAGTCCACGTGGGGCGGGGTTTCTCGCTAGGCTGCCGCGCACTCGCACCACTTGAGAGGTAAAACCCATGACGTACGGAAACCAGGGCGACGGCGGCTACGGCTCGCAGCCGCCCGGCGGGGGTTACGGCCAGCAGCCGCCGAGCGGTGGCGGCGGCTACGGCCAGCAGCCCCCGAGCGGCGGCGGTTACGGCGGCTACGGCCAGCAGCCCCCGAGCGGCGGCGGCTACGGCGAGCAGCCGCCGAGCGGCGGTGGCTACGGCGGTTACGGCCAGCAGCCGCCGAGCGGCGGCGGTTACGGCGGCTACGGTCAGCAGCCCCCCGGCGGCGGTGGCTACGGCGGCCAGCAGCCGCCGGACAACCACCTCGTCCCCGCCATCCTCACCACGCTGTTCTGCTGCCTGCCCCTCGGCATCGTGTCCATCGTGAAGTCGTCGCAGGTCAACCAGAAGTGGCAGGTCGGCGACTACCAGGGCGCGGTGCAGGCGAGCGAGGAGGCCAAGACCTGGTGGAAGCGCTCGATCATCTTCGGCGCCATCGGCTGGGGACTCCTCGTCCTCTTCTACGTCGTGGTGTTCGTCCTGCTCGCGGCGAGCATGCCGTCCACGTCGTACTGACGGCCGGACACGAAGACGGATACCGGAAGACGGATACTGGAAGCATGAATCTCGCGACGACCGGGCGGCGCGGCACGGGCCGGATCAAGGACCTGCTCGCGCCGCTCGGGGTCGCGGCCGGGGCGGGGGCGGTGTTCGCGCTCGTCGGCGCGGTGGACCCCAACGAGCCCGGCCACTACCCGACCTGCCCCTTCCTGTGGCTGACCGGCCTCTACTGCCCGGGCTGCGGCACGCTGAGGTCCATCCACGCGCTGGCGCACCTCGACCCGGTCGCGGCGCTCGGGCTCAACCCGCTCATGGTGGCGATGATCCCGTTCCTGCTGTTCTGGTGGGGCAGGTGGGTGGTCCGGGCCGCGCAGGGCCGGCCACGCAGGACGACACTCGCTCACCCGGCGTGGCTATGGGCCTTCCTGGCGGTCGTCGTGGTCTACTGGATCGTCCGGAACCTGCCTTTCGGTGCGTTCCTCGCCCCCTAGGGCACGTGGAGACGCGAGCCCTGTGGTGAGGTACCCCGCAGGGGCCGATACCATCGCAGGACAGGCGGAGAGCGGACGCGAAGCGAACTCTTCAGCCACCCCCACAGTCGATCCGGAGGGACCCCAAGCGCGTGAGTGAGCGGACGGAAGGGCCGAGTGTCCTCGACGACATCCTCGACGGGGTGCGCGCCGACCTCGCGGCACGTCAGCAGGCCGTGTCCATGGAGGAGCTCAAGCGGCGGGCCGAGCGCGCCCAGCCGCCCAGGGACGCGATGGCCGCCCTCGGAGGCGACAAGGTCTCGGTGATCGCCGAGGTCAAGCGCTCCAGCCCGTCCAAGGGCGCGCTGGCCGCCATCGCCGACCCCGCCGCCCTGGCGGCCGACTACGAAGCGGGTGGCGCCCACGTCATCAGCGTGCTGACCGAGCAGCGCAAGTTCGGCGGCAGCCTCGACGACCTGGCCGCCGTGCGCGCCCGGGTCGACATCCCGATCCTGCGCAAGGACTTCATCCTCACCTCCTACCAGCTGTGGGAGGCGCGGGCGCACGGCGCCGACCTGGCGCTGCTCATGGTCGTCTGCCTGGAGCAGGAGGCGCTGGTGTCGCTCATCGAGCGGGCCGAGTCGATCGGGCTGACCCCGCTGGTCGAGGTGCACACCGAGGAGGAGCTCGACCGGGCGGTCGCCGCCGGCGCCCGCGTCATCGGGATCAACGCGCGCAACCTCAAGACACTTGAGGTCGATCGCGAGGTCTTCACGAAGCTGGCGCCGAAGATCCCGGATAATGTCCTCAAGATCGCCGAGTCGGGCGTGCGCGGACCGCACGACCTGCTCGCCTACGCCCGTAACGGCGCCGACGCCGTCCTGGTGGGGGAGAGCCTGGTCACGGGCAAGGACCCGCGCAAGGCCGTGGAGGCGCTGGTCACCGCCGGCGCGCACCCGTCGACGCGCCCCGACCACTCAGCAGAGGGATAGCAGTGGCAAACGAAGGCACCATCCTGACCGCCGCGGATCTGGCGGGCAACGGCGCACTGGGCAACGACCCCGACGTGCACGGCAAGTTCGGCATCTTCGGCGGACGGTTCGTGCCCGAGGCGCTGATCCCGGCGCTCGACGAGGTCGCCTCGGTCTACGAGAAGGCCAAGAACGACCAGGAGTTCATCCGCGAGTTCGACCACCTGCTGCGCACCTACGCCGGGCGGCCCACGACGCTGACCGACGTGCCGCGCTTCAGCGAGCAGGCCGGCGGCGCCAGGATCGTGCTCAAGCGCGAGGACCTCACCCACACCGGCGCCCACAAGATCAACAACGTGCTGGGCCAGGCGCTGCTCACCAAGCGGCTGGGCAAGAAGCGGGTCATCGCCGAGACCGGCGCGGGGCAGCACGGCGTGGCCACCGCCACCGCCGCGGCCCTGCTCGGCCTGGAGTGCGTCATCTACATGGGCGCCGTCGACTGCGAGCGCCAGGCGCTCAACGTGGCCAGGATGAAGCTGCTCGGCGCCCAGGTGGTGCCGGTCACCAACGGCTCCCAGACGCTCAAGGACGCCATCAACGAGGCCTTCCGCGACTGGGTCACCAACGTCGACACCACCCACTACCTGTTCGGCACCATCGCGGGGCCGCACCCGTTCCCCGAGATGGTCCGCGACTTCGCGCGCATCATCGGCGTCGAGGCCCGCCGCCAGATCCAGGAGCTCACCGGCCGGCTGCCCGACGCCGTGTGCGCGGCCGTCGGCGGCGGCAGCAACGCCATCGGCATCTTCCACGCCTTCCTCGGCGACCAGGACGTCGCCCTGCACGGCTACGAAGCCGCCGGGCACGGCCTCGACAGCGGCGAGCACGCGCTCACGCTCACCGCGGGAACGGTCGGCGTGCTGCACGGCTCGCGCACGTACGTGCTGCAGGACGACGAGGGCCAGACGATCGAGTCCCACTCGATCTCGGCCGGCCTCGACTACCCGGGCGTCGGGCCGGAGCACGCCTGGCTCAAGGACACCGGCCGGGCCACCTACCACGGGGTGACCGACGACCAGGCCATGCAGGCGTTCTCCCTGCTGGCCAGGACCGAGGGCATCATCCCCGCCATCGAGTCCTCCCACGCCCTCGCCGGCGCGCTGGAGCTGGGCCGCGAGCTCGGCCCCGAGGCGACCATCCTGGTCAACCTCTCCGGCCGCGGGGACAAGGACATGGGCACGGCGATGAAATACTTCAACCTCTGACGAGTCGCCACCCCGGCAGCGGGCCTGCCGCGGGGCATCATGGTGGGACTCGACCTTCGAAACGGACAGACATGACGACTCTACAGACGGTGTTCGCCAAGGCGAAGGCGGACAACAGGGCCGCGCTCGTCGGCTACCTGCCCGCGGGCTTCCCGTCCAAGGACGGCGCCATCGCCGCCGCCGCGGCCCTGGTGGAGGCCGGCTGCGACGTCATCGAGATCGGCCTGCCCTATTCCGACCCGCTCATGGACGGGCCGACCATCCAGGACGCGGTGCACCGGTCGCTGACCAACGGCACCCGCATCGCCGACGTGCTGCGCACCGTCGAGGGGGTGGCCGCGACCGGCGCGGCCACGCTCGTCATGACCTACTGGAACCCGATCGACCGCTACGGCGCCGAGCGCTTCGCCCGCGACCTCGCCGCCGCGGGCGGGGTGGGCACGATCACGCCCGACCTGACGCCCGAGGAGTCCGAGCCGTGGCGGGCCGCCTCGGCCGCCGCCGGCATCGACACCGTGTTCCTGGTCGCGCCCAGTTCGACCGAGGAGCGCATCAAGGCGGTCGTCGACTGCTGCACCGGTTTCGTCTACGCCGCCTCGCTCATGGGCGTCACCGGCGCCCGCGAGACCGTCAACGTCGCCGCCGAGGGCCTGGTCAAGCGGACGCGGGAGCACACCACGCTGCCGGTGTGCGTCGGGCTCGGCGTCGGCACCGGCGCGCAGGCGGCCGAGGTCGCCTCCTACGCCGACGGCGTGATCGTGGGCTCGGCGTTCATCCGGCGGCTGCTCGACGCGCCCGACGAGGCCGCGGGGCGCGAGTCCTGCGCGGCCCTGGCCCGCGACATGGCGCGCGGCGTGCGCCGCTGACGATCTGCGCGGACGGCGCGGTCCCCTCGTACGGGGGCCGCGCTGTCGTGTTGTTCCCGCCTCACCCGGTCGCGGTGGCGGGCTCCCGGAGGGGCGCGTACAGCGGCGCGTACCGGTTGTAGAGCCCCGTGGGCACCAGATAGACGTTGATGGCGACCTGCATGAGCAGGAGCCACACGACGTACTGCGCGGTGCCCAGCGCGGGCACCACGTCCATGGGCAGGGTGTAGGCGATCACCACCCGCACCGCGGCGTCCGCCAGCAGGCCCACCCCGTACATCACGGTCACCACCCGCCAGATCCGGCGGAAGGCGGGCAGCCGCTCCCACAGCACGTCCCAGGGCTCGCCTGCCGGCCCGACCCGCCCCTCCAGCAGGAACCGGGTGAATGTGAACGCGAGCGGCCGGTCCCATCGCGCGCTCGACAGGAACCACAGCCCCGCCGCGCCCATGAACCAGCCGTCCTTGGCCAGCAGGAGGCGCGGGTCGTGGACGAGCGCCGAGACCGCGGCGCCGGCCAGGATCATCGCGGTCATGAACAGCGCCAGCCGGTCGGGCCTGCGCCCCCGCGCCAGGCTCACGGCGACGCTCACGCCCGGGACGAGCGAGCTGACCACCAGGGCCAGGTGCTCGTCGAGGCCGGCGCCGTAGCGCAAGCCGTAGTAGGCCCCCGTGGGCAGCGCGACGTCGACTCCGAGGGCGACCAGCGCTTTTACTCGCATGAGTAATTGTTACTCTCTTCCGGTAAAACCGGCAAACATCGCAGGTCGGAGCGGGGGACACGCCGCTTAGCTGATGCTTATTCCGGGCGTGGTCCGATGGAGTCCCGGTACTGTGCGCAGTCCCGGCACGGAGAAGAAGGAGATGGCCTGTGGACGCGTCACTATCGTCACCTTCGGCCAGATTGCCGATACCCTGGGTGACGACAGTCGCCCGGCTGGTGCTGGGCGGAGTGCTGATCGCGGCGGGTGCGCTCAAGATCGGCAACCCGTCCGACTCGGTCCTGGCGGTCAAGGCTTACCAGTTGCTGCCCGAGTCGGTCGCCGTAGGGGCGGGCTACGCCCTGCCGATCGTGGAGATCGTCGTCGGCGTGCTGCTGGTCGTCGGTCTGCTGACCAGAGTGGCCGCCGTGATCGCGGCGCTGCTCATGCTGGCGTTCGTGTTCGGCATCGGCTGGGCGTGGGCGAACGGCCTGCGGATCGACTGCGGCTGCTTCGGCGGCGGCGGGCAGCTCGGGGCCGGCCAGGAGCCGGCCTACCTGATCGACATCCTGCGCGATTTCGGACTGGCGCTGCTCGGCGCCTGGACGGTCCGCTTCCCGCCGGGCCGCTTCGCGCTCGACGGCGCCCTCGGGCTCGGGGGCGACAGTGCTGACGACGACTTGGAGGACCTGTGATGGGCAAGGGCGAGAGGACGACCATGACACGCGGCGCACGCGAGAAGATCAAGGAGCAGCAGGCCGCCGCGCGCGCCCAGGAGCGGCGCAGACGGGCGATCACTTACACCGCGGCCGGGCTCGCCGCCGTGGCCGCGCTCGGGGCCGGCATCTGGTACGGCGTCAGCAAGTCCCAGCCCGAGGAGGCCGCCGGCGACCTCGCGCCGATCACCGTGCAGTCCGACGGCACCGTGGTCATGGCGAAGAGCGGCGTCGAGAAGCCCGTGCTCGACGTCTACGAGGACTTCCAGTGCCCGGCCTGCAAGGAGGCCGAGCGGGTCAGCGGCCAGACGATCAAGAACCTCGCCGCCGAGGGCAAGGTCAAGGTCGTCTACCACCCCATCACGATCTTCTCCCAGGAGCCCACCCGCTCCAACTCCCTGCGCGCGGGCAACGCCGCCAGGTGTGTCGCCGACGGCAAGCAGTGGCTGTCCTTCCACAACCTGCTCTTCCAGAACCAGCCGTCCGAGACCGCGGAGGGCTTCACCAACAGCCAGCTCATCGGGTGGGGCAAGGAGGCCGGGGTGACCGCGCCCGACTTCGAGCAGTGCGTCAACTCGGGCAAGCACGCGCAGGCGCAGCTGTCGTACAGCGAGAAGATCATGAACGAGCAGAAGCTGACCCACACGCCGACGCTGAAACTTAACGGCACAGAAGTGGACAACGCGGTCGTCTTCAGCCCTTCGGAGCTACGGGACGCGGTCACGAAGGCCGCCAAGTAGGCTCACGTCCGCTACCCTCACCTGACATGCCCCTTGCCTCGATTCCCAGCCCTTCCCAGGGGGTCTGGTATCTCGGAATCATCCCGATCCGGGCCTATGCGCTGTGCATCGTGCTCGGCGTCATCGTCGCCGTCTGGCTGAGCGAGCGGCGCTGGCGCGCCCGCGGTGGCCAGAAGGGGACGATCATTGACATCGCGGTCCCCGCGGTCATCTTCGGGCTGATCGGCGGCCGGCTCTACCACGTCATCACGGACTGGCAGACCTACTTCGGCAGCCGCGCGATCAAGCCCGCCTACAAGGCGCTGTTCATCTGGGAGGGCGGCCTCGGCATCTGGGGGGCGATCGCGCTCGGCGGCGTCGGCGTCTGGCTGGCGGCGCGCCGGCGCGGCCTGTCCATGACCGCCCTGGCCGACACGATCGCCCCCGGCATCGCGTTCGCCCAGGGCATCGGCCGCTGGGGCAACTGGTTCAACCAGGAGCTGTACGGCTCGCCGACGACGCTGCCGTGGGGCCTGGAGATCGACGTCGACCACGGCGGCGAGCCCGGCGTCCTCTACCACCCGACCTTCCTGTACGAGTCGATCTGGGACATCCTGCTCGGCTTCGCCCTCCTCCTCGTGGGCCGCCGCCTGAACCTGCGGTACGGGCGGCTGTTCGCCCTCTACGTGGCGGGCTACACCTTCGCCCGCTTCTGGATCGAGGGGCTGCGCATCGACCCGGTCGGCGGGGTCGACCACGCGGTGACGTTCCTCGGGCTGCGCATCAACCAGTGGACGTCGATCGTGCTGTTCGTCGGGGCGCTCATCTACTTCTGGGCGACGCGGAACAAGGAGGGCGTGGAGGTCGTCGTCTCGCCGTCCGCCGACGCCGACCCGGAGCACGGGGCCGACCAGAGCGACCCCGGCTCCACCGACGACACCCTCGCCTCGGACACGTCCACTTCCGGCGCGTCCGCCTCTGGTGCGTCTGCGTCTGACGCGTCCGCCTCCGACGCGCCCGCTTCCGACGCGCCCGCTTCCGACGTGCCCGCTTCCGACGTGCCCGCTTCCGGTGGGTCCGCCTCCGGCGCGCCTGCCTCTGACACCCTCGCCTCCGACGTGCCCGCCGTGGACGGCGGGTCGGGGGCGTCCGGCGAGGACCGGCCCGCGACGGACGGCGACCCGGCCCACTCCGACGCCGGCCTCGCCGACGCGCGGGAGGCGGCCGGCGACGACCGGGCCAGCAGCTCCGCGATCGGCTCCGGCTCCGGTGACGCCGCCGTCGGCGCCGTCACCGGCGACTCGCGCGAGGGCGCCGAGGAGGCGGAGAAGGAGCCCGGCAGCCGCGCCGGGAAGGAAACGAACACGCGATGACCGAAGGCGCGGAGATTCACCACCGGCATCGCGACGTCACGGGCGGCTGGCTGAGGCCCTCGGTGTTCGGCACGATGGACGGGCTGGTGTCCAACTTCGCGCTCATCGCGGGTGTCGCGGGCGGCACTGCCGACACCCGGGTCATCGCCCTCAGCGGCGTCGCCGGCCTAGCTGCCGGGGCGCTGTCGATGGCCGGCGGCGAGTACGTCTCGGTGGCCAGCCAGCGGGAGCTGGCCCAGGCCGAGATCGCCGTCGAACGCCGCGAGCTGCGCCACCACCCCGAGGACGAGCAGGCCGAGCTCGCCCAGACCTTCGTCGACAAGGGCGTGGACCCCGCGCTCGCCGCCGAGGTGGCCAGACAGATCTCCCGTAACCCCGAGCGCGCCCTGGAGGTGCACACGGTCAACGAGCTCGGGGTCGCGCCGGGGAACCTGCCGTCTCCGCTGGTCGCCGCCATCTCGTCGTTCCTGTCGTTCGGGGTCGGGGCGTTGTTGCCGCTGTTGCCGTACGTGCTGGGAGCCGAGGAGTTGGCGATCTCGGCGGCGATCTCGTGTGCGGCGCTGTTCGCGGCGGGCGCTATCGTGTCGGCCGTGACGGCGCGAAGCTGGTGGTACTCAGGACTGAGGCAGCTCGTGGTGGGCGCGGTGGCGGCCGCGGTCACCTTCGGGGTGGGCAACCTGGTCGGGGCGGCGGGGCTGTGATGGCCCGCAGAAGAGCGGGCTCCCGCGGCAAGAACGACCAGCCCGGCCAGGACCAGGACCCCGCCTACCCCTCATGGCCGGAGTCGGGTCCGGCGACCGGCGGCCACCCCGGCCAGGGTCCGTACGCGGAAGGCCCGGCGAGCGGCGCCCACCCCGCCACCCCCGGATACGGATACGGCGGTGCGCCTGCTCCGGCCTCGTACGACGACGGCCGGCGCGAAGATCCAGGCGGCCGGAGCGGACGCTCCCGGCACGGCCGCGCGTCCGATGGCCGCCGCGCCACCGGCGCCCCGCCTCACCCGTCCGCCGGACCGGACACCGGCGGTCACCGGGCATCGTCAGGCGGCACCGGCAACTGGCCGTCCTCCCCACCGACCGGCGAGAACGCTTGGACGTCCACCTCCCCGGAGAGCAGAGGCGCCTGGACACCGGCCTCTGCGGAGGGCGGGAGCGCCTGGACGCCGGCTCCTGGGCCGGGTGGGGGCAGCCGGGCGTCGGGCCCCGCGGACGGCGGGAGCCCCTGGGCGTCCACCCCTGCGGAGGGCGTGAGCAACTGGACGCCTGCTCCCGCGGACGGTGGCGGCCGTCGCGCCGCCACCGGCTCCGGCGGTGGCGGACACCGGGCGCTGGCCGGCGCCTCCGACGGTGGCTGGGCGGTGGTCACGGGCCCGGGCGCGGCGGATGCCGGCGCCCCCGGCAGCGCGCGCGGCGGCCACCACGCAGGGAGCCGGGGCACGGATCCCGCAGCGGACGCGCCGGCGGCGGACGCCGGCCGTGGCAGGCGCCGTAAGGGCCTGTTCGGAAAGGACAAGCCCGAAGAGGACTCCTTCGGCGGAGGAGACGGCCGGGACGGACGCGACTTCTTCGCGAAGGACCGCGTCGTGTCGGAGGCCTACAGCTCGGACGTCATGGCCGCCGAGGGCTTCGACCTGAACGACGGACCGCCCCTGGGCGGCTCCGGACCTGCCCAGGGGCCGTCACGCCGCTCCAGGCGGGCCAAGGGCCCGGCACGCGACACGGATGCGGGCCAGGGTCCGGCACGTGGCCGCGGCGCGGGCCGGGGAGCGGCGCGTGGCTCGGAGGGGCAGACCCCAGCGCATGGTTCGGATGCGGGGCAGGGCTCGGCTGGCGGTTTCGATGCAGGCCAGGGGCCGGCCCGTGGTCGCGACGCGGGCCGGGGGGCGGCGCGTGGCTTCGATGCGGGCCAGGGCCCGGGAGTCGGCCTCGATGCGGGCCAAGAGCGGGACGCAGCAGCCGGCGGCTTCGCGCGGGGTCCGGGGAGCGGCGGCTTCGCCGCGGATGCCGGGGCCGGCGGCCGAGGGGGCTTCGCCGCGGGCGCTGGAGCCGGTGGTCGCGACGGCTTCGCTGGGAGCGCTGAGGCCGATGGTCGCGAGGGCTTCGCTGCGGGTGCCGGGGACGGTGGTCGTGGAGGCTTCGCCACAGGCGCCGGGGACGGTGGTCGCGGAGGCTTCGGCGCGGGCGCGGGCGCGGGCGCGGGCGCGGGGGGCGGTGGTCGTGGAGGCTTCGGCGGGGGCGCGGCAACCGATGGTCGTGGGGCCGACGCGACGGCGGAGCAGGACGACGACGGCCGGGAGGCGGCGGGTGGCGGGTTGCGGAAGCGGCGGCGTACTCCGCCGTCCGACTGGCAGTTCCCCGTGCTCACCGGCATGGGCCTGCGCCCCAAGCAGCAGAAGACGATCGTCGTCGTCGCATCGGTCATCGGCTTGGTGGCCGCACTGGCGGGCGTGGTGATCTTCGCCACCTCGCTCGGCAGGTACACGCCCGACCGCGAGCCCAGCGCGGCCCTGCTGGGGCCCGACACCACGCTGCCGCTGGTGTTCCGGGGCTGGAAATCGCCCAAACTGTTCGACCCGCTGGCCGACCGGACCAAGGACGCCAAGGCGCTGACGGAGAAGGAGGTGTTCGGGCAGAGCGAGCTCTCGGTCGACAGGAAACTGCGGCTGAAGCTCGTGGCCAAGCGGCTCGACTCCGACTGCTCGGCGGCGGTGTGGGGCCAGGGACTCACCGAACGGGTCTCCGACGCCGGCTGCACCCAGGCCGCCCGCGGTCTCTACCTCAGCTCCGACGGCCGCTACGTCGGCCAGTACACCCTGCTCAACCTCAAGGACGGCCAGGCCGCCGCCGAGCTGGTGGACGCGCTGGAGACCCTCTACCGGGGCGGCTGGGCGCGTCCGCTGCCCTCGCCCAAGGGCTCCTTCCCGGCGGGCGGTTACTCCGAGGCCGGTGGCTACGCTCTCGGTCATTACGTCGGCCTGGTGTGGCTCGGCCGGGTCGACGGCGCCGAGCCCGGCGTCAAGGACGACTACGTCTCGCTCACGCTGGGCCTGCGCGGCGCGGAGAAGGCCGTCTACCGCCGGGTCGTCGCGATCACGGGGCCGAAGTCGTGACGAGCGCGCGGCGGGCCGCCGCTGTCGTGAGCGGGGGAGCAGAAGGCTGATGTCAGGTCGTGTGGTGATCTCCGCCGTGGCCGTCAGTGTGCTGGTCGTCGCCGCCGCCGCGTGGTGGTGGCTGCGTGGCGACGACCCTCGGCCGGCCGTGTTCCACGGCGAGTCCACCTCCGCCTTCTACGCCGCCATCGACAACCGCGGCAAGGACGCCGCCCCGCTCACCGCGCAGGAGGTCTTCACCGCCGAGACCGAGACGGTCGGCGCCATGCGGCGCGAGACCACGGCGGAGTTCACCGACTGCGACGAGGTCCTGTGGGGCGTGTCCCCCGCCGGGTGCGCGCAGGCGCTGCGGGCCACCTACAGGGGCGGCACGATGGCAGGCCAGTTCGTCATCTTCAACATGAGCGACAGCGGGGCGGCCGACGCGCTGGTGGCGGCGCTGGGCAAGGACGGGTTCGTACGCCAGGGCGTGCCGTTCGACCCGGCGACCAGCCGGGCGCAGGCCCGTGCGATGGGCCACTACGTGACGGTGAGCTGGGCCGGCGGCACCGCGTACGAGCAGGAGCTGGTGGCGGCGCTGGTCGCGCTGGACGGGCTCGGGCGGGTGGTGCAGGGCAGGATCGTCGCCGCCACCTGAGCCGTCACCTGGGCTCCGGATCGCGTCAGGCCGTGGTCGTGGTGAGCGCCGTGACCGTGGTGGCGATCGCGGCGGGCAGGGACTCCAGGCGGTGGAGCGGGGCGTCCAGCGGGGTGAGGTCGTCCGACCAGGGGGCGGCCTCGCGGATCAGGGCGCGGGCCTCGTTCTTGGTGAGGGCCGAGCCCTGGGCGCGGGCGAGCGCGATGAGCGCCTCGCGCCAGGTGTTGGCCAGTTTGGCGTGGCCGTTGTCCAGGATGCGGCGCAGCACCGCGGGGACGTCGCCGTCCGGCTGCGGCAGGCGTACGGCGTCGAGGCCGCCGGGGCCGGGCCGGACCTCGTAGACGGTGGCGAGCACGGCGGGGAGTGGCGGCAGGCCGGCGCCGGTGACGTGGACGCGCGGGGCGCGGGTGGCCAGCAGCAGCCGGGGGAGGGCGGCCTCCAGGCCGGGCGGTACGGCGATCGCGACCCGCTCGGGCGCCGCCGCGTACGGCTTGGCGAGCCACGTGGAGAGCTTGACCCGGGGCTGCGGCAGGCCCTTGGGCCATTCGCCGACGAGGAGGTCGGGCTCGAGACCCGTGGCGACGGCGGCCGGAGCCGCCTCTCCGGGCGCGGACTCGACGGACTGCGGGCCCTGGGTGTAGATGGCGGTGGTGAGGCGGCTCAGCCGGGAGGCCACGGCCGGGCGGGTCTTGGTGGTGGGGCGCAGGAGGTAGAGATCGGCGGCCGAGCCGATGGCCTCCGCACCGAAATAGCGGTTGAAGTCGGGATAGATCGCCTCGTAGGCGAGGTTGAGCTCCGCCAGCGCCTGCTGCACCTTGTACGCCAGCATCGGCGTGCGCTCGCTCGCCCCGTACGCCACCAGCACCCGGCCGTCGTCCTTCAGCCCCTCCACGGCGCGGGCCGCGAACAGGCCGATGCCCTCCGGTGTGTACGGCGGATCGGTGAACGCCAGGTCGTGCCCGTGCGCGGAGGCGGGCAGGCCGAGCCGCAGGTCGGCCCAGCGGGTGCGGACCCCGAGGTCCTGGGCGTCGATGTAGGCCAGGATGCGCTCGTCCACGTCCACGACCGTGACGTCGGTCTCGGGATGGACCAGCTTGACCGCCAGCGAGGTGAGGTCGTGGTCGCCGACGCACAGCAGGCGGGCGCCCGGCAGCCAGAACCGCGCCCCGAGCAGGAGCGCGCGCCGCAGCGCCGTCTCCGGCGTGGCCGAGACGTGGTCCAGCGTGTGGCGGGCGCGCGGGGCGTCCGCGACGAGGCGGGTCAGCCGGTCGAGGACGCCCGCGTAGTGGGGGACGAGGTGGCCCACAGGGTCCTCGGGCGGCGGCGCGACGGCGAGGAGGTCCTGGTAGGCGGGGGTGTGGGAGAGCGGCACGCGGAAGGCGTCGGCGCCCTGCCGCCGTTCGAGAGGCAGCTCGCGCAGCAGGGTCTCGATCGTGCGGCGGGACGTGGCGGTGGCCCTGACCAGGTCGGCGAGCGTCCACCACTGGCCGTCGCAGAGCAGCGCCAGAGCGTGCCGGAGACGCCGGCTGTCGGCGCCCGCCGCGTCGAGCAGGCGCTCGACCCCGTCCCGCTCGTCGCCCCTGTCGCTCCGCACCCCGTCCTCCCGCATGGGCCAACCCTATCGAGGGCCCGCCCCCGTCCGGTCTGGTGCAGGAACGGGACCGAAGTCACAGGAGGGGCCAGAGGGGCGCGCCCCGGCGCGGGGGCTGTGGGGGCGGATATCGCTTCTTGTTCCGCAAAAACCACCCATGATCGGGAATTTTGCGCCACATGCCCGAACTTTGGGATGATGAGTTCGGATGTGAGGAATGCCCGAATGTTCGCAATGCGGACGCGGCGGGCACCATTCCGACATGGTGCGGTAACCTCTACGCACGATATGCAGCAGGGCCAACGTCGTCCCCGCCTGTGAATGAAGTTCCAGACAGCGATGACGACGGGAGGGACTACATGCCTGCTGCCCACCTCGGGTTCCCCGAGCCCCAGGGCCTCTACCACCCCGCCAACGAGCACGACGCCTGCGGTGTCGCCATGGTCGCCGACGTCGCGGGACGCCGGGGACACGGGATCGTGGTCAAGGCTCTGACGGCACTGTGCAATCTCGACCATCGGGGAGCCAAGGGTAGCGAGCCCGACACCGGCGACGGCGCCGGCATCCTCACGCAGATCCCCGATGCGTTCTTCCGGGCCGTGGTGCCGTTCACCCTGCCCGCCGCCGGCGCGTACGCCGCCGGCATGGCCTTCCTGCCGGCCGACGAGGAGGCCCGCGGCGTCGCCGTACGGCTGATCGAGGAGATCGCGGGGGAGGAGGGCCTGACCGTCCTCGGCTGGCGTGAGACGCCGGTCGAGCGCACGCTCCCCGGCCCGAGCGCCCGCGCGGTCATGCCGCACTTCGCCCAGCTGTTCGTCGCGAGCCCCGAGGGCCGCGAGGGGCTGGAGCTGGACCGGCTGGCGTTCTGCCTGCGCAAGCGGGCCGAGCACGAGGCGGACGTCTACTTCCCCTCGCTGTCGGCGCGCACGATCGTCTACAAGGGGATGCTCACCCCCGACCAGGTCGAGCCGTTCTTCCCCGACCTGTCCGACGAGCGCTACGAGAGCGCGATCGCCCTGGTGCACTCGCGTTTCTCCACCAACACGTTCCCGAGCTGGCCGCTCGCCCACCCCTACCGCTACGTCGCGCACAACGGCGAGATCAACACGGTCAAGGGCAACCGCAACTGGATGCGCGCCCGCGAGGCGATGCTGGCCTCCCCGCACATCCCGGGCGACATCTCCCGCCTTTTCCCGATCTGCGACCCCGACGGCAGCGACACCGCGAGCTTCGACGAGGCGCTGGAGCTGCTCCACCTCGGCGGGCGCAGCCTGCCGCACGCGGTCCTCATGATGATCCCGGAGGCGTGGGAGAACCACACCGAGATGGACCCGGCCCGCCGGGCCTTCTACGAGTTCCACTCCTCGATGATGGAGGCCTGGGACGGCCCCGCCTCGATCACCTTCACCGACGGCACCCTCGCCGGCGCCGTGCTCGACCGCAACGGCCTGCGCCCCGGACGCTTCTGGGTGACCGCGGACGGCCTGGTCGTGCTGGCCTCCGAGGCCGGCGTGCTCGACATCAGGCCCGAGGACGTCGTACGCAAGGGCCGCCTGCAGCCCGGCCGGATGTTCCTCATCGACACCGCCCGCGGCAAGATCATCGAGGACGACGAGATCAAGGCCGAGCTGGCCGCCGAGCTCCCCTACGCCGACTGGCTGCACGCCGGCCTGGTCCGCTTCGAGGAGCTGCCGTCCCGCGAGCGTGAGACCATCACCCACGAGGCGCTGGTCAAGCGGCAGCAGACCTTCGGCTACACCGAGGAGGAGCTGCGCATCATCCTCGCGCCGATGGCGAAGGCGGGCCAGGAGCCGATCGGCTCCATGGGCACCGACACGCCGGTGGCCGTCCTGAGCGAGAAGCCGCGGCTGCTGTTCGACTACTTCACGCAGCTGTTCGCCCAGGTCACCAACCCGCCGCTGGACGCCATCCGCGAGGAGCTGGTCACCTCGCTGGCCAGCACCATCGGCCCCGAGGGCAACCTGCTCGACCCGGGCCCGGCCTCGTGCCGGCAGCTCGTGCTGCCGTACCCGGTGATCGACAACGACGAGCTCGCCAAGATCATCCACATCAACGACGAGCACGACCTGCCCGGCTTCCAGCCGCGCGTCATCAGCGGCCTGTACGAGGTCGCCGGCGGCGGGCAGGCCCTGCTGCACCGGTTGGAGGAGATCCGGGCCGAGGCGTCCCAGGCGATCGCCGACGGCGCGCGCATCCTCGTGCTGACCGACCGCGGCTCGTCCGACACCCTCGCCCCGATCCCGTCGCTGCTGCTGACCGGCGCGGTGCACCACCACCTGATCCAGGAGAAGACCCGCACCAAGATCGGCCTGGTCGTGGAGACCGGCGAGGCCCGCGAGTGCCACCACATGGCGCTGCTCATCGGCTACGGCGCGGGCGCGATCAACCCCTACCTCGCGATCGAGACCGTCGAGGACCTCGTCGACACCGGCGTCCTGCCGCTCGACAAGCGCAAGGCCGTACGCAACCTCATCAAGGCCTACGGCAAGGGCGTCATCAAGGTCATGTCCAAGATGGGCGTGTCCACGGTGGCCTCCTACACCGGCGCGCAGATCTTCGAGGCGCTCGGCCTGAGCCAGGAGGTCATCGACTCCTGCTTCACCGGCACCACCTCGCGCCTCGGCGGCGTCGGCTTCGACGTGCTGGCCGAGGAGGTCGCGCAGCGGCACCGCCACGCCTACCCGCGGGCCGAGAACGCCCACCGCAGGCTCCAGGTCGGCGGCGAGTACCAGTGGCGGCGCGAGGGCGAGCCCCACCTGTTCAACCCCGAGACGGTCTTCAAGCTGCAGCACGCCACCAGGACGCGGCGCTACGAGATCTTCAAGGAGTACACGAACCTCGTGGACTCCCAGGCCGAGCGGCTGATGACGCTGCGCGGCCTGTTCAAGCTGCGCAAGGGCCGGCCGATCCCGATCGAGGAGGTCGAGCCGGTCTCGGAGATCGTCAAGCGCTTCTCCACCGGCGCGATGTCGTACGGCTCCATCTCCATGGAGGCGCACGAGACCCTCGCCATCGCCATGAACCAGCTGGGCGGCAAGTCCAACACCGGCGAGGGCGGCGAGGACCCCGAGCGGCTCTACGACCCGGCCCGCCGTTCGGCGATCAAGCAGGTGGCCTCCGGCCGCTTCGGCGTCACCAGCGAATACCTGGTCAACGCCGACGACCTGCAGATCAAGATGGCCCAGGGCGCCAAGCCCGGCGAGGGCGGCCAGCTCCCCGGCCACAAGGTCTACCCGTGGATCGCCAAGACCCGGCACTCCACGCCCGGCGTCGGCCTCATCTCGCCGCCGCCGCACCACGACATCTACTCGATCGAGGACCTCGCCCAGCTCATCCACGACCTGAAGAACTCCAACCCGGAGGCGCGGGTCCACGTGAAGCTGGTGGCCGAGGTCGGCGTCGGCACGGTGGCGGCGGGCGTGTCCAAGGCGCACGCCGACGTGGTGCTCATCTCCGGCCACGACGGCGGCACCGGCGCGTCCCCGCTGACGTCGCTGAAGCACGCCGGCGCGCCGTGGGAGCTCGGCCTCGCCGAGACCCAGCAGACGCTGCTGCTCAACGACCTGCGCGACCGCATCGTGGTCCAGGTCGACGGCCAGCTCAAGACCGGCCGCGACGTCGTCATCGCCGCGCTGCTCGGCGCCGAGGAGTACGGCTTCGCCACCGCGCCCCTCGTGGTCAGCGGCTGCGTCATGATGCGGGTCTGCCACCTCGACACCTGTCCCGTGGGCGTCGCCACGCAGAACCCCGAGCTGCGCAAGCGCTTCACCGGCAAGCCGGAGTTCGTGGTCAACTTCTTCGAGTTCATCGCCGAGGAGATCCGCGAATACCTGGCCGAGCTGGGCTTCCGCTCGCTGGACGAGGCGATCGGGCACGTCGAGCTGCTCGACACCACGGCCGCCGAGGAGCACTGGAAGGCGAGCGGCCTGGACCTGTCGCCGATCCTGCACCGGCCGGAGCTGCCCGCGGGCACGCCGCTGCGCCGGGTCACCGTCCAGGACCACGGGCTGGCGCACACGCTGGACAACACCCTGATCCAGCTCGCCGAGGGCGCGCTGGAGCACGGCACCCCGGTCACGCTGGAGCTGCCCATCCGCAACGTCAACCGCACGGTCGGCACCATGCTCGGCTACCAGGTCACCAAGCGCTACGGCGGCCAGGGCCTGCCCGACAACACGATCGACATCGGCTTCACCGGCTCGGCGGGCAACTCCTTCGGGGCCTTCGTGCCGCGCGGGATCACGCTACGGCTGACCGGCGACGCCAACGACTACCTCGGCAAGGGCCTGTCCGGCGGCCGGATCACCCTCCGGCCGCACGAGGAGGCCCCGCTGGACGGCGACATCATCGCCGGCAACGTCGCGCTCTACGGGGCCACGTCCGGTGAGGTGTTCATCCGCGGCGTCGTCGGCGAGCGGTTCTGCGTGCGCAACTCCGGCGCCACGGCCGTCGTCGAGGGCGTGGGCGACCACGGCTGCGAGTACATGACCGGCGGCCGGGCCGTCGTGCTCGGCCCGACCGGGCGCAACTTCGCGGCCGGCATGTCGGGCGGCATCGCCTACCTGCTGGACCTCAAGCAGGAGCGAATCAACCGCGAGATGGTCGCGGTCGAGGAGCTGTCCGCGGGGGACGCCGAGTTCCTCAAGGAGGTCGTCGAGAAGCACTTCGCGGAGACCGGCTCGCCGGTGGCCAAGGAGCTGCTGGCCGACTGGGAGGCGGCGCTCGGCAGGTTCGGCAAGATCATGCCGACCGACTACAAGCGGGTCCTGGCCGCCGCCGAGGCCGCCCGCATCGAAGGCAGGAACGTCGACGAGGCGGTCATGGCCGCCGCGGTTCAGGGTTAAGGGAGGCGTACCGAATGGCTGACCCGAAGGGTTTCCTCACGCACGACCGGGAGCTGCCGGCGCGCCGCCCCGTGGACGTCCGCATCAGCGACTGGCGCGAGGTCTACGAGGACTTCTCCCAGGAGAAGCTGACCAGGCAGGCGTCCCGCTGCATGGACTGCGGCATCCCGTTCTGCCACAACGGCTGCCCGCTCGGCAACCTCATCCCCGAGTGGAACGACCTCGTCTACCGCACCGACTGGCGCGAGGCCATCGAGCGGCTGCACGCCACCAACAACTTCCCCGAGTTCACCGGCAGGCTCTGCCCGGCTCCGTGCGAGGCGGCGTGCGTGCTCGGCATCAACGCGGACCCGGTGGCGATCAAGCGGGTCGAGGTCGAGATCATCGACCGGGCGTTCGCCGAGGGCTGGGTCACCCCGCAGCCCCCGGCGGCGCGGACCGGCAAGCGGGTCGCGGTCGTCGGCTCCGGGCCCGCGGGCCTCGCCGCCGCCCAGCAGCTCACCAGGGCTGGGCACGACGTGGTGGTGTTCGAGCGCGCCGACCGCGTCGGCGGCCTGCTGCGCTACGGCATCCCCGAGTTCAAGATGGAGAAGCGCCACATCGAGCGCCGTCTGGAGCAGATGCGGGCCGAGGGCACCGAGTTCCGCACCGGCGTGAACGTCGGCGTGGACATCACCGCGGCCGAGCTGCGCGAGCAGTTCGACGCCGTGGTGCTGTCCGGCGGCGCCACCCAGTGGCGCGACCTGCCGGTGCCCGGGCGCGAGCTCAAGGGCGTCTACCAGGCGATGGAGTACCTCCCGCTGTCCAACAAGGTCCAGGAGGGCGACTACCCGGTCTCGCCCGTCTCGGCCGAGGGCAAGCACGTGGTGGTGATCGGCGGCGGCGACACCGGCGCCGACTGCATCGGCACCGCGATCAGGCAGGGCGCGGCGTCGGTCACCCAGCTGGAGATCATGCCGGTCCCGCCCCGGGAGCGGCCGGCCGGCCAGCCGTGGCCCACCTTCCCGATCCTGTTCAAGATGGAGAGCGCCCACGAGGAGCTCGCCGACCGCGGCGGGGAGCGCGTGTACGCGGTCTCCACCACGGAGTTCCTCGGCGACGCCGACGGCAACGTGCGGGCGCTGCGCCTGGTCGAGGTCGAGGGGCCGCAGGCCGGTTTCAAGCCGATCCCCGGCACGGAGCGGGAGATCCCGGCCGAGCTGGTCACGCTGTCCATGGGCTTCCTCGGGCCGGAGAAGGGCGCGCTGCTGACCGACCTGGCCGAGGTCGCCGGCGGTGACGACTTCTTCGACCGGCGGGGCAACGTCGCCCGCGACAAGACGTACATGTCCAAGGTGGACGGCGTCTTCGTGGCCGGCGACATGGGCCGCGGGCAGTCGCTCATCGTGTGGGCGATCGCCGAGGGCCGCGCCGCGGCCTCCGGCGTCGACCGTTACCTGAGCGGGGAGACGGCGCTGCCGTACCCGATCCTGCCGACCGCGCGGCCGCTGGTCTGACCGCGGTTCCGCCTTCTCGTGGAGCGGGTTCCCTCCGGGGAGCCCGCTCCGTCGTGTGTAGCCCTAATTTGGCTAGTTGGTGGCATCGACGGTTGACTGTCGGAAAGATGAGCATTCTTCGAGATGTGGGGGGAACGATGCGGCGAGTCGCCTCCGGGGTGACGGCACTGGCCCTCCTCGGGCTCGCCGCCTGCGCTCCCGGCACCCCCGCCGAGCAGCGCCCCCAGCGCCCCCAGACCTCCCAGACGCAGGCCAGCGGCCCGCGGGCCGACTACCTGGTGTTCTACGCCGAAGGCCGGCAGCGGCAGGCCCTGGACGCCGTCACGCACGCCGGCGGCGCCAAGGTGAGCGAGGACGCCAGGCTCGGCTACATCCTGGCCACGGGCGGCCGTGACGGCTTCGCCGAGGCCGTGGGCGGCGACGCCGCCGTCGTCGGCGTCTCCCAGGACCGCAGCATCGGCCACGCCACCGCCGAGCCCGTCCGCTCGTTCCCCGACGCGGGCGTGCTCAAGGCCGGGCGCGCGGCGGGCGAGCCGCTCGCCGGCCGCCAGTGGGACATGCGCATGATCGGCGCCGACCGCGCCAACGCCAAGAACCCCGGCAGCAAGGACGTGCTGGTCGCCGTCATCGACACCGGCATCGACGGCAAGCACCCCGACATCGCCCCCAACTTCGACCGCGCGCTCAGCCGCAACTTCGTCACCGACCGGCCCAAGGACGAGAACGGCGAGACCCTCGACGGCCCGTGCGAGGCGGCCGGCTGCAAGGACCCGGTGGACCAGGACGACGACGGCCACGGCACCCACGTGGCCAGCACCATCGCCTCCCCGATCAACGGCATCGGCATCGCCGGCGTCGCGCCCGGCGTGCGGCTGGTCAACGTACGGGCCGGCCAGGACTCCGGCTTCTTCTTCCTCAAGCCGAGCCTCGACGCGCTCGCCTACGCCGGCGACATCGGCGTGGACGTGGCCAACCTCAGCTACTACGTCGACCCCTGGCTGTTCAACTGCGCCCGCAACCCGGCCGACAGCCGCAAGGAGCAGCTGGAGCAGCAGGCCATCGTCACCGGCATGCAGCGCGCCATCGACTACGCCCGCAAGAAGGGCGTCACCATCGTCTCGGCGCTCGGCAACGGCTCCACCGACCTCGGACGTCCCACGGTCGACGACAAGAGCCCCGGCTACCCGGAGGGCAGCGCGAAGGCCCGCAAGGTCGACAACACCTGCCTCAACGTGCCCGCCGAGTCCGACGGCGTCGTCTCCGTCTCCGCGCTCGGCCCGTCCGGGCGCAAGGCCGTCTACAGCGACTACGGCGTCGAGCAGACCGACGTGGCCGCGCCGGGCGGCGACGCCACGGACGGCAAGGGCGCCAAGGCCACCCGCTCCATCCTGGCCGCCGCCCCCGAGCACGTGCTGCGCGCCGCCGGCCGCATCGGCGCCGACGGCGCGCCCAAGGGCGCCGACGTCGTACGCGACTGCACCCGCGGCGCCTGCTCCTACTACCAGTATCTCGACGGCACCTCGATGGCCGCCCCGCACGCGACCGGCGTCGCCGCCCTGCTCGTCAGCCGCTTCGGCAAGCCCGCGCCCGGCGGCGGACTGACGCTCGACCCGGCCACCGTCGAGAAGCTGCTCTACGCGAGCGCCGACCCCAAACCCTGCCCGACGCCCCGCCAGCACGTCTACCAGATCTACGGCCAGACCCAGACGCACGTCTGCGAGGGCGACACGGCCGACAACGGCTTCTACGGCCACGGCCTGGTGGACGCCTGGAAGGCCGTCACCTTCACGCCGTGATGCGCGGCGCGGGGTGCCGCCTCCCGGCCCCGTCGGCCACTAGATTGAAGGCGTCGTTCAACCGGAGCGGCACACGAACTTGACGCTTTCCAGGCTCGCCGTTCGCGTGCTGTTCTCCTCCGCGGGCTACGTTCTCCGTCGTCGGTGACTGCCAAGTGGTCTGTACCAATTAAGGTAGGACTCGTGACTCGTCGCGCGAAAATCGTCTGCACCCTAGGTCCGGCCACCTCCTCCGAGGAGCGTCTCCGTGAGCTCATCGCCGCGGGGATGGACGTGGCCCGGTTCAACCTCAGCCACGGAAACCACGATCTGCACCGGGAGGTCTACGACCGGGTGAGGCGGGTGGCGGCCGACCTCGGCCGCGGTGTAGGCGTGCTCGCCGACCTGCAGGGCCCCAAGATCCGCGTCGGCACGTTCGAGGAGGGCCCGGTCCGGCTCGGCTTCGGCGACGTCTTCGCCATCACCACCGAGGACGTCCCCGGCGACCGCGAGCAGGTCTCCACCACCTACAAGGGCCTGCCGAAGGACGTGCGTCCCGGCGACACGATCCTCGTCGACGACGGCCGGCTCGTGCTGGAGGCGACCAGGGTCGACGGCGACCGGATCATCACCCGCGTCGTCATCGGCGGCATGATCTCCGACAACAAGGGCCTCAACCTGCCCGGCGTCAACGTCAGCGCGCCCGCGCTCACCGACAAGGACGAATCCGACCTGCGCTGGGCGCTGCGCACCGGCTTCGACATGATCGCCCTGTCGTTCGTGCGCCGCCCGTCCGACGCCGACGTGGTGCGCAACATCATGGAGCAGGAGGCCGTGCGCCTGCCGCTGCTCGCCAAGATCGAGAAGCCGCAGGCCGTCGACCGGCTGCCCGAGATCGTCGAGGCGTTCGACGGCATCATGGTCGCCCGCGGCGACCTCGGCGTGGAGCTGCCGCTGGAGCAGGTGCCGATCGTGCAGCGGCGCATCATCGAGCTGTGCCGCGAGAAGGCCCGCCCGGTCATCGTCGCCACGCAGATGCTCGACTCCATGATGAACGCGCCCCGCCCGACCAGGGCCGAGGCCTCCGACGTGGCCTACGCCGTCATGGACGGCGCCGACGCGGTCATGCTGTCCGGCGAGACGTCGGTCGGCAACTACCCGATCGAGTCCGTCTCCACGATGGACCGCATCGCCTGCGCCGCCGAGAAGTCGTCCCTGCACGCCACCCACACGCTGGAGCGCATGCCCGAGACCACGGGCGGCGCCATCGCGCGGGCCGCGGCCGAGGTCGGCGCGATCGTGGGCGCCAAGGCGCTGGTCGCGTTCACCATGTCCGGCGAGACCGCGCGGCGGCTGGCCCGCTACCGCTCGCCGATCCCGCTGCTCGCCTTCACCTCGGCGCCGCACGTGCGCGGCCAGCTCTCGCTGACCTGGGGGGTGGAGACCTTCCAGGTGCCGTTCGTGCACCACACCGACGACATGGTGCGGCAGGTGGAGGCGTCGCTGCTGTCGCTGGGGCGGCTGGAGAAGGGCGACAAGGTGGTCATCGTGGCCGGTTCGCCTCCCGGCACCCCCGGCTCCACCAACGCCCTGCGCGTCCACACCATCGGCTCGGCGGTCTCGCACGCCAACTGACCTCTGACGGCGCGGCCCCGGCCCCGCGACAGCGCGAGCCGGGGCGCCGTCGGCGCTCAGTTGGCGTGCAGGGCGGCGTTGAGCTCGATGCCGGTGCCCGTGCGCGGCACCGCCTCGACCGCCCCCGTACGCGAGTTGCGGCGCAGCAGGATGCCGTCGGCGCCCGACAGCTCGGCCGCCTTGACGACCTTCCCGTCCGGGAGGGCGACCTTGGTGCCCGCCGTCACGTAGAGGCCGGCCTCGACCACGCAGTCGTCGCCGAGCGAGATGCCGATGCCGGCGTTCGCGCCCAGCAGGCAGCGCTCGCCGACGGAGATGACGTGCTTGCCGCCGCCCGACAGCGTGCCCATGATCGAGGCGCCGCCGCCGACGTCGGAGCCGTCGCCGACGACGACGCCGGCCGAGATCCGGCCCTCGACCATCGACGAGCCCAGGGTGCCGGCGTTGTAGTTGACGAAGCCCTCGTGCATGACCGTGGTGCCGCTCGCCAGGTGGGCGCCGAGCCGGACGCGGTCGGCGTCGGCGACCCGCACCCCGGACGGCAGCACGTAGTCGACCATGCGGGGGAACTTGTCCACCCCGTACACCGTGACCGGGCCACGGGCGCGCAGCCGCAGCCGGGTCCGCTCGAAGTCCGGCACCGGGCACGGGCCGTAGTTGGTCCACACCACGTTGGCCAGGAGGCCGAAGACGCCGTCCAGGTTGGCCCCGTGCGGCCGGATCAGGCGGCAGGACAGCAGGTGCAGGCGCAGGTAGACGTCGTGGGCGTCGACCGGGGCCTCGGAGAGCTTGGCGATGCCCGTGCGCACCGCCACCACCTCCACGCCGCGCGCCGGGTCGGGGCCCGTCAGCGAGGCCAGTTCGCCGGCCTCGTCGTCGGACAGCCGCTCGGTGCTCGAGAACGGCGCCTCGCCCAGCGCGGGGGAGGGGAACCAGGTGTCGAGTACGGTGCCGTCGGCGGCGATGGTCGCGAGGCCGACGCCGTGGGCGCCGGTCGAGGTGGGATCGATAGCAGTCACAGGGCCAAAAATACCGGTTGGGGAGGCTGCGGGGCGGAGCCGCCTCAGGCGAGCGCCCCCAGGTCGGCCGCGAGCCAGCGCTCGGGCCGCATCCGGAACGTCACCAGCGCGTGCAGGTCGGAGCCGTGCACGTAGCCCGTCACGGCCTCGGGCGGCAGGTAGCGGGCCGAGATGCGGGTCAGGTCCTCCAGCGTGGACGGGCTCGACAGCACGATCGGGCCCTCGACGGAGACGTAGCGGTAGGTGGGGCTGCCGCGCTGCACCAGGAGGGAGAAGCGGCCCGCCTTGGCGATGAGCTTGGCCTTGACCGACTCGCCGTCGGTCAGGAAGCGGACGTCGCCCCCGGGGACGTAGTCGTACCAGACGGGCACCGTCAGCGGCGCCCGGCCCTCGCCCGCCTCGACGGCCAGGCTCGCGATGTGCGCCTCCGCCAGGAACTCCTCCCGTGCCGCCACGCTCAACGACATGTCGCCCACCCCCGTGCTGATCGTTCGTGCAACGGCTATTCCCGCGGCGCGCCGCCGTGAATCAGGGGCAGGCGTGAATCAAGGTGGGTCAGGAGGAGGAGTGGTGCCCGGGGGTGAGGGGCTGGCCCGGGGAGGGTGCCGGAAGCGGGATTCGAACCCGCACGCCCTTTCGAGCAGACGCTTTTGAGGCGTCCATGTCTGCCATTCCATCATTCCGGCCGAAAAATCCGGACTTGTCCGGATCGACGGTACATCCTACCGCCACAAGTTGATCAGCAGCAGGGGTGCCAGCGTGGATCTAATCTACCGGACGTCGGTACTCTTCTGCTCGTGAGTACGAAGCGGCGAGTAGTGATCGCGGAAGACGAGGCCCTGATCCGCCTCGACCTCAAGGAGATGCTCCAGGAGGACGGCTACGTCGTCGTGGGCGAGGCCGGCGACGGCGAGCAGGCGATCCGGCTGGCCGCCGAGCTGAAACCCGACCTGGTGATCCTCGACGTCAAGATGCCGGTGCTCGACGGCATCTCCGCGGCCGAGCGCATCGTCTCCGAGCGCATCGCGCCGTGCCTGATCCTGACCGCCTTCTCCCAGCGCGACCTGGTCGAGCGGGCCCGCGACGCGGGCGCGATGGCCTACCTGGTCAAGCCCTTCACCAAGGCCGACCTGGTGCCGGCCATCGAGATGGCGGTCAGCAGGCACGAGGAGATGGTGGCGCTGAGCGCCGAGGTCTCCAGCCTGTCCGAGCGCCTGGAGACCAGGAAGCTGGTGGAGCGGGCCAAGGGCCAGCTCATGGCGCAGCACGGCTGGACCGAGCCGCAGGCGTTCCGGTGGATCCAGAAGGCGTCGATGGACCGGCGGCTGAGCATGCGCGAGGTCGCCCAGATCGTCATCGACGACGCCGAGAAGCGCTGAGCGGCGGAGCCCGCGAGTCACGCCCGGCAGGAGCCGGGGAGGAACCCCCGGCTTCCGGCTGTCCCCGCCCGCCACGTTTCGGACATCACAACTCTGTATAAAAGCCGCGTTAAAACTGCGCGAAGCGCCCAATCCGGGCATGCTGAGCTTGCAAAACGTCAACGGGGGCGAAACCCCGCCGGCGCATACAGGGAGTACCTTTTACATGATCCGCATCGCTCCAGCGGGCCGCGTCCTGGCCGTCGCGGCCGCGGCGAGCCTCGCTCTGACGGCTTGTGGCGGCGGCGCCGACGACACCGCCGCGTCGCAGGAGACCGCGTCCTCGTCCGCGCCGGCGTCCTCGGCGCCGGCCGCCGCCAAGGGTGACGGCACGCTGACGCTCGGCACCGTGCTGCCGCAGACCGGTTCACTCGCCTTCCTCGGCCCGCCCGAGTTCGCCGCGGTGGACCTGGCCGTCAAGGAGATCAACGAGGCCGGGGGCGTGCTCGGCAAGCCGGTGAAGGCGATCCACACCGACTCCGGCGACACCACCACGAACATCGCCTCGCAGTCGGTGGACAAGCTGCTGGGCCAGAAGGCCGACGCCATCATCGGCGCCGCGTCGTCCTCGGTGTCGGAGTCGATCATCGACAAGATCACCGGCGCGGGCGTGGTGCAGTTCTCGCCCGCCAACACCTCCGACAAGTTCACCACGGTCAACGACAACGGCCTGTACTTCCGCACCGCGCCCCCGGACAAGCTCCAGGGCCGCGTGCTCGGCGACCTCGTCGTGGCCGACGGCAACGACACCGTGGGCATCCTCGCCATGCAGGACTCCTACGGCTCGGGCCTCGCCGACCAGATCGCCAAGACCGCCGAGGAGGGCGGCGCGACGGTCGTCGAGCGGGTGGACTACGACCCGAAGGCCGCCGAGTTCTCGGCCGACGTGACGAAGATCAAGGCCAAGAACCCCAAGGCCATCGTGCTGATCGGCTTCGAGGAGACCTCCAAGGTCATCCAGGAGCTCGTCAAGCAGGGCCTGACGGCCGACAAGCACAAGTGGTACATGGTGGACGGCAACATGTCGAACACCAACTACCTGAAGATGCCCAAGGGCACCCTCAAGGGCGTCAAGGGCACCATCCCCGGCGCCGAGGCCCCGGACGCGTTCAGGGAGCGGCTGCTCACGGTAGACAAGGAGCTTGAGGACTACACCTACGCCGCGGAGTCGTACGACGCCGCCGTCCTCATCGCCCTGGCCGCCGAGGCCGCCAAGGACGACAGCGGCGCCTCCATCGCCGCCAAGCTGGCCGAGGTCAGCAAGGTCGGCGAGAAGTGCAAGAGCTTCAAGGAGTGCGCCGACCTGCTGAAGGCGGGCAAGGACATCGACTACGAGGGCCTGAGCGGCCCGATCGAGTTCGACGACAACGGCGACCCCGCCGTGGCCACCATCGGCGTCTACCAGTACGGCGACGACAACAAGTACCCGGGCAAGGCCGAGGAGTACCGCACCGGCAACATCGCCGGCTGACGGTTACGAGCCGCCGCCCAGGCCGCACGTCTCGCGCGCCCACCGCGTGAGACGCTCCTGCAGCGGCTCGGGCGGCACCACGATGATCACGCGGGCCTCGCCGCCGTCGAGCGAGGCCCGCACGGGGAACAGGAACGCCTTCTTGGCCTCGGCGAAGGCGTGCGGATCGCAGCGGCCGGGCGAGAGGGCCACCGGCACCTCCAGCCGCGACGCCCCCGGCTCCAGCGTCCCCAGCGGCCGGCGCTCCGGCGTGACGATGTAGTGGGTCGTGCCGCCCATGTCGGTCAGCGTCACCTTCCCGGCGCCGCGCCGCGTGACCACCACGCTGCCGCGCATGGTCCCGTCCGACTCCGTCCACCGCGGGCCGAACGCGAGCTCGGCGACCTGCTTGATGAGGAACTCCGAGCACTCGTCGCGCAGCAGCCTGGCCAGCAGCGGGTCCGGGTGCGGCACCGGGAAGACGACCGTGCGCAGCGGGCCGCCGCCGGTGCTGAGCCGCGCCACGACGGTCGCCGGCCGCACCTGGGGGAGCCCCTGGGGCGGGCAGTTGGCGGCGCCGTACGGCGCGGGCAGGTCCGTCCGTTCCGTACGGCCGAGCGTGGTGTCGGCCCTCGCCGGCGCCAGCGTCTTGAACGACGGCGTGACGAGCTGCACGTCGGCGAAGTGGACGGGCGTGTCCGTGGTGTTGCGTACCGCGATCTGCAGCCGGTGCGCCGGCTCGTCGGACCGCCACTGGGCCAGCGACACCGACAGCCCAGGGGGAGGCGTGGTGTCGGGCGGCGTCCTGCCAGGCGGCATGGTGTCAGGCGGCTCGGGGGAGCCGCAGCCGGTGAGGAGGACCGCCAGGACGAGGGGCAGCGTGATGCGCTTCACCAAGCATCCACAGTGTGAAGGCCCGGCCCTTCAGGGCGAGGAGGAATCGCGGAACGGTCGGGCACTTCGGTCTCCCGGTTTTGTCGGTGGTGGTCGGTAGGTTGATCGGCGTGTCCCGCTACCGGCTCCAGCCCTCGCCCGCTCAAGAGCGGGTGTTGCTGGAGCATTGCGGGCACGCCCGTTACGTGTGGAACCTCGCCGTCGAGCAGCACGCGCACTGGAAGCCGGGCCGCAGGAGCGCTCCCGGTTTCGCCGAGCAGTGCCGCCAGTTGACCGAGGCGCGGGCGGAGAACGCGTGGCTGCGCGCAGGGTCGGTCGTCGTCCAGCAGCAGGCCTTGAAGGACTTCGCGCAGGCCATGGCGAACTTCTTCGGCAAGACCCACCAGCGTCCGGCGTGGCGCAGGCGGGGGCGGGGCGAAGGGTTCCGGATCGTCGCCGTCAAGGCCGGTGACGTGCGCCGGCTGTCGCGCAACGTCGGCGAGGTGAGGATCCCGAAGGTGGGCTGGGTGCGGTTTCGCTGGTCGCGCGCTGTCCCTGCGGGCGTGAAGTCGTACCGGGTCACCCGCGATGCGGCGGGCCGCTGGCATGTCGCGTTCGCCGTGATCCCCGAGCCGGTGCCCGCGCCCGGCACGGGCGAGGCGGTAGGCGTGGACCGTGGTGTCGTCGTGAGCGCCGCCCTGTCCACGGGCGAGCTGCTGAACGTCCCCGGCCTGCGCGCCGGGGAGAAGGCCCGCCTGCTGCGGTTGCTGCGCGGGCTGGCCCGCGCCGAGCGGGGGTCGAACCGGCGCGGCAGGGTGAAGGCCGCCATCGCCAAGGTGCGGGCGCGTGAGGCCGACCGGCGCAAGGACTGGGTGGAGAAGACCTCGACCGACCTGGCCCGCCGGTTCGACGTGATCGCCGTCGAAGACCTGAAGATCTCCTCCATGACCCGCTCGGCCAAGGGGACGCGCGAAGCGCCGGGCCGTGGCGTCCGTCAGAAGGCCGGGCTGAACCGGGGCATCCTCGCCGCCGGGTGGGGCCGGCTCGTGCAACGGCTGGAGCACAAGGCTCCCGGCCGCGTCCACAAGATCAACCCGCGTTACACGTCGCAGACCTGCAACGCCTGCCGGCACCGCGCGGCCGAGTCGAGAGAGAGCCAATCTCGATTCCGCTGCGTCGCCTGCGGGCATCAGGCGCACGCCGACGTGAACGCGGCCGGGAACCTCAGAGACACGGCGGCAGGGCATGCCGTCGCTGCGCGGGGAGGCGTGCCGCTGGGCGGGCCTGCGAACCGCGAACCTCAACGTGACCTCCTCCTCGTGAGGTAGTTGCCGTTGGAATCCCCCGCCTTCAGGCGGGAGAGGATGCCAATGCCGCACCTTAAGCACGCCTGACCAGCTCCGTAAGTTGAGGACTGATTACGACTCCGCATCCAAGTGCCGACAGTTGTTCGGCGCATCTGGTTCGGGCGTGCGGCGGTTTTGTACGTTTCCACCATTCGATCGGGAACGCTCGGCCTGCTGACGAATCCCGGCCTGGAAATGAAGGAGACACTTCATGATCCGCATTGCTCCCGTGGGGCGGGCGCTGGCTGTCCTGGCTGCCACCAGCCTGACCCTGACAGCCTGCGGCGGTGGCGGCGGCGACACCGCCTCGGAGACCTCGCCGTCTTCGGCCGCTCCCGCCGCCTCGTCGTCGGCCCCGGCCGCGACGAAGGGCGACGGTACGCTGACGATCGGGACCCTGCTGCCCCAGACCGGGAACCTCGCGTTCCTCGGCCCGCCCGAGTTCGCCGGCGTCGATCTCGCCATCAAGGAGATCAACGAGGCGGGTGGCGTGCTGGGCAAGCCGGTCGCCAAGATCGACACCGACTCGGGCGACACGACGACCAACATCGCCTCGCAGTCGGTGGACAAGCTCCTCGCGCAGAAGGCCGACGCGATCGTCGGCGCCGCCTCCTCCTCGGTGTCGGAGTCGGTCGTCGACAAGATCACGGGTGCCGGCGTGGTGCAGTTCTCGCCCGCCAACACCTCTGACAAGTTCACCACCCTGAACGACCAGGGCCTGTACTTCCGCACCGCGCCCCCGGACAAGCTCCAGGGCCGCGTGCTCGGTGACCTGATCGTGGCCGACGGCAGTGACACGGTCGCCATCTTCGCCATGCAGGACTCCTACGGCACGGGCCTGGCCGACCAGGTCCAGAAGACCGTCACCGACGGCGGCGCCGAAGTGGTCGAGCGGGTGGACTACGACCCGAAGGCCGCCGACTTCTCGGCCGAGGTCACCAAGATCAAGTCCAAGAGCCCCAAGGCCATCGTGCTGATCGGCTTCGAGGAGACCTCCAAGGTCATCCAGGAGCTCGTCAAGCAGGGCCTGCCGGCCAGCAAGCACAAGTGGTACATGGTGGACGGCAACACGTCCAACACGAACTACCTGAAGATGCCCAAGGGCACCCTCAAGGGCGTCAAGGGCACCATCCCCGGCGCGGCCGCTCCCGAGGAGTTCCAGAAGAAGCTCCTCGAGGTCGACAAGGAGCTCGAGGACTTCAGCTACGCCCCCGAGTCGTACGACGCCGCGAACCTGATCGCGCTGGCCGCCGAGGCCGCCAAGAGCGACGCGGGCGCGGACATCGCCGCCAAGCTGGCCGAGGTCAGCAAGGGCGGCGAGAAGTGCAAGAGCTTCAAGGAGTGCGTCGACCTGCTGAAGGCGGGCAAGGACATCGACTACGACGGCGTCAGCGGCCCGGTCGAGTTCAACGACGCCGGTGACCCGGCCGTCGCCACCATCGGCATCTACGAGTACGGCGACGACAACAAGTACGGCAGCAAGGCGATCGAGTACCGCACCGGCAACATCGCCGGCTGATCACCAGCGCTGAGACGAGCTGAGACGAAGGGCCCGGCCGCCACGGCCGGGCCCTTCCGCGTCCCTGGAACCGCCCGGCAGGGGCCTCACCGGCAGCCGGCGACGATCCGGTCGGCCGCCGCGCGGTACTCCCTCAGCAGCGCCACCTGGCGCTCCCGCGGCACGTCGTTCCTGGCGAGCCCGGCGGTGGCCGACTCCAGCGCCGCCACGTCGCCCTTGAGCGAGGCGGGCAGCCGGGCGCCGAACTGCAGGGTGATGCCGCGGGCCTCGGCCAGGCGGCCGATCACGGCGTCCTCGAAGCGCTGCCGGTCCTCCTGGCCCTTCGGCTCCAGCAGCAGGCCGGCGTACCCGATGGCGGAGACCACCCGGGCGCAGGGGCTGTCGGTGGGGTCGCCGCCGGTGCTGTATCTCGGCGCGGAGGAGGCGTCGTCCTGGCAGCCCAGGAGCAGGACGGGCAGCATGAGCGCGACTGTCGCTAAGCGTTTCACATCGCCCATTAAAAAACGGCTGAGGGGCTCTGTGGGAGCTCCTCAGCCGTTCTGGGGGAATTACGCCTTGGCGAGCGTGCCGAGGTACAGCTGGATCACCTTCGGGTCGTTCGCGAGCTCCCTGCCGGTGCCGGTGTAGGCGTTGCGGCCCTGGTCCAGGACGTAGCCGCGGTGGCAGATCTGCAGGCAGCGGCGGGCGTTCTGCTCGACCATGATGACGGTGACGCCGGCCTTGTTGATCTGCTGGGCCTGGATGAAGACCAGGTCCTGCAGCTTGGGCGACAGACCGGCCGACGGCTCGTCGAGCAGCAGCACCGACGGCTCGGTCATCAGGGCCCGCGCCATCGCCACCATCTGCCGCTCACCGCCGGACAGCGAGCCGGCGCGCTGCTTGCGCCGCTCCTTCAGCGCGGGGAACAGCTCGGCCACGAACTCGAAGCGCTCCTTGAACTTCCCCGGCACCTGGAAGGCGCCCATCTCCAGGTTCTCCTCGATGGTGAGGCTGGGGAAGACGTTGTTGGTCTGCGGGACGTAGCCGACGCCGCGCGAGACCAGCGCGTGCGCCTTCATGTTCGTGATGTTCTCGCCCTTCAGCAGCACCGTGCCGCTGCGGATGTTGACCAGCCCGAACATGGCCTTGAGCAGCGTCGACTTGCCGGCGCCGTTGGGGCCGATGATGCCGATGAGCTCGCCCTCCGCCACGTAGAGGTCGGAGCCGTTGAGGATGTTGACGCCCGGCAGGTAACCGGCGATCAGCTCGTCGCAGCGCAGGAGGGCGTTCTCGGCGCCCTCCAGGTGCGCGCTGCGGTCGGTGACCGCCGCGTTGGACTCGGCCGGCTCCGGGACGGCGTTCACTTCTGCGTCTCCTCTTCGATCTCGGCCTCCAGCTCGGCCTCGGCCTCGTGGAGCTGGGCCTGGAGCTCGGTGTCCGACAGCGGGGCGTCGTGGTGCGCGCCGAGGTAGGCGTCGATCACGCGCTCGTCCGACATGATCGTCGAGGGCGGGCCCTCGGCGATCACCGCGCCCTGGGCCATGACGATGACCCAGTCGCTGATGTCGCGCACCATGTCCATGTCGTGCTCGACGAACAGCACCGTCATGCCCTGCTCGCGCAGGTCCTTGACGTGGCCGAGCAGCGACTGCGTCAGCGCCGGGTTCACGCCCGCCATGGGCTCGTCCAGCATGACCAGCTCGGGGCCCACCATGAGCGCCCGCGCCATCTCCAGCAGCTTGCGCTGGCCGCCGGAGAGCGAGCCGGCGAAGTCGTCGCGCTTGGCGTCGAGCTTGAACCGGACCAGCAGTTCCTCGGCCCGCTCGGTGATCTCCTGCTCCTGGGAGCGCCAGAAGCCGGGCACGAGGGCCCGCCAGAAGCTCTCGCCCTTCTGCTGCTGGGCGCCGAGACGCATGTTCTCCATGACGGTCAGCCGGGAGAGCGCCTTGGTGAGCTGGAACGTGCGGACCATGCCGGCGCGCGCCACCTTGTGGGCGGGCACGCCGCTCATCGTGCGGCCGTTGAACGTCCAGGTGCCGGCGTCGGCGGTGTCGAAGCCGGTGAGCTGGTTGAAGAAAGTGGTCTTGCCCGCGCCGTTGGGGCCGATCAGCGCGGTGATGGAGCCGCGCTGGACCTCCACGTGCTCGACGTCGACGGCGGTGAGGCCGCCGAAGCGGCGCACGACCTTGTCCACGACGAGGATGGGGTCGGGCTTGGGGACGCCCGGCTCGCGGGCCATGTCCTTGAACGCCGCCAGGGCCGCGGCCTTACGCGTGGTGGTCACCGCGGCGTCCTCCGGCCCGCCGGTCGTCTCATCCATGGTGTCATCGCGCATTGATCGCGATCTCCCTCTTGTCACCGAAGATGCCCTGCGGCCGGACGATCAGCAGCAGGATGAAGCCCAGACCGACCAGGGCGTAGCGGATCGGGCCCACCTGGATGCTGGTCATGAACGGGATGTAGCCGTTGGCCACCAGCTCGGCGAGCAGGTTGCCGACGAAGACGAACAGCACCCAGAAGATCATCGCGCCGACGACCGGGCCGAAGACGCGGGCGGCGCCGCCGAGGATGACGATCGTGTAGGCGAAGAACGTCATCTCGGTGCCGAAGACGTCGGGCTGCACGGCGCCGTTGTAGAGGCCGTAGAAGAAGCCGCCGAAGCAGCCGATGACGCCGCCGAGCACCAGCGACTGCATCTTGTACGAGAAGACGTTCTTGCCGAGCGCGCGCACGGCGTCCTCGTCCTCGCGGATGGCCTTCAGCACGCGGCCCCACGGGCTCTTCATGAGCAGGTAGACCAGCCCGCAGGCGAGCAGCACGACGATCCAGCCGACCGTCAGCAGCCACAGCGTGCGCTCGTCGAAGACGATCGCGCCGATGCCGTAGCGGCCCTCGGGGTAGGGGTTCATGGCGTAGAAGTCGCCGTTGAAGCCGCGCCGGCCGTCAGAGCCGCCGAAGACCCCCTTGAACTGCACCGAACGGAAGATCAGCCGGATGATCTCGGCCGCGGCGATGGTGACGATCGCCAGGTAGTCGGCGCGCAGTTGCAGCGTCGGGATGCCCATGAGGAGCGCCAGGAGCACCGCGGCCCCCAGGCCGACGAAGATGCCGACCCAGAAGGGCAGGTCGAGCACGGTGACGGTGACGGCCAGGCCGTAGCCGGCCACGGCCATGAACGCCGCTTGGCCGAAGTTGAGCAGGCCGGTGTAGCCGAAGTGGATGTTGACGCCGATCGCGGCCAGACCGTAGACGATGGTCTCCCAGCCGATGGCGGCGTGGACGGTGGTGGTGAAAATCGTGAGCCAGTCCATGTGTTACCCCCGTCACCCGATCCGCTCGCGTCGGCCGAGGATGCCCTGCGGCCGGAAGAGAAGCACGACGATGAGCACCACCAGCGCGCCGACGGACTTCAGCTCCGGCGGCACCCACAGCGTGGACACCTGGATGAACACACCGACCACGAGCGAGCCGACCAGCGCGCCGAAGGCGGTGCCGAGCCCGCCGAGCGTGACGCCGGCGAAGATGAGCAGCAGGATGTCCTGGCCCATGGTGAACTTCAGCGACTGCGACAGGCCGAGCATGACGCCGGCCAGCGCGGCGATGGCGCCGCCGCCGGTCCAGATGATGCGGATGACGCGGTCGACGTTGATGCCGGAGGAGGCGGCGAGCGCCGGGTTGTCGGCCACGGCGCGGGCGGCCTTGCCGGTGCGGGTCTTCATCAGGGCGAGACCCACGACGATGAGCACCGCGAGCTCGATGCCCATGGCCCACAGGTTCTTGGGGGCGGCGCTGATCGGGCCGAGCTGGATGCCGGTCTGGGTGTTGTAGTCGGTGTAGGTCTCGGTCTGCGGCCCGAAGAAGAACTGGATGAGGTTGCGCAGCAGGATCGCGACGCCGATCGAGATGATCATCATGGCGATGGTGCCGGTGCCGCGTTTGCGGAGCTGCCCCCAGAAGAAGCGGTCCTGGCCGTAGCCCAGCGCCCCCGCCACCACGACCGCGAGGATCGCCGCCGGGATGAGCTGGATGCTGAATCCGACGTTGAAGGCGTAGGCGAGGACAGCGCCCAAGGTGACGAGCTCACCGTGGGCGAAGTTGGTCAGGCCGGTCGTCCCGTAGATGAGGGAGAGGCCGAGCGCCCCCAGGGCGATGATGAGGCCGAGGTTGAGCCCCTCGAAGGCGAGCTGCGCGGCCTGGGCCCAGAAGGAGCTCTCGCCGGTGGCCTCCTGCTCGGGGCCGGCGGCGGCGCCCTTGGCCTCGAGCGCGAACAGCACGGTGGAGCAGTTGCCCTCGTAGACGGTCGGCGTGCGGACGTTGTTGCCGCCGCGGACCTGGCTGTTCTGAGGAAGCGAGCCGGGGTCCAGAGTGACCTTGTACTTGCCCGGCTTGTCGACCTGAACGTCCCAAGTGCCTTGAGCGTTCGAGGTAACCTCCTGGACGGGTTGTCCGCCCTCGGTGGTCACCGAGATTTTGGCGCCGTTCACTGGCTGGCCTTGGAGTTTGAGTGTTCCCTTCAGCCCCTGGCAGTCGGCGGGGCCCGCGTGTGCGGGCCCGGCCAGCAGGAAGACGAGTCCACCCAGGAAGGCCGTGAACGCGATCACGGCTCTGCGCAATGGTGCTCCCTCAAGTAGGTCAAGGCGGGGTGGTGCCCCTCCATCTCGACACGCGCGCATCGCAGGCACAACTGGGATGCAATGGCGGGAGCCTATTGCCGTGACGCCCGTTTCAGTATCGTTCGTCACCAATTAGTGACAACACGGTGTCACTCATGTGAGGAATCAAGTTGGCAGGTCAGGGGCTAAATGGGGGAAGACACCTGGCGGCCGGAAGGAACGGAACGATAACGAAATCACGGTAGGTATGGACGAGCCCGCGGGGGCGGCCTTTGGGGCCGTGCAGGCATCGCCGGCCGTACACGTTATCTACCGGGCCGCCCCCGCGGGCTCGCGTTCGGACCACCGTAGCGACCCGCGGGGGCGATGCGCAAAGAATCGGGCGAAGTGACCGCTGGGCAAAAGTACGGCAAAAGCCTCAGGCGTCGCGCAGCATGCAGGTGAGGCGGGAGGTGCACACCCGCCGGCCCTCCTCGTCGGTGATCTCGATGTCGTACGTCGCCAGCGTCCGCCCCGCGTGCAACTTCGTCGCCACGCCCGTCACGTGCCCCGAACGGGCCGAACGGTGGTGCGTGGCGTTGATCTCGACGCCCACCGCGATGCGCCCCGGCCCGGCGTGGATCGCCGCGGCCACGGAGCCGAGGGTCTCGGCCAGCACCACGGAGGCGCCGCCGTGCAGCAGCCCGTACGGCTGCGTGTTCCCCTCCACCGGCATCCGGCCCACCACCCGGTCGGGGCCCGCCTCCAGGAACTCGATGCCCACGCGGCTCGCCAGCGTGCCGTCGTGCATGCCGCTCAGCAGCGGGAGATCAAGCGGGTTGGTCTGCGTCAAGGGGACGCCTCCACTCTTCCGAGCTCAGGTTTTCTGTCGCAGGGGCAGACTAGGCTGCGTACGTGCCGAAGAGTGAAGTGACCCCCAGCCGTCCGTGCCTGCTGCTGCTTGACGGGCATTCCCTGGCTTATCGCGCCTTCTACGCGCTCAAGGACGCCAACCTCATGACCTCCGACGGTCAGCACACCGAGGCGGTCTACGGGTTCACCTCGATGCTGACCAACGTCCTGCGCGACGAGCAGCCGAGCCACGTCGCCGTGGCCTTCGACCGGTCCGAGCCCACGTTCCGGCACGAGGAATACGCCGACTACAAGGCCAACAGGAGCGAGACGCCGGAGGACTTCCGCGGCCAGATGCAGCTCATCTACGAGCTGCTCGACACGCTGCGCATCCCGCGCCTGTCCAAGGCGGGCTTCGAGGCCGACGACATCATCGCCACGCTCGCCACCCGCGCGTCGGAGCAGGGGATGAGCGTGCTCATCGTCACCGGCGACCGCGACGCGCTGCAGCTCGTCAACGAGCACGTGACCGTGTTGATGACCCGGCGCGGCATCAGCGACATGACCAGGTTCACGCCCGAGGCCGTCGAGGAGAAATACGGCCTCACCCCCGTCCAATACCCCGACTTCGCGGCGCTGCGCGGCGACCCCAGCGACAACCTCCTCAGCATCCCCGGCGTGGGCGAGAAGACCGCGGCCAAGTGGGTGCGCGAGTTCGGCACGCTGACCGCGCTCGTCGACCGGGTCGACGAGGTCAAGGGCAAGGTCGGCGACAAGCTGCGCGACCACGTCGCCCAGGTGCTGATGAACCGCCGGCTCACCGAGCTGCTGCGCGACGTGCCGGTCGAGGCCGAGCTCGGCGAGCTCAGGCAGGGCGCGTGGGAGCGCGAGGAGGTCAACAAGCTCTTCGACACCCTGCAGATCCGCGGCGAGCTGCGCGAGCGGGTGTTCAAGGTGCTCGGCACCGGCGAGCAGGAGCCCGACCAGGGCTTCGAGGTCGAGACCGTGATCCTCGGCCCCGACCGGGTGGCCGGCTGGCTGGCCGCCATGCCGGAGGGCCGCGCGGGGCTCGCCGTCAAGGGCGCCTACGGCAGCGGCACCGGCCGCATCGACGCCATCGCCGTTGCCTCGCCCGACGGCACCGCCGCCCACATCGACCCGGTCAAGCTCACCGAGGCCGACGAGACGGCCCTGCGGGCCTGGCTGGCCGACGAGAGCAGGCCCAAGGCCGTCCACGACGCCAAGGGCCCGCTGCTGGCCCTGTGGGCGCAGGGCATGGACCTGCGCGGCCTGAGCTGCGACACCGCGCTGGCCGCCTACCTCGCCATGCCCGGCCAGCGCACCTTCGCCCTCGAGGACCTCGCCCGCCGCTACCTCAACCGCGACCTGCGCGCCGAGGAGGAGTCCGACGGGCAGGCCGCGCTGTTCGGCGACGACGAGGACGCCCCCGCCAAGGACCTCGCGCTGCGCGCCCACGTCGTGCGCGAGCTGGCCGAGGCGCTGGAGCGCTTCCTGGCCGGGCGCGGCGGCACCCAGCTCCTCGACGACGTCGAGCTGCCGCTGCTCACCGTGCTGGCCGAGATGGAGCGCGCGGGCATCGCGGTCGACAGCGCCTACTTCACCGGGCTGGAGGCCGAGTTCGGCTCGGCCGTCAAGCACGCCGTGGAGGAGGCGCACCGCTCCGTGGGCGAGCAGTTCAACCTGGGCTCGCCCAAGCAGCTCCAGGAGATCCTGTTCACCCGGCTCAACCTGCCCAAGACGAAGAAGATCAAGACCGGCTACAGCACCGACGCCGACCAGCTCGCCTGGCTCGCCACCCAGACCGAGCACGAGCTGCCGACGATCATGCTGCGCCACCGCGACCAGCAGAAGCTGCGCACCACGGTCGAGGGCCTGATCAAGGAGATCGCCGACGACGGGCGCATCCACACGACGTTCAACCAGATCATCGCCGCGACCGGCCGGCTCTCCTCCGAGAAGCCCAACCTCCAGAACATCCCGATCCGCACCGCCGAGGGCCGCCGCATCCGGCAGGGCTTCACGGTCGGCGAGGGCTACGAGACGCTGCTCACGGCCGACTACAGCCAGATCGAGCTGCGCATCATGGCGCACCTGTCGGGCGACGAGTCGCTGATCGCCGCGTTCGAGTCCGGCCACGACTTCCACCAGGCCACCGCGGCCCGGGTCTTCGACCTGCCGCCCGAGCAGATCGACGGCGAGCTGCGGGCGCGCATCAAGGCCATGAACTACGGCCTCGCCTACGGACTGTCCGACTTCGGGCTGTCCGGGCAGCTCAACATCCCGGTGGCCGAGGCGCGGGCGCTCAAGGAGGAATACTTCCAGGAGTTCGGCGGCGTGCGCGACTTCCTGCACGCCATCGTGGCCCAGGCGCGCGCCGACGGCTACACCGAGACGATCATGGGCCGCCGCCGCTACCTGCCCGACCTCACCAGCGACAACCGGCAGCGGCGCGAGATGGCCGAGCGGATGGCGCTCAACGCGCCGATCCAGGGCTCGGCGGCCGACATCATCAAGGTCGCCATGCTCCACGTGCACCAGGCCATCCGGGAGGAGGGGCTGGCCTCGCGGATGCTGCTGCAGGTCCACGACGAGCTCGTGTTCGAGGTGGCGCCGGGCGAGCTGGAGGCGCTCAGGCAGCTCGTGCGCGACCAGATGAACGCCGCCTACCACCTGCGGGTGCCGCTGGAGGTCTCCGTGGGCGTCGGGCGCACCTGGGAGGACGCCGGGCACTGACCCGGTCCGGGAGCCCCGAGGGGCGGCATGTCGCCCGGGGTCACCGGTTTCCGTACAGATCTGGACTAGGGTGGAGTGTCGGCTTCCCCTAGCGGCACGGGAGTTCTGTGCGGTTACCAGCGTCCTCCACGAAGATCATCGGCCTCGCGAACGTCGTCGTGGTCACCGTGGCGGTCATCGGGCTCAGTCTCATGCCGGCACAGGAGGTCCCGCACGCCGGCCCGGCCTCCGCCGGGAAGGTCGAGGAGAGCCCGCCGTCCGCGGCGCCCGCCGACACCCCGGCGACCCCGCCCGGGCAGCCGCCCGGGGTGGTGGCCACGCCCGAGTTCGCCCGGCAGGTGCGCGCCAACGAGGCGGGGCTGGTGCCGGTCCTCATGTACCACCGCATCCAGCGCAAGCGGCTCGCCTCCATCGACCGCACCCCCGACCAGCTCAGGAAGGAGCTGGAACGGCTGGCCCGCGAGGGCTACGTGCCGATCACCGCCGCCGAGTTCGCCACCGGCGACATCCACGTGCCCGCGGGCCGCTACCCGGTCGTGCTGACCTTCGACGACGGGCACCCGAGCCACTTCGCGCTGGACGCGAACGGCAACCCGGCGCCCGGCACCGCGGTGGCGATCATCCAGGAGGTGGCCGCCCGCTACCCGTCGTTCCGGCCGACCGCCACGTTCTGGATCAACCACGAGCCGTTCGGGCTGCGTGACGAGGCCGCGCAGGCGGCCGCCCTGCGCTGGCTGAACGAGCACGGCTACGAGGTGGCCAACCACACCTGGAGCCACCCCAACCTGCGGGTCCTGCGCAAGCGCAAGGTCCGCGAGCAGATCGGCCGGATCGAACGGCTGCTGAAGAAGCTCGGCGCGCCGCCCTCGCGCACCATGGCGCTGCCGTACGGGTCGATGCCCCACGGCAAGAAGGTCGCCAGGACCGGATCATGGGACGGGACCCGTTATGATTTCGCCGGCGTGTTCCTCGCCGGGGCCGAGCCCTCGGTTTCGCCCTACGCGAAAAGTTTCGACCGGGGCGCGATCCAGCGGATCCAGAGCAACGGCAAAAAGGGCGAGTGCCGCAAATGGTGCTCGCAGTACTGGCTGGAGTGGCTGGACAAGCATCCCGGCAAGCGCTACGTCTCCGACGGGGACCCGGAGCGGATCTCCATCCCCCGGGCGGCGAGGGGTAATATCATCCCCAAGCGAGGGCTCCAGGTCATCGCCTACTGACCTCGCCCTGGATTGACCCCGTGGCATTGGTCTCATATGCTGATCGCTGCGCTGTGGGCTCGCGCGCGCCTCAGACGGAGCGGGCTCGCGCTCGGTCACGTCGATGTCGTAATTCCTCGGCTTGATGCGGAAGAGGGCCTGCCGCGCGTCCGCCACATCGACATCCTGTCCGCGTTCGGAGCAATTCCACACATGACGTCCAGCACTGAGGCCACCTCGAGCACCCCGCAGGTAGCGGTCAACGACATCGGGTCCGAGGAAGCCTTCCTCGCCGCGATCGACGAGACCATCAAGTACTTCAACGACGGCGACATCGTCGAGGGCACCGTCGTCAAGGTCGATCGAGACGAGGTCCTTCTCGATATCGGCTACAAGACCGAGGGTGTCATCCCCTCGCGCGAGCTTTCGATCAAGCACGATGTCGACCCTGCTGACGTCGTGGAGGTCGGCGAACACGTCGAGGCCCTGGTTCTCCAGAAGGAGGACAAGGAGGGCCGCCTGATCCTGTCCAAGAAGCGCGCCCAGTACGAGCGCGCCTGGGGCACGATCGAGAAGATCAAGGACGAGGACGGCATCGTCACCGGCACCGTCATCGAGGTCGTCAAGGGTGGTCTCATCCTCGACATCGGCCTCCGTGGCTTCCTCCCGGCGTCCCTGGTCGAGATGCGACGGGTCCGCGACCTGCAGCCGTACGTCGGCCGCGAGCTCGAGGCCAAGATCATCGAGCTCGACAAGAACCGCAACAACGTGGTCCTGTCGCGCCGCGCCTGGCTCGAGCAGACGCAGTCGGAGGTCCGCCAGACCTTCCTCAACACCCTCCAGAAGGGTCAGGTCCGCAAGGGCGTCGTCTCCTCGATCGTCAACTTCGGTGCGTTCGTGGACCTCGGCGGCGTCGACGGCCTGGTCCACGTGTCCGAGCTGTCCTGGAAGCACATCGACCACCCCTCCGAGGTCGTCGAGGTCGGCCAGGAGGTCACGGTCGAGGTCCTCGACGTCGACATGGAGCGCGAGCGCGTCTCCCTGTCGCTCAAGGCCACCCAGGAAGACCCGTGGCAGCAGTTCGCCCGCACCCACCAGATCGGCCAGGTCGTGCCGGGCCGCGTCACCAAGCTGGTGCCGTTCGGCGCGTTCGTCCGGGTCGAGGAGGGCATCGAGGGCCTGGTCCACATCTCCGAGCTGGCCGAGCGCCACGTGGAGATCCCGGAGCAGGTCGTCCAGGTCGGCGACGAGATCTTCGTCAAGATCATCGACATCGACCTCGACCGTCGCCGCATCAGCCTCTCGCTGAAGCAGGCCAACGAGGGCGTGGGCGCCGAGGTCGAGTTCGACCCGACGCTCTACGGCATGGCCGCGACCTACGACGACCAGGGCAACTACATCTACCCCGAGGGCTTCGACCCGGAGACGGGCGAGTGGCTCGAAGGCTTCGACAAGCAGCGTGAGGAGTGGGAGCGGCAGTACGCCGAGGCCCAGCAGCGCTTCGAGGCCCACCGCAAGCAGATCGAGGAGGCCCGCAAGGCCGAGGCCGAGGCCGGCGAGGGCGCTCCGACGTCCTACGGCGGCGAGACCCAGGCTCAGCAGAGCTCCTCGTCCGCTCCGGCGGCCGGCGCGCTCGCCTCGGACGAGGCGCTCGCGGCCCTGCGCGAGAAGCTCGCGGGCGGCCAGAGCTGAGGCTCTAGCTCCCAGGAGTAGGCGGTAACGAAAAGCCCCGCACGGGTTCGTGCGGGGCTTTTCGCGTGTCATCGGTCTTCTCGCTTGATTGCGGAAAGATCCTTGCCGCATGTCCTCCTACTGTTCGTTCCATGACCGAAACGATCACGCCGTTCCGCATCGACATCCCCCAGGCCGACCTCGACGACCTGCGCGAGCGGCTGCGGCGCACCCGCTGGGCATCGCAGCTTCCCGGCGGCTGGGACCGCGGGGTGCCCGTCGCCCACCTGCGGGAGCTGGCCGAGCACTGGGCCGAGACCTTCGACTGGCGGGCCCAGGAGGCCAGGCTCAACGCCTTCCCGCAGTTCACGACCGACATCGACGGGCAGCGGGTGCACTTCCTGCACGTACGCTCGCCGGAGCCGCACGCGCTGCCGCTGATCATCACGCACAGCTGGCCGAGCACGGTCGCCGAGCTGCTCGACGTGCTCGGGCCGCTCACCGACCCGCGCGCCCACGGGCTCGACCCCGCCCTCGCCTTCCACGTCGTCGCGCCGTCCCTGCCCGGCTTCGCCTTCTCGCCGTTCCCCGAGCCCGCCGACGAGCGGCCGTGGAGCGTCGACCGGGTCGCCCGCACCTGGGCCGAGCTGATGCGCCGCCTCGGCCACGACCGCTACGGAGCCCACGGCAACGACGCCGGCGCGCTGGTCACGGCGCGGCTCGCCGCCCTCGACGCCGAGCACGTGACCGGGGCGGTCATCACCTCCGGCCTCGGGGTCCCCACCGGCGACCCCGCCGAGCTGGAAGGGGCGAGCGAGGAGGAGCTGGGCTGGCTGAAGATGCTGGGGGAGCGGATGGCCGGCGGCAGCGGGTACGGCCCCTACCTGGCGAGCCGGCCCCAGACGCTCGCCCACGGCTTCGCCGACTCGCCGGTGGCGCAGCTGGCGTACCTGGTGGAGCGGTTCAAGGAGTTCGACGGCTGGCCCGAGCGGAACGGCCCCGTCGCCGAGCCGATCGGCCGTGACCTGCTGCTGACCACGGCCAGCCTGTACTGGTTCACCGGCACCGGCGGCTCGTCCTCCTGGACGTACTACGAGGGCGCCGCCGGCATGCCCGTCGACCAGCGGGCCGTGCCCACCGGGGCCACGCACGGCGGACCCGACCTGCTGCGCCGCATCGCCGCGCGCGGCAACGACGTCGTGTACTGGGGCGACGGGGAGAGCCCGAGCCACATGGTGGCGATGGCCGCGCCCGGGTCGGTCGTGACCGGCGTACGGGAGTTCTTCGAGGTCCTCCTCCGGCCGTGAGCGCCCGGCCGGTAGGGTGACGGCGTGATCATCGAACGGGCGGTGCCGGCGGACGCCGGGGAGATCCTCACCGTGCAACGGGCGGCCTACGTGAGCGAGGCCCAGCTCTACGGCGACCCCTACATCCCGCCGCTCGTCGAGTCGCTGGAGCAGGTGCGCAAGGTCATCGAGGGCGCCGTCGTGCTCAAGGCGCTCGACGGCGGGCGCCGCATCGTCGGCGCCGTACGCGGGCAGCTCGCCGGCACCACCTGCCTGGTCGGGCGGCTGGTCGTCGCCCCCGACCTGCAGGGGCAGGGCCTCGGCACGGCGCTGCTGCGGGCGCTGCACGAGCAGGTGCCGGAGGCGACGGCGTTCGACCTGTTCACCGGGCACCTGTCGGCGAGCAACCTCAAGCTCTACCGGCGTCTGGGCTACCGGGAGACGCACCGCGAGCGGATGGACGACCACCTGACGATGGTCCACCTGCGCCGGGAGGCGGAGCCTTCCGGTCGTGCGCCGTCCGGCCATCGTGGATAGGCTTCAGCGGTGCTGAAGATTGGGCTCACCGGCGGCATCGGATCCGGCAAGAGTGAGGTGTCCAGGCGGCTCGCGGCTCACGGAGCGGTCGTGATCGACGCCGACAAGATCGCGCGCGAGGTCGTCGAACCCGGCACGGCCGGGCTGGCGCGGGTGGTCGCGGCCTTCGGCGAGGAGGTGCTCCGCCCCGACGGGGCGCTCGATCGCGAGAAGCTGGGCTCGATCGTCTTCGCCGACTCCCAGAAGCTGGCCGTGCTCAACGGCATCGTGCATCCGCTCGTGGGGGAGCGGGTGGCGCAGCTGCAGTCGGACGCGCCCGGCGACGCCGTCGTGGTCTACGACGTGCCGCTGCTGGTCGAGAACAAGCTCGCCCCCATGTACGACGTCGTGATCGTCGTGGACGCGGCCGACGAGGTGCGCATCCGGCGGCTCGCCGAGCATCGCGGCATGGCCGAGACCGACGCCAAGGCGCGCATCGCGGCGCAGGCCAGCCGGGAGGACCGGCTGGCGGTCGCCGACATCGTCATCGCCAACGAAGGGGCGTTGGAGGAGCTGGATGCGCGGGTGGCCGAGGTGTGGGGCGAGCTGTTGCGGCGAGGTGCGCGCGGCTGACCGGTCCGCCGGCTGGGGGTGCCTGGGCTGGTCAGGGACGGGTTCCTGAGCCGGCCTCCGGGATGGTCGCCAGGAGACGGGCCCCGGGCCGGTCTCCTGGCGATCACGAAGTTCCGCCGGCTGCCTGGCCCTTGAGGCGGCCGGGGACCTGCGGGGCCGGGGTGAGGGTGGCGTCCGGGGGCGTCGTGGTGGTCGTGGGGGCGGGGGTTCCCGAGTCCTCGCTGGTGCCGACGACCACGGATCTTTTTCTGGGGCGTACTGGCTGGGGGCGGATGGCGCGCGGGCGGGCGGTGCGGGCGCGCGGGTTTCGGGCCCCCTGCGGTCGGACGATGCCCGGCGTGGTCGGGTAGGTCGCGGTCGCGACCGGCTGTGACGACAGCCGCGACGAAGGCGGCGCGGAGGGCGTCGCGGGCGCGGCGGGCGTCGTGACGGGTGCGGCGTTCACGGGCGGCGGCGTGGTGGCCGACGGCGGTGCGGTGGCGGCGGGGCTGCGGCGCAGTGCCGCGGCGGGCGGCGTCGGAGGCACCGAGCCCGGATAGGGCACGGGGTCCAGTGTCGTGCGGAACGCCGGGATGCCGATCAGGACCCCGGCCAGGGTCAGCAGCACCATGCCCACCGCCACGGCGGCCGTCTTGGCGGCCTGCGAGCGGCCCTCGGCCTCCCGCGCCGGGCCGGTGCCCGAGTGCCGCGTCCATGGCATCGGTACGGCGGCCCGCTTGGGCATGACCTCCCGCCCACCCGCGACCTCATCCGCTGCCGCGACCAGCCCCGCGTCGCCAGGTCCTGTGTGGTCGGGTGTGGCGGTCACGAGCCCAGCCTCCGGCAGGTAACCATCGTCCATCCCCTTCGCGATGCTCCGCGCCACCGAAACGATCTAGCCCAGGATCCTCCCACAGTCCGGCGACCGGGCGCGGCAATCGCGGCAAATGGGGCGTTCAGTCGAGGAGGTGGCGGGTCAGGTCGTAAAGGCGGCGGGCGGCGGCCGGGTCGAGCGTCGGGATCGACGGGTCCACCGGGGTGCGGCGGTCGTAGGCGAGCAGCCGCCCGGCGGGCGGGTCCGCCATCAGCGCGATGATCGGCTCGATGGCCTTCTCCACGGGCTGCGCGGCGACCTTGGCGAGGAGCCGGACGAGCGCCCGCGCGGGCTGGCGAAGGCTGCCGGTGCCGCTGTCGGTGAAGCCCGGATGGTGCAGCAGGAAGCGGGTACGCCCGCCGGGATGGACGTCCGGGTACGCGACGCCCATCAGATCCGTGGCCCGCCCGCCCTGCAGCATCGCCTTGACGCCGCTGTAGCCGCGGCCGAGCGTCAGGTCGTCCCAGTGGATCCGGCCCTTCGTGACCCCGACGCCGCACACGTTCACGATCATCGGCCGGCCCCCCTTCTCCAGCAGGTCCGTGAGGCCGTGGCTGAGCAGGAGGCGGCTGACGTAGTAGAGGGCGAAGGTGGCCTCGAAACCGTCCGGGGTGAGGGTGCGGCTCCCGAAGTGCCGCATGGCGGTGAGGATCAGCCCGTCGAGGGCGTCGTGCCGGGCCCTGACCTCCTCGACCACCCGCCGGTTCTCCGCGACCGACGTCAGGTCGGCCCGTACGAACGCGGCCCGCCCCCCGGCCCCCAGCCGCTCCGCCTCGGCGAGGAAGGCCCGCCCCCGGCCCGGATCGCTGCCGACCACCGTCACCCGGTCGCCGGTCCGCAGGTGGTGCAGCGCGAGGCCGCGCCCCATCCCGGTCGTGCCGCCCGCCACCACGTACGTCCTCATGCCGCGCTCCCGTTGTCAAGTCATCGTTCGATGACTTGAAGGACCATAACATGCGCGCCCGCTAGGATGTCAACAGTCGATGACTCAGGAGGGGCGATGGCGAAGAGGGACCGGGAGGCCACGAGGGCCCGGCTGCTGGAGGCCGCCCGGCTGCGCTTCGCCCGCGACGGCTACGACGCCACCAGCGTCCGCGACGTCGCCGCCGACGCCGGCGTGGACGCCACCCTGATCTTCCGCTACTTCGGCTCCAAGAAGGCCCTGTTCGACGAGGTCACCGCCGACCTCCCGGCCGGCCTCCTCGACGACGGCCCGCCGGAGGAGCTGGTCGCCCGCATGGTCGGCGCGGTCGTCTTCCAGGACTGGACCGGCTACGGCGGCGAGCACCCGCTGGTGGCCATGCTCCGGTCCTCGGCCCACGAGGACGCCCGCCTGCGGATGCGCGAGGAGGTCTGCGCCACCTACGTCCGGGCCCTCGCCGACCTGGCCGAGGGCGAGGACGCCGAGCTGCGCGCCGAGCTGCTCAGCGCCTGGCTGGTCGGCATCGGCATCCTGCGCTCGGTCGTCGGCACCCCGGCGCTGACCGGGGCGGCCACCGCCGACCTCGCCCCGCACATCGAGAGCGTGGCCACCGCCCTCCTCGGCCGCCCCATGCGCGGCACGTCAGAAGGGTGAGTCCAGCGGCACCTGCCGCACCCCGGGCAGGTACGGATCCAGCTCGCCCAGCTCGAACCGCGACATCCCGATCACGTGCCAGAACTGCCCGCCCGGCTCGCCGTGCAGTTTGTACCGGCCGTCGGGGGCCAGCGCCGCCCACCCCTCGGGCAGCCCGAGCAGCGTCGCCCGCCGCTCGCCGCCCGCCCACAGGATGACCACGCCGTCGTCGCCCGCGCTGGCCAGCAGGTCGTCGCCGGCCGGGCTGAAGGCGACCGACCAGACCCGCCGGGTGTGCCCGGCCAGCACGTGGAGCTGCCGCCCGGTCGCGGCGTCCCAGACCCGGACGAGCTTGTCGTCGCCGCAGGTCGCCAGCCGCGCGCCGGCGGCGTCGAAGGCCACGCCCCACCACCGCCCGCCGTCGCCGCCGAGCGTGCGCGCGAGCCGGGGCTGCCAGGGCTGGCCGGGTAGCAGCTCCCACAGCAGGGCGCGCCCGTCGTTGCCGGCGCTCGCCAGCAGCCGCCCGTCGGGGGAGAAGGCCACGGAGTAGACCCGGTCGGTGTGCCCTTCGAGGGTGGCGACCCGGCCGCCCGAGGCCACGTGCCAGATCCGGACGAGCTTGTCGTCGCAGCCGGTGGCCACGTACGAGCCGTCAGGGCTGAACGCGATCGAGCGCACCCGCCCCCGGTGGTCGAGCAGGTTGACCGCCAGCCGCCCGGTCGGCCGGTACCAGATGCGGACGCTGTCGTCGTCGTTGGCCGTGGCCAGCAGGTCGCCGTCGGGGCTGAACGCCTCGGCCCACACGTGGTCGGTCTCGGCGTGCAGCTCGCGCTCGTAGTCGCCGGTGACGGCGTTCCACAGGTGGACGCCGCCGTCGTTGCTGGAGGTGGCGAGCACCGGCCCGGCGGGGGAGAACAGCGCGGAGATCAGCCGGTCGGAGGTGCCGCTGAACTCGCGCAGCCGCCGCCCGGTGCGCGGCTCCCACAGGCGTACGACGCCGTCGTTGCCGCTGGTGGCGAGCATCGTGCCGTCGGCGCTGAAGCGCACCGACGAGATGCGCCGCCCGTGGCCGCGCAGCACCCGCTGGCACTGGCCGGTGTGGGGGTCCCACAGCCGCACGGTGCCGTCGTTGCTGCTGGTGGCGAGCTGCTGCCCGTCGGGCCGGTACGCGAACGGCCACACCGAGCTGCGGTGCCCGGTCAGCTCGACCCGTGGCCCGCCGCCCACGGGCTGGAGGCGTACGAGACCGGCGGAGTCGCCGGAGGCGACCACGGCGCCGTCGGGGCTGAAGGCGACCTGGTAGACCGAGTTCGCGTGCGTCGTGTGCACGCCGATCGCCCGCCCCGAGGGGTCCCAGAGCCGTACGCCGCCCGCGGTGTCGCCGCTGGCCAGCAGCGAGCCGTCCGGCGCGAACGCCATGCAGTAGACGCTGCCCGCGTGCCCGGTGAGGGTGTGCAGCAGCCGCCAGGAGCCGGTGTCCCAGAGCCGGACCGTGCCCGCCTCGTCGCCGGTGGCCAGCAGCGCGCCGTCGGGGCTGAGCAGCGTGCGGTAGACGCTCCCGCGGTGGCCGTCGAGGGTGTGCCGCACCTCCCCGCTCGCCAGGTCCCAGACCCGTACGGCCCCCGCCGCGTCGCCGGTCACCAGCTCCGAGCGGCCGAAGGCCATCGTGTAGACCGGCGCCTGGTGCCCGGCCAGCTCGTGCGCCGTGCGCCCGGTCGCGCACTCCCACACCCGGACGACGCCGTCGCCGCCGCCGGCCGCCACCAGGTCGCCGCCGGGGCTGAGGCGCACCGGCCAGACGCCGTCGGCGTGGCCGCTCAGCGTGCGCAGCCGTTCGCCGGTGAGGGCGTCCCACAGGATGACCTGGCCGTCGCTCGCGCCCGTGGCCAGCAGGTCGCCGGCGAAGGAGACGGCGTAGACGCGGCCCCGGTGGCCCTGGAGCGTGCGCACCGGCGCGCCGCCCGCGCACAGCAGCACGCCGCCGTCCTCGTCGCCGATCGCGACCGTGGCGCCGTCGGTGGAGTAGGCGATCGGCTCGGGCAGGCGGCTGGTCTGGAAGTGGTAGCCGTACGGGACGCCGATGCCGGCGGGGGCGAACTCGACCTCGACCGGCTGCCCGGGCACCACGGCCGCGCCGGGCAGGTGCGGCAGGGTGCCGGTGACGTTGATGAGCGCGGCCCGGTGCCAGCGCGCGCCCGCCACGGTCACGTCGCTGAGGTCGGTCTGCGCGAGCCGCGCGCCCGACAGGTCGGCGTCGGTGAGGTCGGCTCCGGCGAGCGTCGCCCCGTCGAGCCGCGCGCCCGTCAGCCGGGCCCCGCGCAGGACGGCCCGCGACAGGTTGGTGCCAGCCAGCGTGGCCTCCGACAGGTCGGCGCCGGTGAGGTCGACCTCGCGCAGGTCGCGGGCCGACAGGTCCTCGCCCTTGAGGTTGGCGCCGCGCAGGTCGGCACGGGCGGGGGTGCGCAGCCGGGCGGCGATCTTGACGGCGTTGGCGCCCGAGACGTCGCCGGCGGGCGGGTCGGCCACCCAGGCGCGCAGCGCCCGCACGTCCGCGAGGTCGCACAGGAACTCCACGGTGAGGGACGACAGCGGGTGGCGGGCCAGCAGGGCGAGGTCGCCCGCCGCGAGGTGCCGGGCGATCAGCCACTCCATGACCGAGGCGTGGATGAAGCCGAACATGCCCTCCTCGGTGCGTACGAGCAGGCTGCCCGAGCCCATCGCGTGCGCCGCGTGGGCGGCCGAGAGCTGGCCGCCCGCCAGGTCGGTCAGGGTCTCGCCGATCTCGGTCAGCTCGTCCACGCCGAGCAGCGACTCGCCCGTCTCCCACAGCCGCAGCGCCAGCGCCGTCACCACCCGCCACAGCTCGCCGGTGGTCAGGGCCATCGCCGAGCCGGGCACCCGGGCCCGCCGCTCCTCGAAGGCCAGCCACGAGCCGAGGATCTCCTCGTACAGCAGGGCCGGGCTGATCGTGTGGCGGGCCCGCGCCACGGTGCGCAGCCGGTCGGCGTCGAGGTCGGCGATGAAGGAGAGCATGCGCGGGTTCTGCGCGAGCGCCAGCAGGTCCGTGAGCTCGCCCATGAGCGACATGCGGGCGTGCGCCTCGTCGCCGTCCTCGAACCGGTTGTCCAGGTAGGAGCGGATCTGGTCGCGGGTGAAGTCCTCGACGCTGAGCACCCGCCGCTGCGGCAGCACCCCGACCATCTCGCCGAGCGAGGTGAGCACCTGGCTGTGCGACTTGAAGTGCTGGGTGCGGCTGGCCACCACGACCTTCGCCTTGTCCTCGGCCGCCGCCAGCAGCGTCGCGAGGTGGTCGGTCGCCCGGTCGTAGGTCAGCCGCGTCACCAGCTCGTCGAACCCGTCGAACAGCAGCACGATGCGCCCCTGCCGCAGCAGGTAGCGGAACGCCTTGAGATCGATGTACTCCTCGCCGTGCGAGGCCAGGTGGGCCGCCACCAGCGCGTCCACCGAGTGCGCCTTGTCCAGCGCGCGCAGCTCGATGAGGATCGGCGTCAGGTGCGGCAGCTCGGCCGGGATGCGCCGGGCCAGCTCGCGCAGCGCGAACGTCTTGCCGTGCCCGAAATCGCCGAGCAGCAGCAGGAAACGGCCGTGGTCGGTGGCCAGCAGCCGCATCATCTCATCCGTCAGGCCGTGCCTGACCTGGCCGCCGGGGCGGTCGAGCTCGCGGAAGCGCTGCGGGACGTACAGCTCGGGCGGGTAGCGGCGGTCGCCGACCAGCCGCGCGGTCTGCTCGCTGACGTAGCCGGTGAGGTCGAGCAGGCCCTGGAACTCGGTGAAGCTGCGCAGCCGCACCCCCTGCCGCATCAGGTCGTCGCGGATCCAGCGGGGCGCGGGCGGCCCCTGGTAGACCAGCTCGGCGGCCAGCCCGGCGGCGTGCGCCTGCCGGGCGAAGGCGTCGGCGGCCTCCTCGGTCACCTCGCCGACGTGCGCGCCGATCATCAGCTGCCGGACGAACCCGTCCTCGGGGTGGGTGACCACGAGATGGGCGGGGAAGCGGCGGATCCTGGCCCGCTCGTGGCGCGCCTCACACACCTCGGCGATCCGGTCGAGCAGCAGCTCGACGGGGCTCGGCGCGCGCTCGTCCGGCTTGGGCCGCGGCGGCGGCACGTCCAGGGTGCGGCCGGTGAACGTCGCCTGCGCGCCCCGCCACCTGCCGGGAACCCGCTCGGGCACGCCCTCGTCAGGCAGCCACGTACGCATGCCGTCGGGGGTGATCTCGACGACCTGGTGCCGTCCGGCGCGCGGCGCGGCCACCCGGCCCTCGCCGCCGTGCCCGGGGCCGCCGTGGAAGAGCAGGTGGAGGCGGTGCCCCAGCAGCCGCTCGAAGGTCGGCGCGTCCCGCAGCTCCCGTGGCGGATGGCCCATCGCGCCGAGACGCAGCCAGCCGCCCTCCTCGTACGGCCGCAGCCGCTCGGCGAACCAGGCCGCCTGGGCCTCGCCCAGCAGCGCGTACGCGTCCCGTTCAAGATGGCTCATCGCCATCGTCGAGTTGAGCGCCGCCACGACCACCCTGAGATCGGGCACCTCGAACAGCGTCCACGGCTGCCCGCCGTCGAACACCCGGTCGTCCAGCCCCTGGTAGACCTCGCCGAACAGCCCGGCGAAGTGCCGCCACTTCGGCCAGTAGGGCGGCTGCGGGCTCACGTCGTCGGCCTCGCACGTCATGAAGTAGGCGCTGGCCGCCGCCTTGGTCACGTCGCGCGGGCCCGGCAGCAGCACCAGCCGGTGCGGCTCCAGCCCGAGCAGCAGCCGCAGGTCGGTGACGAACCTGGTGGCCTGCCCGAACTGCCGCAGACTGCCCGACTCGGTCAGGTCGCCGCTGACGACCATGAGGTCGGGGCGCGGCGTGCCGCGGTCGTACATCGCGGTGAGGTCCGCCCAGATGCGCGCCTGCATGTCCTCGGGCGTGAACGGGTCGCCGGGGTCGGGCAGCGCCCGGCCGAAGCGGGGGCCGCCGATGTGCAGCACGCTGACCGACTTCCGTCCGCCCACAGGGCCGGCCGCGGGCGGGAAGGCGGGCGCGGTCACCGGGGCGCGGCGCGTCCGCGCCCGCTCGGCGGCCGGGGGCGGCAGCGTCGGCGCGGGGGCGGGCGCGCGCCCGCCCCTGCCGGCGTCGGGGAAGGCGGGGGCGTACTCCGGCTTGGCCCGGCCCGCCAGCGCCTCGCCGACCCGGCCCAGCAGCAGCGCCCTGGCCTGGCCCGGGTCGGTGACGCCGAGCAGGTCCACCCAGGTGATCGTGGACAGCAGCCCTTCGAGCTGGACGTCCTCCAGACGGATGGTGACGAGCTTGTTGGAGGGGTTGTCGGGGTCGGCCCGCAGCGCCGCCTGCCACTCCATGCGGCCGTAGCGCGAGGTCAGGTAGTTGCGCGAGAGCACGGCGACGACGAGCTGGGCCTCGCTGACCCCGCGGTCCATGAAGTCGATGAAGTTGGTGCCGGGGACGAAGTCCCACGCCTGGATCATCGTCCGGTAGCCCGCCGCCTCGAGCTCCCAGGCGATCCATGTCGCCCAGGCGGTGTCGGCCGGGGAGTAGCTGACGAAGATGTCGGTCGGCCTGCCGTCACGTGCCATGCCGTCAGTATCCCCCGCGCGGAGCGCGGTCCATGAGCTCCTTATGCGATCATCTTCTGCGTGTGGCGTCTCAGCCTGCTCGACTGGATCAGGATCGGCCTCCTGGTGCTCGGCCTGGTGTTCGTGGCGACCGGGCTGCTGCCGTGGGAGGCCGCCGCCGAGAGCCTGGACGAGATCTGGCCGCTGCTGATCTTCCTGGTGGCGGTCATCGTGCTGGCCGAGCTGACCAAGGAGGCCCAGGTCTTCGACGCCATCGCGGCGCGGATGGCGGTGCTGGGCCGCGGCAACTACGCCGCCCTGTTCCTCCTCTGTACGGCCTTCGCGTCGTTCGTCACGATCTTCCTGAACCTGGACACCACCGCCGTCCTGCTCACCCCCGTGATGCTGGCCCTCGCCCCGAAGGCCCGCATCGCCCCCCTGCCGCTGGCGATGACGACGATCTGGCTGGCCAACACCGCGAGCCTGCTGCTGCCGGTCTCCAACCTCACGAACCTCCTGGCCATGGACAAGCTCGGCCTCGACGCCCAGGAGTTCGCCGCCCGCATGTGGGCCCCGCAGATCGCCGCCATCCTGGTGACGATGGCGTTCCTGTGGGCGTTCTTCTGGCGGCGGGGGGAGCGGGGCGACCTGCGCTACAGCCCGCCGGTGCTGGAGCCGGTCGGCGACCGGGCGCTGTTCGGCGCGGCGTCGGCCGGCTGCCTGCTGTTCATCGTGCTGCTGCTGCTCAAGGCGCACGTGGCCGTGGCCGCGGGCGCGGCCGCCGCGCTCGTCCTGGCGGCGTTCCTGCTGCGCGCGCGGGAGCGCCTGTCGTGGCGGCTGTTCCCGTGGCAGCTCGTGGTGTTCGTGACCGGGCTGTTCCTGGTGGTGCCGACGCTGAGCCGGCACGGTCTCGCCGACCTCATGACCTGGATGATCGGCGCCGAGGGCGACCCCTACCGCACCGCCGCCGTGGGCGCGGGCCTGTCCAACGCGATCAACAACCTGCCCGCGTACAAGGCCGTCGAGGGCGTCATCCCGGCCGCCGACCAGGACCGGCTGCTGTCGCTGCTGGTGGGCACCAACGTCGGCCCGGTGGTGACGCCGTGGGCGTCGCTGGCGACGCTGCTGTGGTTCGAGTCGTGCCGCAGGCACGAGGTGCGGGTGCCGATGCGCCGCTTCCTGCTCACCGGCGCCGGGCTGGCCGTGGTGGGGCTGGTGGCCACCGTCTGGGCGTTGTGAAGGTCAGGCCGCGGTGAGCTGGTAGGCGCCGGCGACCGCGCCGAGCGCCCAGCGCATGCGCCGCGCGTACGCCTCGGGGTGGTCGCCGGCCTCCTGCGCCACCTGGCCCGCGCACCGTGCCGGGTCGCCGCCGCACGCGCACAGCCGCTCGTCCACGGCCTCGCGGATGGCGTGAGGAGAGAGCGCGTCGGAGGGCTGCAGAGCGGTCGTGAAGAGCACCTGCGCGAGTTCGGCCGTGGTCATCATGTCGGGCTCCTCTTCCGTAAGTGCCGTCGTCCAATGAGACGCCCGACGGGAGCGGAACTCATCGGCTTGCGACACACTTCTTCCGCGTACTTGTGCACACAACCTTGTGCACAGAACGGATCAGCGGAGCAGCGCGAGCAGCCCGGGGATGGCCTGCGGATGGGCGGCGACGAAGCTGCGCCGCTCGGCGGGCGCGTCCATGCACGCCTCGAACGGCCCGCCGTCCAGCGTCCTGATGTCGATCCCTGCCTCCACGGCCAGCAGCGCGCCCGCCGGCAGGTCGACGGCCTCGGCGCGGTAGCCGACGATGCCGTCGATGTCGCCGCGCGCCAGCATCGCCCACGACAGCAGCGGCGCCCACAGCTGCAGGACCCGGCGGGCGGCCCGCTCCATCGCCAGCTTGAGCGCGCTGCCCGTGGCGTCGTCCTTGGCGACGCCGTAGCCCTGGGTCCAGGCCAGCAGCGGGCCGTGCGGGCTCGGCGCGTACGGCGGCGCGAGACGCGCCCCCGAGGAGGCCGTCGCCCCCCGCCCCCGCAGGGCCGACCACGTCTGCCCGGACACCGGGTCGTGCACCACGCCCAGCACCGGCCGCCCGTCCCTGCACAGCGCCACGCCCACCACGTACGCGGGCAGCCCGATCGCCACGTTGTTGGTGCCGTCGAGCGGGTCGACCAGCCACGTCCACTCGCCGCCCGCGGCCCCCACCAGCCCGGACTCCTCGGCGATCACCGAGTGGGACGGGAACGCCGTCAGGATGCGCTCCAGCAGCAGCTTCTCGGAGGCGAGGTCGAGATCGGTGACCACGTCGCCGGCCACGCCCTTGGCCCGGACCCCGATCGTGCCCCGCGTGCCCTCCCTGAGCAGGTCTCCCGCGGCCTCGGCGGCCTCGACGGCGACCGTGCGAGCGTGGTCCAGGTCCATCGGCTACCCCTCAGGTCAGGTGCGCGGTGACGAGGCGGACGGCGAGTGCGGTCTCGCCGGGGTCCAGGGGCTGCCTGGACACGCGGTGCGGACCGGCGTCGAGCGGCCCGAGCGACAGGTCGTGGCTGCCCGGCCGGCCCCTGCCGAGCGCGACGGTGGCGGCCTCGCCGCCCTCGGGCACCACGCTGGAGTGGAAGCGGCCGGCCGGCAGCGTGTAGGTGTCGCCGGGGCCGAAGACCTCCACGAGGCCGGTGGCGTGCCGCACGGTGCGGCCGGTGGGCGAGATGCGGTCGCCCGAGGCGTCGCTGACCACCTCGAACACCCGGTGCGTGGCCTGCTCGCCGGCGTCCGTGACGTTGACGTGCACGTTGCGTATCTGCCCGTAGAGCACGTGGCTGAAAAGGTCCCAGCTGTGGCAGTGGATCTGCGAGGTGGTGCTCTCGGCGTGGGCGAGCGAGGCGGACCACAGATGGACGCAGACGCCCTCGTCGCCGTCGCGCTCCAGGGGCAGGCAGACGAAGCCCAGGGGATGGCGTACGGCGCTCAGCGGCCGTTCCAGCGCCTCCAGGGCCCATTCCCGCGCCTGTCCCGCCGTCACCCTGCGGCGTACGTCCCGGTAGCTCATGGCCCGTAGGGGTCCACGGCGCGCAGCGCCTTGCGCGCGATGTCCACCACGTCGCGGCCGTCGTACGACTTGGGCAGGGGCATACCGATGTGCTCGAACAGCTCCTGCACCTCCTCGATGGTCGGCTCGTCGCTCAGCGGCACCTTCTTGTACTGCTCCAGCGGCACCCGCCGCGCCTGCTCGAAGCTGAGCCGCAGCTCGGTGTCGCAGTTCTCGTAGTAGAAGGTGCCGGCGAGCGCCGTCATCGCCATGTTGGGGTCCTCGACCGTCATGATCAGGCGGGTGCTCGACAGGTCCCACCTGAACGTGGTCATCGTGGCCGACAGGCCCACGGCGATGTCGAGCAGGCCGTAGCGCTGGCGGTGCCAGAAGGCGGCCAGGATGGTCGCGTACGACTCCTTCCTGACCCGGTCGGTCGTCCACGTCTCGCCGGTGGCGTCGGGCGACTCCGACAGCGAGCGGCGGTAGTGGGCGTAGGTCTCGCACACCTCGGCGTCGGCCGGGTCGAGCACCTCGACCCTGACGGTGAGGTGCCGCTTCTCCCTGCGCGCCGCCGCCACGCACAGCGGCAGCGTGACCGCCCGCAGGTAGGTGCCGGTGCCGCCCTTGAAGCTCCAGCGGGCGGTGTCCTTGCGCGCCTCGGCGTGCGACTGCGCGATCTCCTGCCGGCTGCCCAGCACGCGGACGAGCTGCAGGGCGTCGAGCGCGCGGCGGGTGCTGTGGGCGAGGCTCTCGATCTGCTCCATGCGCGCCAGGCGCACCGGCAGCTCGGCCAGCGCGCCCGAGGTGATCGTCCGCTCGACGGGGGCCTGGCGCAGCCGGTCGCGCAGCAGCGCGGTGGCCACCAGCGCGAGGATGACCAGCGTCGCGGCGTTGACGAGCTGGCGCTGGATGTCCTGGCCGTCCTTGCCGAACATCTCATTGGGCATGATGCCGAGCACGCCCACGACGACGGCCAGGATGAGGGCGATGGCGCCGTCGGCGTTGCGCGCCGCCCACGGAGCGGCCCGCTTCATCGCCCACACGAACCGTGCCATCTTCGCCCCGCCGTCCGACGATCAGTCAGTCCCCGAGGTCATGGTAACGACCGCGCAAGGAGACCACCAGAGAACGATCACCTGGCGAAAGATGCCGGGGACGTCGCCCCGGGCGGCACCCTCCGCCCGGGACGTGACCCGGCTCAGAACCAGCCGCGGTGGCGGGCCATCTGCTCCAGGCCGTGCTGCAGCGCCTGCTCCGCCGCGTGCGGCGGGCCGTCGTAGTGCACGGTGAAGCGGTTGTAGGCGTCGTGGCTGGAGGTCAGGAAGCCGCCGCGCTTGTCGGCCTCCAGGATGACGTCCATCTGCCGCGGCCCGGCGATGAAGGTCAGCTCCAGCTCGTTGAAGTGGCGCCGCCACTGCCCGCCGGCGTAGTACTCGATCTCCTGGAAGAACGGCATCGTGGAGCCGTACAGCGTGCCGCGTTCCAGGTCGGCCTTCTTGAAGTGGAAGCCCATCCGGTCGAGCGCCGCGATGACGTACTCCTGGGCCGGCAGCGGGCTGACGAACAGCGGGTCGAGGTCGCCCTTGTCGAGCGCGCCCGCGAGGGCCAGCTCCGTCTGGACGCCCAGCTTCATCCCGTGCAGCGGGTGGCCGCCGATCGCGCTGATCGGCGTCTCCCACGGGATCGCGATCTGGAACGGCTGCTGGTGCTGGGCTCCGGCGGCGAGCTGGAACGTGCCCGCGACCTGCTGGCGCAGGAAGCTGTAGCTCGTCTTGTACTCGTTGTCGCCGGACTCCACCTCGACCACGGCGGTCAGGTCGATGTAGATGCCCTCGACCTTGTAGTCGTTGTTGCCGCCGCGGAAGTTGACCACGCCGTGCAGGCTCTCGCCCGGCCGCACGCCCGTGTTCGTGAGGACCGTGTCGACCTCGACGCCCGCGCCGAACGCGGCCATCAGTTTGCGGAACACCATGGGGTTCTTCTCCTGGTTACTGAGCGGAAGGGGAGTGGCCGTTCTGGCCCGAGAGGCGGGGGAGCAACTGGGCCAGGAGGAGGGTGGACAGCGCGGAGTCGCCCTGGCCCTGCTGGGTCCGTACGACCAGCGGCTGGGGGGCGTTCTCCGCCAGGCGGGCGCCGACGTCGAGCCGCCTTCTGGCCAGCTCGTACTGCAGCACGGCCCGGTTGTCGCGGTAGGACTCGGCCAGCCGGCGCAGCGCCTTGGCCTCGTTCTCGGCGGCGGTCAGCTCGGCCCTGCCGCGCGCCTCGATCTCCCACGTGACCCGCTGCGCCTCGGTCTCCTGCTCCTCCAGCATGCGCGCGACGTCCTTGCGCGCGGTGTTGTAGGCGGCCTTGACCTCGACCACGCGGGCGTCGCGGGTCTTCTTGGAGCGCTCGATCTCCATCAGCAGCGTGTCGATGCGGCGCTTGCGGGTCAGCTCCCACTCGCGCTCGTACGCCGACAGCTCCTTGGCGACCTTCTCCCGGGTGGCCAGGTGCTGCTGGTACTGGTCGGGGAGCTGGACGTCGGGGATGTTCGCGCCGGTGATGCGCACGCCGTAGCGGCCGAGCTGCCGGTTGAGCGCGTCCTGCATGTCGCCGACGTCGGAGCCGCGCAGGTCGTAGGCCCGCTCGGTGTTGACCCTGCGGCTGCGCTGGCGGATCGCGTCCTGCACGGCGCTGGACAGCACCAGGTCGAAGTTGCCCGCGCCGATCGTGCGGTGGAAGGCCACCGGGTCGACGATCCGGAACTTCAGGAAGAACTCGATCGACTTCAGCGGCACGTTCTCGGCCGTGGGGCAGGCCACGATGGGCGCCGAGTACGGGATCTCGGTGGAGGTGTCGACGACCGCGTCCACCCGGTCCCACGGCAGCCACAGGTAGTGCCGGCCCGGCGGCAGCGTGCCGGTGATGGCGCCCCAGCGGCTGCGCACGCCGGTGGTGCCCTCCTCGATCTCGATGATCGCCTTGCGCCACATCGTGACCAGCGCGAGCAGCAGGAACAGCAGCGCCAGCAGCGCGGCGGAGACCGTGAAGTCGGTCAGCGCGGCCATGCCCGCGAAGTAGAGCGCCAGGAAGATCAGCGTCATCCAGGCGAAGCCGCGCCGGTCCTTGGGGATGACGACGGGCACGAGCTGGCCCTGCTCGCCGCCCCTCAGCAGCTGGCGGATGTCGCCCCAGGAGGCGACCGACTCCTTGATCTTGGAGAACTCGCGGCTCATCGGATCTCTCCCTTGCCGGGCAGCAGGCGTTCGACGGTTCGCTCCAGGTCCTGGTCAGGCACGGGCGGCTCCTGGGCGCCGGCGACGTCGGCCGCGGCCTTCCTGAGCAGCGCCGCGATCTCGGCCTCGCGGTCGCGGACACGGGTGCCGATCTCGTCGAGGCGGGACCGGATGGCGGCCATGTCCTCGGCGGAGAAGAGCTGCGCCCCCTTGCCGCCCACGAGCTGCTGGGCGAGGGCGAGGAAGTCGATGTCGCTCTGCTCGCCGACCTGCACCACCTGGGGCAGCCGGGTGGCGACGGACTCCAGCTTGGCGAGCAGGTCCTGCTGGAAGCGGTAGTCGAGGATCTCGGGGGCCTCGGCGGCCGACAGCGCCCTGATGTCCAGCGCCTGCGCCTCCAGGAGCGCGGCGTTGGCGTTGGCCGTGGACTCGGCCTCGACCAGGCGCTGCCTGGCCTGCGCCGTGGCCTGGTGGGTCGCGCGCTCCAGCGCGGTGTCCATGCGGGCCTGGTAGCCGGCGATCTCCGCCTGGATGGCGCTCAGCGTCTCCTGGAGCCCGGCCAGCTCCTTGACCAGGTCGCCCTCGTTCTGCTCCTTGCGGAGCTGGAGCTCGTACTCGTAGGTGTACGCCTCCTTGGCGACCCTGACCATCTCGGGGGCGGCCAGGTCCATGCGGTACTCCTGGCTGGACGGCTCGGCGTGCGTGATGTTCACGTCCGTGAGCCGGACGGCCGGCAGGAACTGCTGGTTCAGGCTCTCCAGCATGCCGAGCGTGCTCTCGCCCACCAGGTCGTAGATGTCCTCGGCGCGCTGGGCGTAGATGAGGGAGCGGGTGACCTCGCTGATGGCGTTCTGCAGCTTGGACTGGAAGCCGCTGACCGAGCCGAGCACAAAGATGAACTCGGCCGGGTTCTCGATCCTGAACTGCAGGAACAGGTCCACGCTCGCCTTGACGCCCTGCTGCGTCGGCGCCTCGCGGATGGGGGCGTTGAACGGGTACTCACGGGTGGTGTTGACGATGTAGCTGACCCGCTTCCACGGGTTGAACAGCGTCACCCGGCCCGGGTCGGCGATGTGCACCAGCTTGCCGAACTTGGTGATGAGCGCCTTGCAGCCTTCGGGCACCATCACCACGCTGCGCCGCCACCACAGGAACGCGGCCGCGAGGACCAGCGTCACCCAGTAGTGCGGCCCGAAGAACAGGTCGGTGTTCGGGATGACGTTGCCGAGCGCGCCGATGAGGCCGAGCGCCACGAGGATGCCCAGGGGCACCAGGACCTTGGCGGTGCCGCTCTTGGGGATCACGACCGGCGAGATGACGTGCATGCCGTTCTCGGCGAAGCTGCGGTTGACGATCTCGCCGGCCTCGTTCAGCGAGGCCGTGCGCGCCTCGATGAGCGTGCCGACGGACGCGCCGCCGTCCCTGTCCGCCGCGAAGTCGTGCGGGTTCAGCGCGAAGCCGGGAGCCTGGCCCTGGTTGCCGCGCTGGCCTCCTGGGCCGCCCACCTGCCCGGCGAACTGGCCGGCGACCTGGCCGACCGCCCCGCGTACGTCACCCCCCTGGGCCACCGCCTGGGCTATGCCCTGACCTGCCTGGATCAGTGCCTCTCTGGGTCGTGACATCGAACCTCTCTTTTCCACTACCGGCGCGAATCCGACCGTATCGGGTGCCACTTACTATTCACTTGCAAAGGGATGTCACAGGTCTGTTGCGCCTTGTAGTAGACATGCCACCTATGTAGTAGATCTACGATTGAGGTGGGCCGGGCGCGGGGCTGAGAAGATACGCGGTGATGAGCGAGACCGTCTACAACCGCATCGCGCTGCTCCGGGCCGAGCGGAACGTGACCAGAAGACAACTGGCCGACGCCCTGGGCGTGCACTACCAGACCGTCGGCTACCTGGAGCGGGGCGAGTACAGCCCCAGCCTTCACCTGGCGCTGAGGATCGCCGGCTACTTCGAGGTGCCCGTCGAGGTCGTCTTCTCCACCACGCCCTTCCCGCGCATCGGCGAGCGGTCCGCCTGAGGTCGGATTCTGTCGGTCGCGGCACCTACAGTGGCAGCATGCGTCCGGTCACAGATTTGCAGCGGAAGGTGGCGCCGTTCGAGGTCGTCACCGAGATGACTCCCTCGGGCGACCAGCCGACGGCCATCGCCGAGCTGGAGCGCCGCGTCAAGGCCGGCGAGAAGGACAGCGTCCTGCTCGGCGCCACCGGCACCGGCAAGACCGCCACGATCGCCTGGCTGATCGAGCGGCTGCAGCGGCCCGCCCTGGTGATGCAGCCCAACAAGACGCTCGCCGCGCAGTTCGCCAACGAGCTGCGGGAGATGCTGCCCAACAACGCGGTCGAATACTTCGTCTCCTACTACGACTACTACCAGCCCGAGGCGTACGTCCCGCAGAGCGACACCTACATCGAGAAGGACTCCTCGATCAACGACGAGGTCGAGCGGCTGCGTCACTCGGCGACCAACTCGCTGCTCACCCGGCGCGACACCATCGTGGTCGCCTCGGTGTCGTGCATCTACGGCCTCGGCACCCCGCAGGAATACGTCGACCGCATGGCCCGCCTGCGCGTCGGCATGGACATCGACCGCGACCAGCTCCTGCGCCGCCTGGTCGACATGCAGTACACCCGCAACGACCTCGCCTTCACCCGCGGCACGTTCCGGGTGCGCGGCGACACCATCGAGATCATCCCGAAGTACGAAGAGCTCGCCGTCCGCATCGAGATGTTCGGCGACGAGATCGAGAAGCTGTCCACGATGCACCCGCTCACCGGCGAGGTCATCACCGAGGACGAGGAGCTCTACATCTTCCCCGCCTCCCACTACGTCGCCGGCGAGGAGCGCATGGCCGCGGCGGTCGCGGGCATCGAGGCGGAGCTGGCCGAGCGGCTGTCGGAGCTGGAGCGGCAGGGCAAGCTGCTGGAGGCGCAGCGGCTGCGGATGCGCACGACGTACGACATCGAGATGATGCGCCAGATCGGCACCTGCTCCGGCATCGAGAACTACTCGCGCCACATGGACGGCCGGGCCCCCGGCAGCGCGCCCAACACGCTGCTCGACTACTTCCCCGAGGACTTCCTGCTGGTCCTCGACGAGTCGCACCAGACCGTGCCGCAGATCGGGGCGATGTACGAAGGCGACGCCTCGCGCAAGCGCACCCTGGTCGACCACGGCTTCCGGCTGCCGTCGGCGCTGGACAACCGGCCGCTCAAGTGGGAGGAGTTCCTGGAGCGGATCGGGCAGACGGTCTACCTGTCGGCCACGCCCGGCCCCTACGAGCTGGGGCGGGCCAAGGGCGAGGTCGTCGAGCAGGTCATCCGCCCGACCGGCCTGGTCGACCCCGAGATCGTGGTCAAGCCCACCAAGGGCCAGATCGACGACCTGGTCCACGAGATCCGCGAGCGGGCCGAGCGCGACGAGCGGGTGCTCGTCACCACGCTGACCAAGAAGATGGCGGAAGACCTCACCGACTACCTCCTGGAGCTCGGCATCCGGGTCCGCTACCTCCACAGCGAGGTCGACACGCTGCGCCGCATCGAGCTGCTGCGCGAGCTGCGCACCGGCGAATACGACGTGCTCGTCGGCATCAACCTGCTGCGCGAGGGCCTCGACCTGCCCGAGGTGTCGCTGGTCGCCATCCTCGACGCCGACAAGGAGGGCTTCCTGCGCTCCGAGACGTCGCTGATCCAGACCATCGGCCGCGCCGCCCGTAACGTGTCGGGCCAGGTCCACATGTACGCCGACAAGGTCACCCCGTCCATGGAGCGGGCGATCGACGAGACCAACCGGCGCCGGGCCAAGCAGATCGCCTACAACGAGGCCAACGGCATCGACCCGCAGCCGCTGCGCAAGAAGATCGCCGACATCCTCGACTCGCTGCAGCGCGAGGACGCCGACACCGACAAGCTCCTCGGCGGAGGCGGCCGCCAGCAGTCGCGCGGCAAGGCCCCGGTGCCCGGCTTCGGCGGCCGCGCCGCCGGGCAGCACGCCAAGGCCATCGCCGGCGAGATGCCGCGGGCGCAGATGGAGTCGCTCGTCGAGTCGCTGACCGAGCAGATGCACCAGGCGGCGGCCGACCTGCAGTTCGAGGTGGCGGCGCGGCTGCGCGACGAGATCAAGGAGCTCAAGCGCGAGCTCCGCGACATGCGCGAGGCCGGCGTCAAGTAGCCCTCGCCCAGTGGCCGTGGCTCGGCCGGGCGCGGCATGGACCCGGCGCCGGTGGGCAGCGGAGCCTCCATGAACAAGACGCTCACGGGGGTCCTGGCCGGCGCCGCGCTGCTGACGGGAGCGTGCGGCGGCCAGGCCGCGCACGAAGCACAGGGGATCGAGCGGCTGGCCGCCCAGCCGCCCAGCCCGACCGGGGGCGTGCCGAGCGCCCCGCCCACCGGCCCGATGGTGTCCACTCCCGCAACGGGCTCGCCCACCGCCGGCACGCCCGGCGCCGCCGGGGCGGACGACCTGAAGCGCGCCGCCCAGGCCGCGCTCGCCGCCGCGTCCGGCGCCACGCTCGTCTCGATCGAGAGCGAGGAGAACGGCAAGCGCTGGGAGGTGCAGGTTGCCGACCGCGACGGCACCGAGCGCCGGCTGGACGTCGCCGACGGCAAGGTCGTCTCCGGCCCGAGCCTGGAGGACGACGATCCGGAGGACATGGCCGAGCTCAAGAACCTGCTGAGCGCGGTCAAGGTCGACTGGACGCAGGCCCTGGACAAGATCACCGCCACCGTCCCCGAGGGGCGCGTGACGGAGCTCAACCTGGACTCCGAACACGGCAAGCCCGTCTGGGAGGCCGACGTCATCCTCCCGAACGGGACCAAGCAGGAGGTCGCCATCGACGCGGTAACCGGCGAGGCGACCAACCCCGGCAGCGCCACCCCCGCCGTGACCGGCACCCCCACGGAGACCGGCACACCCACGACAACCGAAACACCGACCACCACCGAAACACCCACAGGCTGATCCGCATCCGCACCAGGCTCCGCATCCGCACCCAGCTCCGCATCCGCACCTGGGCCGGTAGCCGCACTCGGGTCCCGCGCCCGCACCTGGGTCCGCACTCACACAAGGGTCCGCGCCCGCATCTGGGCGCGGACCTGCACCTGGGCCTGCATCCGCACCTGCGGAGCCTGCACCCACACCTGCGCCCGGGCCCCGCGCCTGGGCCCGCATCCGCGCCTGGGCCCGCATCCGCGCCTGGGCCCGCATCCGCGCCTGGGCCTGCACCCGCGTCTGCGCCCGGGCTCGTACCCGCGCCTTGGTCTGCGCCCGCGCCTACCCGCCTCCCTCCGCCCTCTGGCCTGTCTGACCGGAGGGTGGGGGAGCGGGTGGTCAGGGGAGGAGGTTGTTGAGGGTTCGGGCGAAGGCGTCCGGGTTGTCGAGCATGATGTTATGGCCCGACTCCGGGATGGACAGCACCCGGACCCCGGCCGCCCGCAGGCCGTCGGCGTCGTCCGGGGCGCCGCCCTCCGGATGCAGGTACGTACGCGGCATCCGCAGCGACACGAGCAGCTCGCGCATCGTGGGATCGGTGCCCCGGGCGAGGCTGACGGCCGTGCGGTGGAGCCCGCGCAGGTCGGCCAGGCGCATCGTGGACCACCAGCGCGGCCCCACGCGGTCGCGCACCTCCTTCCACCCGCCGCCGACGAACTCCTCCTCCCCGTAGCTCGCGATGCCGCTGCCGCCGGGCGGCACCGAGGCGGGAGGGTAGGGGTCGAGGTTGGCGTCCACGAGGACCAGCTGGGAGACGAGCTCGGGATACCGGGCGGCCAGGACGATGGCCACGGCCCCGCCCATGCTGTGGGCGATGAGCGCCGCGTCGGCGACCCCCGCCTTCTCCAGGGCGGCGGCCAGCGCGCCGGCGTGGGCCTCCAACGTGTACGCGAAATCCCGCGGCCGGTCGCTGATGCCGAACCCGAGCAGGTCGATCAGGAGGGAACGGCGGCGCGGCAGCAGCGGATGAGCGGCGACCTCCGCGTAGTAGGGGGCCGAGGTGGCGCCGAGCCCGTGGACGTAGACCCGGGCCGGATCCGGGCCGGGCAGCTCGACCCAGCGCATGCGGGCGCCGCTGGGATGGACGATGGCATCGTGCATGACGGTCTCCTCATACCTCGGGATCAATATATATCGACACCGAGGTATGCTCATCGTCATGTTGGAGCTGGCGATACTCGGGTTCCTCAGCGACCACCCCCTGCACGGCTACGAGCTGCGTAAACGGGTGGCCGCCCTCATGGGGCACGTACGCCCGGTGGCCGACGGCACGCTCTACCCGGCCATCAAGCGCCTGGCCGTCGCCGGATGGGTGACGAGGAAGGACGAGCCGGGCGCCGCCGCCGCGCCCCGCCGCGTCCTCTACCTGACCGAGGACGGCCGTGCGGAGCTGGAGCGGCGCCTGCGCGAGCCCGCCGACCTCGACATCAGCGACGAGAACCGCTGGTTCACGCTGCTGGCGTTCCTGCGCCTCCTGGACGAGCCGGACGCGCAGGCGGCCGTGCTGCGCAGGCGGCTGACGTTCCTGGAGGAGCCGACCAGCTTCTTCTACGACGGCGAACGGCCGATGGCGGCCGAGGAGTTCGCGGACCCGTTCCGGCAGGGCCTGCTCGTCATCGCCCAGGCCACCAGCCAGGCCGAGCTGACCTGGCTCAGGACCACGATCGCGGAGCTGGAGAGAGCCCCGGCGGCCGGATAACGGGATGCGCCGCGCCCGGGCGCTTGCGTACGTTCGGGACATGCGGCGATGTGAGGAGTGCGGTCACTGGGAGCCCGCCGGGGCGCCCGTCTGTGCGCGGTGCGCGGCCCTGGTGGACGAGATCGTCGAGGAGGGCTGGCGGGCCTTCGTGGAGCGCGAGTTCGGCACCGCGAACCCGCCCGGCGAACGCCTCATCGCCGAGATGGTCGTGGACGAGCCCGACCGGCACCCCTGGCGAGTGGTGGACGCCGCCTACGACCGGCTGACCTGCCCCGAGTGCGGCGGCCGGCTCAGCCGGGGCCCGGCCGGCTGCGCCCCCTGCGACCTGGCGAACGGCTTCCGCTACGCCGCCGTCGAGATCGACCGTCCCGGCGTGCCGCCGGGCAACGAGCACGCGCTGCGGGTGAACGTGGCGGTGGCCCGCCGCCCGTACGGCGTCTCGGCCGCGGAGGTGCTGCTGCGCCGTCTGTCCCTGCCGATCCTGCTGGACGGCCTGCTGCCCACGACGGCCCAGGCCCAGGCCACCAAGGCGGCGGCCAACGCTGGCGCGACGGAGGCCGAACTGGCCGCCCTGGTCTACGGGGAATGGGGCCGCGGCTAGGGCCGGGCGGGCCCGGTGCCGAGGGCCTGTTTGAAGTCGGGGCATGTGATGATCGGCTCGTGATCGCAGACGGCGGCGTGGCGGAGGCTGTCGCGCAGCCGGGTGAGCCGGCCGATCTGCTCATCGAGGCTGCCGGCCCTGGCGGCCATGCGGGCGCGCAGATCCGGGTCTCCGGGCCGGGCCGCCAGGAACCGGCCGATCTCCGCGACCGAGAATCCGGCGTCACGCGCGCACGTGATCAGCTCCAGGCGGTCCAGGACGTCCGGATGGTACGTACGGCGGAGCCCGTTGCGTCCGGCGGAGGCGATCAGTTCTTTCTTCTCGTAGAACCGCAGCGCCGAAGGCGCCAGCCCGGACCGCTGCGCCACCTCGGCGATGTCCAGCCAATCCTCGTCCATCACTGCCCCTTGACTTGAACCGCGCTTCAAGTCGCAGTCTAGACGCCATGAAGATCCATCATCTGAACTGCGGATCCGTACGGACGATCGAGGCCACCTACGACGGTCCTCCGCCCGCGCCCGCCGTGAACCACTGTCTGCTGGTCGAAACCGACGCCGACGGCCTGGTGCTGATCGAGACCGGACTCGGCCTCGGCGATGTCCGCGACCCTGGCGGCACGCTCGGGGTCGAATGGGTCGAGATGGCGCAACCCGTCCTGGACGAGGAGGAGACGGCTGTCCGCCAGATCGCCCGGCTCGGCCACACGCCGTCCGACGTCCGCCACATCATCGTGACCCATCTGGACGTGGACCACTGCGGCGGCCTTCCCGACTTCCCCGGCGCACGGGTTCATGTGCTTGCCGCCGAGCTCGAAGCGGCCCTGGCCGAGGCGGCCGGCTCCCGCTACCGTCGCGCTCACTGGGCTCACGGCCCCGACTGGGTCACCTACCGTCCCGTACCGGGGGAGGAGTGGTTCGGCTTCACGGCGGTGCAGCCGGAAGGGCTGCCGCCGGAGATCAAGCTGATCCCGCTCGGCGGGCACACCGCCGGCCACACGGGGGTCGCCGTGCGGGACGGCGGCCGGTGGCTCCTGCACTGCGGCGACGCCTACTACTACCACCGTGAGCTGGAGGCGCTGAAGGAGCCGCACCCGCTGCTGGACTTCGTCCAGACCCGCTCAGAGGTTCATCGCGACCTGCGGCTCGGCACCCAGGCCCGGCTGCGCGAGCTCGTACGCGACCACGGGGACGAGGTCGAGGTGTTCTCCGCGCACGACCCGTGGGAGCTGGCTCGTTACCGCTAAGAGCGCGGCGGCCAGCTCAGATGCAGGTCGAGGTCGACGTCGAAACCGATGTCGAGCTGCAGTCTCTTGCGGTGGATGCCGGTGGGGACGTAAGCCTTGACGGCCGGCTCCAGCTCGAAGGTGAAGACGACCGGCAGGCCGTCCTCCTGCTCGACGCGCCAGAAATGCCGGATGCCGGCGTTGGAGTATTTGATCGGCTTGGTGGTGCGGTCGCGATCCATCGACTCCTCCGAGACGACCTCCACCACCAGGTGCACGTCCTCGGGCCGGAAGGAGGTGGTGCGCGGGGTGATCGCCGACTTCTCCACCAGGAGGATGTCGGGTTCCGGCCGCTGGCGCATGCCCAGGGTCACCGTCATCTCGCGGACCACCGCGAGGTGCTCCGGCGGCTTCAGACGGTTCTCGAACAGCCGGACCGCGTAAAGCTGGAACGCCGTCCGAGGCGGCATCGTGATCAGTGACCCGTCGATCAGCTCGACGTGCCGCGGCGCGCCAGGGGGAAGGTGGTCGAGCATGTCGGCGGTCCAACCGCCGCGCGGGCGGGGGTGGAACCACTTGGGAAAGGCCGCGGTCATCGACGTGACTCCTTGCTCTGCGTGTCAAGGATGCCACGATCAGTGAACGTCAGGGGCGTTCTCGGCGTTCGTCGAGGGAGCGGCGGTAGAGCTCGTCGATCTCTTCGAGGGGGTCCGGCGGGCGGCGGCGGGCCTCGATCTCCAGGTCCGTACGCGACGACAGGTCGGCGATCCCGGCGGCGGTGTGCTGGACCTGGTCGCCGAGGAGGTCGGCGCGGATGCGGGCGCACATGGCCGTCAGCGTGGCCTGGTGCTCGCGCAGCCGGCCGAGCGTGGCGTGGTCCACGTAGGGGGAGACGCGGCGCTGCTGGGCGTACATGCCGAGCTGGCCGTCGTGGACCTCGGCCTGGGCCTCCAGGTCGGCGAGGAGGCGGGGCAGGTCGCCGAGGCCCCAGCCCTGGCGCTGGGCGTGCTCGAAGGCCTGGCGGGTGAGGGCGACCTCGCGGCGCAGGTCGAGGCGGAGGCGCTCGACCTCGGCGGCGTCGCCCGTGCCCATCGCGTTGACGTGCGTGCTGAGGCGGCCGGCTGCCTGCTTGGCGTGGCCTGCGGCCTTTCGGCCCAGCTTGACCAGCAGGTAGATGCCGACGCCTCCGAGCAGCAGGAGGAACGCCAGAATCACCAGGACGACGACGAGGAATTCGCCGATCTCCGTCACCCCCCTTGTCGGTGTCGTTGTCTTGAGGATAGTCGGCCCCGGCGGTCCTGGCGCGCCGCGCGGCCCGCGCCCCGGCTCATGCCAAGCAAGCACTTGATCCAGGAGAGGAGTCGTGTTTCAGTGCACAAAGGTCGGAGCTGGATCGCGGCGGAAGGGCGGCGGCGGGCGTGCTGGACGGCAAGGTTGTGATCATCACCGGGGGAGCGCGCGGCATGGGCGCGGCCACCGCGCGGCGCTGCGCCGCGGGCGGGGCGCACGTCGTGCTCACCGACGTGCTGGAGGAGGAGGGGACCGCCACCGCCAAGGAGATCGGCGGGCGGTTCCTGCCGCACGACGTGACCGACGAGGAGCGGTGGGCGGCGGTGGTCGCGCGCACGGTCGAGGAGTTCGGGCGGCTGGACGGCCTGCTCAACAACGCGGGCATCGCGACCGCCGTGGCCATCGAGCAGCAGTCCTTGCCGGAGTTCGAGCGGGTGCTGCGGATCAACCTGGTCGGGGTGTTCCTCGGGCTCAAGGCCGTCGCCGGGGCCATGCGCGCGTCGGGCGGCGGCGCGATCGTGAACCTGTCGTCCGTCGCCGGGCTCTTCGCGCTGCCGGGAACGGGCGGGTACGGCGCCTCCAAGTGGGGCGTGCGCGGGCTGACGAAGATCGCGGCGCTGGAGTTCGCGCGGGATCGGATCCGCGTCAACTCGGTGCATCCCGGGATGATCGTCACCCCGATGACCCGGCCGTTCGGCGCCGTCTCCGGCGAGGGGACGTTCCCCCTGGCCCCGGCCGGGCGGTGGGGTGAGCCCGAGGAGGTGGCCGAGGCGATCGCGTTCCTGCTGTCGGACGCGGCGTCGTACGTGACCGGCGCGGAGCTGGCCGTGGACGGCGGTTGGACGGCGGGCGAGGCGGCCCTCCTGGGCCCGCCCCCCGGCGCGGCCTCCAGCCCGGCCCCCAGCCCGGCCCCCGGAACGAGCCCCGCCGCAGGCCCAGCGCCGGGGACGAGCCCCGGGACGAGCCCCGGCGCGGGCGGGGTGGGCTGACCGATGGCCTATGCCGACGTGGCCGGCGACGTCCGGCTCTTCTACACCGACGACGGCACCGGCGATGCCGAACGCCCGCCGCTGCTGCTCGTGCACGGCTGGGGCACCGACTCCCACCAGTGGTCCTGGCACATCGACGCCCTGACCGCCGCCGGCCACCGCGTGATCGCCCCCGACCTGCGCGGGCACGGCTACTCGTCGGTCCCGGAGACCGGCAACACGCCCCGCGCGATGGCCGCCGACCTCAAGGCGCTCCTCGACGGCCTCGGCGTCCGGCAGGTGGTCGCGGTCGGCCACTCGATGGGCGCCCAGGTGGTCTCCGTCCTCGCCGTCGAGCATCCGGACCGGGTCCGCGCGCTCGTCGCCGTCGATCCCGGCTACGGCATGTCCGACGACATCGTCCGCGGCTTCCCCCGGATGGTCGCGGGCCTGCGCGGGCCGCGCCCGCACGAGGCCGCCGAGGCCATCGACGAGTGGTGCACGAACGCCGCCACCCCCGCCGTCGTCCGCCGCTGGCACAAGCGCCGCCTGCACGGCATGGCCCCGCACGTGCTGGCCGAGGCGATGGAGGCGATGTTCACCGCGCCGGACGCCATCGGGGCGCGGCCCGCGAGCGAGGAGTACCTGGCGCGGCGGACCTGCCCGGTGCTGTCGATCTGGTCCGACGCGGGGCGGGCGTCCTGGGAGGCGGGGCTGCTGAAGGACCCGGCGTCCAAGGTCGTGTGCTGGGAGGGCTCCAGCCACCGGCTGCACGAGGAGCGGCCCGCGGAGTTCGTCCACCTGGTGACGGGGTGGCTGCGTCGAGTGGCAGCGTGAGGGGTCCCGGCGGAGCACCGGGACCCCTCACCGCGTGGGCGCGGCAGGGTCGGGGGCCACGTGACGCCCACACGTCGCGTTCGCTACCGGGAAGGACTGTAGGGGGCGCGCGGGAACCGGCGGATCAGCCCGCAGGGTGATCGCGGATCATCCTGGAGGCTGACTCCGGGCGGCCCGCCTGCGGGCACGGAACCGCCGTACGCGCCGCAGGAGCCACCAGCTCAGCACGGCGAGCAGCACCAGCGCGACGATCACCAGCAACGGGAGGAAGATCGCGATCAGGCTCATGCCGAGCGACCCCGCGTCCTCGACGGTGCTCACGACGGGGGCGCCGGCCCCCGCCGTGCCCACGTTGACGAGGGGGCGGGCGGCCGCCTTCATGGCGTGCACGGCCAGCGCGACGCCGATGCCGAGCAGCCAGCCGACCCAGGGGTGCTCGGTCATCCAGGAGGAGTTCTCCAGCTCGGCGGCGGCGCTGGTGGCGGAGAAGACCACGCCTCCCGAGGCCGGGCGCACCACGGTCTGGATGGCGTCGTTGACGCTGTCGACGGCGGGCACCTTGTCGAGGACCACCTCGGCGGCCAGCAGCACCGCGATGATGGCGAGCACGCCCCAGTTCGACAGCCAGGCGTAGCCGTCGGGGAGTTTCACGGTGTCGGTGAAGTTCGACAGCACGCCAACGACCAGGAGCGGGATGTAGGCGTTGAGGCCGGCGGCCGTGGACAGGCCCAGGCCGGTCAGTGCGGCGAGCATTGCTCCAGTCTGCCCGGCTTCAGTCGGTACGCGCGGCCTCGTCCATGAGATCCGTGAGCCCGCCGCCGGTGAACTCGGCCACGGCCCGCTCGTACTTCTCCATCCCCCAGGACCAGAAGTCGAAGTCGATGGTGTCGTTCGCGCCGTCCTGGATGGCGGCCCAGAGCGTCCAGCCGTACTTGGACATGAGGCCGAGCAGCCGGGCGCGGGCGACCTTGTGGCGCAGCCGCCGGCCGTAGTACGCGGTGACCAGCTCCTCCAGATGGCCCGGCGGCAGGTCGGACTCGCTCCAGACGTTGCCGAGCTCGAAGCAGGGGTCGTTGTTGCCGGCGTACTCGTAGTCGATCAGCCACAGGCGCTCACCGTCGTCGAGGATGTTGCCCGGCAGCAGGTCGTTGTTGCAGGGAACGGTGCCCTCGGCCCGCACCTCCAGACATTTCCTGATTTTTGCCGCGTCGGGCATGAAATCCAGATATCTCGCCGGCAACCGGAAGCCCCGCTCCCGCACAATCCCCAAATACCGCCGCTGCACCTCGAACATGTCGAAGTCCCGAGGGAACCGCGGCCCCGCGTGCAGCCGCCGGCACGCCTCCGCCACGCGCGGCAGGTTCGCCGGATCCCGCAGGTCCGCCTCGGTGAAGGCGCGTGCCGGAAGGTACTCGACCACCAGCACCCCCAGCTCCGGCAGGTACGCGTGCACCGGCGCCCCCACCCCCGCGGCCGCCGCCGCGAGCGAGCTGGCGTGCTCGGCGTCCCTGTCGATGGCCAGCAGCGCGCCGTCGCTGGCCTGCACCCGCACCACGTACGCGCCGGCGGGCGTGACGACCTTGTAGTTGCGGTTGGTGAGCCCGCCGGGCAGCTCCTCGACCGAGCGCGGCCCGCCGCCCGGCAGGGGGACGCGCTCCAGCAGGTCGAGCAGCTCGGACGGGACGGGCGCCTCGGGCACGGCCATGGTCGATGCTAGGCCGCCCGCCGCCGAACGGTCTAGACCTTTCACACCCCGGCGGTTAGCCTCCGGATCATGAGCGACTCGGCCCGCATCGTGATCATCGGCGGGGGCGTCGGCGGCGCGTCCGTGGCCTACCACCTGACCCGGCTCGGCGAGCGCGACGTCGTCGTGCTGGAGCGGGACGAGCTGACCAGCGGCTCCACCTTCCACTCCGCGGGCCTGGTCGGCCAGCTCCGCGCCGACCCCACGCTGACCCGCATGAACCAGTACTCCGTCGAGCTCTACCGCACCCTCGACGCCGGCTGGACCGAGTGCGGCGGCATCAAGCTCGCTTCCACGCCCGAGCGCATGGAGGAGATCCGCCGCCAGATCGGCTGGGCGCGCGCGTCGGGGCTGCCGCTGGAGGAGATCTCGGTGGCCGAGGCCGTGGAGCTGTTCCCGCTCATGGACCCCGAGGGCGTGGTCGGGGCGGCGTACCTGCCGACCGACGGCCAGATCGACCCCTCCCAGCTCTGCTACGCCCTCGCCGCCGGGGCCCGCGAGGGCGGCGCGCGGATCAGGACCGGCGTGCGCGTCCTAGGCGTCAGGACGGCCCGCGGCCGGGTCACCGGCGTCGTCACCGACCACGGGGACATCGACTGCGAGATCGTGGTCAACTGCGGCGGCATGTTCGCCGCCGAGATCGGCCGCATGGCCGGGGTGCGCGTCCCGATCATCCCGATGTCGCACCAGTACGTCGTCACCGACGCCTGCCACGACCACCCCCGCCTGCCCACCCTGCGCGACCCCGACCTGCTCGTCTACTACCGGCAGGAGGTGCGGGGCCTGGTCATGGGCGGCTACGAGCGCACCTGCGCGCCCTGGACCGCCGCCCCCGACTCCTATGACGCCGTGCCCGCCGACTTCAACGGCCGCCTCCTGCCCGAGGACTGGCCGCGCTTCGAGGAGATCTCCGCCAACTCCCGGCTCCGCGTGCCCGCGATGGGCGACGTCGGCATCCGCAAGCTCGTCAACGGCCCGGAGGCGTTCACCCCCGACAACGAGTTCTGTCTCGGCGAGAGCGAGGTCGCGGGCTTCTACGTGGCCGCCGGGTTCTGCGCCCACGGCATCGCGGGCGCGGGCGGCATCGGCAAGGTGATGGCCGAGTGGATCATCGGGGGCGAGCCGCCGATGGACCTCTGGCACATGGACGTGCGCCGCTTCGGCCGCCACTACCGCTCACCGTCGTACACGCTGAAGCGGGCCGTGGAGAACTACGAGACCTACTACGACATCCGCTACCCCGGCGAGGAGCGCGGCGCGGGCCGGCCGCTGCGCACCTCGCCCGCCTACGCCTGGCACGCCGCCCACGGCGCCGTCTTCGGCGAGAAGGCGGGCTGGGAGCGGGTCCACTACTACGCGGCCAACGACACCGGCGACGTGGGGGAGCGGCCGTACGGCTGGGCCGGGCGCGGCTGGTCGCCCGCGATCGGCGCCGAGCACCGCGCGACGCGCACGGCCGCCGGACTGTTCGACGAGAGCTCGTTCGCCAAGATCGAGGTCACCGGCCCCGACGCGGCCGAGCTGCTGGAGCGGGTCTGCGCCAACCGGGTGGCCCGCGAGATCGGCACGGTCGTCTACACCCAGGCGCTCAACCGGCGCGGCGGCATCGAGTGCGACTTCACCGTCACCCGGCGGGGCGAGGAGGAGTTCCTCGTCGTCACCGGCACCGCGTTCGGCACGCACGACCTCGGCTGGCTGCGCCGGCAGGCCGCGCTCACCGGCGCGCAGGCCAGGATCGCCGACGTGACCAGCCAGTACGCCTGCTTCGCCCTGTGGGGCCCGCGCGCCGCCGACGTCGTCGCCGGGCTCACCCCCGGCCCGATGGACCTGCCGTTCATGACCGCCCGCGAGACGACCATCGGCGACGTGCCGGTGCTGGCGCTGGCCGTGACGTTCGTCGGCGAGCCCGGCTGGGAGCTCTACTGCTCCAGCGAGTACGGCCGCGCGCTCTGGGAGACCCTGTGGCGCGCCGGGCAGCCGCACGGCCTGGTGGCGGGCGGCTACCGCGCCATCGACAGCCTCCGGCTGGAGAAGGGCTACCGCGTCTGGGGCGCGGACATCGGCCCGGAGACCACGCCGTACGAGGCCGGCCTCGGCTTCTGCGTCAAACCGGACAAGGACTTCGTCGGCCGCGACGCGCTCGACCCCGGCCCGGAACGGCGGCTGCGCTGCCTCGTCCTCGCCGACCCGCGCGCCGTGGCGCTCGGCAACGAGCCCGTCAGCCTGGACGGCCGGGTGGTGTCCCGGGTGACCTCCGGCGGCTACGGCTACACCGCCCGCGCCTCCATCGCCTACGCGTACCTGCCCGTGGAGGCGGGCATCGGCACCGAGGTGGAGGTCGAGATCGAGGGCGCCCGCGTGGCGGGCACGGTCGTCAAGACGCCGCTCAGCTGACGCCGCTGCGCACCGAGATCCGCACCCGGTCCGGCCGGAACAGGTCGCGGGCGTACTCCACGGGGGTGCCGCCGGCCGCGTACGCCGTCCGCTCGATGAGCATGAGCGGCGCGCCCGGCGCGATGCCCAGCTCGGCGGCCTCCCCGGCGCCGGCGATCACCGGGTCCAGGTGCTCGACCGCCGTCCGCGGCTCCAGGTCGTAGCGGGCGCCGAGCAGCGCGTACAGCGAGCCCGTCAGGTCCGCGCCGAGGAAGCCGGGCAGCGGCGGGAAGAACGAGCGCTCCAGCGCCACCGGCGAGCGGCCCGCCGAGCGCACCCGGGCCACCTCGTGCACCGGCGAGCCCGCCGCGACCCCCAGCGCCCTGGCCGCCGCCACCGGCGCGGGCACGGTCGCGGCGGCCAGGACGCGCGCCTCGGCCCGCAGGTGGGCCCGGCGCATCTGCTCGGTGAACCCGGCGAGCCCGGTCAGGTCGCACTCGACGCGCGGCTCGGACACGAACGCCCCGCCCGCCCGTCCCGGGACCCGTACCAGCAGTCCGTCGCGCTCCAGCGTGGCGAGGGCCTGGCGCAGCGTCATCCGGCTCACGCCGAGCCGCCCGGCCAGCTCCCGCTCGCCGGGCAGCCGGTCGCCGGGCGCCAGCTCGCCCCGGTCGATCGACTCCAGCAGCCACCGCTCGATCTGCACGTGCGCGGGGACGCCGGTGCCGCGTTCCAGCTCAGGCGGAGTGCCGACCACAGGCGCAGGTTACTCCGGCGGTGCGCTCACTCCGAGAGCCGGGCCAGGCGCTCGACCGCCTCGGCGAACTCGCTGACCATCTCGTAGACCACCTGCCGGGCGGGCTTGATCTGGTCGAGCTGGCCCACGACCTGCCCGACGAAGTAGTTGGCCAGCTCCAGCGCGCCCGGCTCGCCCCGCTCCGCCGCCGTGGTGATGCGGGCCATCGCCCCTTCGGCGATGAGCATCTGCAGCGGCATGCCGAGCGGCCCGGGGCTCTCCTGGGCGGCGTCCCACTCCTGCGTCCAGGCGGACCTGAGCTGGCGGGCCGGCTTGCCGGTGCGCGAACGCGAGCGGACCGTGTCGAGCGACGAGGCGGCCAGCATCTTCCGCTTGACCGCCGGAGCCGTCTCGGCCTCCTCGGTGGTCAGCCAGACCGAGCCGCACCACACGCCCTGCGCGCCGAGCGCCATGGCCGCCGCCATCTGCCGCCCGCTCGCGATGCCGCCGGCGGCCAGCACCGGCACCGGCGCGACCGCGTCCACGACCTGCGGCACCAGCACCATCGTGGAGATCTCGCCGGTGTGGCCGCCCGCCTCGGTGCCCTGCGCCACGATGAGGTCCGCGCCCGCGGCCACCTGCCTGCGCGCGTGCTCCACGGTGCCGACCAGCGCCGCGACCGGCACCCCGGCCTCCCGCGCCTTGGCCACCATCTCCGGCGGGGGCGGGCCCAGGGCGCTCGCGATCAGCCCGATCGGGTGCTTGAGCGCCACGTCCACCAGGCTCGACGCGCCCGCCGCCGTCACCCGCCGGCCGAACGAGTCCGCCGTCGCCGCCATCGGCTGCGCCGACCCGCCCACCTGGTACTTCGCCATCAGATGGGTGACGAAGTCGCGGTGCCGCTCGGGCACGAAGTCCATCAGGTGGCCGCCCTCCAGCGCGGCGGCGTCCACCTTGCCGGGCACGAGCACGTCCACGCCGTACGGCCTGCCGCCCACCTGCTCGTCGATCCAGGTCAGCTCGGTGTCGAGCTGGTCGGGCGAGTACGCGACCGCGCCCAGCACCCCGAACCCGCCCGCGTTCGTGACCGCGGCCACGACGTCCCTGCAGTGGCTGAAGGCGAACAACGGGAACTCGACGCCGAGACGTTCGCACACAGGGGTCCTCATGAACCGACGCTAACCGACCGAAGGAAGTTCGGTCCATCCCTTGCCGGCGGCGGCGCGCCCCGGGTCAGGAGGCCGGGTCCGGCCGTACGGGGTCGTGCCAGCCCAGCTCCGGCGTGTAGCCGCGGACCCGGCGCGCCGGCACCCCCGCCACCACGCTGTGGTCCGGGAAGGTGCCGCGCACCACCGCGCCGCCCGCCACCACGCACTGCCGGCCGAGCGTCGTGCCCGGCAGGATGATCGCCCCGGCGCCCAGCCACGAGCCCGAGCCGATCGAGACGGGGCTGTTGCGCGGCCACTGGCGGCCGATCGGGATGTCGGGGTCGTCGTAGACGTGGTTCTGGTCGGTGATGTAGACGTACGGGCCGGTGAAGACGTCGTCGCCGATGTCGATCGACTGGTGGGCCACGATGTGGCTGCCCCGGCCGATCGAGCAGCCGCGGCCGATCCGCAGGATGGAGGTGTGGCCGAGGTCAAGTCCGGGGTTCATGCCGCAGGAGATCGACACGCGCTCGCCGATCAGCGTGTGGTCGCCGATCTCGATGTACGCCTCGCCGAAGATCGCCCCGGGAGGGAACGCGATGCTGACCCCGTCGCCGATCCGGCGGAATTCATGGCCGCCCGGAGTGGCCGGGGTGATCGCGCCGGCACGGCGGATCGCCGCGTAGGCGCGATGGATCGCCGCGTTCACGATCCGCCGAACTAGTGACATAGCCACCAAAGTTACCGCTAGGTCATACCGTTCGGGCATGTGAGGGGCGTTGTTTGATATCCTGAGAGCCCGTGGACACTTCGACCACACATCGAGCCACGGGAGCCCCTTTGCGCAGCGCATCGCAAACCAAGCATCTGTTCGTCACCGGCGGTGTCGCCTCCAGTCTCGGCAAGGGGCTCACGGCCTCCAGCCTCGGTCGCCTGCTCAAGGCACGCGGTCTCCGGGTCACCATGCAGAAGCTCGACCCCTACCTCAACGTGGACCCCGGGACGATGAACCCGTTCCAGCACGGCGAGGTGTTCGTCACCGACGACGGCGCGGAGACCGACCTCGACGTCGGCCACTACGAGCGTTTCCTCGACACCGACCTGCACGGCTCGGCCAACGTCACCACCGGCCAGGTCTACTCCAACGTCATCGCCAAGGAGCGGCGGGGCGAATACCTCGGCGACACCGTCCAGGTCATCCCGCACATCACCAACGAGATCAAGGACCGCATCAGGGGCATGGCCGGTCCCGAGGTCGACGTGGTCATCACCGAGGTCGGCGGCACCGTCGGCGACATCGAGTCGCTGCCGTTCCTGGAGGCCGTCCGGCAGATCCGGCACGAGGTGGGCCGCGACAACGTCTTCTGCCTGCACGTCTCGCTGCTGCCCTACATCGGGCCGTCCGGCGAGCTCAAGACCAAGCCCACCCAGCACAGCGTGGCCGCGCTGCGCAGCATCGGCATCCAGCCCGACGCCATCGTCCTGCGCTCCGACCGGTCCGTGCAGACGGCGATCAAGCGCAAGATCAGCCTCATGTGCGACGTCGACGAGGACGCCGTGGTCTCCGCCGTCGACGCCGCCTCCATCTACGACATCCCGAAGGTGCTCCACTCCGAGGGCCTCGACGCCTACGTCGTACGCCGGCTCGGCCTGCCCTTCCGCGACGTCGACTGGAAGGAGTGGGAGGAACTGCTGCGCCGGGTGCACCGCCCGGCCAAGGAGGTCACGATCGCGCTGGTCGGCAAGTACATCGACCTGCCCGACGCCTACCTGTCGGTCACCGAGGCGCTGCGCGCGGGCGGCTTCGCCAACGACGCGCGGGTCAACATCCGCTGGGTCAAGAGCGACGACTGCGAGACGCCCGAGGGCGCCGAGCGCGAGCTCGACGGCGTGGACGGCGTGCTGATCCCCGGCGGGTTCGGCGTGCGCGGCATCGAGGGCAAGATCGGCGCCATCCGGCACGCCAGGGAGCAGAAGATCCCGCTGCTCGGCATCTGCCTCGGCATGCAGGGCATGGTCATCGAGGCCGCCCGCAACATGGCCGGCATCACCGAGGCCAACTCCACCGAGTTCGACCCCGACACCAAGCACCCGGTCATCTCCACCATGGCCGACCAGGAGGACGTCGTCGCCGGCGAGCGCGACATGGGCGGCACCATGCGCCTCGGCAGCTACACCGCCAAGCTCGCCGAGGGCTCGCTCGCCCGCAAGCTCTACGGCGGCAAGGCCAAGGCCGACGAGCGCCACCGCCACAGGTACGAGGTCAACAACGCCTACCGCGAGCAGCTGGAGAAGGTGGGCCTGGTCTTCTCCGGCCTGTCGCCCGACGGCAGGCTGGTCGAGTACACCGAGCTGCCGGTCGAGACGCACCCGTTCTTCGTCGGCACGCAGGCGCACCCCGAGTTCCGCTCCCGCCCGACCCGCGCCAACCCGATGTTCAAGGGCCTCATCGGCGCGGCGCTCGACTACGCCGAGGGCCGGGTGGGCGCTAGGGTCGCCCAGTGAGCTCAGCCATGATCAGCGACACGCCCGAGTCGTGGGACGTCGTCGAGAGCAAGGAACATTTCTCCGGTTACGTCATCCGGGTGGTCACCGACACCGTCAGGATGCCCCGCGACGAGGTCGCCGACCGCGACTACGTGGTGCATCCCGGCTCCGTCGCGGTGCTCGCCCTCGACGACCTCGACCGCGTCCTCATGATCAGGCAGTACCGCCATCCGGCCCGGCAGCTGATGTGGGAGCTGCCGGCCGGGATCCGCGACGTGGCGGGCGAATCGCTGGTCGACGGGGCGGCCCGTGAGCTGGCCGAGGAGGCCGGCTACCGGGCGGCCACCTGGCACACCCTCGTCGACCTGCGCACCTCGCCCGGCATGAGCGACGAGCGCATCCGGGTCTTCCTCGCCCGCGACCTCACCAAGATCCCCGACGAGGAGAACGGCTTCGTGCACCGGCACGAGGAGATCGACATGCCGGTCGAATGGGTCCCGCTGCCCGACGCGGTCGAGAAGGCGCTCATGGGTATGATCCACAATTCCCCGGCCGTGGCCGGTATCCTCGCCGCATATGCGGCTTCGGTCGAGGGTTTCGCGACGTTGCGCCCGGCCGACGCCCCGGAGGCGTGACGTATCGGGAAGGACCGGCTCGTGGAGGCAGTGCTCTCCAGCTACCTCGCCCATCTGGCGGTGGAGCGGGGGCTGGCCGCCAACACGCTCGCGTCCTACCGCCGTGACCTGCGCCGTTACATGGAGCATCTGCAGGCGCGCGGCCGTGCCGAGCTCGGCGAGGTGGGGGAGGCCGACGTACAGGCCTTCCTCGCCGCGCTGCGCGAGGGCGACGGCGAGCACCCCGCGCTCGTCGCCAGCTCGGCCGCGCGCGCGGTCTCGGCCGTACGCGGCCTGCACCGCTTCGCCCTGCGCGAAGGCGTCACCGCCCACGACCCCGCCCACCAGGTGCGCCCGCCGCGCCAGCTCCGCCGGCTGCCCAAGGCCATCACGGTGGACGAGGTCGAACGGCTCATCGCCGCCTCGGGCCCCGACGGCGCGCCCCTGACCCTGCGCAACCGCGCCCTGCTGGAGGTCCTGTACGGCACCGGCGCGCGCATCTCCGAGGCCGTCGGCCTGGCCGTCGACGACCTGGAGGACGACCAGGTGCGCCTGCGCGGCAAGGGCGGGCGCACCCGCGTCGTCCCCCTGGGCCGCTACGCCCGCGCCGCGCTCGACGCCTACCTCGTCCGCGCCCGGCCCGGCCTGCTGGCGCACGGGCGCGGCACGCCCGGCGTCTTCCTCAACGCCCGCGGCGGGCGGCTGACCAGGCAGGGCGCCTGGGAAGTGCTCCAGGCCGCCGCCGAACGAGCCGGGCTCGACGGGATAAGCCCCCACGTCCTGCGGCATTCGTTCGCCACCCATCTCCTCGACGGCGGCGCCGACGTCAGGGTGGTCCAGGAACTGCTCGGCCACGCCTCGGTCACGACCACGCAGGTCTACACCCTGGTCACCGTCGACAAGCTCCGCGAGGTCTACGCGGCGGCGCACCCACGCGCCCGGCAGTGATCTATAGTCTTTTGCGACGTGCCGCGGCGACGGCGTGCCGCCTTGCCGCGTTAAGTGGTGACGCCATAGTGTCCGTCCGGACGGTCCGGTTCGGGACCGTCAGGGAGGTTCGAGCTGGTGACTGTGACGACCAAGGGTTCGACCCCGGGGACCCCCGACAACCCCTGGGGCGACACGAAGACCAACGCGCCTTCCAACGGCGTCAACCTGGGGCCCACGCAGCGGCCACGGCCGGTGTTCCCCGAGCCGGTGCCGCCCGCCGTGCACGGCCCCGCGCGCGTCGTCGCGATGGTCAATCAGAAGGGCGGGGTCGGCAAGACCACGACCACCATCAACCTGGGCGCCGCCCTCGTCGAGTACGGCCTCAAGGTCCTGCTGGTCGACTTCGACCCCCAGGGCGCGCTCTCCGTCGGCCTGGGCATCAACCCGCTCCAGCTCGACCTGACCGTCTACAACCTCCTCATGGAGCGCGGCGTCACCGCCGAGGAGGTGCTGCTGCAGACCGGCGTCGAGGGCCTCGACCTGCTGCCCAGCAACATCGACCTGTCCGCCGCCGAGGTCCAGCTGGTCACCGAGGTGGCCCGCGAGCAGGTGCTCGGCCGCGTCATCAAGCCGCTGCTGCCGCACTACGACGTCTGCCTCATCGACTGCCAGCCGTCGCTCGGCCTGCTCACCATCAACGCGCTGACCTGCGCCCACGGCGTCATGGTGCCGCTGGAGTGCGAGTTCTTCGCCCTGCGCGGCGTCGCGCTGCTCATGGACACCATCTCCAAGGTCCAGGAGCGCCTCAACGAGGACCTCGAGATCGAGGGCCTGCTCGCCACCATGTACGACGCCCGCACCCTGCACGGCCGCGAGGTGCTGGCCCGCGTGGTCGAGGCGTTCGGCGACAAGGTGTTCCACACGGTCATCAACCGCACCGTGCGCTTCCCCGACGCGACCGTGGCCGGTGAGCCGATCACCACGTTCGACCCCTCCTCGCTGGGCGCCAACGCCTATCGCGAGCTGGCCCGCGAAGTGCTCTCGCGCTGGCCGGCACCTGCCACAATGGCGAGGTGACCACCGCCGAGCAGACCGACCCCCAGGGCTTCCAGGTCCACCTGGACGTCTTCGAAGGGCCCTTCGATCTGCTCCTCGGCCTCATCGCCAAGCACAAGCTGGACATCACCGAGGTCTCGCTCTCCAAGGTCACCGACGAGTTCATCGCCTACATCCGCTCGCGGGGCCCCGAGTGGGACCTCGACCAGACCAGCCACTTCCTGCTGGTCGCGGCCACGCTGCTCGACCTCAAGGCGGCCCGGCTGCTGCCCTCGGGCGAGGTCGAGGACGAGGAGGACCTGGCGCTGCTGGAGGCCAGGGACCTGCTGTTCGCGCGGTTGCTGCAGTACAAGGCGTACAAAGAGGTGGCGAAGGTCTTCTCCGGGCTCATGGCGGAGGAGGCGCTGCGCTTCCCGCGTACCGTGCAGATGGAGCCCCAGTTCGCGAACCTGCTGCCCGAGCTGGTGCTGGGCGTCGGGCCCGAGCAACTGGCCAGGATCGCGGCGCGGGCCTTCACCCCCAAGGCGCCGCCCACCGTCGGGATCGGGCACATCTACGAGCCGCTGGCCAGCGTCAAGGAGCAGGCCGCGATCCTCGTCTCGCACCTGCGGCGGCTGCGCCGGGCCACCTTCCGGGCGCTCGTCGCCGACTGCGCGGGGACCTTCGAGGTCATCGCGCGGTTCCTGGCCGTGCTGGAGCTGTTCAGGGAGGCGGCGGTGACCTTCGAGCAGGTCGAGCCGCTGGGCGACCTGCACGTCACCTGGACCGGGGCCGACGAGGGGGATGTGGCGGTGGGGGACGACTACGAGGAATCCGCGGAGAAGCCACGCAATGACTGACAACCCCAACCCCTCCGACCCCCGCCACCCGCTCCCCGCCTGGATGACCCTCCCAGGCTCCCTGGCCCATCCGGCGGATCCCCCTGCCGACGCACCTCCGCCCGCTGAGGTGTCAGGGGCTGCGGCCGCCTCAGAGCCGGCGCAGGAGCCTGCGGATGCCCAGGAGCCGGCGGAGGTCCCCGAGCCCGCGGACGTCCCTGAGCCGGCGGAGGTTCCGGGGCCTGGTGACATCCCTGAACCGGTTTCCGAGCCTGCGGACGGTCCTGAGCCTGCGGCCGAGCCTGCGGACTTCTCTGAGGCGGCGGAAGAGTCCGAGCCCGTCGATGCGCCTCGACCGGCGGAGGTGTCCGAGCCCGCCGAGATGCCGCAGCCCTCGGTCACCGCACCCCCTGCACCGGCTCCTCACGCCGGCCCGGCATCAGCGGACGAGACGCCCCTCACCGCCGCGACGCCCGTGGCCGAAGAAGTGCGAGAGCCCCTGCGAGCGGAGCCGTCCCCAGCACCCGCGCCTTCGCCCCGCCCTGGGGGCGTCGCAGCCCCTGGCGCGGAGGAGTTCGGGGCCGGTGACCAGCAGGAGGAGCGGGAGAAGGCGGCAGGGCCGACGTTGCAGGCGGCTCTGGAGGCTATCCTGCTGGTGGTCGATGAGCCCGTCGCCGAGGTGACCCTGGCGCAGGTGCTGGAGCGCCCCACCCACGAGGTCGCCGCCGCGCTGCGCGGGCTCTCGGCGGAATACACCGCCGCCGGGCGGGGTTTCGATCTGAGAGAGGTCGCAGGCGGCTGGCGGTTCTACACGCGCGCCGACTGCGCAGCGCTGGTTGAGCGGTTCGTCCGCGACGGCCAGCAGTCGCGGCTGACCCAGGCCGCGCTGGAAACCCTCGCGGTCGTGGCCTACCGGCAACCGGTGAGCCGCGCCCGTGTCGCCGCCGTACGCGGCGTCAACAGCGACGGCGTCATGCGGACGCTCGTCGCCAGGGGGCTGGTCGAGGAGGCCGGCACCGACCCGGAGAGCCAGGCAGTGCTCTACCGGACAAGCTCATACTTCCTTGAACGTCTGGGACTGCGGGACCTGAGCGAGCTCCCCGAGCTCGCCCCCTTCCTCCCCGACGACGTGGAGAACCTCGAGGAGACAACAAGGTGATCAACAGGCGAAGCACCCCGTCCGGTGATGGACGCGGTCGTGGACGCACCGGCGGCTCGGACCGTAGTGCCGGCCGTGGCGGGCGTCCCGCCTTCCGCGCGGAGCGCGACGACCGCGGATACGGCGGCCGGCCGTCCGGCGACCGCGGTCGGTCGTCCGGCGACCGTGACCGTTCGTCCGGTCGTGACCGCTCCTTCGGCGGTGACCGTGACGACCGCGGCTACGGCCGCGACTCCGTGAGTGACAACCGGCCTTCGCGCGACTCCCTCCGCGCCGACCGCGGGGGTTCCCGCGCCCGGTACGGCGGACGTGACGGCGCGAGCGAGGGCCGCTACCCCCGAGACGACCGCAACCGCCGGGATGACCGTTACGCCGGTGGCGACCGCGGCGGCGACCGGGAGCGCGGCTCCTGGTCGCGAGGCGACCGCGACGACCGGCCCGCCCGCGGCGACCGCGACGGCGGATTCTCCCGCGACGACCGCTCCGACAGGTACGGTCGCAGCCCGCGCGCCGAGCGTCCGCGCGGCGAAGGCTTCGGCGGCCCCCGAGGCGATCGCGACCGCGGCTGGGACCGCGACCGGTCCAGCGACCGGTCCAGCGGCAGGCCCAGTGACCGGACCGGTGACCGGACCGGTGACCGGACCGGTGACCGGGCCGGTGACCGGGCCGGCAGCCGGACCTGGGACCGCGACCGTGACCGCGACGGGAACCGCGGCGGCTACCGCGCCGACCGCCCCGAGCGCCGCACCGACCGCTCCTTCGACCGTCCCGAGCGCCGCACGGATCGCTTCGGCGACCGCTCCGACAGCCGCGCCGACAGCCGCGCCGACCGCTTCGGCAACCGTTCCGAGAGCCGTTCCGACCGCTTCAGCGGCCGCCCTGAGGGCCGTTCCGACCGCTTCGGCGGCCGTTCTGAAGGCCGCACCGACCGGTTCGGCGGCAGTGCCGAGGGCCGCGTCGAGCGGTCCGGTGGCCGTACCGACGGGTTCGGTGGGCGTGAGGACCGGGGTGGTTACCGGTCCGACCGTGGTGAGCGCCGGGACGACCGGGGCGGTTTCCGTTCCGACCGGAGCGGGGGACGCTCCGAGCAGGGCGCGCCCCGCGAGGCGGGATCGACCCGTTCCCGCTACGGCCGGCGTGACGACGCCCCCCGGGGCGTCGTACGGGCGACCGCCCGTGGCGGCAGGCGTGACGACGTCCAGACCATCGGCAAGGCCGGCAGGGCCGGCGGGCCGGGAGGCGGCGCGTCCGGTGACCGCAAGGGTCCCGGCAGCCCCCAGCAGGCCCGTATCAAGGCGGCCCGCCAGCCCATCCGCGACCGCGACCTGTTCCCCGAGGGCTACACCGACGAGCGCGACACCACCGAGGTCCCGGACGGCGTCCGGCTGCAGAAGGTGCTCGCGCAGGCGGGCGTGGCCAGCCGCAGGGCGTGCGAGGAGATGATCGGCGAGGGCCGCGTCACGGTGAACGGCCAGGTCGTACGCCGCTTCGGCGCCAAGGTCGACCCCGCCAAGCAGGTCATCCACGTGGACGGCAAGCGCATCCCGACGGCCCCCGACCTGGTCTACTACGCGCTCAACAAGCCCATCGGCGTCGTGTCCACCATGGAGGACCCGCAGGGCCGCCCGTGCCTGGCCGACTACGTCCAGGAGCTGGCGCCGAGGCTGTTCCACGTGGGCAGGCTCGACACCGAGACCGAGGGCCTGCTGCTGCTCACCAACGACGGCGAGCTGGCCAACCGGCTCACCCACCCCAGCTACGGCGTGCAGAAGAAGTACTGGGCGAAGGTGCCTGGCCCGATCCCGAGGGACCTCGGGCGCCGGCTCAAGCAGGGCATCGAGCTGGAGGACGGTCTCGTCAGGGCCGACAGCTTCGCCATCGTGCAGGAGCACGCCCAGCAGGCGCTGGTCGAGGTCGTCCTGCACGAGGGGCGCAAGCACGTCGTCAGGCGCATGCTGGAGGAGGCCGGGCACCGGGTCATCGACCTGGCCAGGATCGAGTTCGGCCCGGTGAAGCTGGGCCGTACCAAGCCCGGCACCATCCGCGCGCTGACCCTGAAAGAGGTCGGCGAGCTGTACGCGGCCGTGAAGCTGTAATCTGTCCGAACGCAGGAGCCCGTGCGTGCTTTGTCCCGCACGGGCTCTCCCGCTTGTCAGAAGGGGACGAACCACATGGTGCGGGCGGTCCGCGGGGCGATCCAGGTGGACGCGAACGATCGTGACTCGATCATCGAGGGCACGACCGAGCTGGTCAGCGTCCTCATGGAGCGCAACCGGCTGACCACGGACGACGTGATCAGTGTGCTGTTCACGGCCACGCCCGACCTGACGGCGGAGTTCCCCGCGCTCGCGGCGCGCAAGCTGGGCTTCCACGAGGTGCCGCTGATCTGCTGCACCGAGATCGACGTGCCGGGCGCGCTGCCCCGCGTCGTACGGCTCATGGCCCACATCGAGACCGATCGCCCACGTTCGGAGATCCACCACGTCTACCTGCGGGGGGCCGTGGCGCTCCGCCAGGACATCGCCCAATAGGCCCCGATCAGGGGCGGCCCGAGACACCAGGACATCCAGATGGAACTACGCACCGTGCTCGTCGTCGGCACCGGTCTCATCGGCACCAGCACCGCGCTGGCGCTGCGCAGGCACGGCGTGCGGGTCCTGCTCGCCGACCGCGACCCCGGCGCCGTACGGCTGGCGCGCGAGCTCGGCGCGGGCGAGGAATGGACGCCGGAGGCCCCGCCCGAGGAGGGCGTGGACCTGGCGGTGATCGCGGTGCCCCCGGCGTTCGTGGCCGGCGAGCTGCTGGAGCTGCAGCGGCACGACGCCGCGCGCTTCTACACCGACGTGGCCAGCGTCAAGGCCGAGCCCATCGACCGGGCCCGGCAGCTCGGCTGCGACCTGACGTCGTACGTCGCCTCGCACCCGCTCGCGGGCCGGGAGCGGAGCGGTCCGGGCGCCGCCCGCGAGGACCTGTTCCTGGGCCGTCCGTGGGCGCTGTGCCCCACCGGGGAGGCCGATCCCGAGGCGAAGGCCGCCGTGCTGCGGCTGGTCGAGCTGTGCGGGGCCAACCCGGTCGAGGTCGGCGCGGTCGAGCACGACCGCGCCGTGGCCGTCGTCTCCCACGCGCCGCACGTCACCGCCTCGGCCGTGGCCGCGCGCCTGGCCGACACCACCGACGTCGCGCTCGGCCTGGCAGGACAGGGCGTCAGGGACGTCACCAGGATCGCCGGCAGCGACCCCGGCCTGTGGCTCGGCATCCTGTCCGGCAACGCGGCCCCGGTCGCCGAGGTGCTGGAGGCCGTCGCGCGGGACCTCACCGAGGCCGCGGGCGCGCTGCGCGCCCTGGCCGACGGCGACGGCACCGCCATGCAGGACATCACCCAGCTGCTCAAGCGGGGTGTCGTCGGGCACGACCGCATCCCGGGCAAGCACGGCGGGCCCGCCTCGGCGTACGCGGTGGTCCAGGTGGTCATCGGCGACCGTCCCGGGCAGCTCGCCCGGTTGTTCCAGGTGTGCGACGAGGTCGGGGTCAACGTCGAGGACGTCCGGCTGGAGCACGCGCCCGGGTTGCCGCTGGGCATCGCCGAGCTGTCCGTGCAGCCCGACGCCGCGGTCCCGCTCGTCGAGGCGCTGCGCGACCGGGGCTGGCAGCTTCCCTGACCCCGCCGGCGCCGTGGTGCCCCGGTGGGGTGCGCGGTGGGGTGCGCGGCGGGTGTCGGCGGCCCACCGCGCACGCTGGTCACCGCTCGGTCACTTCTTGGTGACCGCCTGGCTGACGGCGTTGGGGCCGTCGTACTCGCGGTCCGGCATGTCCTCCAAAGCCTTGACGATGTCGTCGTCCGCGCCGTGGTCACGGGCGGCCCGGACCAGGTCGTCCTTGCTGGCGGGGTAGTCCACGCCGCTCAGGTGCTTCTGGAGCTGGATCGGGTTCGGTGCTGTACTCATGTCGGCCTGCTGCCCGTCGTACGCGGGAGGTAACAGCGGGTGCCCCGAAGTCAGCCGCCGGCGCGTTCCAGCAGGCGGCGGTCGCGTTCGACGGATGGAGGGAGGGCGCGGCGGGCGGCCAGGGCCCGCGGCAGGCGGGGTACGGCCGTGCGCAGCCCCTCCCAGCCCGCCGGCCCCCGGCGCAGCGCGGCGAGGAACCGGCGGGCCACCACCGTCCACGGGCGGCGCAGCACCGCCGTGAGCACGGAGTTGCGCGCGGCCAGCACCTGCCGTCCCCGGGGGTCCCTGGACGGTGACGGATGGTGGTGGGCCACGACGTCGTCCACGTACGCCAGGCCCCATCCGCGCGCCGCCAGGTCCACCGCCAGCCGTTCCTCCTCGCCGAAGAAGAAGATCACGTCGTCGAACCCGCCCGCCTCCAGGAACGCCTCCCGCCGCACCACGGCGCCGCACGCCAGGAAGCCCAGCACGCTCGGCCCCGGCAGGTCAGGCTCGGCGCCGAGCGGCGAGTGCGCCATCCGCTCCGACACCGGGTCCAGCCGCTCCTCGGGGCCCACGAGCACGCGCGCCCCCAGGACCGCCAGCCGGGGGTGGGCGTCCAGCACGTCGGCCGCCCGTCCCAGCGCTCCCGGCGCCCACCAGGAGTCGTCGTCGGCGAAGGCCACGTAGGGCGTCTCCGCCAGGCGTACGCCGACGTTGCGGGCGGGCGCCCCCAGGTTCTCGCCCGCCTCGGCCACCTGTACGTCGGGGAAATGCTTGCGGACGAAGCCCACTGTCCCGTCGGTGGAGCCGTTGTCGACGAGGATCACCGGACGCGGGTGCCGGGGGAGCGAGCGGGCCAGCGCTCGCAGCCTGTCCTTGCTGGCCACCACGACCGTGACCCGGGCTTCGCTCACATCAGAGCACTTACCTGCCGAAACCCCCTTAGTCACTAAATGGCGGTTGATGAACCGGGGGAGGAGGGCGTACAAAGGACGGTAACAACGTTACCGAGAAGAAACGGCGTTACCAAGCATGGCGACCGCGTACCAGCAGGCACAGCGAGAAGGGCAGGACGTCGTCCGGACGGCGATCCTCGACACCGCCACGCACCTGCTCGTCACCGAAGGGCCGGGCGCGCTCACCGTCCGGCGCATCGCGGGCGAGGCCGGCTGCTCCACGAAGGTCATCTACACGCTGTTCGGCGGCAAGGACGGGCTGGTCGAGGCCCTGTGGCTGGAGGGGTTCGCCCGGTTCGAGCGCCGGCTGCGCGCCGCGCCGAAGAGCGCGCGAGGGGAGCGGCGGCTGCACGCCGCGCCCGAGGACGAGCACGACAAGAGGGGCGAGCACGGCAAGAGGGACGAGCACGGCAAGAGGGACGAGCACGGCAAGAGGATCGCCGTCGACGGCCCCCTCTCCGAACCGCCGGCCGATCCCTTGGCCGAGCTGCGGGCCGGGCTTGACGCCTACCGTGACTACGCGCTCGCCGAGCCCGACTACTACCGGGTCATGTTCCAGGGCGCGGTGCCCGGGTTCAGCCCGGGGCCTGAGGCGGTGGCGGCCGCGCGGCGCTCGTTCGAGCTGCTCGTCCACGCCGTACGGGCGTGCCTGGAGCACGGGCTGCTGCGGGGCGGCACCGCCAGGGAGATCGCCGACCTGCTCTGGATGGCCGTCCACGGAGCCGTCAGCCTGGAGATCACCGGTTTCTTCGCGGCGCCCGAGGCCGCCCGGCGCTACCGCGCCCTGTACGCCGCCGTGCTCGCCCCCTTCCTGCTGCCGCCCGACCTGCCCGACGACGAGCCGGGCGGCGAGTTTCGCGAACTGCCGTACGAGGAGTCCGTAGAGAGGACCGCGTCATGACCACCACCCCGTTCAGGGACGGCTTCGCACCCGTGACCGAGGAGATCACCGCCTTCGACCTGGAGGTGACCGGCCGCATCCCGGCCGTGTTCAACGGCCGTTTCCTGCGCAACGGCCCCAACCCGCTCAGCCTCGACGACCCGCACGCCTCCCACCTGTTCCTCGGCGAGGGCATGGTGCACGGGGTGCGGCTGCGCGACGGCCGCGCCGAGTGGTACCGCAACCGCTGGGTACGCAGCGCCGACGTCGCCCGCAGGCTCGGCGAGCCGGTCCGGCCGGGACCCGTGCACGCGGGCATGGACTTCGCGCCCAACACGCACGTCATCGGGCTGGCCGGGCGCACGTTCGCGACCGTGGAGGCGGGCGCGCTGCCGTACGAGCTGAGCTACGAGCTGGAGACGATCGGCAGCTGCGACTTCGGCGGCGGCCTGCCGGGCGGGTTCGCCGCCCACACCCACGCCGACCCGGTCACCGGCGAGCTGCACGCGGTGGCGTACTTCTTCGGCTGGGACCACCACCAGCACCTCGTCCTCGGCCCCGACGGCACGGTGCGGCAGGTGCGCGACATCCCGATCGCCGACGCGCCGATGCTGCACGACTTCGCCCTCACCGAGCGCTACGTCGTCCTCTACGACCTGCCGGTCACGTTCAGCATGGAGCACGCCCAGAAGGGCACACCGCTGCCGTACGCCTGGAACGAGGCCCACGGCGCCCGCATCGGGCTGCTGCCCCGCGCGGGCGGCGAGACGCGCTGGTTCGACGTGGAGCCGTGCTGGGTCTTCCACACGGTCAACGCCTACGACGACGGCGACGAGGTGGTGGTGGACGTGATCCGCTACCCCAAGAGGTTCGTGGACGCCCGGCTCGACGCCGGCGGCGCGCCCACCCTCGACCGCTGGCGCGTGGACCCGGCCTCCGGCAAGGTCTCCCAGACCCGGCTGGACGACCGCTCGCAGGAGTTCCCGCGCATCGACGAGCGGCGCACCGGCCTGCCCCACCGCTACGGCTACACCGCCGCCGCCCGCGAGCTGAACGACATCGTCAGCCCGCACGACACGGGGCTGGAGGACCTGCCGGACGAGGCGTTCGACAACACCCTCATCAAGCACGACCTGGTCCGCGGCACGCAGGAGGCCCGGCAGTTCGGGCGGGGGGCGTACGTCGGCGAGCCGGTCTTCGTCCCCGAGGGCGAGGCCGAGGACGACGGCTACGTGATGACGCTCGTCAACGACCCGGACAGGGGAGCGGCCGACCTCGTGATCGTCTCAGCCCGCGACTTCACCGGCGAGCCGGTCGCCACCGTGCACCTTCCCGCCCGCGTCCCGCTCGGCTTCCACGGGAGCTGGATCGCCGACTGAGCCGGACGCGGTAGCCTCTTCAGGTCGAGACACACGTCAAGAGGGAGAGGCCGTGACCGGTCTGGTCGTCGCCATGGACGGACCTTCGGGGTCGGGCAAGTCGAGCGTGTCGCGCGGGGTCGCCCGCGCGCTGGGCCTGCGCTACCTCGACACCGGAGCCATGTACCGCGCGATGACCTGGTGGATGCTCCAGCAGGGCGTCGACCTCGCCGATCCGGCCGCGATCGCGGCCCGCAGCGGCGAGCCGGGCATCGTCTGCGCCACCGACCCCGACGCGCCCGCCATCCACGTCGACGGCGTCGACGTCGGCGGGCCGATCAGGGAGGCCGAGGTGACCGGCGCGGTCTCCGTCGTGGCCGCCGTCCCCGAGGTGCGGGCGCGGCTGGTCGCACTCCAGCGGGAGGCCATCGGCGCCGGCGGCATCGTCGTCGAGGGCCGCGACATCGGCTCCGTCGTCTGCCCCGACGCCCCCGTCAAGATCTACCTGACGGCGAGCGCGGAGGCGCGTGCCCGCAGGCGCTCCGCCGAGCTGGCGGGCACCACGGTCGAGGCGCAGCAGGAGGCCATGGCCAGGCGTGACACCCTGGACTCGACGAGGAAGACCGACCCACTCTCGATGGCGGATGGCGCCGTCGAGCTCGACACCACCGCGCTCAGCCTCGACGAGGTGATCGCGGAGGTGTTGAGGCTGGTCAAGGAGCGCGCCTGATGACCATGTCAGGCGCGGTACTCACACAAAGGACGAAATATCGTGTCAACGGGGGACTGGGTCGAGGCAGAGCTCGACGACCTTGAGATCACCGAGCACGGCGACAGCGCTCCGCTGCCCGTCGTCGCCATCGTAGGACGCCCGAACGTCGGCAAGTCCACGCTGGTCAACCGCATCATCGGCCGCCGCGAGGCGGTCGTCGAGGACGTGCCGGGCGTGACCCGCGACCGCGTCACCTACGAGGCCAACTGGCGTGGCCGCCGCTTCACCGTCGTCGACACCGGCGGCTGGGACCCCGACGCCACCGGCATGAACCTGCGCATCGCCGAGCAGGCGCAGGTCGCCGTCGAGCTGGCCGACGTGATCGTGTTCGTGGTGGACGCCACCGTGGGCGCGACCGACGCCGACGAGATCGTGGGCGCCGTGCTGCGCCAGTCCGGCAAGCCGGTCGTGCTGGCCGCCAACAAGGTCGACAACCAGCAGCTCGAACTCGAGGCCGCCGCGCTGTGGGCGCTCGGCCTCGGCGAGCCCTACCCCGTCTCGGCCCTGCACGGCCGCTCCAGCGGCGACCTGCTCGACGTGGTGCTCGACGCGCTGCCCGACACGCCGCGCGTCACGTTCGAGACCCAGCGCGGCCCGGCCAGGATCGCGCTGCTCGGCAAGCCCAACGTCGGCAAGTCCTCGCTGCTCAACAAGCTCGCCGGCGAGGAGCGGGTGCTGGTCGACCCGATGGCGGGCACCACCCGCGACCCGGTGGACGAGCTGGTCGAGCTGGGCGGGCGCACCTGGCGCTTCATCGACACCGCCGGCATCCGCAGGCGCGACCGCGAGCTGCAGGGCGCCGACTTCTACGCCGCCATGCGCACGCGCGCGGCCCTGGAGCGCTCGGAGGTGGCGATCGTGCTGATCGACGCCAGCGAGCCGCTCACCGAGCAGGACCTGCGCATCATCGGTCTGGTCATCGAGTCGGGCCGGGCCATGGTGGTCGCCTTCAACAAGTGGGACCTCGTCGACGAGGACCGCCGCTACTACCTGGAGAAGGAGATCGACCGGCAGCTCGTCCGCACCCCGTGGGCGCTGCGGGTCAACATCTCCGCCAAGACCGGGCGGCACGTCGACCGGCTGGTCCCGGCGCTGGAGAAGGCGCTCGACTCGTGGTCCACGCGGGTGCCGACGGCGCGGCTCAACGCGTTCCTGACCGAGCTGGTGCAGCAGACGCCGCCGCCCGTGCGGGGCGGCAAGCAGCCGAAGATCCTCTTCGCCACGCAGGCGTCGATCGAGCCGCCGAAGTTCGTGCTGTTCACCTCCGGCTGGCTGGAGGACACCTACCGGCGCTTCATCGAGCGGCGCATCCGCGAGGAGTTCGGCTTCGCGGGCTCGCCCATCGAGGTCACCATGAAGATCAGGGAAAAGCGTCCCAAGAAGGACAAGTGACGGGCGCGGGCGCTTCCGGAGACCGGGAGCGCCCGCCCGTTTTTGCCCCGGAGGCCCACCCGGCCGTAGAGTGATCGGCAACACGTTGAGGGAGCCGAGTAGCCGCGGCCCCGCTCGGGTCCAGAGAGCCGCCGGAAGCTGTGAAGGCGGCCCCGAGCCCCGCGGCGAAGACACTCCTGAGTGCGGGGAGGAAATGCCCCGCCGGCCTGACCCCCGTCATCGGGTCCTCTTCGAGGCCGCGCCGCTCCGGCGGGGCGGCGAAAGTGCGGTGGCACCGGGAGCTCCCTTCTCCCCCGCACTCCCAAGGGATCACGCACATCCTGCAGAGGAGCTGTGATGATCTCTCGTATTCTGTCCGCTGAGCTCGCCGAGCACACCGGACGACGAGTGACGATCGCCGGCTGGGTCCATCGCCGCCGGCACCTGAAATCCGTGTCCTTCCTCGTGGTACGCGACCGCGCCGGCCTGGCCCAGGTGGTGACCGGGAGCGGCCTGCCGGGGGAGGAGAGCGTGGTCCGGGTCACCGGCACCGTGACCGCCCGGCCGCAGGCGCCCGGCGGCGTCGAGCTGACCGAGCCGGAGATCGAAGTGCTGGCAGAGCCGGGCGCGCCGCCTCCGTTCGACCTCTACCGGCCGGTGGTGCCCGCCGCGCTGCCGACCGTGCTCGACCACGCGCCGGTCGCGCTCCGCCACCCCCGGCTGCGGGCGCCGCTGGAGATCTCGGCCGCGAGCGTGGCCGGGTTCCGCGAGACGCTCGACCGGCTCGGCTTCACCGAGATCCACACCCCGAAGATCGTCGCCTCGGCCACCGAGTCCGGGGCGAACGTCTTCGGCATCGACTACTTCGGGCGGCGCGCCTACCTGGCCCAGTCGCCGCAGTTCTACAAGCAGACGATGGTGGGGGTGTTCGAGCGGGTCTACGAGGTCGGGCCGGTCTTCCGCGCCGAGCCGCACGACACCGCGCGGCACCTGGCCCAGTACACCAGCCTGGACGCCGAGCTGGGCTTCGTGGCCGACCACCGGGACGTCATGGCCGTGCTCCGCGAGGCCGTGGCGGGCATGCTGGCGTCGGTGCGCGACCGCGCCGCGCCGGCCGTCGAGCTGCTCGGCCTGACGCTGCCCGACGTGCCCGCCGAGATCCCGGCCGTGCACTTCACGGAGGCGCAGCGGCTGACCTCCTCCGGCGAGCCGGACCTGGACCCGGCGCAGGAGCGGTGGCTGTCGGAGTGGGCGCTGCGGGAGCACGGGTCGGAGTTCCTGTTCGTCACCGGCTACCCCATGACCAAGCGGCCGTTCTACACCCACCCCGACCCCGCCAGGCCCGCCTACTCCAACGGCTTCGACCTGCTGTTCCGGGGGCTGGAGCTGGTGACGGGCGGGCAGCGGCTGCACCGTTACGAGGACTACACGGCGGCGCTGGCCGCCCGCGGGGAGCCGGTGGAGCCGTACGAGGGGTATCTGCAGGCGTTCAGGTACGGCATGCCGCCGCACGGCGGGTTCGCGCTGGGCCTGGAACGCTGGACGGCCCGGCTGACGGGCGCGGCCAACATCCGCGAGACCACGGCCTTCCCCCGCGACCTCCACCGCCTGTCTCCCTGACCGGCGGCGCCCCGGCCCCGGTCAGCGGGTCTCCGCTGCCGGGGCCGGCGCGGGGACCCGCCCGGGGAGGCGGCGCGGCATGAGGAAGGCGGCCGCCGCGCCCGCCAGGCAGACGAACGCCGTCACGAGGAACATCTCGGTGTACTCCACGTGCAGCGCCGCCTGCACCTGGCCGGTGTACTCGGCGAGATGCCGCTGGTAGGTCGCCGCGTCCACGCCGAACGGGAGCGGCGTGTCCAGGTCGGCCGTGAGCGACTGGAACCGGTGGAACCCCCACGCCGACACCGCCGCGATGCCGACCAGCATGCCCATCATCCTGGCCACCACGACCGCCGCCGAGGCCACCCCGTGCTGGTCGGCCCGGCTGGCGCGCAGCACCGCCGACGACACCGGGGCGATCACCACGCCGAGGCCCAGCCCGGCCACCACCAGGGCGGCGTCCACGGCCAGGCCCGCCTCGGCCAGCCGCAGCGGCCAGCGGCTCATCAGCCCGTAGCCGGCCGCGGCGACCACCATGCCGGCCACCGCGACCACGCGCTCGCCCAGCCGGCGGGAGAGCACCCCGCCGAGCAGCGCGCCGACGGTCAGCGCGATCAGGAACCGGGCCAGGACGAACGCCGCGCCCAGCTCGTCCCGGTCGAGCAGCGTCTGCGCGGTGAACGGCACGAACACCATCGTGACCAGCAGCGCCGCCCCCGCGAGAAAACTCACGCCCAGCGTCGCCAGCAGCGGCCCCTTGGGGACGCCGGACAGGTCGAGGATGCGTACGGGGGAGCGGATCTCCCACCAGACGAAGACCCCGGCCGCCACCGCGCCCGCCGCGATCAGCGGCGCTCCCCAGGGCGGCAGGAACGCCTCGGCCGGGTCGGGGTTGTACAGGCCGATGACGAGCAGGGCCAGGGCGAGGGCCAGCAGCGCGCCGCCCACCGCGTCCACCCGCCGGGCCGCGCCATCCACTGGGCCTTCCACTGGGCCTTCCACTGGGCCTTCCACTGGGCCTTCCACTGGGCCTTCCACGGGACGGGCGGGCCGGCCGGGGACGGTGAAGTGGACCGCCACGGCCGCGAGCGCCGCCAGCGGCACGTTGACCCAGAAGATGGCGTGCCAGCCGCCCAGCTCCACGCCCGCCACCGCGAACGCCGGGATCTGCGCCAGCAGCCCGCCGTAGAGGGGGCCGAGCGCCGAGCCCAGCTCCTGCGCCGCGCCGACCGCGCCGAGCGCGACCGGCCGCTCCCGCTCCTCCCACAGGTCGCCGATGAGCGCCATCGTGATCGGCAGCAGCGCCCCGCCCGCGATGCCCTGCACGGTGCGCCCGGCCACGACCATCGTCTCGCCGGCCGCCAGCGCCGTCAGCACCGACCCGAGCGCGAACACCGCCAGGCAGGCGTGGATCAGCGGCCGCCGCCCGTAACGGTCGGAGAGCTGCCCGAGCAGCGGCATCGCCGCGATGTAGCCGAGCAGGAACCCGGTGACGATCGGCGTGGCCCGCTCCAGATGGTTGAGCGGCACGCCGACGTCCCTGGCGATCTCGATGAGGACGGTCACCACCACGTACGCGTCGAGCGCGGCCAGCAGCACCACCGCGCCCCCCGCGCCGAGCGCGACCCGGCGGGCGACGGCCATCATCCGGCGGGCGGCGTGATCGTGACCGGCGCGTCGTAGTCGCTGAACGACACCGTCACGGTGCCGCCGGGCAACGGCAGGCTCGCCTTGCTGAGCCTGCTGGTGGCCTGGTCGATCCAGACCTTGCCGTTCACGTCCTGCGTGACCCCCGGCACGATGTCCTTGACCACCTGGGCGGGGAACGTCGTCGCCACCCGGTAGGCGCCGCCCTCGACGCCCTCGACCTGCGGGTTCGTCGCCGAGGACAGCATCTTCGCGATGCCCTTCGTCGGCTCCAGGATCACCGACGGGTCGTAGAACTGCGCGAGCTGCTGCCTGGTCATCTTCTGGAAGCCGCCCGTCGGGCCCTTGAAGTGCACCGTGTCGCCGACGAGGGCGAAGGTGACCTCCTGGAGGTTGCCCAGGATGGAGATCGTGAGCGTGCCGTCGGCGTCACCGCCGGCGGTGAGCCTGCCGTCCGCCTTCTGCAGCGGCACCTCCGGCTTGCCTTCGGTGGCGATGGAGAAGGCGGCCGACTTGACCGTCGTCATGGCCTCGGCGGCCTTCTTCATCAGGTCCGGGCCGGCGGGCAGCTCGGCCTCGCCGCCGCCGCCACCCGACGAGCAGGCCGACGCGAGCGCGAGAACCGCCACGATCAGAAGTCTTCTGAGCATGAGCGGATCGTAGCGACCGGTGGCGGAGGCCGCGCGCGGTCGCGGATATCGGTTGGATGTCGGCCCGCGGCCAGGCGCGGGCGCGGTCAGCGCAGCTTCTTCAGCTGCTCCACGAGCGGCGCGTACGCCGCCTCGATCGCTTCGAGCTGCTCGTCGGTGAGCCGGTCCACGAAGTGCTCGCGCACGCTCGCCACATGGAACGGCGCCACCCGCTGGATGGTCTCCCAGCCCTCGTCCGTCAGCACCGCGAACGTGCCCCGCCGGTCGTCACGGCAGTCCTCCCGCTTGACCAGGCCCTTGGCCTCCATGCGGGAGATCTGGTGCGACAGGCGGCTGCGGGACTGGATGGTGGCGTCGGCCAGGTCGCTCATGCGCATCCGGCGGCCCTGGCTCTCCGACAGGTTGACCAGGATCTCGTAGTCGTTGAGCGACAGGGTGTGCTCCTGCAGCTCGCGGTCGAGCCGGTGCATGAGCAGCTTGTGCAGCGCCAGGTGCGTGCGCCAGGCACGCTGTTCGGCGGATGACAGCCAGCGAGGGGCGCTCATGATCTCAAGATTAGCGTACGTAGAGTGAACGGCATGGGGGAGAGGCCGGCGGAGAAGGGCGGGGAGAGCACCGGCACGGTGCTCGTGGCCGGGGCCGCGAACCTGGCCATCGCGCTGGCCAAGCTGATCGCCGGGCTGTTCAGCGGCTCGGCGGCCATGCTGTCGGAGGCCGCGCACTCGGCCGCCGACACCGTCACCGAGATCCTGCTGCTGGTCGCGATCCGCCGCTCGGGCCGGCCCGCCGACCGGCGTCGTCCGTTCGGGTACGGCAAGGCCGGGTTCGTCTGGGCGATGTTTGCGGCGGTGGCCACGCTCGTCGGCGGCGCCGGCTTCTCCGTCACGCACGGCGTGCACGTGATCAGCCGTGGCGAGGAGCTCGGCAACCTCGTCCCGTCCTACATCGTGCTGGCCGTCTCCTTCGTCATCGAGTCCCTGTCGTTCGCCAAGGCGTACGGGCAGCTGCGTGCCGAGGCGGCCCGCTACCAGCTCCATCCGGTGCGGCTGGTGCGGATCACCTCCGACACGGCGCTCAAGGCCGTGGTGTTCGAGGACGCGGCCGCGCTGGCCGGGCTGGTGATCGCGGGCGGCGGGCTGCTCGGCTCCCAGCTCACCGGGTCGGCCCTGTGGGACGGCCTGGCCTCCGTCGCCATCGGCCTGCTCCTGCTGCTGGCCGCGCTCACCCTGATCAGGGCCAACCTGTCGCTGCTCATCGGGCAGGCCGCGCCGCCCTCCGTGGAGACCGGGATCCGCGGGGTGCTCCTGGCCCAGCCGGAGGTCGAGGACGTCGTCGAGCTGCTCACCATGATGATCGGCCCTGGCGACGTGCTGGTCGCCGCCAAGATCGACTTCAGGGACGAGGCCAGCGCGGCCGGCGTCGAGATCGCCTGCGACGAGGTGGACCGGCGGCTGCGCCGGGAGTTCCCCGTCGTCAGGCTGGTCTTCCTCGACCCCACCCCGACCCGCCGCCCCTCCGGTTAGCTCACGTGCGGGATCGGCACGCGGCGGGCCGGGAGGTCCGTGACGACCGCCACCCTGATGTCCGGGCCGGCCGTCCACTCCAGCAGGTGGCGGCCGTCCAGGTCGTCGCCGCCGCTGTCGAGCTGGTCCAGCTGGTCGAGCGACAGCTCGCCCCGTTTGATCAGCGCCTCCTTACGGGTCCAGCGCCGCATCAGCTCGTCGTTGCCGGTGACCTCGGCCCGCTCGCGCGGGGTGAGCACGCGTTCGGCCAGCCCTTCGTCCAGCGGGCCCGGCGGCACCCGCTCGGCGTCCACGCCGACCTTGCCGGGGCCGGCCGCGGCGCAGACGTACCCGCGGGTGTGGCTGAGGCTCACGCCCAGCTCGGGGGCCTGCTCGACGTACGGTCTGCCGTGGCCGGGGCCGTGCACGTCGCAGATCTGCAGCAGCGTCAGCGCGGCCGGGTCGGCGTCGAGCGCGGCCGCCGCGCAGAGCCGGACGAGCAGGTGGGCGGCGACGAACGTGTCACGGTCCGCCTCGAAACGGAACCGCGCGGCGCGTTCGCGCTCCACCTCGGTGAGCCAGTGTTCGGGCGCGCGCACCTCGCCGGGGTGGCCGCCCATCGCCAGAGGGCCGATCGTCAGTCCTTCTTCTTGTCGTCGTTCTTGCCGTCGTCGAGTGCGTACTGGTCGTCCGAGGCGGCGCCGAGCACGGTGACGTCGCGGACCTTCCAGACGCCCTTCTCCTTCACAAGAGCGATCTTAAGGTGCGAATCCTTCACCGAGCGGATCGCTTCCGAGGTGTTCACCTGCTGATCGACGACGACGATCGCGTGCGCCGTGGCCTCGTCCACGTCGGCCAGGTAGACCTCGCGGACCGTGGCCTGGGCGACGGCCTTCAGCTTGACGATGACCTGCGCCATCGCGCCGCCGAACGCGGTGTCGTAGGTGGTGAGGAAGTCGCCCGTCGCCTGGGCGCTCAGGGTGGAGCGGGTGGACTGGAGGTCGCGGTAGTCGTAGCTCAGCAAGGACGTGCCGAACGCGCTCGCCGCGCCGGACACCTCCAGGCGCAGCGCCCGCTCGGCCTCCAGCGCGGTGCGGGCCTCGTCGGCGCGGGCGGCGGCGTACCACTGGAGGCCGGCGGTGGCGGCGAGCGCCACCACCAGCATGGCGGCCACCGCGCCGGCCAGCTTGGCGCGGACGACCCGGCGCCGCTTCCCGTCGTCACCGGCGGGCGTCCCTTGGGGGGAAGAGGGGGCGGGCGTCGCCTCGGACTCGGGGG
>NZ_JBGLOU010000008.1:135431-439117 GCF_041402765.1 Nonomuraea sp. AD125B | reverse complement strand
GCAAGAGATGGACCATGCGCTGGAAGGCACCGTTGAACGCCTTCCAGATCGCCTTCGAAGGCCGCCTCACCCCTGCCAACCTCTGAACACTTCAACAACCAAGATCAGCCGTTAAGTTGACACTCCCCAGCCGTTAAGTTGACACTCCCCCGGAGACGCCGGAGGACGCCGGAGGACGCCGGAGGACGCCGGAGGACGCCGGAGGACGCGGCGAGGCTACGGTTCGCGGACCGCCGTACTTCACCTATCGCTGCCTGCTGCTGAGACGTCCCACGCGTCCGCGCCTCGTATCCACGGTTGGTCCACGCCTACATCCCGCACCTTCCCGCGGGCCGTGCTGCCGTGTGCCGACTACGCGGATGGCGTGGCCACGCCAGGTGGACGGCCAGCTTGATTTCTTGCCGGTCACCTTTCGTTCAGAGTGTTCCTTGGCGGAGCGGTGTGTCGTTCGGGTTCATTCGTCCTGCAGGCCGGGCGGGACTCTGGGGAGCCCTCGTCGGGGGTGGGGAGGTTGTGTTCGCGGCGTACGAGGTCGTCCTCGTCCGGGAAGGGCGGGTCCTGGGATGGGTCGGCGTCGGCGTCGATGTGCGGGGGTTCAAGGACGGCGGAATCGGGGGCCTTGCGGTAGGAGGTCGTCTGTTTGCGGAGGCGCCAGCCGTCTGCCGCGCGTTCGATGTAGCCGGCGGCGGCAAGGCCGCCCAGGGCGCTGAGGGCGGTGCTCAAGTTCACGCCGGCCGCGACCGCTATTGAGGCGGGGCCGGCGCCTCTTCGCGTCGGTACGGCGTCCAGCACCCTCTTTGTCACGTCGTTGAGCTTGTCTCGGGCGACCGCCGGGGTGCGGGGTTGCGAGACCAGGTCATCGCCCATCACACCGACGAGGTCGATGATCTCCTCAGGAGAGGTGACGCACACCGCCTTGCGTTCGCGGAGGAGGCGGTGGCATCCGTCCGACAGGCGGGAGGTGATGGGGCCGGGCACGGCGGCCAGGTGCCGGTTGAGCGCAAGGGCGTGGGTGGCGGTGTTGAGGGCGCCGCTGCGCAGGGCGGCTTCCACCACCACGGTGCCTCGCGAGAGGGCTGCGATCAGGCGGTTTCTGATGAGGAAGCGGGCCCGGGTCGGGTGCACTCCTGGTGGGCATTCGCTCACGATCACTCCCTGGTCTCTGACCTTGGCGAACAAGGTGTCGTGGCTGCTCGGGTAACAGACATCGACACCGCAGGCCAGCACGACGACGGTCGGGGAGCCGGCGGTCAGCGCTCCCCTGTGCGCGGCACTGTCCACCCCGAAGGCGCCGCCCGACACGACCGTCCAGCCGGACTCGCCGAGGCCGACGCCGAACTCCGCCGCTATGTGCTTGCCGTACGCGGTCGCTGAGCGGGCGCCGACCAGCGCCACGGACTTGAGGCAGGAGAAGCGGAGGTCGACCGCGCCCCACAGCCAGAGACCGAGGGGACGACTCGGGCCGAGCTGGTCGAGCTGGGTGGGCCATTCGGCGTCGCCGGGGACGATGAGGCGGGCGCCGCATCTTTCGCCGTTCTCGATGTCGGCGGCCGGGTTGGAGGCGGCCAAGCGGGCGTGCCAGGCGTTCAGACGGGCTGTCAGCTCGTCGCGGGGTCGGTCTCGTAGCGTCATCTCCTGCTCGATGAACTCGGGCGGGAGGGAGCGGGCGCGGATCGCGTCGGCCGCGGTGGCCGCTCCGTGTTGGGCCACCAGGCGGCCCATGATCGGGTCGCCTACGTCTGCGGCGCGCATCAGCGCGGCGCGGGCTGCGTGCTCGGATCGAGCGGATGCGTTGGGCGGAACCCTCGTTGGTGATGCGATGGTCCGCCCCGGTGCCGGCTGGTCTCGTGGCGCGGGCGGCCGTTTCGGCTCGCGTGCCTGGGGTGAGGCTGTGGTCGGCTCTGGTACGGGCTGGTCTCGTGGCTCGGGTGAGCGTGTCGGGTCACATGCCTGCGGCGGAGCTGGTGCAGGGGCACGCTGGCGGTTCCTTTGCGATAGGAGTCGCTCTGCGGTGGCGGCACCGGGAGTTGGTTGAGACGGCTGTACCGGCTCTGATACCGATGCGGTCCGAGGGGCTGGCGCAGGCGGTCGGGCGCTTCCGGACGATGTTGATCGGATGGTCGGCGTGTGCCCGACGGTTGGCGGCTCGGTGGAGAGGGTCGGTCGGGCTGGCAGCGTCTCCTGGGGTGAGACGGCCCGCTGGGCGGGGTGGGCTGCGATGGAGGGCCTCTGCGGGTGGAGGAGGCGGGTGGGGGTGCAGGGGGTGTTGCGCATCAGGATGTCGCTCCGAGCCAGAAGTGGAGGGCGGTGGTTGTTTCGTCTTCGCCTGGGTAGTTCTTGTCGGCCAGGTCGGCCAAGGTCCAGGAGACGCGGACAGCCCGGTCGAGACCACGGGCGGTCAGGGTGCCTGAGTCCAGGCAGGCGGTCATGGGCTTCATCGCCCCGGGAGGCGGGCGGTAGTCGCTGTGCAGGACGGACGAGGGGACCTCGGCGTTGGTACGCCAAGGGGTGCCACTGAGGCGTTTGGCGGCGCGGTCACGAGCCGCGAGCACGCGTTCGGCCACCGTTGCGCTCGATTCAGTGAACTGGCGGTCGGCCAGCAGCTCGCGCCTTGATGCCCGAGCCACGGTGACCTTCATGTCGACGCGGTCAAGGAGCGGACCCGAGAGCCTGCCGAGGTAGCGGCGCCTCGCGGTCGGGGAGCACTTGCAGGTCTCACCTTGGTCGTCGCTCTGCGCACAGGGGCACGGGTTCGCCGCCAGGACGAGCATGAATCGGGCCGGGAACGTGACCGAGCCGGCCGATCGTGACACCGTGACGCGGCCGGATTCCAAGGGCTGACGCAGCGCGTCGAGGACATGACGGGGGAATTCGGGAGCCTCGTCCATGAAGAGGACCCCTCTGTGGGCCAGGGAGACCGCTCCGGGGCGTACGATCGCGCTGCCGCCCCCGATGATCGATGCCGAGGTGGCCGTGTGATGCGGAGCCACGAACGGCGGACGGCTCAGCATGGGCGCGCTGGGCGGCAGGATGCCCGCCACCGAGTGAATGGCGGTCACTTCCAGGGCGTGGTCGAGTTCCAGGTCGGGCAGGAGCGTGGGGAGGCGTTCGGCCAGCATGGTCTTGCCGGTGCCGGGCGGACCGAGCATCCACAGGTTGTGGCCGCCGGCGGCGCACACTTCGAGAGCGCGGCGGGCCACCGGCTGACCGACGACGTCGGCCAGGTCGAGGGCCGGGCTCGTGGCTGGAGTCCTGGGCTCGGTGAGCTCTTCAGGCTCGGGCTCGGGCGCATCCTCACGGCCCTTGCGCAGCCACTCGACCAGTTGGCGGAGGCACGCCATCGGGATCACCTTGACGTCGGGGACCAGGGACGCCTCCGCGGAGTTGGCCGAGGGGACGACGACCGTGGCGTCTCCGTGGTTCGCGGCGCCCAGAACGGCGGGCAGGACGCCGCGTACCGGTCTGATGCGGCCGTCGAGGCCCAGCTCGCCCAGGAAGAACGGGTCCGCGATGCGCTCGGCCGGAACCACACCCGCAGCTCCCAAGATCGCCATCGCTATGGCGAGATCGAATTGCGAGCCACGCTTGGGGAGGGTGGCCGGGAACAGGCTGACGATGATGCGGGCGTCGGGCCACGGGTATCTGCTGTTGACGACCGCCGATCTCACTCGGTCGCGGGCCTCGCTCAGCGCCGTGTCGGGCAGGCCGATCAGGTGGATGCCCGCCAGGCCGTTGCCCACGTCGGCCTCGATCTCCACGGTACGGCCCGTCACGCCGACCAGGGCCACGCTGCGGGTGCGCGCCACGGCCATCAGATCACTCCCCGGATGTGGCGCAGGGCGAAGTCGCCGGCGAAGCGTTCTATGGCTATGACGTCCACTCGTACGGAGTCGAAGGCGCGGGCCTGGGCGGACAGCCACTTGGCGGCGAGTGCGCGGAGTTTGGAGAGCTTTCTGCGGTCCACCGACTCCAGGGCTGTGCCGTGGGACCGGCTGGAGCGGGTCTTGACCTCGACGACGACGAGCGTGGGGCCGTCCTCGGCGAGGATGTCTATTTCGCCGTGGCGGCAGCGCCAATTGCGGTCGATGATTCTCATGCCCTTGGCTTCCAGGTAGATCGCGGCCAGTTGCTCGCCCTGTTTGCCGAGTTCGTCCTTCTTGGCCATGTGGTGCCTCCGTCCGAGGTGCTGCTTTGGATGCTTCGGCCTGACCTTGGCGGAGGCAGGGTGGGTCTCGTGCGGCCGAACGGGGTTCTGGGGATAGGGAGTGCAGAGTCTCGGGGTGACTGTGGATAACGGGGCGGACGGCCGGTGGGCTGTTGAGGAGGCTGCTGCGCCGACCGGTGGTTGAAGGGGGTGTAGTGCCGTACCAGCGAGAGCGACGGTGGAGTCCAAGCGCGGTTAGGAGCACGCCTTCGCCCGCATTGATGAGGGCAGAGGGCGGCAAGCACGCCGACCTGGCGGAGCGATGACGCCGGACGTGCGATTCACAGGACTGGCGACGGGCGACGGCACTGCTTCCTGGATGCTCGCATCGCGCTGACAACTGGCGCTGGCATTCGAGAGCCTGCCGACGGGAGGCGCCGGGGTTGGAGAGCGAGGGCTCGCGCAAGGGTGAGGTGAGGCGGCGCGAGGCGCGGGGACGGGAAGCGGGGGTACGGGCGCAGAGGAAGGACGTAGGACCCGAAGAGGTGCGAGCACGTAGCGCCGGGAGCGCGAGCGCCTAGCGCCAGAGGTGAGTGCGGCAGCACAGGCGAAGAGAGGGAGCGTTGATTTGCTCGGCCGGGAGATGGCGATAAGGCGACGTCGCCGTAGCAAGTAAGGGTGATGGCCGTCGGGCCGCGGGGCGGCGGGGTAGAGCGGCGGGGCGGCGGTCCGGCGGCGGGGCGGCGGTCGGGCGGCGGGGCGGTGGTCGGGCCGAGGGGCGGTGGTCGGGCCGAGGGGCAGCGGTCGACGGATTGGTCGCGCTCAGGGCCGGAAACACAGTCGCGATCGGACGCGAGAGTCAAAGGCCAGTCGCAGGCGGAAGCAAAGGCCGATCGGAGGCGGTAACCCGACGGCGGCGAGGACGCAGCGGAGCGGCGGCACGGGCATGATCTGAGAGGCCATCACGGATCGGATCGAGAGCGCTGTCACGGGCTGGGATCGCGGATGGCGTCGCGAGCGGGATCGAAGCGAGGATCGGTGTCGGCGCCGAACTGGGCGGCGGCGTCCCTGTACGGCCTTCAGGGCAGCGCCGACCAGGATGCAGGTGCCGGATCGGTGCGACGAGTCCGTACAGCCCGGCAAAAGCAGCCCCGCTCCAGGCATCTCCGCACCAGCCAGCGAGCCAGCCAGCCGGTCGCCCCCGCTACCCGGAGAACCCTTCCTTGGGCATCTCGAGATCGGCCTTGGCCAGTTCTTCCACGTTCACATCCTTGAACGTGACCACCCGCACGTTCTTCACGAACCGCGCCGGCCGATACATGTCCCACACCCAGGCGTCCTGCATCTTCACGTCGAAGAACACGTCGCCGTTCTCGGCGGTGCGGACGTCGAGGTCGACCGAGTTGGTCAGATAGAACCGCCGCTCGGTCTCCACAACATATGTGAACAATCCGACGACATCGCGGTATTCGCGGTAAAGCTGCAGCTCCATCTCGGTTTCGTACTTTTCGAGATCCTCTGCGCTCATCGCGGTCCTCCTGTCGTACCGGTCCCCCGGTTTGCCTGCTCAGGCAACCCCGGCCCCCATTTCATTCTCACCCATCTCCCTGGCCACCGTGACGAAGGAGTAACGGTGGTCCGGGCACGGGCCGTGCGCCGACAGCGCCAGCCGGTGTCGCGGTGTCACGTACCCCTTGTGCTCGGCGAAACCGTACTGCGGGTAGCGCTCGTCGAGCGTCACCATCAGCCGGTCCCTCGTCACCTTGGCCACGATGGACGCGGCCGCCACGCACGCGGCCACCTGGTCCCCCTTCCACACGGCCAGTGACGGCGCGGGCAGCCCCGGCACCGGGAAACCGTCCGTGAGGATGTACTCCGGGTCACAGGGCAACTGCGCGACGGCTCGCCGCATTCCTGAGACGTTGCACTTGTGCAGACCTTTGGCATCGATCTCCCCCGGCGGGATGATCACTACGCCTACGTGGGAGACGCGCACGATGCGCTCGTAGAGGTGTTCGCGCACGGCCGGGGTCAGGAGCTTGGAGTCGCCCAGGCCGTCGATCTGCCTGCGCAGGACGACGGCCGCCACCACGAGCGGGCCGGCGCAGGCGCCGCGCCCGGCCTCGTCGACGCCGGCGATCGGGGTGAGGCCGCGGCGGGCCAGTGCCCGTTCGTAGGCGTAGAGTCCGGAATCGCGCCGGACGACGCTCGGTCGAGGGCGGAACGCAACTGTCATGACAGAGGCAGCGTACGCCCCATTCGCCGCAACCCGCGACCGAAAGTCCGTCTACTTGATTTTGTCGAAAGTGTCGGGACGGGCGAACAAGTAGCCCCGCGACAGCGGCCAGTAGCGCACCACGGCCTTGCCGATCACGTCGTTCTCCGAGATGAAGCCCTGGCCGGGCTCCTCCATGTGGGCCCGCGAGTCGGCCGAGGCGCTGCGGTGGTCGCCCATCAGCCACAGCTTGCCGGCCGGCACCGTGACGTCGAACTTCTCGCCCGAGGCGAAATCGCCGGGATAGAGGTAGGACGTCTCGTCCAGCGCGGTGTCGTTGACCGTGATGCGCTTCTTGGAGTCGCAGCACTTGACGTGGTCGCCGCCGACGCCGATGACCCGCTTGATGGTGTCCTCGCCGTTCCAGCCCTTGAACACCACGATGTCGCCGCGCTCCGGCTTGCCCGAGAGCTTGTTGACGAACACGCGGTCGTTGATCAGCAGCGTGTTCTCCATCGACTGCGAGGGGATGTAGAACGAGCCGACCACGAACGCCTGCAGCAGCAGCGCGATGCCCACGCCGAGGATCAGCAGCAGCAGCGTCTCGCGGAAGCCGCCCTTCTTCTTCTCTTTTGCCACGCCCTCCGCCTTCTTGGTGACGGCCATTCAGCGCCTCTTCGTACGCCGGCGCCGACGGACCAGGACCAAGGGTACGGCCAGCCCGAACCCGGCGACCAACGGGACCGCCCCGCCCAGCGCGTGGAGCGAGGGCTGCGCGAAGGTGTCGGGGATCTCCAGCACGCGGGCCCGGTCGAAGGGCCAGACGATGACGAAGGCCCGTCCGATGACCTGGCTCTCGGGGATGGAGCCGCCGCCGGGGTCACCCGTGTGGGAGCGCGAGTCGAGCGACACCGACCGGTGGTCGCCCATGACCCACAGCCGCCCGGGCGGCACGGTGACGTCGAAGAACCGGTCGGAGGGCACGTTGCCCGGATAGAGGTAGCTCTCCTCGTCGATGGGCGTGCCGTTGACCGTGATGCGGCCCTTGGGGTCGCAGCACTTGACGTGGTCGCCGCCGACGCCGATGACGCGCTTGATGTAGTCCTTCTCGCCGGGCACGATGCCGAAGGCCGTGCCGACCCACCGGAAGAACCCCTCGACCGGGTTGGACGGCTCCTCCATCTGGAACTCGCCGTCCCAGGAGTCGACGCCGGAGAAGACCACGACGTCGCCCCGCTCGATGTCGCGCGTGTGGTAGACGAGCTTGTTGACCAGCACCCGGTCGTTCTTGAGCAGGGTGTTCTCCATCGACTCCGACGGAATGTAGAACGCCTGCACCACGAACGTCTTGATGATCAGGGCGAGCACCAAGGCCACTACTACCAGAACGGGCAGTTCTTTCCAGAACGACCCCTTCTTGTCCTTCTTGCCGCCCTTGGCCGGTTTCTGAGTCTCTTCCGCGACCACGTCCACCTCGTCCTCGACAGGGCGGCGCGCCGCGCCGTGCTCCTGGCTCTCGCTAGTCATCGCTGACGAGCCTAGATGATGTACGGGCTCGACAAGCCTCGACCGACGTTACACCCACGCACGGGTCGCTCCACATAAAAGAAACGCCGCTGTAAAAACCGAAAGCCCGCGCCACAAGGGCACGGGCCACGGAAGAGACGAAGGGCGCTTACTTGGCGGCCGTGGTCTCGCGCTTCTCGCGGATGCGGGCGGCCTTGCCGCGCAGGTCGCGCATGTAGTAGAGCTTGGCGCGGCGCACGTCGCCACGGGTGACGAGCACGATCTTCTCGATCACCGGGCTGTGGACCGGGAAGGTGCGCTCGACGCCGACGCCGTAGCTGACCTTGCGGACGGTGAAGGTCTCACGGGCGCCGCTGCCCTGCCGGCGCAGCACGAAGCCCTTGAAGACCTGGATGCGGGACCGGTTGCCCTCGACGACGCGTACGTGGACCTCGAGCGTGTCACCGGGGCGGAAGTTCGGCACGTCGTCGCGCAGGCCGGCCTTGTCGAGCTCCTGGATCTTCGTGTGCATGAGAGTCATTCCTCAAAGTTCGGGGGCACGCGGAGGTCCACTCGGCCGAGCTCTCACGAACGCGGCAACGAAGCGGACACGCCTGCTGTCTTCGGTGGTCCCGGATCGGATTCCGGGCATGCGCTAGCGGCCAACATGAGTTGGGCAGCGATTCAGTTTGCCACATCTTCCCGTTCGACGCGAAACGACAGCTCCTCCAGCAGCTTCCTGTCGTGCTTGTCGAGCGTCTCCGGGTCGAGCTCCGCCGCGAGGTCGGGCCGGTTGCGCACGGTGCGCCGCAGCGCCTCGTCCCGCCGCCACCTGGCGACCTTGCCGTGGTGCCCGGACAGCAGCACGGCCGGCACCTCGTGGCCGCGCCAGACCGGCGGCTTGGTGTAGACGGGGCCCTCGACGAGGTTGCGCATGGAGCCGGGGGCGAAGGAGTCGTCGACGGCCGACTGGGCGTTGCCCAGCACGCCGGGCAGCAGCCGGCCGATGGCCTCCACCATGACCAGCACCGCGACCTCGCCGCCGGCCAGCACGTAGTCACCGATGCTGACCTCGTCGACGCGCAGCCGCTCGCCGTACTCGGCCATGACGCGGGAGTCGATGCCCTCGTAGCGGCCGCAGGCGAACAGCAGCCACGGCTCCCCCGCCAGCTCCTGCGCCAGCTCCTGCGTGAAGGGCCGCCCGCTCGGCGTCGGGACCACGAGCCGCGGCGCGCCGTCGCCGATCACCGCGTCGATCGCCTCGCCCCACACCTCGGGCTTCATGACCATGCCGGGGCCGCCGCCGTAGGGGGTGTCGTCCACGGTCTTGTGCACGTCGTGGGTCCAGTCGCGCAGCTGGTGGACGCGTACGTCGAGAGTGCCCCGCTCACGCGCCTTGCCGATGAGCGAGACGTCGAGCGGCGCGAAGTACTCGGGGAAGATCGAGATGATGTCGAGCCGCATCAGAGCAGCCCCTCCGGCGGATCGACCACCAGCCGGCCGCCGGCCAGGTCGACCTCGGGCACCAGGGCCTTGACGAACGGGATGAGCGCCTCCTCCCGCCCCTCGCGGCGCACCACGAGGAGGTCCTGGCCGTGGTGCAGGACGTCCTCCACCTCGCCCACGGGCTCGCCGGCGACCGTCTCGACGGCCAGGCCGATGAGCTGATGGTCGTGGAACTCGTCGGGGTCGCCGGTGGGCTCGACGTCGGCCGAGTCGATGACGAGCATGGTGCCCCGGAGGTCCTCGGCGACGTCGCGGTCCGTGACACCCTCGAACGTCACCAGCAGGATGCCCTTGTGCCAGCGGCGCCCGGCGACGACGAGAGGCCCGGAGCCGGCCGGGTCGGTGGCGATCGACGCCCCGACGGCGAAGCGCCGCTCGGGCTCGTCGGTGCGCACCTCGACGGTGACCTCGCCGCGTACCCCGTGCGGACGGCCTATCCGGCCGACGACCAACTGCACGAACGTGCCCTTTCTAACGCGGAGCGCCCCCACCGGCGGTGAACCGGTGAGGGCGCGGAAAACCTGACGCTAACGGACTGCCTCGTGCAGGTCGAGCAGATCGACCCGCACGTACTTCCCGTCGGCCAGGGCGTTGACGACCGTGCGCAGCGCCTTGGCGGTGCGCCCGCCGCGTCCGATGACCTTGCCCAGGTCCTCGGGGTGCACCCGGACCTCCAGGACGCGCCCGCTGCGAATGCGGCGTGCGCGGACCCGGACATCGTCGGGATGTTCGACGATGCCCTTAACGAGGTGCTCGAGAGCCTCCTCGAGCACGTCAGCCCTCGCCCTCGGTCGGGGTCTCGGCGGGGGCCTCGGACTCGTCCTTCTTCTTGGACTTGCGCGGCGTGGTGGCGGCCGTGCCGGTGTCGCCACCGGACAGGGCCTCCTTCGCCGCGGCCTCGTAGATCGCGTGCCGGTCGGGCTTGGGCTCGGCGACCTTGAGGGGCGCCGGGGCGGGCTCGCCCTTGAACTTCTGCCAGTCACCGGTGAGCTTGAGCAGCTTGAGCACCGGCTCGGTCGGCTGGGCACCGACCCCCAGCCAGTAGGCCGCACGCTCGGCGTTGATCTCGATGCGCGAAGGGTCGTCCTTCGGGTGGTACAGGCCGATCTCCTCGATCGCCCGGCCGTCACGCTTGGTGCGGCTGTCGGCGACGACGATGCGGTATTGAGCGTTGCGGATCATGCCGAGCCGCTTGAGCTTGATCTTGACTGCCACGGGTGTGGTCTCTCCTGCATTAGAGCGTGGGTGAGCGGCGCCGCGCCGAGTGGGGCACGACAGGACGACGCTCCAGGGACAGGCGTGCTCAGCGGGTCGGTGAGAGGGCGCCCACCTGAACACGATGTTCCAACATGCAATTGTGCCAGATCGCCGTCACTGTCCACGACACCTCGCGGGGCCACCCCCGCAAAGCCTCGGCAACGAGGCGACCCGGCGTCAGTTCTGGCCGGGCAGCTTCAGCTTGGACGGGTCGAAGCCGGGCGGCAGCTCGATGCCCGGAGGCAGCTTGCCGTGCAGGTTGCCCAGCATGCCGCCCTGCTTGGGCTGCGCCTGGCCGTCGCCCGCGCCGGACGACGACTTCTCCAGCGCCGCCTTGCGCGGGTCGCCGCTGACGCGCCGGCCCTTCTTGTTCTTCTTCTGCGCCTTGGCCGCCTTGCCCCGGCCGCCCGGCATGCCGGGGATGCCCATGCCGCCCGCGACCCGCTTCATCATCTTCTGGGCCTCGAAGAAGCGGGTGACGAGGTTGCTGACCGCGCTGACCGTGACGCCGGAGCCGGCCGCGATGCGGGCGCGGCGGGAACCGTTGATGATCTTCGGGTCCTGGCGCTCGGCCGGGGTCATCGAGCGGATGATCGCGGCGATGCGGTCGAGGTCGCGGTCGTCGATGGCGTTGAGCTGGTCGCGCATCTGGCCCATGCCGGGCATCATGCCGAGCAGGTTCTTGATGGGGCCCATCTTCTGGACCATCATCATCTGCTCGAGGAAGTCGTCCAGCGTGAAGTTCTCGCCCGAGGTGAGCTTGCCCGCCATCTTGGCGGCCTGCTCCTCGTCGAAGGTCTTCTGGGCCTGCTCGATCAGGGTGAGGATGTCACCCATGTCGAGGATGCGGGAGGCCATCCGGTCGGGGTGGAAGGCGTCGAAGTCTTCCAGCTTCTCGCCGGTGGAGGCGAACATGATCGGCCGGCCGGTGATGTGCCGCACCGACAGGGCCGCGCCGCCGCGGGCGTCGCCGTCGAGCTTGGTGAGCACGACCCCGTCGAAGCCGACGCCCTCCATGAACGCCTGCGCCGTGGTGACGGCGTCCTGGCCGATCATGGCGTCGACGACGAACAGGACCTCGTCGGGCCGCACCGCGTCGCGGATGTCGGCGGCCTGCTTCATCATCTCCTGGTCGATGCCGAGGCGACCGGCGGTGTCGATGATGACGATGTCGTGCTGCAGCCGCTTGGCCTCGTCGATCGAGTGGCGGGCCACGCCCACGGGGTCGCCGACGCCGTTGCCCGGCTCGGGCGCGTAGACGGCGACGCCGGCGCGCTCGCCGACGACCTGGAGCTGCTGGACGGCGTTGGGGCGCTGCAGGTCGGCGGCGACCAGCATGGGCGCGTGGCCCTGCTCGCGCAGCCACCTGGCCAGCTTGCCCGCCAGGGTCGTCTTGCCCGCGCCCTGGAGACCCGCCAGCATGATGACGGTGGGCGGCGTCTTGGCGAGGCGGAGCCGGCGGGTCTCGCCGCCGAGGATCTCGATCAGCTCGTCATTGACGATCTTGACGACCTGCTGCGCCGGGTTGAGCGCCTGGGACACCTCGGCCCCGCGGGCGCGCTCCTTGACCTGGGCGACGAACGCCTTGACCACCGGGAGCGCGACATCGGCCTCCAGCAGCGCGATGCGGATCTCCCGGGTGGTGGCGTCGATGTCGGCATCGGACAGCCGGCCCTTGGATCGAAGGGAGGAGAAAACCGATGTGAGGCGGTCGGAAAGCGTCTCGAACACGTGGTTGGCCAGTCCTCGAAGCGAATGAACGTCTAAGACTCCAGACTATCCGCTTCCTCAGCCGCTCCAGCCTGGCACGGCCATCCGAACGGTGAGAGCGTGCTCGACGAGGTTGATCAGAGCGCTCTTGACGGAGTCCTTGGAGCGCGCGTCGAGCCGCACCATGGGGATGTGCGGGGCCAGGGTGAGGGCGTCGCGGACCTCGCCGTCGCTGTGGAGATACTGGCCGTCCCAGCCGTTGATGCCCACGATGAACGGCAGCTGCGCCTCTTCGAAGTAGTCGATGGCGGGGAAGCTGTCGGCCAGCCGGCGGGTGTCCACCAGGACCACGGCCCCGATCGCGCCGCGCACCAGGTCGTCCCACATGAACCAGAACCGGTGCTGCCCGGGCGTGCCGAACAGGTAGAGGATCAGGTCGCGGTCGAGCGAGACGCGGCCGAAGTCCATGGCCACGGTCGTGGTCGACTTCAGCGGGGTCATGCCGAGGTCGTCGATGCCGGCGGACGCGTCGGTCATGACGGCCTCGGTCGTCAACGGCATGATCTCCGACACCGCGCCGACGAACGTCGTCTTGCCGACGCCGAAGCCCCCGGCCACGACGATCTTCGTCGAGGTCAGGCCGGGGCTAGAGCCTTCGAAGTCCACTGAGCACCCTTTCCAGCAGGTTGACGTCCGGCCTACCCGCCTCGAGCTGCGGCTGGTGCACCCGCACGAGACCCTCGGCCGCCATGTCAGCGATCAGGACACGCACCACGCCGAGCGGCATCCGCAGCAGCGCGGAGACCTCCGCCACCGACCTCACCTGCAGGCAGAGCTGGCTGATCGCCTTGTACTCGGGCGTGATGTGGGAGAACTCCCGGTGCTCGGCGGTCGCCGAGGACACCAGGGCCTCCATCGCCAGTTTGACCTTCGGTGCGGTCCGCCCGCCGGTGACGGCGTACGGGCGTACCGGTGAGGCAGGGTCGGCGGCCATGGGCTGAGGCGGCGGCGGGGGCTCCCAGCCGCCGCTGTTCCACCCGCCGCTGTTCCACGTGGGGTTCGTCATTCCATCACCTGGTCTGGCTGGCACGCAGCTCCGCGCGCACAGCCGGGGTCAGCACCTGCCCGGCGCGGTCAACCATCAGCGTCATCTGGTACGCCACCAGACCCATGTCGCAGTCGGGGGCCGCGAGGACCGCCAGGCACGAGCCGTCGCTGATCGACATGATCAGCATCAGCCCGCGCTGCATCTCCACGATGGTCTGGTTGACCGCCCCGCCCTCGAACACCCTGGCCGCGCCCTGCGTCAGGCTGATCAGGCCCGACGCGATGGCGGCCAGCTGGTCGGCGCGGTCCGCCGGGAAGCCCGACGAGGCGGCCAGCGGCAACCCGTCAGAGGAGACGACCACCGCGTGGGCGACACCCGGGACGGTGCTGACGAAGTCGGTGATCAACCAATCCACCCCGCGTGCCGCGTGGCTCAGGTCGTTCACGCGCCCTCCTCCCTGCTGTCACTCCTGGGGCCGGACCCGTACGTCCTGCCCTCGCTGATGTCATCGCGTGCGGCCCGGAAGCCCTGCTGGAAGCTGGACAGGCGGCTGCGCACCCGGTCCGGCGAGACGGCGGGCATGGGCGCGACGCCCTTCGGGGCCGAGACGGTGTCGGCCGAGCCGGGCACCAGGTTGGCCTTGGGCACCCGCTTGGGCAGACCGGAGGCCGTCGCCCCGTCGCGTACCGGCTCGACCACGGCCTTGGCCGCGCTCCAGCCCTCGTCGGCCTTACTGGAGCCCCAGGTGGCCGCGTTGCCCTCGCCGCCGTTGTCGAACCAGGCGGACTCGACGGAGGCGAAGATCGGCAGGTACTCGTCCCCCGACGTGGCCGGCTTGACGACGGGGATGGGCCCCGTGGCGGCGGACTCGGTCTCGGGGAAGTCGAAGGACGGCGCGGGACCGCCGGACGGCCGCCCGGCGGGGCGGGTCCACGGGCTCGGCTCCTCGGCGGGGGCGCGGGTCCAGGGCGAGGGCTCCTCCGGCGGGGCGGCGCCCCTGCGCGGCAGCGCCGTGGTCTCGCCGGTCGCCGGGCCGCGCGAGGAGACCCAGACGTCCGAGGAGGGCGCGGAGTTGTTCGCCATCCAGTTGCTCGCGCCGTTGCCGGCACCGCCTCCCATGCCGGCGCCCATGCCGTTGCCCATTGCGCTGTCCGTGGAGGGCCACTGCGGCGCCGAGGCCCACGGGGAGCCTGCCGCGGCGGGCTCCGCCGACGGGTACGACGGGTACGACGGATGCCCGGGACCGAGCTGGTAGGACGTGGCCGGCCAGCCGGCGCCCGCGGGCTGCGGCGACGGGAACGCCTCCTCGCGGGACGGCTGCCCGGAGCCCGCGCCGGCGGGCGTGGCGGAGCCGGCGTACGAGGGGGCCTGCGCGCCGAGCAGCGACTCGGGGATGAGGACCATGGCGGTCAGGCCGCCGGAGCCGTGCGGGCGCAGCTGCACGCGGATGCCGTGGCGGTGGGCCAGGCGGGCGACCACGAACAGGCCCATGCGGCGGGACACCGACACGTCCACGGTGGGGGCGTTGGTGAGCCGGTCGTTGGCCTGGGTCAGCTCCTCGGCCGTCATGCCGATGCCGGAGTCGCTGATCGAGAGCATGATGCCGCCGCCGTCGATCCGGCTGCCCGAGACGGGGACGCGGGTCTCGCGCGGCGAGAACGACAGCGCGTTCTCGATCAGCTCGGCGAGCAGGTGGATGACGTCGTTGACGGCCTGGCCGGCGATGGAGACGCCCTCGGGCACCTCCAGCACGACCCGCTCGTAGTTCTCGACCTCGGAGAGGGAGGCGCGGGCGACGTCGACCAGCTTGACCGGCTGACTCCAGCGGCGCGGCGGCTCCTGGCCGGCGAGCACCAGCAGGTTCTCGCTGTTGCGGCGCATACGGGTCGCCAGGTGGTCCAGCTTGAACAGGTTGCCGAGCCGCTGCTCGTCCTGCTCGCCCTGCTCCAGACCGTCGATCAGGGTGATCTGCCGCTCCACCAGCGTCTGACTGCGGCGCGAGAGGTTCACGAACATCGCGTTGACGTTGGCCCGGAGCTTGGACTCCTCGCCCGCCAGGCGGACCGCCTCGCGGTGGACCTCGTCGAAGGCCCGCGCCACTTCACCGATCTCGTCCTTGGAGTTGATCTCGATGGGCGGCACGCGGAGCTTGTCGGGGCTGACGTCCGTCTCGCGGAGCTGGCGGACCAGGTCGGGCAGGGTCTGGCCGGCGATCTTGAGCGCGTCGCCGCGCAGCCGACGCAGGGGCCGGACCAGCGAGCCCGCCATGATGGCGGTGATCACGAGGACCAGGATCAGCAGGCCGACCACGATCGCGATGTTGATCGCGGCGGTCTGCCTGTCGGCGCTCGCGACGTCGGTGGAGCGGGTCGCGACCTGCACGCCCAGGTTCTTCTGCACCTGGTGGAGGCGGTCCACGGTGTCGGAGATGGAGTCGAACCAGCGGCCCGCGTCGTCGTTGCTGCCGGTGTCGAGCCGGCGCAGGTAGCGGGTGCCGGCGACGTTGTTGCTGTTGGCGACGCCGACGGCGTTGTTGTGCAGCAGGATGGCGCGGTCGATGTAGAACTCCGCGCGGCCGATCTTGAGGTTCGCGACGGTGTCGTCGAACATCTGCCGCTGCTGGAGGGTGGCGGCGGAGCGGAAGGCCGCCCGCTCGCTGTTGCGCTTGGACCCGGCGTCGAGGAAGGCGTTGAACTCGGTCTCCTCGAACGACCCGCGCTCCAGCGCGATCGCCAGCAGGCCGCGCTGCTTGGACGCCTCCTCCTCGGCGCGCGCGACGGCGCGCAGGGCGGCGCTGGTGGAGATCAGCTGCTCGTCCGCGGCGCCCTGGGCCAGCTCGTCGTAGAGCTGCAGCAGCTCGGCGATGGTCTCGGAGTACTTCTCCATCGTCGGCAGCGGCGGGAGCTGCGTCTTGGTCACCGTGTCACGCAGCGAGCGGAGCTGGGAGAGCCGGGTCCTGGTCCGGTCGAGGGATCGGCGGCCGATCTCGGACAGGGACTCCTCGGTGGTCTTCGCGTTGGACAGCACGCGGCCCACGCTGACGTCGACGATGCGCTGCTGGCCGGTCAGCCGGTCCAGCTCGCCGTCGGAACGGCCGGAGGCGACGTAGCGGCTGGCCAGGTCGCGCTCGAGTCCGAGGTCGCGGACGAGCTCGCCGACCTGCGTGATGAGCGTGTTGACCTCGCCGACGACCTGGTACTGCTGGGCGCTGCCGATCGAGCTGGTGACGCGGAGCGCGCCCAGCACGACGGCCACGATCGTGGGGATGGCGATGAGGGCGATCAGGCGGGTGCGTACCCGCCAGTTGCGCAGCGCGAGCGGGCTGCCCGACTTGGGCAGCTGAACCTCTGGCACCTCGCCGCCCACTGGCTTTTCGGGCACGTCCGGGGCCCTACCACGACCGGTTTCGGTCGTTGTTGTCCTCACTGGTGGCAACCTCTCGCCATGGCCTGCTTTGTGGGGGTCTCAGCGGCTTCGTCTCTCGCACGAGTGATCGCAGGCAAGTTCGAGGCCCAATTTGAGCACAAACCTCATAGTTAGGCCAACGTATCGCCAGTTTTCAACCGTTCCAGATCACACATTGTTCACATGGCAAGCTCTCGACCACGGAGCGCAACCGGCACACCAATCCGGACATTCGACACATAATCGGCCTTTATCCCCATATTTACATCTATAGCCGTTTACAGTCTTATTTGACAGATAAACAGCATATACGCGGCATTGCGCCGACCTTCGGCGTTCCCTTCCGCTACGCTTCACGCCCGGTATCCTGTGCCGATCTCCAGAAGCTTCCCCCTGGTAGGAGAACCCCCCATGACACGCAAACTGCGCTGTTACGCCGTCGCACTCGGCGTCACAGTCGCTCTGACGCTTGCCGGCTGCGGTGGATCCGACGACGGCGGCGCCACCTCAGCCAACAGCAAGGGCTTGGAGAAAACCACCATTAAGGTCGGTGCTCTTCCGATCCCTGACCCTGTATCGGTTTACATCGCGCAGGCCAAGGGCTTCTTCAAGGAAGAGGGCCTGACCGTCGAGCCCACGCCCATCACCGGTGGCGCCGTGGCCGTCCCGATGATCGAGAGCGGCCAGCTCGACATCTCGCAGACGAACTACGTCTCGACCTTCGCGGCCGTCGCCGGCGGCAAGAAGATCAAGCTCGTCGCCGACATGTACCAGGCGGGCGCGAACTGCTTCGTCATCATGGTGCCGGGCAACTCGTCCATCAAGACGGTGGCCGACCTCAAGGGCAAGACGATTTTCGTCAACAACCTGAACAATGTCGCCACTCTCGCGGTGGAGACGCAGCTCAAGGTCGCCGGTCTCTCCAAGGACGACGTGAAGTTCGCGGAGAAGCCGTTCCCCGAGATGGGCAACGCGATCAAGGCCGGTCAGGCGGACGCGGGCTGGATCACCGAGCCGTTCATCACCGCCAACCAGAGCGCCAACGGCTTCCGCAAGCTGGCCGACACCATGACCGGCCAGACCGAGGACCTGCCGATCGCCGGCTGGATGGCCACCGAGGAGTGGGTGCAGAAGTACCCGAAGACGCTCGCCGCCTTCCAGCGCGCGATCGCCAAGGCCCAGCAGCTCGCCTCCAGCGACCGCAAGGAGATCGAGGCCATGCTGCCGAAGTACACCAAGATCGACGCCAAGACGGCGTCCGTGATCACGCTCGGCACCTATCCGAGTGAGCTCAACGCCAACCGCCTCCAGAAGGTGGCCGACCTCATGCTCGAGTACGGGTACCTCAAGAACTCGATCGACGTGAAGTCCGTGATCGCGGCGCCCGCCTCAAGCGGATGACCGGTGCTCGCCTGCTCCGCGGCGCCGCCGGCGCCGCGGGGTTCTTCGTCGTCGGGGAGCTGGTCATCCGCTACGGCATCGGCGATGACATGGACTTCCCTCCCCCGTCGACCATCCTGCTCGAAACCGGGCGCCTCCTGGCGGACCCCGACTTCCTCGCCGGAGTCGCCGCGACCCTCGCCAACTGGGCGCTCGGACTGCTGATCGCGATCTGCGTCGCGGTGCCGCTCGGCGTGCTGCTGGGCTCGCTGCCGCCGGTGGAGCGCGCCATCCGGCCCATCCTGGAGTTCCTGCGCCCGATCCCCTCGGTCGCCATCATCCCGCTCGCCATCCTGCTCATCCCGGTGGACGAGATGATGAAGGTCTCGGTGATCGTGTACGCCTCCCTGTGGCCGATCCTCATCAACACCCTCTACGGCATGCACGACGTGGACCCGTTGGCCAAGGAGTCCCTGCGCAGCTTCGGCTTCGGCCCGCTCGCGGTGCTCTCGCGCGTGAGCGTGCCGAGCGCGGCCCCGTTCATGGCCACCGGCGTGCGCATCGCGGCCGGCATCGCGCTGGTCCTCGCCGTGAGCGCCGAACTGGTCGCGGGCGGCGTCGCCGGCATCGGCGTGTACGTCATCCAGGCCGGCAGCGGCAACCGCATGGACCTCATGATGGCCGCGACCGTCTGGGCCGGGCTGTTCGGCGTGGCCGCCAACCTGGTGCTGCTGGCCGGCGAGCGCCGCCTGTTCCACTGGCACCGCATGCGGACGGGAGCGCAGTCGTGAAGGCACTCGCCCGGTTCTGGGTCATCCCGGTCGTGCTCGTCGCGTGGGAGCTCATCGCCCGCGCGGTGGAGGACACCGACTTCCCGCCGCCCACGACGATCGTCGCCCGGATGTACGAGCTGTGGTTCTCCGGCCCGGCCTCCCGTCTCTTCCTGACGGACGACGCGCTGGAGAACCTGCTGCCGAGCCTCGCCCGGATGTTCAGCGGCTGGGTGCTCGCCGCGGTGCTGGGCATCGTCGCGGGCGTGCTGCTCGGGCGTTCGCGCACGGCGACCGACTACGTGGACCCGCTGATCGAGTTCGGCCGGGCGATCCCGCCGCCGCTGCTGCTGCCGGTCTTCATCGTGCTGTTCCAGGCGAGCCTGCCGATGATGCTGGCGGCGATCGTGTTCGGCGTGATCTGGCCGGTGTTGCTCAACTCGATCGACGGTGTACGTGCGGTGGACCGCACCTACACCGAGACGGCCGTCGTCTTCAACCTGTCCAAGCAGCAGTACCTGCGGCTCGTGGTGCTGCCCGCCGCCTCGCCGAAGATCTTCGCGGGGCTGCGGCTGAGCCTGTCGCTGGCGCTGATCCTCATGGTCATCTCGGAGCTGTTCGGCAGCACCGACGGGATCGGCTACCAGCTGCTGCAGGCCCAGCGCAGCTTCGACGGCGCCGGGGTGTGGGCCGCGATCGTGCTGCTCGGAGTGCTCGGTTATCTCGTGAACTCCCTGTTCGTGCTGGTCGAGCGGCGTCTGCTCGTCTGGCACCGGCAGGCCACCCGCAACGCGACCTGACCTGGAAGGACGTATGCCGCATTCCGACGAGCTTCTCTGGGGAGCCGTAGGCGACATCTCCCGGCTGGCCGCCCTGCTCACCATGGCGGAGCTGGGCGTGGCCGACCACCTGGCGGACGGCCCGCTCGGCACCGCCGAGCTGGCCCGGCGCTGCGAGGCCGACGCGCCCGCGCTGCGCCGGGTCCTGCGCGAGCTGGCCGCCATGGACCTGGTCCGGCCCGCCGGTCCTGACGCCTACGATCTCGCCCCGAGAGGCACCGCGCTGCGCTCGGACGTGCCCGACTCGGTCCGCTCGTCGATCAGGATGCTCGGCGAGGAGAGCTTCTGGTACGCCATGGGCCTGCTCCCCGCCACGGTCCGCGAGGGCAGCTCGGCCTTCGTGAAACGGTACGGCCACCTCTACGACCACCTGGGCGCCGACCCGGCGCTCAGCCGCATGTTCGACGACTACATGAGGCGCCGGGCCCTGCCCTTCACCGAGGGCCTGGTCAAGGCGTACGCCTTCCCGCCGGAGGCGACGATGGTGGACGTGGCCGGCGGCAAGGGGCACATCCTGGCCTCGGTCCTGCACGCCAACCCGCGGATGCGCGGCGTCCTGCTCGACCTGGGCCACGTCACCGCGCACGCGGAGCGGACCTTCGCCGAGGAGGGGCTGACCGGGCGGACGGAGGTGGTCGCCGGCGACTTCTTCACCGGGGTGCCGACCGGCGGCGACGTCTACCTGCTGGCCAGCGTCCTGCACAACTGGGACGACGACGACGCCGTCACCATCCTCGGCAACATCCGGCGCGCCATGAACCCGGACGGGCGGGTGCTCGTGCTGGAGGTGGTGCTGCCCGACGACGCGGCGCCGCACCTGGGCAAGGACATCGACCTGCGGATGCTGGCGATCTTCAACGGGGGCGCGGAGCGCACCCGGGAGGAGTACGCCGCGCTGCTCGGCCGGGCGGGCCTGGCCCTCTCCGAGGTCGTCGACCTGGGCTCCGGCGCGAGCCTCATCGAGGCCCTGCCCCTCTGAGCCGCCTGCGGACCCTGCCGCCGCCCTCCGTCACGGCGGCAGGACGCAACGGAGGGCGGGGCGGCGGATCCCTCGCGGTCAGCCGCCCCAGCCCGGCACGGCCATCCGCACCGAGAGGGCGTGCTCGACCAGCTCGATCAGCGTGTTCTTGACGGAGTCCTTCTTGCGGGCGTCGAGCCGCACCATGGGGATGTGCGGGGCCAGGGTGAGGGCGTCGCGGACCTCGCCGTCGCTGTGCGGATATTGGCCGTCCCAGCCGTTGATGCCCACGATGAACGGCAGCTGCGCCTCTTCGAAGTAGTCGATGGCGGGGAAGCTGTCGGCCAGCCGTCGGGTGTCGACCAGCACGACCGCGCCGATCGCGCCGCGTACGAGGTCGTCCCACATGAACCAGAACCGGTGCTGTCCCGGCGTGCCGAACAGGTAGAGGATCAGGTCGCGGTCGAGCGAGACGCGGCCGAAGTCCATGGCCACGGTCGTGGTCGACTTCAGCGGGGTCATGCCGAGGTCGTCGATGCCGGCGGAGGCGTCGGTCATGACGGCTTCCGTGGTCAGCGGCATGATCTCCGACACCGCGCCGACGAACGTCGTCTTGCCCACCCCGAAGCCGCCGGCCACGACGATCTTCGTCGAGGTGAGTCCGGGGCTAGAGCCTGCGAAGTCCACTGAGCACCCTTTCGAGCAAGTTCACATCGGGCCGGCCGGCGTCCTCCAGCTGTGGCTGGTGCACGCGGACCAGGCCCTCGGCCGCCATGTCAGCGATCAGCACGCGGACCACGCCAAGGGGGATCCGGAGAAGGGCGGAGACCTCCGCGACGGACCGGACCTGCCGGCACAGTTGGCTGATCGCCTGGTACTCCGGCGTGATATGCGAGAACTCCCGGTGCTCGGCGGTCGCCGAGGACACCAGGGCCTCCATCGCCAGCTTGACCCGCGGCGCCGTCCGCCCGCCTGTCACGGCGTAGGGACGGACGGGCGATGCGGGGTCCGGGTTCAGCTGCGACTGGGGCTGGGACTGGGGCTGCGACTCCGGCGCCCACCCGCCGCTGTTCCATCTGGGGTCCGTCATTCCATCACCTGGTCTGGCTGGCACGCAGCTCCGCGCGCACAGCCGGGGTCAGCACCTGGCCCGCGCGCTCGACCATCAGCGTCATCTGGTACGCCACCAGACCCATGTCACAGTCCGGGGCGGCCAGCACCGCCAGGCACGAACCGTCGCTGATCGACATGATCAGCATCAGCCCGCGCTGCATCTCCACGATCGTCTGGTTGACCGCCCCGCCCTCGAACACCCTGGCCGCGCCCTGCGTCAGGCTCACCAGACCCGACGCGATGGCGGCCAACTGGTCGGCCCGGTCCGCCGGGAAACCTGACGAGGCGGCCAGCGGCAACCCGTCAGAGGAGACGACCACCGCGTGCGCGACACCCGGCACCGTGCTGACGAAGTCGGTGATCAACCAATCCACCCCGCGTGCCGCGTGGCTCAGGTCGTTCACGCGCCCTCCTCCCTTTCGTCGTTCCGCGAGCCGGCGGAGAACGCCTTGCCCTCGGTGATGTCGTCCCGCGCCGCCCGGTAACCCTGCTGGAAGCTGGACAGGCGGTTGCGGACCCGGTCGGGCGAGACCGACGGCATCGGCGTCACGCCCTTGGGCGCGGCCGTGGTGCCCGCCGAGCCGGGCACCAGGTTGGCCTTGGGCACCCGCTTGGGCAGGCCGGCGGCCGTCGATCCGTCACGTACCGGTTCCACCACGGCCTCCGCAGCGTTCCATCCCTCGTCCGCCTTGCTGCTGCTCCACGTCTTGTCGCGGCCGAACCAGGCGGACTCGACCGCGGCGAAGATCGGTAAGTAGTCGTCGCCGCCGACCGCCGGAGGGACCGCCGGGATGGGCCCGGTGTCCCCGGAGTCGTCGGTGAACTCGAACCCGGGGCGCTGCGGCGGCATCGTGTCGCCGCTCCAGCCGCCGGGCGGCGGTTGCGGTGGCGTGGGCCTTCTGGGCAGGCCGCCGCCGTTCCACGCGGAGGTCCGGGGCGGCGACCAGACGTCGGAGGCGTCGAAGCCGCGCGGTTCCGGCGCCGACCAGGAGGCCGCGTCGGGCTGCCAGCCCGGCACGTTCGGCCAGCCGTTGCTCTCGGAAGGGCCGGAGGGGAAGGACGGGTGGCCGGGGCCGAGCTGGGCGGGCGGCTGCGGCCAGTCGATGGCGGGCGGGGCCGGGTGCGGGCCCGAGTAGGGCTCGTCCCCTCCCCCGCCGCCCGCGCCGGAGAAGGCGGGCGGCCGCTCGTACGGCTGGCCGAAGGACGGGTGCCCCGAGGACGGGTGCGAGGACGGCTGGTCGAAGGCCGGCGGCGGGTTGTACGACGGCGGCTGGTTGCCCGTGAACGACGGCATCCCGGCCGCGTGCGCCGGGGCCTGGGAGCCCAGCATGTTCTCGGGGATGAGCACCATGGCGGTCAGCCCGCCGGAGGCGTGCGGGCGCAGCTGCACGCGGATGCCGTGCCGGTGGGCCAGGCGGGCGACCACGAACAGGCCCATCCGCCGGGACACCGACACGTCCACGGAGGGCGCGTCGGTCAGCCGGTCGTTGGCCTGGACGAGCTCGTCCTGGGTCATGCCGATGCCGGAGTCGGTGATCGACAGCATCACGCCGCCGCCGTCGATCCGGCTGCCGGAGACTGTCACCCTGGTCTCGCGCGGCGAGAACGACAGCGCGTTCTCCACCAGCTCGGCGAGCAGGTGGATGACGTCGTTGACGGCCTGGCCCGCCACCGAGACGCCGTCGGGCACCTGGAGCACGACCCGCTCGTAGTTCTCGACCTCCGACAGGGAGGCGCGGGCGACGTCGACCAGCTTGACCGGCTGGCTCCAGCGGCGTGGCGGCTCCTGGCCGGCGAGCACCAGCAGGTTCTCGCTGTTGCGGCGCATGCGCGTGGCCAGGTGGTCCAGCTTGAACAGGTTGCCGAGCCGCTGCTCGTCCTGCTCGCCCTGCTCCAGACCGTCGATCAGGGTGATCTGCCGCTCCACCAGCGTCTGACTGCGGCGCGAGAGGTTCACGAACATCGCGTTGACGTTGCTGCGCAGCCGGGCCTCCTCGCCGGCCAGCCGGACCGCCTCGCGGTGCACCTCGTCGAAGGCGCGCGCGACCTCGCCGATCTCGTCGTGCGTGTCGACGCTGATCGGGGCGACCGGGCCCGGGCTGCCGTCGGTGCTCTCGCGCAGGGCCTTCACCGTCTCGGGCAGGCGCTGCCCGGCGATGTCGAGCGCCTCGCGGCGCAGCCGGCGCAGCGGCCGGATGAGCGAGCGGGCGATGAGCGAGATGATCGCCACCACGACGAGCAGCAGGAGCAGGATGAGGCCGCCGGAGATCATCGCCGCGCGGTTGGCGCCCTCCTCCAGGCCGCGGGCGCGCAGGATCACCGAGGAGGCGAGGTCCTTCTCCACCTCCCGCAGGGCGTCGATCTTGCCGGTGCTGACGTCGAACCAGGTCGTGACGTCCCTGCTGGGCGAGGCGCCGATGCTCAGCTCCTTGCCCTCGGACGCCTGCGCCATGGCGCGCAGCCGGAACAGGTCGGTCTGGTCCACGTCGCGGCCGACCACCGTGTTGCGGTAGAGCTCCAGCTGGTCGAGGTTCGCCAGCGTGGCGAAGAGGGTCTCCTCGCTCTCCTCGCGCGCCTTGGCGTCGGTCAGCGCGTCCAGCTCGCCGCTGTCGAAGGACTTCTTGTCCAGGGCGCTGGCGAGGATGCCGCGCTGCTTGGACGCCTGCTCCTTGGCCCGCGCGATGGCGGCCATCGCGCTCGCGCTGTGGTTGACCTGGTCGTCCACCGCGACCTGGCCGACCTGGTCGTGGAACTGCAGGAGCGCGGAGATGATCTGGGAGTACTTGTCGATCATCGGTAACGGCTGGATCTTGCCCTTGACGGCGGTGGCGCGCAGCGTCGGGATCTCCTCCAGCCGGCGCAGCACCGGCCGTACGGAGCCGCCGTGCGTGTCGGCGATGGCCTGTCCCCGCTGCCTGGCCTCGTCGATCAGCGCGTCCACGCCGCTGTAGGTGGTCTGGAGCTGCGCCTCGCGGCTGCCGGGCCGGCCCTGGGCGATGAACAGCGCGGTCTCGTCGCGTTCGAAGGCGAGCTCGTGGGTGACGGCCCCGAGCTGCTCGCTGAACTCGGCGACCTGCCGGAGGGTCTGGTAGGTGTCGGCGTCGTTGAGCGAGGTGATCACGCTGAGCCCGCCGAGCCCCACGGCCACGGCCGTGGGAACGACGATCAGCGCGATGAGGCGCGACCGCACGTGCCAGTTGCCCAGTCCGAACCTGCGTGAGGAGGGTTTGGCCGGCCGTTGCTTCTGGCGCTGCTTCTGGTGCGCGTGCGGCTCGCGGTCGGCGGAAGCTTCAGCGCTCTGCGTTCTCACTTGCCTTCGCAACCTCTCGCCCCGGGAGGGGAATTCTCGGTGACCCTGCAGGTAAATGCGCGTTGGGGCAATTTAGTACGTCAAGATAAGCGTCATTTGAGCACATGGCCCGAAGGCAGCCAACCACCGATTGTGCTCGATCGAGAAGTTTGTCCCAGAGTGTCCGAAAATTACGCCAGAATCGGTAAACAGCCGTCCATCTGCGGAAACAAGGTGTAAGAGATCGCCCCGCGGGCCTCTTCCTCACCCACAGGGGTTTCACCAGAACCGCCCCGTCAGTAACGTCGGTCTCGTTCACACCTCCATTCCCAAACTGGACAAACCTCCAGTTACTTGCCGGTCGTCAAATTTTCACGATATAGCGGCAAGCAGACATTGCAACCACAAGTGTTATCTTCTCGATAATGACCACTAATTTGGTGCTACGGTCGAGCCCTGTTGCGCGTCAGGCGCAAGAGCCGCCGGCAGCAGAAAGCCGCCCGGTCCCCCCTGGCTCCATCTGAAGGGAGTCCCTGACATGAGGCTTGGCCGTCCCGCCAGGGCCGCCATCATCGGATTCGCTTTGACCCTCGCCGCCGCCTGCAGCTCAGGCGGCGGCACGACCGCCAGCGCGCCACCGGCCGCCGCCAGTGGCGGCCTGGAGAAGACCAAGATCAAGGTCGCCACCCTGCCGGCCATCGACAGCGCCGCCCTCTACGTCGCCATCGACCAGGGGCTCTTCGAGAAGGAGGGTCTGGAGGTCACCCCGCAGGTGGTCCAGGCCGCGCCCGAGGCCATCCCCATGATGCTCAACGGCGAGATCGACGCGATGTTCGGCAACTACGTGTCGATGTTCCAGGCCCAGGACAAGGGCACGCTCAAGCTGCGCATCCTGGCCGAGGGCTCCCGCGCGGCCCCCGACTCGCTCAGCATCATGGTGCTGCCCACCTCGCCCATCAAGACGGCCAAGGACCTCGAAGGCAAGACGATCAACGTCAACGTCCTGCACAACTTCCAGGAGCTGGCCCTGACGCAGGTGCTCAAGGCCAACAACGTGGACCCGGCCTCCATCAAGTACGTGCAGGTGACGTTCCAGAACATCATGCCCTCGTGGAAGGGCGGCCAGATCGACGCCGCCTACCTCGGCGAGCCGATGGTCACCGCGGCCACCTCCACCATGGGCGCCCGCAAGATCCTCGACCCGGCCTCCGGCCCCGCCGCCGAGTTCCCGATCTCCGGCTACGTCAGCACGCAGGAGTGGTACGACAAGAACCCGCGCGTCGCGGCGGCCTTCCAACGGGCCATCCACAACGCGGCCAAGCTCATGGAGAACAACCGCGAGGTCGTCTCCAAGGTGCTGCCGACCTTCACGCAGATCGACGCGGCCACCGCGGCCACCGTCACCTTCCCCTACTTCTCCAGCAGCGACAACCCGGTGCGGCTGCAACGGGTGGCCGACTGGATGCTGGAGGCCCGCTGGCTGACCAAGGCGATCGAGGTCAAGACGCTCATGTCGCCGACCACGTCCGGGTGAGCGTGACCGCCACCGCCCTGGCCCCCGGCCGCCCGACCGGCGCCACCGCACGGTGGTCGCGGCGGGCGGCCGGGGCCCTCGCCTTCGCCGCCCTGATCGAGCTGGTCAGCCGTACCGGCCTGGCCGACCGCGAGTTCCTGCCGCCCGCGACGGAGATCGCCGCGCGGATGGGGGCGCTCGCGCTCGATCCCGCCTTCCGCGCGCACGCCCTGACCAGCCTGCTCGCCTGGGCCGTGGGGCTCGGGATCGCGGCGGTCGCCGCGGTGCCGCTCGGGCTGCTGCTCGGCAGCGTCCCCGTCGTGGACGCCGCCACCCGCTCGGTCGTGGAGTTCCTGCGGCCGATCCCGTCGGTCGCGCTGATCCCGCTGGTGGCCCTGGTCATCGGCACCGGCCTGCAACTGCGGATCTCGCTGGTGGTCTACGCCTCGCTGTGGCCGATCCTCTACAACACGATGTACGGCCTCCGTGGCGTGGACCCGCTGGCCAAGGAGTCGCTCAGGTCGTACGGCTTCGGCCCGCTGTCGGTGCTGCTGCGCGTCTCGCTGCCCTCCTCGGCGCCGTTCATCACGACCGGCGTCCGGCTGGCCGCGGGGATCGCGCTGATCCTGACCGTCAGCACCGAGATCGTGGCCGGCCGGGGCGAGGGCATGGGCGTGTTCATCTACTTCGCCGGCATCGCGGTGCCCGCCCGCATGACCGACATCCTGGCCGGGGTGTGCTGGGTCGGGCTGTTCGGCGTGGCGGTGAACGCCCTGCTGGTCGCCTTCGAGCGGCGCGCGTTCCGCTGGCACCACGCCCGGTTGGGAGAGCAGACGTGAAAGCGACAGCCGAGGTCACAGCGAAGGCCACGGCGCCGCCGCGGATCGCCCGGCGTTCCCGGGCCGCCGTCCGCAGGAGAGGTGTGCGGACGGTCGCGTTCCGCTGGCTCGTGCTCGCCGTGCTGGTGCTGCTGTGGGAGGTGGCGACCAGGGCGGCGGGCAGCGCGTTCTTCCCCACGCCCGGCACGATCGTGACGCGGATGCAGGCGATGTGGTTCTCGGGGCCGCCGCAGCGGCTGTTCCTGAGCGACGTCGCCGTCCAGAACATCCTGCCCAGCCTGGGCAGGATGGCCGCGGGGTTCGCCGGGGGCGCGCTGGCCGGGGTCGTGCTCGGGCTCGCGGTGGGCTTGTCGGCCCGCGTCTACGACTACCTCGACGGGGTGCTGCAGTTCCTGCGGGCCGTGCCGCCGCCCGCGCTGGTCACGGTGTTCCTGGTGGTGTTCGGGTTCGGGCTGCGCATGCAGCTCGCGTTCATCATGTTCAGCATCGTGTGGCCGGTGCTGCTCAACACCGCCGACGGCGCCCGCGCCGTCGAGCCGCTGCACCTGCAGACCTGCCAGGTGTTCCGGCTGTCGCGGGCCGAGCGGCTGTGGCGGGTGGTGCTGCCGTCGGCGCTGCCCAAGATGTTCGCCGGGCTGCGGCTCGCGCTGTCGCTCTCGCTCATCGTCATGGTCTTCTCCGAGCTGCTGCCGGGCACCACCAACGGGATCGGGTTCCAGCTCACGGAGGCGTACTCGATGTTCGACCTGCCCGCCATGTGGGCCGCGATCGTGCTGCTCGGGGTGCTCGGCTACCTGCTGAACGAGCTGTTCCTCGTCGTGGAGCGGCGCGTGCTCGGCTGGCACCGCGCGGCGCAGGAACCGGTCGGTTAGGGTGCGGACGGTGAGGACCATGGTCGTGGGCGGCGGCGTCGGAGGACTCGCCACCGCGTTGAGCCTGGCCGCGGCCGGGCTGGAGTGCGTGGTCGTGGAGGCCGCGCGGACGATCAGGCCGCTCGGGGTCGGCATCAACCTGCAGCCGCACGCCGTACGCGAGCTGACCGAGCTGGGGCTGGCCGGCCGCCTGGCGGCGCTCGGCGTCGAGACCAGCTCCATGACCTTCGCCGACCGGCACGGCAACGTCATCCTGGCGCTGCCGCGGGGCCGCGCGGCCGGCTACCGGTGGCCCCAGTACAGCATCCACCGCGGCGAGCTGCAGCTCGCGCTGCTCGCCGCGGTCGAGGAGCGCGGCGTCCCCGTGCGCACGGGGGTGCGCCTCGAGGACTGCGCGCAGGACGGCGACGGCGTGCTCGTCACGCTGCGCCGGGCGGACGGGCAGGTGCTGCGCGAACGGGTGGACGTGCTCGTCGGCGCCGACGGCGTGCAGTCGGCGGTGCGGGCCCGGCTGCATCCGACCGGCGACCCGCTGCTGTGGGCGGGCATCAGGATGTGGCGCGGGGTCGCCGAGGCCGACCCCATACTCGACGGCGCGACGGTGCTGGTCGGCGGCTCCAACACGGCCGGCAAGTTCGTCACCTACCACATCTCGGCGACCAACCCCCGGCTGGTCAACTGGGTGGCCGAGGTGAAGGTGGCCGAGCCCGGCCAGGTCGGCGCCGCCGACTGGAGCAGGGAGGGCCGCCTGTCCGACGTGGCGCCGCACTTCGCGCACTGGACCTATCGCCCCGCCGACATCCGGGCCCTGCTCGCGGCCACCGGCCGCATCCTCGAATACCCGATGGTCGACAGGGAGCCGCTGCCGCGCTGGGGCGAGGGACGGGTGACGCTGCTCGGCGACGCCGCCCACCCGATGTACCCGATCGGCTCGAACGGCGGCTCCCAGGCCGTGCTCGACGCCCGGGTGCTGGCGCGGTGCCTGGCCTCGTACGACGACCCGGCCGAGGCGCTGCGCGCGTACGAGGACGAGCGTCTTCCGCCCACCTCGGCCCTGATGCGCGCGCACCGGGCGCTGCCCGTCGAGGAGACGATCGCCCTGGTGACCGAGCGGGCGCCCGACGGCTTCCGCGACGTCGCCGACGTGCTGACCGAGGCCGAGCTGGCCGCCATGGCGGCCGCGCAGCGGGCCATCTCGGACGCCGACGTGCGGGCGCTCAACGAGCGGGAGTCGTGGAGCGTCCGTGCGCCATGACAGTGCCGGTCTCCCCGAGTAAGATCGCGCCCGGAAGAGGTTTACCTGACCGACTCCTCCAGCTTTGCCCGCTCCGCTAGAGTCGGATTCCGACCCTTCCGGAGTCGCGGTCCTCCTCCGCGGTCTCGCCCCCCTAGGAAGCACATTGCTCGAGATAGACAATCTCTCCCATGTGTACGGCGCCGGCACCCCCAACGAGCACCGCGCCATCGAAGGTCTCAACCTGAGCGTCGCCGAGGGCGAGCTGCTGTGCATCGTGGGGCCGTCGGGCTGCGGGAAGTCCACGCTGCTGCGCTCGATCGCCGGGCTCATCAGCCCGACCGGCGGCCAGGTCAAGGTCGAGGGCAAGCTCGTGCGCCAGACCCCCGACAACCTCGCCGTGGTGTTCCAGGACTACAGCCGCTCGCTGTTCCCCTGGATGTCGGTCGCCGACAACGTCGCGCTGCCGCTGCGCCGCAGGGGCATGGACAAGAAGGCCCGCCGCGAGGCCGCCATGGAGGCGCTGGAGTCGGTCGGCCTGTCCGCGGCCGAGCGCAAATACCCGTTCCAGCTCTCCGGCGGCATGCAGCAGCGGGTCGCGATCGCGCGGGCGCTCGCCTACCGGCCGACGCTGATGCTGATGGACGAGCCGTTCGGCTCGGTGGACGCGCAGACCAGGGAAGACCTCGAGGACCTGGTGCTCAAGGTGCGCGGCCACCACCAGATGACGATCGTGCTCATCACGCACGACATCGACGAGAGCGTCTACGTCGGCGACCGCGTGGTGGTGCTGTCCAAGGCGCCGGCGCACGTCGTGGGCGACCTCAAGGTCGACCTGCCCGGGCCGCGCGACCAGATCACCACCCGCGAGCACCCCGACTTCGTGCACCTGCGTGCCGAGGTGGGCCGCCTGGTCCGGGGCCACGCCGCGGTCGTCTGATCCGTCGCCTCCCGCGACGGAAAACCAGTTGCGCGGGCCGGGAAGATGGCGGGATGGACCGACAGCTCATCAGCGCCATCGCCCACACCGACCATCCGATCGCCGCGCCCGTCTCCGACGCCTCGCTCGACCGGCTGCTGCGGCGCGCGGCGCTGCCCGAGGGCGCGCGGGTCCTCGACCTCGGCTGCGGGCCCGGCGTGTGGGTGCTGCGCGCTCTTGAGCTGGTGCCGTCGGCCGTCGCCGACGGCGTGGACCTCTCCCCGCACGCCGTGTCGGCCGCCGAGCGCGAAGCCGAGGCCCGCGGCCTGGCCGGCCGGTTCACGGCGCGGCTCGCCGACATCAGCGCCTTTCCCGCCGGTGAGCCGTACGACCTGGTGCTCGCGGTCGGCTCCACGCACGCCTTCGGCGGGCTGAAGGGCACGATGGAGGCGCTCGCCGGGTTCGTCCGCCCCGGCGGGCTGGCGCTGGTGGGCGAGGGGTTCTGGGAGCGTCCGCCGACGCCGGAGCTGGTCGCGGAGATCGGCGCCTTCCCCGACCTCGCGGGCACGGTCGCGGCGGCCGAGTCCAGTGGCTGGCTCACCGTCCACGCCCACGTCAGCGACCGGGCCGAATGGGACGACTACGAGTTCTCCTGGACCGGCAGCCTCGCCCGCTGGGCCGCCGAGCACCCCGGCCCCGACGGCGACGAGGCGCTGCGGGCCGCGCGGGAGCACCGCGACATGTGGCTCAACGGCTACCGCGACCTGCTCGGCTTCGTCACCCTCCTGCTGCGCCGCTCCTGACCGGCGCGCGTTCCTCTTCGCGCAGCCGCTCGCAGGCCGTGCGGATGACGGCGACGGCCTCGTCGATCCGGTCGCGGTGGGTGCGGTGGCTCAGGACGCACACCCGGATCATGTATCTGCCGCCGATCGTGGTGCTGGACAGCAGCGCCCGCCCGGCGGCGTTGATCCGGCGCAGCAGGCGGGCGTTGAAGGCGTCGGCGTCGCCGTGCTCGGGGACCCAGCGGAAGGCCACCGTGGTGAGCCGCGGCTCCCACGGCACCTCGAACCCCGACTCCACGAGGGCGTCGTGCACCACGCGGGCCAGGTCCAGCTTCTCGTCGAGCGCCTCGCGGAAGGCGGCGAGGCCGTGCAGCTTGACCGGCAGCCACAGCCGCAGGCCGCGGAAGTCGCGGCTGAGCTCGGGCGAGTACTCGGTGAAGTTCGGGATCTCCTCCTCCGCGGCGAGGTCCTGGAGGTAGTCGGCGCGCAGGTGGTGCGCCGCGCGCAGCCGCGCACCGTCGCGGACCAGCAGCGCCCCGGTCCCGTACGGCAGGAACATCGCCTTGTGCGGGTCGAGCGTGATCGAGTCGGCCCGCTCGATGCCGCTCATGAGGGCACGGCCGCGCGCCGTGAGCTGGAACGGCCCGCCGTAGGCGGCGTCCACGTGGAACCAGAGCCCTTCGGCCCGCGCGATGCCGGCCAGCTCCGTCAGGGGGTCCATGGCGCCGGTGTTCGTCGTCCCCGCGCTGCCGATCACGAGGAACGGGCGCAGGCCCGCCGCCCGGTCGGCCGCGATCAGGCCGGTCAGCGCGGCCGGGTCCATGGCGAGCGACGGCAGCGTGGGCACGGTGCGGAGGTTCGCCCGGGGCAAGCCGGCCAGCAGGGCGGCCTTGGCGGAGGAGGCGTGCGTCTGGTCGGTGACGTAGAGGACGCCGTCGAGGAAGCGTTCGCCGAGCAGCGCCGTGCGCGCGGTGACGATCGCCGAGAAGTTGGCCATCGAGCCGCCGGAGGTCAGGATGCCGCGTGCCCCGTCCGGGTGGCCGAACAGGTCGCACAGCCAGCGGACGACGGTCGCCTCGATCTGGGCGCAGGCGGGCGCGAGGTCCCAGACCGCCACGTACTTGTTGAGCGCGGCGGCCAGGAAGTCGGCCAGGGCGGCGGCGTACAGCCCGCCGCCCGGCACGTACGCCAGGTAGCCCGGCCCCGCGCTCGTCCCGCCCTGCCGGGCCGCCGCGGCCACCGTCCGCAGCAGGGCGGGCAGGGGGCTGCCGTGCTCGGGGGCCGGCTCCCGCAGGCCGGCGAGCAGGCCGGCGTCGCTCGGGGCGAGGGCGGGCAGGTCCGGCAGGTCGCGCAGGAAGTCCTCGACGAGGGCCAGCGCGGCCTCGCCCATCTCACGGGTCTGCTCGGGGCCGGGTTCGAGTGGGTACGGGGTCACGTGCATGCCCGCATCCTGTCACCCGGACGGGCGCCGCCCGGGGATCCACACCCGGGAGGCGCCCGCGAAGCCGGGTTATACCGGCTCGTGCATGTGGCGGGTCAGGGCGTGCTCCACGAGGGTGATCAGGGTCGCCTTGACCGACTCGCGCTGCCGGGCGTCCAGCCGCACGATGGGGGTGTGTCCGCCGATGGACAGCGCCTCGCGGATCTCCTCCTCCTGGTGGGCGAAGTGCCCGTCCCAGCCGTTGATCCCGATGACGAACGGCAGCTTCGCCTCTTCGAAGTAGTCGATCGCGGGGAAGCTGTCGGCCAGGCGGCGGGTGTCGACCAGCACGATCGCGCCGATCGCGCCGCGCACCAGGTCGTCCCACATGAACCAGAACCGGTGCTGGCCCGGCGTGCCGAACAGATAGAGGATCAGGTCACGGTCCAGCGAGACGCGGCCGAAGTCCATCGCCACGGTCGTGGTCGTCTTGTTCGGCGTCAGCGAGACGTCGTCCACGTGGGCGGACGCGTCCGTCATGACGGCTTCCGTGGTGAGGGGGAGGATCTCCGAGACCGCACCCACGAACGTCGTCTTGCCAACGCCGAAGCCCCCCGCCACGACGATCTTCGTCGAGGTAAGGCCGGGGCTAGAGCCTTCGAAGTCCACTGAGCACCCTTTCGAGCAAGTTGAGGTCCGGCTTTCCCGCCTCCAGCGCAGGCTGGTGCACGCGGATCAGGCCCTCCGACGCCATGTCGGCGATCAGCACCCGGACCACTCCAAGGGGCTGGCGTAAAAGGGCGGAGATCTCAGCAACCGACCGCACGTTACGAGTCAGTTGGATGATCGCCTGATACTCCGGACTTAGTAGGGAAATGTCTTGGTATTCCGACGTCACGGAGGACACCAACGCCTCCATGGCGAACTTCATCCGTGGCGCAGTGCGCCCGCCGGTCACGGCGTATGGCCGTACCAACGAGCTCTTGCGCGACTGTGGCGCCGCCGGATGCGGCGGAGTGCTATCACCAGCCCAACCCTGACCTGTCACCATGATCTCCTGTCGACGCCCCCAGGCTAGCGGGGACGGGCCGCCTGCAGTTCAGCGCGTACGGCCGGCGTCAGCACCTGCCCGGCCCGCTCGACCAGCAGGGTCATCTGGTAAGCCACCAGACCCATGTCACAGTCGGGGGCGGCCAGAACCGCCAAGCAGGACCCATCACTGATGGACATGATCATCAAGAGCCCGCGCTGCATCTCGATGACGGTCTGGGTCACCATACCGCCCTCGAAGACCCGGGCGGCGCCCTGAGTCAGGCTGATCACACCGGAGGCGACGGCCGCGAGCTGGTCGGCCCGGTCCTTCGGGAAACCCTCCGAGTACGCGAGCGGCAGACCGTCCGACGAGACCACGACCGTGTGCGCCACTCCGGGCACGTTGTTCACGAAGTCAGTGATCAGCCAGCTGATGCCGCGCGCTCCCTGGCTCATCTCTCTCATTTGTCCTCCTCATTCTCTTCTCCGCGCGTGAACGCTCGGCCCTGGCGGACACCCTGCTGGAAGCTGGAGAGCCGGCTGCGCAACCGCTCGGGCGAGATCTGTGGCGGCGGAGACGTGGGCTGGGGCTCGGCGAGGCTGGCCGTGCCGGGCACCAGGTTCGCCTTGGGCACGCGGCGCGGCAGACCGGAGCTCGTGGTGCCGGCCTGCTGCGGCTGCGCGGCGGCCTGCGCGGCCTGGAAACCGGCGTCAGCGGGCGAGGACCAGCTCGCGCCGGCCCCCGACGCGCCGGGCCGGCGCTGCGGCAGCCCCGACGACCTGGACGCGCTCGCGGCCGGCGGCATGGCGGCCGGCTGGACCGGTGGCGGCGGCGCGGTGGCGTCGGCGGGGATGGCCGGGTGCACGGCGGTCACCTCGGGCTCGTCCTCCACCGGTTCGATGCGCTGCCTGACCTGCTCGGGCTCCGGCCGCCGGAACCAGTCGGAGCCGACCGAGGAGAAGATCGGCAGGAACTCCTCGCTCTGCTCCTCCAGCGGCGAGTTGCGCACGACCGGCAGCGGGCCGGTCATGTCCTGGGAGGTGTAGTTGCCGGCGCTGAAGGCCCCGAGCCCGGAGTGCCCGTTCTGCTCGTAGCGGTCGGCGGGCTTGGGGTCCTCTTCGAAGGGCGAGGCGTAGTCGGGGCCGAAGGCCGGCCGCGGCCGGTCGACCGACTCGAACAGACCCCTGCGCGGCAGCGGGTCGGCGAAGGAGGACCAGCGGGACGCCTCGTCCGGCTGCTCCTTGGGCGGCTCGGTCGCGAAGGACGGCCAGCGCGGCTCGTCGTCCTGCGCGGGCGGCGGCTGCTCGGCGAAGGACGGCCAGCGGTTCTCGGCGAACGGCTGCTGCGGCTGCTGCTGCGCGGGAGCGGGCGGCTCCTCGGCGAACGACGGCCAGCGGGAGGTCTCCTCGGAGTGCCAGCGCTCCTCCTGCCGCGCGGGAGCCGGAGGCTCCTCGGCGAACGACGGCCAGCGCTGCTCGTCCACTCCCGGGCCGCCCGGCGTCGCCGCGGGCGGCTGGTCGAAGCCGGCGCGGTCGAACGGGCCCGGCCGGTCGCCGCCGAAGGCGGCCGGCTGCTGCTCGCCGAAGCGGGGCTGGCCGAAGGGCGACTGGCCGAAAGAGGGCTGGTCGAAGGAGGGCTGGTCGGTGGAGGGCGGGTCGAACGACGGCTGCTCGCCGAAGGACGGCCAGCTCGTGCCGGTGCTGCCCGGCGCGGGCAGCGAGCCCGGCCACTCGGTGTCGAGCACCTGGTTGACGGAGGGCTGCCCGCCGTTGGCCGAGGGCTGGTTGAACATGCTCGGGTCGAACGAGGTGAACGCCTCGTACTGGCCGCCCTGCTGGGGCACGCCGACGCCGCCGCTGATGAGCATGTCGGGCATCATCACCAGCGCGCTCAGGCCGCCGTTCTCGCGCTGGCTGAGCTGGACCCGGATGCCGTGGCGCAGGGCCAGGCGGCCGACCACGAACAGGCCCATGCGCCGCGAGACCGACACGTCCACGACCGGCGGGTTGGCCAGGCGCCAGTTGGCCTCGCCCAGCTCGTCCTGGCTCATGCCGATGCCCTGGTCGTTGATGGTGACCAGGACGCCGCCCTCGGCGGGGGTGCTGGTCACGGTGACCTTGCTCTCGCGCGGGGAGAACGAGATGGCGTTCTCGATCAGCTCGGCGAGCAGGTGGACGGCGTCGGTGACGGCCGGGCCGACGATCAGCGTGCTGGACGCGATCGAGATCTGGACCCGCTCGTAGTTCTCGACCTCCGACAGCGAGGCGCGGGCGATGTCGACCAGCGGCACCGGCTCGCTCCACTTGCGCGCGGCCTCCTGGCCGGCGAGGACCAGGAGGTTCTCGCTGTTGCGGCGCATGCGGGTGGCCAGGTGGTCGAGGCGGAACAGGTTGGCCAGTCGCTGCTCGTCCTCCTCGCCCTGCTCCAGACCTTCGATGAGCTGGAGCTGCCGTTCGACCAGCGTCTGGCTGCGGCGGGAGAGGTTGACGAACATGGAGTTGACGTTGGCGCGCAGCTTGGCCTCGTCGCCGGCCAGCCGGATCGCCTCGCGGTGGACCTCGTCGAAAGCCCGCGCCACTTCCCCGATCTCGTCGCGGGTGTTGATGCCGATGGACGGGACCTCCGGCACCTGCGCGCTCTCGCCGGACTCGCGCAGCACGCGGACGGTCTCGGGCAGCCGGGTGGTGGCCACCTGCAGCGCCTCGGCCCGGAGCCGGCGCAGCGGGCGGACCAGCGAACCGGCCACGCGGGTGGTGATGACCAGGACCAGGAGCAGCAGCACGAGGATCATCGCGCCGGAGATGATGGCGTTGCGCTGCTCGCTGTCGCTCAGCTCACGGGTGCGGGTCACGATCTTCGTGGCCAGGTTGTCCTCGACCTTGCGCATGGCGTTGGAGGTCGCCGTGGTGCTGTCGTACCAGAGGCTGAGGTCGCGGGAGGTGGTGACGTCGAGGTCGCCGAGCTTGTTGTACTCGCGCATCTGGGCGAGCGCCCGCTGGCGCATGGCGTCGGCGCGGTCGATCTGCTGGCCCCTGATGCCCTGCTGGTAGGCCTTGAGCTCCTCGGCAGACGCCTCGGCCTCGAACGAGGCCAGGGCGGCCTGCTGCTTGTCCCAGGAGCCCAGGAACTCGGTGAGGGCCTCGCCGTCCAGCTTCCGCTCGGCCAGCGCGACGATGAGCATGATCTGCTGGCGCGAGACCTCCTCCTTCATCGACTGCAGCGAGCCGAGCGACGCGATGTCCCTCTGGAGGCGGTCGTCGTTGACGCCGTCGGCCAGACCTGCCTGGATCGACGAGAAGATGCCGATCATCGTGGTGTAGGTCCGGATGGACGCCTGCGGCGGAACGTTCCCGACCATCGACGTCCGGAGGCTGTCGAGACCTTCGAGCCAGCGGGACATCTCGGCCACGCCCTCGCGGACGCGGCTGGTGTGGGAGTCGTCGATGGCCTTGGCGGCGGTCTCCACCTGCGCCTTGACCTTGTCCGTGGCCTGGCGCTGGTTCTTCAGCTGCAGCGTGCGGCCGGCCCGGTTGCCCGTGGCGACGGCCCACGCGGTGAGCGTGCGCTCTTTGGCGAGCTCGTGGTTGAGCGCGCCGACCTTCTGGACCAGCTCCGCGACCTGGGTCAGGCGCCGGTACTCGGCGCTGGTCCCGATGGCGTCGGCCAGCTGGATGCCGGCGAGGAGCACGCCCACGACCGTGGGGATGAGGATCAGAGCGACCAGCCTGGAGCGCACACGCCAGTTAGCCAGCCGGAACCTGCCGCCTGTGTACTCCCCCGACTTCGTATGCCTGGGGTTTTCCGTCCTCACTGACTCTCGCAACCTCTCGCCGGTACGTGCTCGAAAGAAATCAGACACGCGTGTGGCGCATGGGATTCCGTCCGGCTGGGTAATTGGAACACAGTCCGTACCAGATCGGCCAACCCGACATATCCCATCAAACACGCCCAAAGCTCTGCTTTAGGGTGCATTTCGCCGTACACGTTTTCAAGCGGGCCGGAACGAATCCCGCTCGGCGGGTGCCGCGTGCTTCACCATCAGATGACGCGTCACCGAATACTCCAGGACCGCCTCCTGGCTCATGTCCTTGCCGAACCCGCTGCCCTTCACCCCGCCGTGCGGCGCCTCACTGGCGATGGGAAGGTGGTCGTTCACCCAGGTCACACCCACGTCGAGACGGTGTGCCACGCGCATCGCGCGCGAGACGTCGCGCGACCACACCGACGAGGCGAGCCCGTAGCGGGTGTCGTTGGCCAGCCGGACCGCCTCGTCCTCGCCGTCGAACGGCAGCGCCACCAGGACCGGCCCGAAAAGCTCGCCCTGGACCATCTCGCTGTCCTGTGCGACATCGGTCACAAGGGTGGGCGGGTAGTAGAAGCCGGGCCCCTCGGGCAGGGCGCCGCCGTGCCGCACCCGGCCGCCGGACCGCTCCACGAACCCGTGCACGCGCTCCCGGTGCGCCGCCGAGATCAGCGGGCCGATGTCCGTGGCCGGGTCCCAGGGGTCGCCGTAGGTGATTTCGGCAAGAGTTGCCCGAAGCGCCTCCACGGCGTCGTCGTAGATCTCGCGGGCGAGGTAGACCCGGGTGGCCGCGGTGCAGTCCTGCCCGGTGTTGTACGTCGCCCCCATCGCCACGCCGTGGGCCATCTCCGCCAGGTCGGCGTCCGCGAAGACCAGCGCAGGCGCCTTGCCGCCGAGCTCCAGGTGCACCCGCTTGAGCGTGGCCGCCGCGCCGGTCATCACCGCCCGGCCGGTCTCCGTGGAGCCGGTGACGCTGACCATGTCCACGCCGGGGTCGGTGACCAGCGCCTGGCCGACCTCGGCGCCGCCGGTCACCGCCTGGACGAGCCCTTCGGGGGCGCCCGCCTTGGCGAACAGCTCGGCCAGGCGCAGCGTCGTGCGCGGCGTCTGCGGCGCCGGCTTGATCACCACGGCGTTGCCCGCGGCCACCGCGGGCCCGACCTTCCACACGGCCATGATGAACGGGAAGTTCCATGGCGAGATCGACCCCACCACCCCGACGGGGCGGCGCAGCATGACCGAGGTGTAGCCGGAGCTGAACACCCCGGCCCCCGAGCCGTCCAACGAGCGGGCGGCCCCGGCGAAGAAGCGCAGGTTGTCCACCGCGAACGGCAGCTCGCCGTCGCGGAAGACCGCCGCCGGCTTGCCGGTCTCCTCCACTTCGAGCCTCGTCAGCTCCTCGGCGTCGGCCTCGACGAGGTCGGCCAGCCGCAGCAGCAGCCGGGCGCGCTCGGCCGGGGTGGTCTCGGACCACTCGGCGTAGGCGGCACGGGCGGCCGTCACGGCCGACGCCACGCCCTCCACCGGCGTGTCGGCGACTTCGGCGCACGGGAGCCCGGTGGCGGGGTTGATCAGTTCACGCATGGAAGATCTTGTCCTTACTGGCCGAGCTGCTCGATCAGGTCCGCGGCCTTGCGCAGGCCGTCGCGACGCCGGATCTCCTCGCCCACGGCGGCGAGCCGCTCGCGCAGCTCGGTGTCGCCGAGCAGCCGGGCGATCGCCCCCGTGAGTTCGTCGTCCTCGAAGGTGTAGGTCGAGAGCCTGACACCGTAGCCCAGCTCGGAGACCCGCTGGGCGTTGTCGTACTGGTCCCAGAACAGCGGCAGCACGATCATCGGCTTGCCGAAGTGCAGGGCCTCGGTGGTCGTGTTGTTGCCGCCGTGCGTGATGACCAGATCGCACTGAGGGACGATCTTAGTCTGCGGCAGGAACTCCGCGCCCCACATGTTGTCGGCGAGCTTGATCTCCTCGTGCAGCGGGCCCTTGGAGACGATGTACTGGTGCGGGGTGGTCGCCAGCACGTCGATCACCCGCTGCATCAGGCCGACGTCGGCCGAGCCGAGCGAGCCGAGCGAGAAGTAGATCAGCGCGGTGTCCGGCCGGCGCTCGAAGGGCAGCGTGAAGTCCTCGTCGGTCTCGCGGACCGAGGAGTCGAGGCGGTGCCACGACGGGCCCAGCGGGCGGCGGTCCACGTAGTCGAGGATCTCCGGGTACACGTAGAGGTTGAGGTCGCCCTCGTGGATGAAGTCGAGGTCGGGCAGCGGCTCGGTGCCCTGCTCGACGCACCACTCGTTGTAGGCGCTCCACAGCTCGCGGTGGGTGCGGTCGTACTCGGCGCGGAAGTCGTCCCACTCGCTGCGGTCGTCGGCGGGCAGGCCCGAGAAGACCGGCGGGACGTCGGGGCCGCGCACCTCAAGGGGCTGGCAGGAGACGATCCTGACGAACTTCTTGCCGGCCGTCAGGAGCGCCGGGAAGGTGATCACGTTGTCCTCGATGATCACGTCCGGGTTCACGCGCTCTATGATGGCCTTCAGCTGCGGCTCGCAGTACTTCGCGCCGTCGATGAGCTCGCCCCAGATCGGCCTGGTGACCGTGTCGAGCTGCTCCTTGGTGCTCTTGCGGTACTCCGGGGCCGTGTCGCGGATGAAGTCCTTCCAGAACTGGCCGGCGTCCTGCTCCTCGGGGTTCTCGGGCGGCGGTGCCAGGTCGACCAGGTCCTCCTCGAAGCCCAGGGCCTCCAGCTTGCCCTTCCAGGACGACTCGGCGGCGAAGACGACGCGGTGGCCGCGGCGGCGCAGGATGTCGCCGATCCCGATGGAGTTGTTGGTCGGGCCGTACGCGCTTTCCGGCATGAACAGGAACGTGAGTGACATCGGAACTCCGAGGAGAGGGATTCGAAGAGTTGAAGGCTAATTCAAAAACGTGGCTGGCGTGATGGTCAAGTAACGGGCACTATGGTCACGGCTAACTGAATGGAAGCCCAACGAGTGAAGGTGGTGAGGGTGGCTCAGCGTAAAAGCCGGAGTGACCGGCGCATCGACTTGATCGAGGCGGCGCGCAAAGCCATCATCCGCCACGGCGTCGACGGCGTGCAGCTCTCGCACGTCGCCGAGGAGGCGGGGCTCACCTCCGGCGCCGTGCTCTACCACTACCCCGACCTCGGCGAGCTGCTGGTCGAGGCGCAGCACGCCGGCATGGAGCGCTTCTACGAGCAGCGCCTGCGCCGCCTCGCCGACTTCACCGACCCGGCCGAGAAGCTGGTCGTCACGATCCGCTCCGGGCTGCCGACCGGGCCGCTCGACCCCGACGTGCGCCTGCTCAACGAGCTGGGCGGCGCCGCCGGCCGCAACCGCGTCTACGGCGTCCTGCTCACCTCGCTCTACGACCGCCAGGTGTCGATGTACCAGGCGATCCTCGACACCGGGGCGGCCCTGGGCGTCTTCACGCTGGCCGCCGACTCGCTGTCGATCGCGCGCAACCTCGTGGCGCTGGAGGACGCCTACGGCTACCGCATCACCGCCCGGCACCCCGTGATCGGGCCCGCCGAGGCCGCCGAGCTGATCCTGTCGTACGCGCGGGCGGCGACCGGCAACGATCTGTCTCACTGAGGATCCGCCATGATGACGGCGTCCTCGGCGTTCCAGCGCACCTTCACCTTGGCCCCGGGGCGGACCGTCCCGGCCCCCTGAACGGCCGCCAGGACGGGCTTGGGGTGGCCGGGGACCTCCACGGAGACGTGCGAGACGCCGCCGTAGAAGCTGACGTCCACCACGCTGCCCGCCATGCCCCTGACGGAGCTCTCGTCGGCCAGCTCGACCCGCTCGGGCCGCACCGCGAGCAGCGCGGGCTTGTCCGCCTCCAGCTCCTCCAGCGGCGTGCCGGCCAGCATGCCGAACTCCTCGCTGCGCAGCGCGTCGAGCCCGGTGGAAAGGCCGCGGAACAAGTTGTTGGCGCCCACGAAGTCCGCCACGAACGGCGTCCTCGGCCGCTCGTAGAGCGCCACGGGCGCGTCCACCTGGCGCACCCGGCCCGTGTCGAACACCGCGATGCGGTCGGCCAGCGACATCGCCTCCTCCTGGTCGTGCGTGACGACCACGAAGGTGATGCCGACCTCGTGCTGCAGGCGCTTCAGTTCGAGCTGCATGTCGGCGCGGACCTTCTTGTCCAGGGCCGACAGCGGCTCGTCGAGCAGCAGCAGGCGGGGCCGCTTGACGATGGAACGCGCCAGCGCCACCCGCTGCCGCTGGCCGCCGGACAGCTGCGCGGGCTTGCGGCCGGCGTGCGCCGACAGCCCGACCGTCTCCAGCACCTCGCCGACCCGCTGCTTGATCTCCTGCCGCGGCAGGCGCTCGCGCTCCAGCCCGTAGGCCACGTTCTTGGCCACGGTCATGTGCGGGAACAGCGCGTACGACTGGAACATGAGGCTGATCGGCCGCCGGTTGGGCGCCTTGGACAGCAGGTCCTCGCCGTCGAGCGTGACCCGCCCGCTGTCCGGCGTCTCGAACCCGGCGATGATCCGCAGCAGCGTGGTCTTGCCGCAGCCCGAAGGGCCGAGCAGGGCGAAGAACTCGCCCTGCTCGATCTGGAGCGAGACGTCGTCCAGCGCGGTGACGCTCCCGAAGCTGCGGGTGACGCCGTCAATCTTGAGCACGTGACTCCCCGATCCTGGTCATCCGCTGACCGGCGATCACCGCGGTGAAACTCACCAGGAGCAGGATCGCGGCCAGCGCGTTGATCTTCGGGGTCACCCCGAAACGAACCATTGAGTAGATGACGATCGGCAGCGTCGGCTCGGCGTTCCCGATCGTGAAGAAGGCGATCACGAACTCGTCCAGCGACAACGTGAACGCCAGCAGCGCGCCGGCGATGATCCCGGGCGTGAGCTGCGGCAGCGTGACCTTCATGAAGGTGACAACCGGCCCGGCCCCGAGGTCGCGCGAGGCCTCCTCCAGCGAGGTGTCGGCGCCCGTGAGCCGGGTGCGCACCACCGCCGCGACGAACGCCATCGAGAACAGCGCGTGCGCGAGCGTCACCGAGTACAGCCCGAGCGTGAGCTGGATGGCGCTGTAGAACACCAGCAGCCCGATGGCGAGCACCAGGTCGGGCAGCACGGCCGGCATCAGCGCGAGCGCATCGAGCGTCTTCGACCTGGTGAAACGGGCCAGGCCGACCGCGAGCAGGGTGCCGAGCACGGTGGCGATGACGGTGGAGCCCGCGGCCACGACGAGCGTGTTGACCAGGCCGGTCCTGATGCGCTCGTCGCCGGCCAGCTCGCCGTACCACTTGAGGCTGAAGCCCTCGTAGGTGTATGCCGAGTCGCCGGAGTTGAACGACATCACGACGAGCACGACGATCGGCAGGTAGAGGAAGACGTACGTGGCCCAGAACGGGACGTACAGCAGCTTGGACCTACGCACGGCGGGCCGCCCATGCCTGCACGATCAGCAGCACGACCAGCACCGCGATGAGCGCGAGCGCCAGCGTCGAGCCGAACGGCCAGTCGCGCGCCTTGAGGAACTGGTCACGGATGAGGTTGCCCACCATGATCGTCTTGCTGCCGCCGAGCATCTCGGGGATGACGAAGTTGCCGAAGCTCGGCACGAACACGAACAGGCAGCCGGTCATGACGCCCGGCACGCTGAGCGGCAGCGTCACCTTGCGGAACGTGGTGAACGCCGAGGCGCCCAGGTTGGCCGACGCCTCGCGCAGCTGCGGGTCCAGCCGTTCGATGGCGGAGTACAGCGGCAGCACCATGAGCGGCAGGTACGAGTACAACAACCCGGTGACGATGGTCCCCTCGTGGTAGAGCAGCTCGTACGGCCCCAGCCCGAGCTTGCCGAGCGCGCTGTTCACCAGCCCTGGACCGCTCAGCAGCATGATCCAGGCGTAGACCCGGATGATGAAGTTCGTCCAGAACGGCAGCACGACCGCGACCAGCGCGAGCGTCTTCCATTTGGAGGGGAGCTGCGCGATCAGGTAGGCCGTCGGATAGCCGATCAGCAGCGCGATCAGCGTCGTCAGGGCCGCGATGCGCAGGGAGTTGCCGACCACGCCCAGGTAGAGCGGATCGATCAGGCGGGTGAAGTTCTCGGTGGTGAACTCGTACACCACGCCGCCGAAGCGCCCGCGCTGGAAGACCGTGTAGCTCAGCACCAGGCCCAGCGGCACCAGCAGCAGCACCACCAGGTAGGTCAGCCCGGGTGACAGGAAAACGAATGCGCCCAGCCGGCGGCCCCGCACGCGGGGCGCCGGCCGGGCCTTTGCCTCAGACTTCACTGCACTGACTACGACTGCGCCGTGACTTCGCTGGAAAGCCGGGTGTACTTGGTGGACGCCTGGCCGAGGTCGATGATCGACTCACCGGCGAGCAGCTCGGCCGGCTTGACGCCGAGCAGCGAGCCCTCGGGGGCCTTGACGCGCTCCATGGCGGCCTTGTTCGGCACCTTGTAGTTGATGTTCTCGGCGGCCCAGCTGTGGATCTCGGGGTCGAGGATGTAGTTGATCAGGGCGTGCGCGGCCTCCTTGTTCTTGGAGGACTTCATGATCACCATGGTGTCCACCCAGAGGTCGCTGCCCTCCTTCGGCACCGCGAACTTGATGTTCTTCTCGGTGGTCGGGCACCAGCCGTCCCACGCCTCGACCATCACGGCCTCGCCGGACTTCAGCTTCTCGCCGAACGTCGTGTCGTCGTAGGCGAGCAGGTGCGGCTTGGCCTCCAGCAGCAGCTCCTTGGCCTTGGCGATCTCCTCGTCCTTGTCGGTGTTGACCGAGAAGCCGAGGGACTTGAGCGCGGGCAGGGCCAGCCAGCGCTCGGTGGTCATCATGGTGACCTTCTTGTCGGCCCAGGCCGGGGGCTTCAGCAGATCGTTCCAACTGGTGGGCACGCTCTTCACCAGGTCGCTGCGGTAGCAGATGCCGGTGGTGCCCCAGGTGTAGGGCACGGAGTACTTGTTGCCCTTGTCGTAGGAGAGCTGGCTCGCCTCCGGGAAGAGGTTGGCCAGGTTGGGGACCAGCTCGGCGTGGATGGGCTCCAGCAGGCCCTGCTCGTTGAGCGCCTGGGCGTACTGGCCGGAGACGAAGGCCACGTCGATGCCACTGTCGCCGGAGGCGGTCAGCTTGGCCATCGCCTCCTCGTTGGTGGCGTGCAGGCCGACCTTGACCTCGGAGACCTTGAGCTTCTCCTTGGCCTTCTCGGGCAGCTCCTTCGGCGTGTAACCGTCCCATACAGTGACCTGGAGCGACTGCTTCGACAGGTCGGCATTGGGCTTGAGCTGTTCTGCAGCCGCCGCGGTCGCGCCGTCTGAGCTGTTCGACGACTCACCGCCGCACGCCGCGACGGCAAGCGCGAGGCCGGCCGCCGCGACGGCGGCCGGAAGACGACGGGTGAACCGGATACGGGACACGGCCGCTACTCCTTCTTGATGTGCGATGTACGAGGGGTCGCGCGACCTTACCGGACACAGCAGACCAGGCTGAGAGTGTTGCAGCACGAATCAACATGAGCAAGACTTTTCACCACATTGCTACCTGGAAGTTTGGTCCACCAGTTGAATTGGGATTCAATAGCGCAGCGGTTGGTCTCTCTCGGTGAGAAACCCCTTACCGCACGAGATCGCGGGCTCACCGCCGCGCTTCTCACGGTGTTGGAGGGAGAGGTGCCGGCGCCCTTCAGCGTGCGCCGGTTCCTGCCGCTGCCAACCCTCTCGTACGACTTGGCACGTCCGCACATCGGGGTCCCGAGTGAAAGGGACTTCGGCGCCCACGTGGACCAGACGAACTACTCGGTGGTGGTGGCCGAGAAAGTGGTCGTGAAGTGGCTGACCCCACCCGTCCCGCTGCCCCATCCCGCCCCGGACATCCTCTCCCACCTCGTTGAGGCCGGATTCAACGACACAGCTCCCCCTTACGCGGCTCTGACCGGCCCTGTCGACGGCCGGGAGTGCCTGCTCGCCCTCGCCACCGGCTACCTTCCGGAGGCCAGGGACGGCTGGGAGTGGTGCGTGGACGAGGCCGAGGCTGGTGAGACGGCGTTCGCCGCCGACCTCGGCCGCCTGGCCGCCGACCTGCACCTCGCCCTGTCCACCCTCCCCCGTACGGCAGCAGCGGCCGGGCCGCCCTCGCCCGCCGTGCGGGCCGCTGGGGCGCTGGCCGAGGCGCTGGAGCTCACCGGCGGCGAGGACGGGCGGTGGCTGGCCGACCGCGCCGACCGGCTCAGGCACGAGCTCGAACCCCTCGACGCCCCCATCGCCTCGCCCCTCATCCGCATCCACGGCGACCTGCACGTGGGCCAGATACTCCGGTGGCGCGACGGCTACGCGGTCATCGACTTCGACGGCAACCCCACGGTCACCGACGCCGACCCCTGGCAGCCGGCCGCCCGCGACGTCGCCCAGCTCACCACGAGCCTGGAGCACGTGGCCCAGGTCGCAATCAAGCGCCGCGGCACCCCGCCCGAGCGGGCCGCCGCCTGGGCCGAGGCCGCCCGCGCGGGCCTGCTGGCCGCCTACCGGGCCCGCCTGGCCGCGCGCGGCCGCCCCGATTTGCTGGACGAGGGCCTGATCCGCCCGTTCGAGATCGAGCAGGAGTGCCGCGAGCTGATCTACGCCGCCCGTCACCTGCCCCGCTGGCGCTACGCCCCCATGGGCGTCCTGCGCACCTGGTACACCGAGGAGAACCCGTCGTGAATCCCGAGCTCTACCTGTCCGACCTGGAGGCCAAGCCCGCCGCCCTGGAGGGCCTGGCCGCCGCGCTCGCCGCCGCCGACCCCTTCGCCGAGCTGCCCGCGAATCCGCGCCGGGTGCTGTTCCTCGGCATGGGCAGCTCCCGGTACGCGGCCGGGGTCGCGGCGCTGCGCCTGCGCGCCGCCGGCGTGGACGCCTACGCCGACTACGCCTCGGCGGCGGCGACGTACCCGGCCACCCCGGACACTCTGGTGATCCCGATCTCGGCCACCGGCGGCAGCAAGGAGACCATGGACGCCGTGGACCGCTACGCCGGCGGCCCGGCCTTCGTCGCGGCCCTCACCAACCGGCCGGACTCCGCGCTCGCCGGCCTGGCCCGCGCGACCATCCCCATGCACGCCGGCGAGGAGCGCGGCGGCGTCGCCTGCCGTACCTTCCAGCACACCCTGGCGCTGCTGCTGGCGCTGGAGAGCCGGCTCACCGGGCGGCCCCTGGACCTGGCCGGGCTGCTCGGCCGCACCGCCGAGGCCACCGCCGACCTGCTCGACCGCAGGGACGAGTGGCTGCCGCTGACCATGGAGCTGCTGGACGGCCCGCACGGCGTCTACACGATCGCCCCCGCCGAGCGGCTGTCGTCGGCCGAGCAGTCGGCGCTCATGCTGCGGGAGGGCCCGCGCCGCGCGGCCGACGCCTGCGAGAGCGGCGACTGGTCGCACGTGGACGTCTACCTCACCAAGACCCTCGACTACCGCGCCCTGCTCTTCCCCGGCTCCCGCTACGACGAGCAGGCCATGGACTGGGTGCGGCAGCGCGGCTCCACGGTGGTGAGCGTCGGCGCCGAGGTGAAGGACGCCGCGGCCGCCATCCGCTACGCGCACGACGACGACCCGGACGTGGCGCTGCTCACCGAGACGCTGGTGGCCGAGCTGGTCGCGGCCTACTGGTGGGCCGCCCAGTCCTAGCCGGCGGAGTCAGCGGGCGCGGGCGGCGAGGGCGTGCTCGACCAGCGTGATCAGGGTGCTCTTGACCGCCTGCCGCTCGCGCGCGTCGGTGCGCACGATCGGCACGTGGGCGGAGAGCGTCAGCGCCTCCCGCACCTCGTGCTCGACGTGCGGGAACTCGCCGTTCCAGCCGTTGAGCCCGACGACGAACGGCATCCCCGCCTCCTCGAAGTAGTCGATCGCGGGGAAGGCGTCGGCGAGGCGCAGGGAGTCGACCAGCACGACCGCGCCGATCGCGCCTTTCACCAGGTCGTCCCACATGAACCAGAACCGGTGCTGTCCGGGCGTGCCGAACAGGTAGAGGATCAGGTCGCGGTCCAGCGAGAGCCGGCCGAAGTCCATGGCCACCGTGGTGGTGGTCTTGCCAGGGGTGTGCGCCAGGTCGTCGATGCCCTGCGACGCCTCGGTCATCACCGCTTCGGTGGTGAGCGGCATGATCTCCGAGACCGCACCGACGAACGTGGTCTTGCCCACCCCGAAGCCGCCGGCCACCACGATCTTCGTCGAGGTGAGCCCGGCGTCAGAGCCTGCGAAGTCCACTGAGAACCCTTTCGAGCAGGCCGCGATCCGGCAGGCCCGCCTCAAGCTGCGGCTGGTAGACGCGGACCAGACCGTCCGCCTCCATGTCGGCGACCAGCACCCGTGCGACGCCGAGGGGAACACTCAGCAGAGCCGAGATCTCCGCCACGGATCTTACCTGGCGGCACAGCTCGCTGATCGCACGGTGCTCGCGGGGGTAGGTGGGGCCGAGCTGCGCCGACGTGGCAGAGGACACCAGGGCCTCCATCGCCAGGGCGCTGCGCGGGGTGGTGCGGCCGCCCGTGAGGGCGTACATGCGCACCAGCGAGCTGCGCTCAGGCTCGGCCTCACCGTTGTGCCACGATGCCACGATCGCCTCCCCTACCACGGACGCCCGGACAGCTCCGCCCGCACCGCGGGCGTGAGCACCTGTCCCGCGCGCTCCACCAGGATCGTCATCTGGTACGCCACCAGCCCCATGTCGCAGTCGGGCGCGGCCAGCACCGCCAGCGACGAGCCGTCGCTGATCGACATCACCAGCAGCAGGCCGCGTTCCATCTCGACCAGGGTCTGGGTCACGCCGCCGCCCTCGAACACGCGGGCCGAGCCCGCCGTGAGGCTGACCAGGCCGGCGGCGATGGCGGCGAGCTGGTCGGCGCGGTCCTTCGGGAACCCGCGGGAGAACGCCATGGGCAGGCCGTCGGCGGAGACGACCACGGCGTGCGCGACGCCGGGCACCTCGTCGACGAAGCTGCTCACCAGCCAGTTCATGTCCCTGGCAGCTTGACTCAGCTCCTTCATGAGTCCTCCTCAAGCTCGGACCGGCCCTTACGCACGCCCTGCTGGTAGCTGGCCAGTCTGCTGCGTAACCGGTCGGGGGACAGCGGAGGAGCGGGAGCGGGCGGCGGTTGCGGGTTCGCGGTGCCCGGTACCAGGTTCGCTCGCGGCGTGCGCTTCGGCAAGCCGGAGCTCGTGGTCCCGCCCTGGACGGGCTCGGCGGCGGTGCCGGCGGCCTGCCAGCCGGTGTCTGCGGGCGAGGACCAGCCGGGGTCGCGCTCCCGGTGGTCGGCGGTGGGCGAGGGCTTGCTGAACCAGCTGCTCTCGTCCTCGACCGCGGCGAAGATCGGCAGGAACTCGTCCTTGGGCGGCTCGGGCGGGTACGACGGCAGCGGCGTGGCGAACGACGGGTACGACCCCGTCACGTGCGGCGCCTCCAGCGAGGAGGAGCCGGTGCCCGTGTGCGGCGAGCTGAACCAGGACGACGGCTCCGGCAGCGCCGCGTCGAACGACGGGTGCCCGGCGAAGGGCGCCACCGGCGCGGCGGGCTGCCGCGGCGCCGGCGGCACGGGCGGCACGGGGGACGCGACCGGCGCGGCCGGGATCGACGTCATCGGCGGCCCGGAGGGCATGGCGGCCATCGGCGGCTGCCCGTGCTGGAGGCCGTGCTGCAGACCCTGTTGCAGGCCGTGTTGCTGGCCGTGTTGCTGGCCGTGCTGCTGGCTCTGGCCCGGCAGCGCGCCGTTCACCGCCGTGAGCAGCATCGGCGGGACGAGCACCATCGCGGTCAGCCCGCCGACGTCCTGGCGGCGGAGCTGCACCCGGATGTTGTGCCGCAGCGCCAGCCGCCCGACCACGAACAGGCCCATGCGCCGCGACACCGACACGTCCACGACGGGCGGGTTGGCCAGCCGGTGGTTGGCCTCGGCCAGCTCCTCCTGGGTCATGCTGATGCCGTTGTCGGTGACCGACAGCAGCAGCGAGCCGCCGTCGATGCGGCTGCTGGAGATGATCACCTTGGTGTCGCGGGACGAGAACGACACCGCGTTCTCGACCAGCTCGGCGAGCAGGTGCACGACGTCGGTGACGGCCTGGCCGGCGATGGCGACGTCCGACTGCACCTGGATGCTGACCCGGTCGTAGCTCTCGACCTCGCCGAGCGCTGCGCGCACGATGTCCATGACCTCGACCGGCTCGCTCCACTTGCGCGCGGCCTCCTGCCCGGCGAGGACCAGCAGGTTCTCGCTGTTGCGGCGCATGCGGGTGGCGAGGTGGTCGAGCTTGAACAGGTCGGCCAGCCGGGTGTCGTCGCGCTCGCCGCGCTCCAGCTTCTCGATGAGCGTGAGCTGCCGCTCGACCAGGGTCTGGCTGCGCCGCGACAGGTTGACGAACATGGCGTTGACGTTGGAGCGCAGCCGGGCCTCGTCGCCGGCCAGCCGCACGGCCTCGCGGTGCACCTCGTCGAAGGCGCGGGCGAGCTCGCCCACCTCGTCCTTCGTGAAGATGCCGATGGGCGGGACCTCGGCCGCGATCTCGCCGTCCCGGGACTCGCGCAGGTGCTGGACGAAGGCGGGCAGCCGGTGCCCGGCGATCTCCAGTGCCTCGCTGCGCAGCCGGCGCAGCGGGCGCACCATCGAGCGGGCCACGCCGGTGGTGACCAGCAGCACGGCCACCAGCAGGGCGAGCACGGCGCCCGCGACGACCCAGGCGCTGCGGCGCTCGGCGGCGCTCAGCTCCTCGCTGCGGGCGAGGATGCCGGCGGCCTGGCGCTTCTCGACCGTGCGCATGGCGTCCACGACGGCCTTGGACGCCTCGAACCACTCCCTGGCGTCGTCCTTCTTGGACAGGTCCAGGCCGCGCAGCGGCAGGCCGTTCGTGGACCTGATGAGCACGAGTTCGCGCAGGAACAACATGCGCTCGGCGACGTTGCCGTTGACGGTCTCGTCGAAGAAGCGACGTTCGGCGGCGGTGGCCTCGGCGGCGAAGGCCCTGCGCTCGGCGGCCTCGCCGGCCTGCCGGCCGAGGAAACGTTCCAGCTGCTCGGGGTCGAAGGCCCCTTCGGTGAGCACGACGGTGACCAGGGCCTGCTGGTAGGCGACGCTCTCCTTGACCCGGGCGAGCGCGTCGAGCATGCGGGTCTGGCGGAACAGCTCGTCGTCGGAACTGCCCTTGATCAGCTCGTTGTGCGTGGCGAGCAGGTCGGCGATGACCGTCGTGTAGAGCTCGACGGCCGGGCCGGGCAGCAGGTTGGCCTCCAGGGCCTGCTTGCGCAGCGCGATCAGGTCGTCGAGCCGGTTGAGCAGCTGTTCGAGCTGGTCGGCGGTGCGGCCGGTGACCTCGCCGAGGAGCTCGCGGGCGATGGCGCGGACGTCCCTGGCCGCGAGGTCGCTCTCGTCCATCTGGTTCTGGACGTCGTTCAGGGCGCTGGCGGGCCGGTTGCGGGCGATGTACCAGGACATCCTGGCGCGTTCGCCGGAGACGGCGTGCGTGAGTGCGCCCAGCTCCTCCGAGAGGCGGGCGAACTGGTTCGTCCTGGCGTAGTCGCCGGCCGCGGAGGTGGAGGCGAGCACCTGGATGCCGCCCAGCAGGACGGCGGCGGCCGTGGGGATGAGAATGAGCGCCACGAGCCGTGCCCGTACCCGCCAGTTGCGCAGCCGCCAGTTGCCTTCGCCGGTCTGCCTCCTCTGGCTCAGCTGTGTAGTCACCGGAACGCACCTCGCCCGAATCGGCGTATAAGGGAGGGGCCTGTGTCCCCTGAGGAAATCAGCAAGTGCCGGTAATTGGAACACATCACGTGGCAGGGAAGCTACCCAAACATATCGCGACAAAAATCTATCTGTGTGGTACGCCGGGAAAATCTGGAGTTCCAAGTTCCGGACCGGTCCAGCCGGAAATGCGCCTCCAAGTCACCCGCTGTCGCCCGATGGGCGGTTTGAACGTTTCAAAGCAATAACACCCCGGAAGCACGCCGATCTCCGGACGGTCACACCGTTGAGATCGACATTAATCACGCCATATGTTGAGCGACGGCAAACGAGGAGGCGAGTAGTGGGGGATTCTCCCGACAGCGCGGCAATCAGCGTCACGGGCCTTTGGAAGATCTTCGGATCCCGGGCGCGCAAAGTGCTGGACAGCGAGGACCGGCACCTCGAACCCGCCGCGCTGCGCGAGAAGACCGGCTGCACCGCCGCCGTACGTGACGTGAGCTTCGAGGTGCGCCCCGGCGAGGTCTTCGTGGTCATGGGCCTGTCGGGCAGCGGCAAGTCCACCCTGGTCCGGTGCCTGACCCGGCTGATCGAGCCCACGGCGGGCACGATCACGATCGGCGGCGAGGACGTCGGCCGCGCCTCGCCCGCCCGGCTCCGCGAGATCCGCCGCCACCAGGTCAGCATGGTCTTCCAGCACTTCGGCCTGCTGCCGCACCGCAAGGTGGTCGACAACGTCGCCTACGGCCTGGAGATCCAGGGCACGCCCAAGGCCGACCGGCACGCGCGGGCCGGCGAGATCCTCTCCCTCGTCGGCCTCGACGGCTACGCCGACGCCTACCCCGACCAGCTCTCCGGGGGCATGCAGCAGCGCGTCGGCCTGGCCAGGGCGCTCGCGGTGGACCCGCAGGTGATGCTGTTCGACGAGCCGTTCAGCGCGCTCGACCCGCTCATCAGGCGCGACATGCAGGCCGAGGTCATCCGCCTGCACCGCGAGGTCGGCAAGACGATGGTGTTCATCACCCACGACCTGTCCGAGGCGCTCAAGCTGGGCGAGCGGATCGCGATCATGCGGGCCGGCTCGATCGTGCAGCTCGGCACAGCCGAGGAGCTGGTGGGCGCGCCCGCCGACGACTACGTGGCCGACTTCGTCCGCGACGTGCCGCGCAGCCACGTGCTGACCCTGCGCTGGATCATGCGCTCCCCCGAGCCCGGCGAGGCGCTGGACGGGCCCGAGCTGCCGGCGACCACCCTGGTCAAGGACGCCATCGGCGTGGCCTCGGCCTCCGCCCGCCCGATCCGGGTCGTGGACGGCGGCGAGCTGGCCGGCGTCGTGGACCGGGTGGACCTGCTGACGTTCCTGTCCGGTGAGGACACGCCGGTCAAGGCGGGGGCATGAGCAGCACCACGGCGGTCGGCGCGCCCTCCAGGCTCAGGCTCCCCCGCTGGGCGGCCCCGGCCGGCGTGGCGGCGCTGATCGTCGTGGCCTACCTGGTCTTCCGCGGCACGGGCACGCTGCCGCACGACAAGGAGGCCCCGCAGTTCCTGGCCGTCACCGACCTGCGCGAGTGGATCGACGGGCACCGCAACGAGAGCCCGCTGTTCCTCTACTTCCTCAACTACATCCGGCTCTTCGTGGGCTCGCTCTACGACCTGTTCTCCGGCGCGCTGGCGGCGCTCGGCTGGCCCGGACTGACCGGCGTGCTGGGCGGCCTGGCCTGGCTGGCCGGCGGCTGGCGGATCGGGCTGCTCGCGGTCGCGGGCGTGAGCACGTTCGGCGTGCTCGGGCTCTGGCAGTCCAGCGTGGACACCCTCGCCCTGGTCGCGGTGGCCGTGCTGCTGTCGCTGGCGATCGGCGTCCCGATCGGCGTCTGGGCGGGCCGGTCGGCACGGGTGCGGCGGGCCGTCACGCCGGTGCTGGACGTCATGCAGATCATGCCGACGTTCGCCTATCTGGCCCCGCTCGCGCTGTTCTTCCACATCGGCGCCCCGGCCGGGGCCATCGCCACGATGATCTACGCGATCCCGCCGGCCATCCGCATCACCGCGCTGGCCGTCTCGGAGGTCTCCCCCACGGCCGTCGAGGCGTCGGGGTCGCTCGGCGCCACCGGCCGCCAGACGCTGTTCAAGGTCGTCCTGCCGCTGGCCCGGCCCACGATCGCGCTGGCGGTCAACCAGACGATCATGATGGCCCTGTCCATGGTCGTCATCGCGAACCTGATCGCCGCACCCGGGCTCGGCGGCGACATCATCCGCGGCCTGTCGCGGGCCCAGGTCGGCATCATGCTGCCGGCCGGGGTCGCCGTCGTCGTCATGGCGATCGTGCTCGACCGGATGACGACGGCGCCGGCCCGCCGGGGCCCCCACGCCCGGCTGCGCCGGCTCGACCTCGCCGCCGCGGGCGCGCTGGCCGTGGCCGGCCTCGCGCTGATCCCCGTGCTGCCGCGCGCCTGGCCGGAGGGCTGGACGCTCAACCTCACGGCCGAGATCAACGCCGCCGTGCGGTGGGCCGAGACGAGCTGGTACCCGGTCACCACGTTCGTCAAGGACCAGACCTCCGTCCTACTGCTCAACCCGCTGGAGTCGCTGCTCACCTCGGCCCCCTGGTGGCTGGTCGCGCTGACCGTGCTGGCCGTGGCCTGGCGGGTCAGCGGGCCACGGGCGGCGCTGACCGCGCTCGGCTGCCTGCTGGCGATCGCGCTGCTCGGCACGTGGGAGCACGCCATGCAGACGATGACCACGGTGGCGCTCGCGGTGCTGGTCACCCTGGTGATCGGCCTGCTGCTGGGGGTGGCCGCGGCCCGCTCGCCGCGCTGGTCCGCCGTCCAGCGCCCGCTGCTGGACGCCGCCCAGACCATGCCGGCCTTCGTCTACCTGCTGCCCGCGCTGGCGCTGTTCGGGACCACGAGGTTCACGGCCATCTTCGCCTCGGTCATCTACGCCGTGCCGCCCGTGGTGCGCCTGGTGGAGGACGGCATCAGGGCCGTGCCCGCCGAGGTCGTCGAGGCCGCCGTGTCGGCCGGCTCCACCCCGGGCCAGCTCCTGTGGAAGGTGCAGCTCCCGATGGCCCGGCGGGCCATCCTGCTGGCCGCCAACCAGGGCATCGTGATGACGCTGGCCATGGTGGTCGTCGGCGGCCTGGTCGGGGCGGGGGCGCTCGGCTACGACGTGGTGGTCGGCTTCTCCCAGCGCACCGACTTCGGGCTGGGCTTCGTGGCCGGCGTCGCGACCGTGCTGCTCGGAGTCATGCTCGACCGCATCACGCAGGGCGCGGACCGGCGCCCTTCCCCCCACAGAAGGAAAAGCACATGAAGATCCGCCTGCTCGCAGGCTTGCTCGCTCTTGGGATGGCCGCCGCGGGATGCGGCGGAGCCACGGTCGAGACCTCCCCCAGCGCCTCGGCCGGCGCCCCGCAGGGCGGCGCCGGCAGCTCGACGGGCACCGTCAAGATCGCGATCAACCCGTGGGTCGGGTACGAGGCCAGCGCGAACGTGGTGGCGTACCTGCTGAAGAACGAGCTCGGCTACACCGTGGAGCTGCCCGAGATCAAGGAGCAGCTCGCCTGGGAGGGCTTCGAGAACGGCAGCGTCGACGTCATCATCGAGAACTGGGGCCACCCCGACCTCAAGAAGTCGTTCATCGAGGAGAAGAAGGTCGCGGTCGAGGCCGGCTCCACCGGCAACAAGGGCGTGATCGGGTGGTACATCCCGAAGTGGATGGCCGACAAGTACCCCGACATCACCGACTCCAAGAACCTCAACAAGTACGCCGACCTGTTCAAGACCTCCGAGTCGGGCGACAAGGGCCAGTTGCTGTTCGGCGACCCGTCGTACGTCAGCAACGAGGACGCCCTGATCAAGAACCTCAAGCTGAACTACAAGGTCGTGGTGGGCGGCAGCGAGGCGGCCCTGATCAAGAGCGCCCAGCAGGCGCAGGAGCAGCAGAAGCCGCTGCTGTTCTACTTCTGGGACCCGCACTGGCTGTTCAACAAGACCCAGCTCGTCCGGGTGAACCTGCCCGCCTACACCGAGGGCTGCGACGCCGACCCGAAGAAGGTCGCCTGCGACTACCCGGAGATGGACCTCGACAAGATCGTCAGCAAGAAGTTCGCCGACACCGGTGGCAAGGCCTACGAGCTGGTCAAGAACTTCAACTGGACGAACGAGGACCAGAACGCCGTCGCCAACGACATGACCAACAACGGCATGACCGGCGAGCAGGCCGCCAAGAAGTGGGTCGAGGCCAACACCGCCAAGTGGCAGGCCTGGATCCCCAAGTGACCCCTTCCGGCCGCGGCCCCTCGGTCGGGCCGCGGCCCCGGAGACTCTCATGCGCTTGAAGACGCTCGCCGCGCCGCTGGCCGCGGCCGTTCTGCTCCTGACGTCCTGCTCCAGCGAGGAGCCCGGCGCCGCCACCGGCGCCAAGAAGACCGTCAACCTCGACGTCCACGCCTGGGTGGGCTACGAGGCCCAGGCCGCCGTGCTGAGCTACCTGCTGGAGCACGAGCTGGGCTACACGGTGAACACGCGGAAGATGAAAGAGGAACAGTCCTGGCGTGATTTCGAGACCGGCAAGGTCGACGTCATCATCGAGAACTGGGGCCATCCCGACCTGAAGAAGCAGTACATCGAGCAGAAGAAGGTCGCGCTGTCGGCCGGGCTCACCGGGAACAAGGGAGTGATCGGCTGGTACGTCCCCGAGTGGATGGCCAAGAAATATCCCGACATTACGGACTACCGAAACCTCAATAAGTACGCAAGCCTCTTCCGGACCGAAAAAACCGGAAACGCCGGTCAGATCCTGGACGGCGATCCGACGTTCGTGACGAATGACGAGGCTCTGGTACGCAACCTCCGCCTGAATTACAAGGTCGTCTACTCGGGCAGCGAGGACGCGTTGATCAAGGCGGCGCAGGACGCGACGAAGAATCGGACGCCGCTGCTCATGTATTTCTACGAGCCGCAATGGCTGTTCACGAAGGTGAAGCTGGTCAAGATCGCGTTGCCGGCGTACGCCGTCGGCTGCGACGCCGACGCGGCCAGGGTCGCCTGCGACTATCCGCCGTACCTGCTGGACAAGATCGTCAGCCGCGGCTTCGCCGAGAAGGGCGGCCGGGCCTACGAGCTGGTCCGCAACTTCACCTGGACCAACGACGACCAGAACCGGGTCGCGAGCGCGATGATCAACGACAGCAAGACGGCCGAGCAGGCCGCCGCCGAGTGGGTGGCGGAGAACAAGATCGTGTGGAAGGACTGGATCCCCCGGTGAGGTTCGACTTCGTCATCGTGGGCGGCGGCTCGGCCGGTTGCGCCCTGGCCAACCGGCTCAGCGCCGACCCCGCCACGTCGGTGCTCGTGCTGGAGGCCGGGCGCCCCGACAGCCTGTGGGACGTCTTCATCCACATGCCCGCCGCGCTGATGTTCCCCATCGGCAACAGCCGCTACGACTGGAAGTACGAGTCCGAGCCGGAGCCGCACCTGAACGACCGGCGCGTCTACCACGCGCGGGGCAAGGTGCTCGGCGGCTCCAGCAGCATCAACGGGATGATCTTCCAGCGGGGCAACCCGCTGGACTACGAGCGGTGGGCGGCCGACCCGGGCATGAAGCACTGGGACTACGCCCACTGCCTGCCCTACTTCAAGCGCATGGAGAGCTGCCTCGCCGACCCGGGCACCGACTACCGCGGCGGCGAAGGGCCGCTCAAGCTGGAGCGCGGGCCGGCCGAGGGGCCGCTGTTCGAGGCGTTCTTCGCCGCCGTGCAGCAGGCCGGGCACGCGCTGACCGACGACGTCAACGGCTACCGCCAGGAAGGCTTCGCCGCCTTCGACCGCAACGTGCACCGGGGCCGCAGGCTCAGCGCCGCCCGCGCCTACCTGCATCCGGTGCGCCACCGCCGCAACCTCACGGTCCGCACCCGCGCCTTCGTCGAGCGGGTGCTCTTCGAGGGCACCCGGGCGGTGGGCGTACAGGTCGGCGGCGAGCGCATCGACGCCGGCGAGGTGATCCTGTGCGGCGGCGCGATCAACTCCCCGCAGCTCCTCCAGGTCTCGGGCGTCGGCCCCCGCGCGCTGCTCGAACCTCTCGGCATCGACGTGGTGCACGACCTGCCGGGGGTCGGCGAGAACCTCCAGGACCACCTGGAGGTCTACGTCCAGCACGCCTGCCTGCGGCCGGTGTCGCAGCAGCCGTCGCTGCAGCTGTGGCGGCGGCCCTTCATCGGCGCGAACTGGCTGTTCCTGCGGCGCGGCCCCGGCGCCACGAACCACTTCGAGGCGGGCGGGTTCATCCGCTCCAACGACGACGTGGCCTACCCCAACCTGATGTTCCACTTCCTGCCGCTCGCGGTCCGCTACGACGGCTCGGCCCCGGCCGGGGGGCACGGCTACCAGGTGCACATCGGCCCGATGTACTCCGACGCGCGCGGCTCGGTCCGCATCACCTCGGCCGACCCGCGCGTCAAGCCCGCCCTGCGCTTCAACTACCTGTCCACCGAGCAGGACCGGCGCGAGTGGGTGGAGGCCGTCAGGCACGCCAGGACCATCCTGTCCCAGCCCGCCTGGGACGGCCTGGACGGCGGCGAGATCTCCCCCGGCCCCGAGGTCGAGACCGACGAGGACATCCTCCGGTGGGTGGCCAAGGACGCCGAGACCGCGCTCCACCCGTCGTGCACCTGCCGGATGGGCACCGACGAGCTGTCCGTCGTGGACCCGGACACCATGCGCGTGCACGGCCTCGACGGGCTGCGCGTCGTGGACGCCTCCGCCATGCCCTACGTCACCAACGGCAACATCTACGCGCCGGTCATGATGCTCGCCGAGAAGTCCGCCGACCTCATCCTCGGCAACACCCCGCTGCCGCCCGAGCCGGTGGAGTTCTACCGGGCTACGTAGCGCGGCGCTCGACCAGGGCCTGGATGCCGTCCAGCACCCGCTGCAGGCCGAACTCGAAGGCGTGCTCGGGGCTGTAGGCGGCGTTCATGGCCTCGCCGGCGGCCTGGCCGACGCGGGTGGCGACCGGCCAGCGCTCGGTGTCGGCGATGCGCGCGAAGAAGGGCCCGTGCGCGGCCCACCACTGCTCGTCGGTCAGGCCCGTCTGGCTCTCGACCTGGGCCGACTCGACCGCGCCCCTGGCCGTGCCGTGCACGAAGCCGGTGATCAGGGTGATCACCGCGTCCATCTCCACGTCGCTCAGGCCGATGCCGTCCACGGCGCGCAGCTCGTAGTCGTACTTGGCGGTCACGTTGGGGCCGAGCACCGGGCGGCTCGCGGCCACCTGGAGCAGCCAGGGGTGGCGCAGGTAGAGCGCGAAGTTCTCGCGGGCGATCTGCTCCAGGCGGCCCCGCCAGCCGCCGGGGACGTCGTCGGGGCGGGCGGTCTCGCCGTAGACCGTGTCGAGCATGACGTCGAACAGCTCCGGCTTGCCCGGCACGTACGTGTAGAGGGACATCGTCCCGACGCCCAGCCGCTCGGCCACGCGGCGCATGGACAGCGCCTGCAGGCCCTCGGCGTCGGCCACCTCGATCGCGGCGCGCACGATGCGCTCGACGCTCAGCTCCGGCTTTCCCTTGCGGCTGGCCCGCTCGCTGGTGCGCCAGAGGAGGGCGAGGCTGCGGGCGGGGTCGCCCTTTCCCGGGTGTTCGACGGTCACCTTCGTACGGTACACCGTACGGTTGCCCTTTTGAATCGTAGTCTGTACGGTACGGCGTACGTTTGGGAAGGAGAGCGTGATGACGGCGGTGCTCGCACGCGGGTTGCGCAAGACATACGGCGACAAGACGGCCTTGGACGGCCTCGACCTGGACGTGGGCGAGGGCACGGTCTGCGGCCTGCTCGGCCCCAACGGCGCGGGCAAGACCACGGCTGTACGCATCCTCACCACGCTCCTGCGCCCGTCGGGCGGCCGGGCCGAGGTGGCCGGGCACGACGTCGTGCGCCGGCCGCGCGAGGTGCGCCGCAACATCGGCCTGGTCGGCCAGCACACGGCCGTGGACGAGCTGCTGACCGGCCGGCAGAACCTGGAGCTGTTCGGCCGTCTGCACCACCTGGGCGCGGCGGCGGCACGGGCGCGGGCGGGTGAGCTGCTGGAGCGGTTCGGGCTGCGGCACGACGGCCCGGCCAAGGACTACTCGGGCGGCATGCGCCGGCGGCTCGACCTCGCCGCGAGCCTGATCCTGGCGCCGCCCGTGCTGTTCCTCGACGAGCCGACGACGGGCCTCGACCCGCGCAGCCGTACGGAGATCTGGCGCGCGGTGCGCGAGCTGGTCGCCGGCGGCACGACCGTCCTGCTGACCACGCAATACCTGGAGGAGGCCGACCGGCTCGCCGACCGGATCGCGGTCGTGGACGCGGGCCGGGTGGTGGCCGAGGGCACGCCGGACGAGCTGAAGTCCCGGCTCGGCGGCGACCGGCTGGACGTGGTGATCCATGCCCCCGAGCGGCTGGCGGAGGCCGCGGGGATCGCGGCCCGCGCGGCCGACGGGCCGGTCGAGTCCGACCCCGACGCCCGCCGCGTGTCCGCGCCCGTGGCCGACCGGGTGAAGGCCCTCACGGAGGTCCCGGCCGCACTGGCCGCGGCCGGGATCGAGGCCGAGGACATCACCGTACGGCGGCCGACCCTGGACGAGGTCTTCCTGACCCTGACCGCCACCCCCGCGAGAACCGGAGGAGAGCACGCATGACCGCGCTGCGATGGGCGCTGGCCGACGGCTGGACCGTCGCCCGGCGCGACCTGATCCACTGGCGCAACCAGCCGATGACCGTGGTCTTCGGGATCGCCTTCCCGATCATGATCACGCTGGCCTTCGGCTACCTGTTCGGCGGCGCCGTACGGGTGCCGCAGGGAGCCGGCTACTTCGATTTCCTCATGCCCGGCATGTACGGCATGACGATGCTCTTCGGCCTGAGCGCCACCATGGTCGCCGTCTCGGCCGACGCCGCCAAGGGCGTCACCGACCGGTTCCGCTCGCTGCCCATGTCACCCTCGGCCGTGCTCGTCGGCCGGGCCGTCGCCGACCTGCTCCACTCGGCGCTGATCCTCGCCGGCCTGCTGGCCTGCGGGCTCGCCGTGGGCTGGCGGCCGGCCACGGCCGGCGGGGCGCTCGGCGCGGTGGGCCTGCTGCTGCTCCTGCGCTTCTCGCTGCTGTGGGCCGGGATGTATCTCGGCCTGGTGGCGCGCGAGCCGGGCGCGGCGGTGGTCGTCCAGACCCTGGAGTTCCCCGTCGGGTTCCTGTCGAACGCCTTCGTCGCCCCCGGCACCATGCCGGGCTGGCTGGGCGCGATCGCCGAGTGGAACCCGCTGTCGTCCACGGTGGCCGCGGCCCGGCAGCTCTTCGGCAACCCGGGCTGGGGCGGCGGCTCCTGGGTGGCGCAGCACCCGGTGCTCATGGCCGTGGCGTGGCCCGTGGCCATCACCGCCGTGTTCTTCGTCCTGTCGGTCCGCCGCTACCGGCTGCTGGACCGGTAGGCGCTCAGTGGACGGCGGCGCGCAGGCGTACGACGTGCTCGACGAGCGTGATCAGCGTCGCCTTGACCGACTCGCGGTTGCGGGCGTCGGTGCGGACGATCGGCGTGTGCGGCGAGAGCGCCAGCGCCTCCCTGACCTCCGGGTCGGAGTGGACGAACTGCCCGTCCCAGCCGTTGATGCCGACGACGAACGGCAGCTTCGCCTCCTCGAAGTAGTCGATGGCGGGGAAGCTGTCGGCCAACCGGCGGGTGTCGACCAGGACCACGGCCCCGATCGCGCCCTTCACCAGGTCGTCCCACATGAACCAGAACCGGTGCTGTCCGGGCGTGCCGAACAGGTAGAGGATCAGGTCCCGGTCCAGCGAGAGCCGGCCGAAGTCCATCGCCACGGTCGTGGTCTGCTTGTTGGGGGTCATCCCCAGGTCGTCGATGCCCGCGGACGCGTCGGTCATGACCGCTTCCGTGGTGAGCGGGAGGATCTCGGACACCGCCCCCACGAACGTCGTCTTGCCGACGCCGAAGCCCCCGGCCACGACGATCTTCGTCGAGGTGAGGCCGGGGCTAGAGCCTGCGTAGTCCACTGAGCACCCTTTCGAGCATGTTGAGGTCTGGCTGTCCCTGCTGGAGGCGTGGCTGGTGCAGGCGGACAAGCCCTTCGTCGGACATGTCCGCCACGAGCACCCTCGCCACGCCCAGCGGGACACGGAGCAGGGCCGAGATCTCGGCGACCGACCGGAACGTCCTGCAGAGCTGCATGATGGCCTCCTGCTCGGGGGTGAGCAGAGCCATCTCGGCGTCCGGGATCGACATCGAGGAGATCAGGGTCTCCATCGCGAGGTGGTACCGCGGCTCGGAACGACCGCCCGTCACCGCATAGGGACGAAACAGGGGCTCTTCTTCCCCGATCCCGTCACTGCCGTACACGGCCCGCTCCCATCAGTTCCATCACATCACCGCGCCCTGGCTGCCTGCAGTTCGGCGCGCAGGGCGGGCGTGAGCGCCTGTCCCGCCCTGTCTACCAGCAGCGTCATCTGATACGCCACCAAACCCATGTCACAATCCGGACCCGCCAGCACGGTCAGCACCGAGCCGTCGCTGATGGCCATGACGATCAGCAGCCCGCGCTGCATCTCGACGACGGTCTGCGTCACCGCGCCGCCCTCGAACACCCGGGAGGCGCCCACGGTCAGGCTCAGCAGGCCCGCGGAGACCGCGGCGAGCTGGTCGGCCCGGTCCGGCGGGAACCCCTCGGAGGCCGCCAGGCAGAGCCCGTCGGCCGAGACGACCACGGCGTGCGCGACTCCGGGCGTGTTGCGGACGAAGTCGGTGATCAGCCAGTCGAAGCGGTGCGCCTCATGGCTCAGCGTAGTCACGCATCCTCCCCGGCGGGACGCTTACTCACTCTGTTCCTCCTGTCGACGTACTTCCTGGCGGCCCCGTCGCACACCCTGCTGGAAGCTGGCCATCCGGCTGCGCATCCGGTCCGCGGAGACCGGAGGCGGCGCGGGGGCCTGCGGCTGCTGCTGCGCCGGCGACGGCTGGGCGGCCGTGCCGGGCACCAGGTTGGCCTTGGGGGTCCGCTTGGGAAGCCCGGCGGCGGTGATGCCGCCGAGGCTGGGCTCGCTGGCCTTGGCCGCCGCCTGCCAACCGGCGTCGGCGGCCGTTCGCCACGATTCCTCCCCAGAGGGTACGGCTTGCGCGGACGTGGCCTCACCCCCGCCCGTCGTCTCCGACGGGGCCGGGCTTTGCTCGCCCGGCGGGCGCCGGAACCAGGCGGACTCCACCGACGCGAAGATCGGCAGATATTCCTCCTGGTCAGGCTCCATGGGCGACACGTCCACGGACGGGGCGGGGTCGGCCCTGCGCACGTCGTTGGTCGGGTACACGGGTGGCGGCGGCGTCTGGAACGCACCATTTCCCGATGCGTGGTGGACGCCGTTGACCGGCCGGGAGCCGCCGCTCGGGTACGACGGGTAGGACCCGGAGTCGAAGGAGGCGGGCGGCCGGCCGCGGTAGGAGCCGCCGTCGGTGTCGGCCGTGAAGGCGTTCACGCCCGGCTGGGCGGGGTCGGAGCCGTACGTGCCGTAGGCGTGCCTGGGCGTGCCCGGCGTGCTGTCGTAGCCACCGGGACCGGGCTGGGCGGGGCCGGGGCGGGCGGGGCCGCGCGGCACGTCCATCGACTCGAAGCTGCCGAACGACCGGAACGTCCCGTTGGGGACCGAGCCCGCCGGCCCCGAGTGCCGCCCGCCGAACCCCTGACCGGCGGCGGGGGCGGGGGCGGTGCCGCCGCCGAAGGCGGGCCGCTGCGGCAGCGGCTGCTCGCGGCCGTCGGCGATGAGCGCGGGCGGCAGCAGCACCATCGCGATGAGCCCGGCGCCGTCGCCCTTCCTGAGCTGGACCCGGATGCCGTGGCGCAGCGCCAGGCGGCCGACCACGAACAGGCCCATGCGCCGCGACACCGACACGTCCACGACGGGCGGCTCGGCGAGGCGGCGGTTGGCCTCGGCCAGCTCCTCCTCGGTCATGCTGATGCCGGTGTCGCTCACCGACAGCAGCGCGCCGCCGCCCTCGATGGGGCTGCTGGTGACGACGACGGGCGCGTTGCTCGGGGAGAACTGGATGGCGTTCTCGACCAGCTCGGCGACCAGGTGGACGAGGTCGTTGGCGCAGCTGCCGAGCACCGACGTGCCGCGGTTCACCCGCACCTGGACCCGCTCGTAGCCCTCGACCTCCGACAGCGCGGCGCGCACGACGTCGACCAGCTTGGCCGGCTGGCTGCGCCGCCTGGTGGCCTCGTGGCCGGCGAGGACCAGCAGGTTCTCGGAGTTGCGGCGCATGCGGGTGGCGAGGTGGTCGAGCTTGAACAGGTCGGCCAGCCTGGCGCCGTCCTGCTCGCCCTTCTCCAGGCCGTCGATGAGCGAGATCTGCCGCTCGACCAGCGTCTGCGTGCGGCGCGAGAGGTTGACGAACATCGAGCTGATGTTGCCGCGCAGCTCGGCCTCCTCGCCCGCGAGGCGCACGGCCTGCCGGTGCACCTGGTCGAAGGCGCGGGCCACGTCACCGATCTCGTCGTTGCCCTCGACGCCGATGGGGCGCACCTCGCCGACCTGGGCCTCGCCGTTGACGCGGAGCTGGCGCACCACGTCGGGCAGGCGGAAGCCGGCGATCTCCAGCGCCTCGGTGCGCAGCCGGCGCAGCGGGGTGACCATGGAGCGGGCGATGGCGACGGTGAGGAGCAGCACGAGCAGAAGTAGCGCTACGATCATGACACCGGCGATGATCGCGTTGCGGATCTCGGAGCTGCGCAGCTCCTGGCTGCGCAGGTTGACCTTGTCGGAGAGGTCCTTCTCGACGCCGTGCAGGACGTCGATCACGATCTGGTTCTGGTCGAACCACTCCTGCCGGCTGGCGCGGGCGGAAATCAGGTTGTCGGTGATGCGCACGCCGGGAGCCCGGCCGCTGGCCAGCGTGATCGCGCGTGACTTGGTGAGCTGGACGTTGACGTACTCGGGCTTGGCGGCCAGCGACTTGGACAGGTCGAGGCCGATCTCGGCGCCGGCCTCGGCGCCGACGGTGCTGATGTCGCTGAGCTGGCGGGCGTTGGAGGTGATGAACTGCTCGACCGTCTTGGCGTCCACCTTGGCGGTGTCGTAGCTGGCCTGCAGGAGCTGGACGCGCTGGCGGGAGACCTCCTCCTTGGCCGCGGCGAGCGCGCTGAGCGCGCGGAACTGCCCGACGGTCAGGGAGTCGTCCGACAGCAGGCCGAGCTCGTCGTGCAGGGCGAGGAGACTGTCGGTCAGGGTGTCGTACTGGGCGGTGTTGGTCTGGCCCTCCGCGCGGATGCGGGGCAGGCGGGCGAGGACGGACTTCGCCCGGTCGGCGGCCCTCACGGCGCGGGGGCCGTAGGAGTCGTCGATGGCGTCGAGATCGGTGCGCACCTGGGCGGCGAGGCCGTCGACGGCGGCCTTGCGCTGGGTGAGCGGCGTGGCGAGCGTCTTCTTCATCGCGCGGCTGGCCCCGATCCAGCCCGCGGTGTCACGCTCCAGCCCGATCGCCTGCAGCAGGTCGCGGATGTGGCCCGCCTGTTCGGCGGCGGTGGCCGTACGGTCGTAGTCGGCGATGCTCTGCACCGACTCGACCACGCGGGAGCCGCCCAGCACGACGGCGGCCACGGTCGGGACCAGGATGAGCGCCGTGAGGCGCCAGCGCACACGCCAGTTGCGCAGTCCGAAGCGCGACAGCGACCGTCCGCCGCGCTCACGCGGCGCGGCTGAGCCGCTGACGGAGTTCCCCGTAGTCACTGGTTCCGCTACCCCTCAATCATCCCGTGGTGATGTGCTCCAAAGCCGCCCAAACCATGAAGCCGGTCCACAAGGTATCCGAGCAAGTGTCACAACCGGCAATTCGGACACAATCGTTACAGTGGTGACCGACAGCCGTGCGCTGCCGGTTATCGCAGTGCGGCGAGCACGTGATCGCGGACTTGTGCCCGCTGCGCGTCGTCGCTGAGGGGGCGACCGGCGCGATCAACCACGTAGAAGACGTCCACCGCCTCCGCGCCGAGAGTCTCCACGCGAGCGGCCCGGACGTCAAGACCGCACTCCCCGAACGCCCGCCCGATCCGCCACAGCAGCCCCGGCCTGTCATGGGCCCTGACTTCCACCACGGTGGCCGTCGCGGAGGCGTCGTCGACCAGCGTCACCCGAGGTGGGGCCACCGGTACGCGGGGCGGTCGCACGGCCCGCGTGCGCCGCGCCAGCCGCTGCTCGATGTCAAGACGGCCGGCAAGGACGAGACGGAGATCGGACTCCAGGGTCGCCGGGTCGGGAGGGGAGCCGTACTCGGGGACCACGGAGAACTCGATCACCGCCGTGGAGCCGGCGGAGGCCGACGAGGCGGAGCGCACGATGAGCCGGTGCGCGGACAGCACGCCGGCCGCGCTCCACAGCAGCCCCACCCGGTCGGGGGCGACGACGGTGACGTTGCCGCCGGCCACGCGGACCGCGCCGCCGCCGTGCCGGGCCAGCGCGGCCTGCTCGGGCGACAGGGTGGGCGGTTTCGGCGGCGGCGAACCGGACAGCACCGACCGCACCCGGCGGACGAGATCGGCGACGAGCCCGGCCTTCCAGGAGTTCCAGGCGGCCGGTCCTGTCGCGTTGCCGTCGGCCACGGCGAGCGCGGCCAGCAGGTCGAGCACCTCGCGGCTGCCGACGGTGGCGGCCACCTTCTCGATGGTGACCGGGTCGTCGAGGTCGCGGCGGGTGGCGGTCTCGGGCAGCAGCAGGTGGTGGCGTACGACGGTGGCCAGCGTCTCGACGTCCCGCGGCGGCAGGCCGATGCGGGTGGCGATGTCGCGCACCACGACCTCGCCGGTCGCCGAGTGGTCGCCGGGCCAGCCCTTGCCGACGTCGTGCAGGAGCGCCGCGATCAGCAGGAGGTCGGGGCGGGAGACCTCGCGGGTGTGGCCGGCGGCGTTGGCGGCGGCCTCGATGAGGTGCCGGTCGACGGTGAAACGGTGGATCGGGTTGCGCTGCGGGCGGTGGCGTACGCGCTCCCAGTCAGGAAGCAACTTGACAATGATCCCGGCCTGGTCCAGCTCCTCCCAGACGGGCACGGCGGCGCGGCCCGCGCCGAGGATCGACACCAGCGCGTCGCGGGCCTCCTCGAGCCACGGCACCGGCATGGGAGGCGACTGAGCTGCGAGAACGGACACCGTGGCGGGCGCCATCGGCAGCCCGGAGTCGGCCGCGGCGGCCGCGGCGCGCAGCACGAGGACGGGGTCCGTACGCGGGTTGACGCCCCTCGCGAGCACGACCTCGCCGCCGTGCTCGACCACGCCGTCGGCGAGCGGGCGGCGGCCGCGCGGGGCCGGACCTGACAGGAGTCTGTCAACCGTGCGCCAGGTCGCGTCGAAGGCGTGGGAGACGGTGCGGCCGGCCTCGGCTAGGCGGCGCATGAGCGCCTCGGCGTCGAGCAGGCCGAGCAGCCCGGCGACGGCGTCCTGCTCCTGCAGGACCAGCCGGTCGGTGCCGCGGGCGGTGACGACGTGCAGCGCGTGGCGCACGTCGAGGATGAACTCGTGGGCCTCGCGGGCCCGGGGGCCGGGCGCGGAGGCGACCCAGGCCGCGGCCACGGCCTGCATGGCCTGGACGTCGCGGAGCCCGCCGCGGCCGTCCTTCAGGTCGGGTTCGAGCAGGAACGCCAGCTCGCCGCTGACCTGGGCGCGCTGGTCGGCGGCCTCCCGCAGCTCGCCGAGCCGGCGCCGGGAGTCGGCCCGCCACTCGGCGAGCACCGCCTCCCTGGCCTTCCTCGTCAGCTCGGGATCGCCCGCGACGTGGCGGGCCTGGATGAGGCCGAGCACGGCCTTGAGGTCCTGGCGGGCGACCGCGACGGCCTCCTCGACCGTGCGGACCGAGTGGTCGAGACCGACCGAGGAGTCCCAGATCGGGTACCAGATCCGGTCGGCGATCCTGGCGACGTCCGGGCGGCCGTTGTGGAGCAGGACCAGGTCGAGGTCGCTCCCGGGAGCCGGCTCGCCCCTTCCGAGGCTGCCGACGGCGACCAGTGAGACGTGGTCGCCGTCGCTCGCCGTGCGGAAGAGATCCTTGAGCCAGCGGTCGGTGTCCGCGGTCCGCTCCTTGCGGGCCGCGGCGTACGAACGGGCCTCTCCCCTCACCTCAGTGCCCCCTCACCTCAGTGCCCCGCCTGCCGGGCTCCGCCCGGCGAACCCTGTGTCCCGCTCCGACGCCGTTGTCGGAGCTCCTCCGGAACATCACAGGGCCTCCGGGCCCCTCTCTCCCGTGCGTACGCGGATCACGGTGTCCACGGGCACGGACCAGACCTTGCCGTCGCCGATCTTGCCGGTGTGGGCGGCCTTGACGATGACGTCGATCACGTCCTCGGCGTCGTCCTCCTCTGCGAGGACCTCCAGGCGAACCTTGGGCACCAGGTCGACCTGGTACTCGGCGCCGCGGTAGACCTCGGTGTGGCCGCGCTGGCGGCCGTAGCCGCTGGCCTCGCTGACGGTCATGCCCTTGACGCCGAACTGCTCCAGCGCGGCCTTGACGTCGTCGAGCTTGAAGGGCTTGATGATCGCGGTGATGAGCCTCATGCGTCCACCTTCTTGGGAGCGGGAGCCGTGGGACCGTTGGAGGAGGCCACGCCCGAGGCGTAGACCGTGCCGAGGTCGTACCCGGTCTCGGCGTGCGTGGTGACGTCGATGCCGGTGACCTCGTTCTCGGCGGGCACCCGGAAGCCCACCGTCTTGTCAATGATCTTGCCGATGATCCAGGTGAGGACGAAGGAGTAGCCGCCGACCGCGATCGGGCCGAGCACCTGCAGGCCGAGCTGGCCGAAGCCGCCGCCGTAGAACAGGCCCTCGCTCTGCTGGTCGAGGAAGGGGTAGGCGGCCAGGAAGCCGAGCGCGACGGCGCCGATGACGCCGCCCACCAGGTGGACGCCGACCACGTCGAGCGAGTCGTCGTAGCCGAGCTTGTACTTCAGGCCGACGGCGAAGGCGCAGATCGCGCCGGCCAGCAGGCCGATGACCATCGCGGCCCACGGGTCCACGAAACCGCACGCCGGGGTGATGGCGACCAGACCGGCGACCGCGCCGGAGGCGACGCCGAGGCTGGTGGCGTGCCCGTCGCGCAGCTTCTCGACCACGAGCCAGGCGCCGGCCGCGACCGCGGTGGCGACCTGCGTGTTCATGAAGGCCAGGGCGGCGGTGCCGTCGACGGCCAGCTCGGAGCCGGCGTTGAAGCCGAACCAGCCGAACCACAGCAGGCCCGCGCCGAGCAGGACCAGGGTGAGGTTGTGCGGCCGCATCGGCTCCTTGCGCCAGCCCTGCCGCTTGCCGATCACGAGGGCCAGGGCGAGGGCCGCCGCGCCGGCGTTGATGTGGACGACCGTGCCGCCCGCGAAGTCCTCGATGCCCATGGTGTTGAGCCAGCCGGTGCCCCAGACCCAGTGCGCCACCGGGAAGTACACCACCGTGGCCCACACGACGGTGAAGAGGATCCACGCGCCGAACTTCGCCCGGTCCGCGATCGCGCCGCTGATCAGGGCGACCGTGATGATGGCGAACGTCATCTGGAAGGCGGAGAAGATGAGGCTCGGCATGCCGGTGCCGTCGTCCTTGGTGGCGGTGTCCACCAGGCTCTGCAGACCCAGTGCGTCGAATCCGCCGACGAAGTTGTTGAGTGCCGAGCTGGGGTTGTCGGTGAACGCGAGCGAGTGACCGAACAGCATCCAGGTGATGGACACGGTGATGATGGCGCCGAACGACATCATCATCATGTTCAGGACGCTCTTGGCCCTGGTCATGCCGCCGTAGAAGAACGCGAGGCCGGGAGTCATCAGCAACACCATGGCGGTGGCGACGATCATCCAGGCAGTGGTGCCGCCGTCGATCTTCACGAAGCGACCCTCCTTACGTGTGACGTGTGGCCACAGCGTGTTCGCCCGGGGTTTCGTGCCACGACCAGGTGTGTTTCACATCTGTGAAACTCGCCACACAGGTGTTTCCGCCGCGTTTCGGACGTCTCACCTGTTTGAAAAGGGAGATGCGCAATCGGCGGTCAGCCGAGGCGTACGGGGTCGCCCTTCCTGATCCGGCCGGGGTGCGCCACGCGGGCGTACACGCCGGCGCAGGGCTGCGGGTCCGTGCCGAACACCGGCACCCGGTTGTGCCTGGCGACCGTGCGCAGCGCGTCGGGATCGCGTTCCAGCGCGCCGTGCGCGAGCGTGGGCACGGCGCAGCGCGGGCTGGCGACGATGACCTCCAGCACCACGTCCGCGCCGACGCGCAGCCGCCGGCCCACCCAGTCGTTCTCGGGGAAGCCCTCTCCCTCGGTCGCGATGACGAGGTTGGGCCGGTAACGGGCGGCCTCGACCCGTCCGCGCGGGCCGAGCGCGCCGATCCTGTCCAGGGCGGCGGTCGTGATCAGGTGGATCGGCGCGAAGTCGAAGAACGTGCCGGGGGGCGCGCCCGCGCCCAGCGTGCCCACCGTGTACGGGACCTCCGCCTCGATGCCCTCGGCCAGCACCCGCTCCGGCACCGACCGCTCCAGCTCGGCGCCCTCCGGCGGCACGTCGATCAGCCGCACCTCGCGCCCGAGCAGCCGCGACAGCTCCTCGTCGCCGGGCGGGGCCGCGCCGTCCAGGGTGAGCAGGTCCCGCCAGAGCCGGGGGTTCTTGGCGCTGGCGATCTTGCCGGTGGCGACGTCGAGCACCGCCCGCGCCCGGTCGCCCGCCAGGCCGCGCTCGTCCACCTCGCTCTCCGCGAGCTCCTCGCCGAGCAGCGATTTGACCGGATAGCGGCGCAAAGTCTGGAGGTGCACGCGACCCAGCCTAGGGCCCGGCCCCCATCAGGAAGCCGGGCACGACCGTCACCGGATCAGGTGGCCGTCAGGCCGAGGTGGCCGTCAGGCGGCGGCGGGTCAGGCGGCGGGTCAGGCGGCGGGTCAGGCGGCGGCGGTCGCCATCTTGCGCAGGCGGGCCAGGGCGTCGCGCTCGATGCGGCGGGCCCGGTCACGGCCGATGCCGTAACGCTCCCCCACCTCGGTCAGCGTGTGCTCGCGGCCGTCGACCAGGCCGTAACGCCAGCGCAGCATCTCGCTCGTCGGCCCCTCCAGCCCGGTGAGCCACTGGTCCAGCCGCTCGCGCTCCAGGATGTCGATGGCCTGCTGCTCGGGGTCGGCCCACGTCTCGTCGGCGATCATGTCGCCCAGCTCGGTCTCGTCCTCGTCGCCCACGCCGAGCTGCAGCGACACCGGGTCGGAGGCCCAGCGGCGCAGCTCGCGCACCCGCTCGATCGGCAGTTCGAGGATGTCGGCGAGGTCGTCGTCGGTCGGCTCGACGTCGAACTCGGCGAGCATGTCACGCCGCACCCGCATGAGCCGGGTCATCTGCTCCCCCGCGTGCGTGGGCAGCCGCACCGGCCGCGCCTGCTCGTGGATGGCCCGCCCCACCGACTGCCTGATCCACCACGTGGCGTAGGTGGAGAACTTGTAGCCCCGCCGGTAGTCGAACTTCTCCACCGCCCGCACCAGGCCCAGATTGCCCTCCTGGACCAGGTCGATCAGCGGCATCCCCCGGCCGGAGTACTTCCGCGCCACCGCCACCACCAGGCGCAGGTTGGCCTGGATGAACTCGTCCTTGGCGCGCCGGCCCGAGATGGCCAGCCGCTCCAGCTCCTCGTCCGCCGCGTCCCCGATGCGCGGCTCCGAGCCCCCGCTGTCGAGCAGGTGCTCCGCGAACAGTCCCGCCTCGATCCGCTTGGCGAGCTCCACCTCTTCCTCCGCGGTGAGCAGCGGGACGCGGCCGATCTCGGCCAGGTACGTCCCCAGCAGATCGCGGTCCGCGACGTGCTGCTCCTGCGTGCGACTCCCCGTAGGCCTTGCCATCCCCTGGCACCTCGTTCCGCAGCTGCGTCCTATACCCGGCCAACGAGCGGCACCGGGCAAAGATTCCCTAAAGCGCTACGACCGAGGGAGGGTTCTGGATGTCCTCCTGAAGGAGGAGACCACCCTGGAAGACCTGGTGGACCAGGGGGACGCCGGGACGGTAGGCCAGGTGGACGTAGGACGGGGCGTCGAGCACGACCAGGTCGGCGCGGGCGCCGGGACGCAACCAGCCTACGTCCGTGCGCCGCAGCGCGCGCGCCCCGCCGTACGTGGCCGCCCGGATCGCCTCCAGCGACGTCATCCGCATCTCGCGCACCGCGAGCGCCACGCAGAACGCCATCGACGAGGTGTAGGACGACCCCGGGTTGCAGTCGGTGGCGAGCGCCACGGTCACCCCGGCGTCGAGCAGCCGGCGCGCGTCAGGGTACGGCGAGCGCGTCGAGAACTCCGCCCCCGGCAGCAGCGTCGCCACCGTCCCCGACCCGGCGAGCGCGTCCACGTCGGCCGCCGTGAGGTGCGTGCAGTGGTCGGCCGAGGCCGCGCCCAGCTCGCAGGCGATGCGCACCCCCGGCCCCTCGCCGAGCTGGTTGGCGTGCACCCGCACGCCGAGCCCGGCCCGCCGGCCGGCGGTCAGGATCTCCCGCGTCTGGTCGCCGTCGAAGGCCCCGCGCTCGCAGAAGACGTCCACCCACCGCGCGAACGGCGCGCACGCCGTCAGCATCTCCCCGGCGACCAGCCGTGTGTAGTCGTCGGCGTCCACGCCCTCCGGCACGACGTGCGCGCCGAGGAAGGTGGTCTCGTCGGTGAGCGCGGTGGCGAGCTCCAGGGAGCGGCGCTCGTCCTCGACGGTCAGGCCGTAGCCGCTCTTGATCTCGACCGTGGTGGTGCCCTGCCTCGCCATCTCGCGGACCAGCGCGAGGGCGTGCGTGGCCAGCTCGGCGTCCCCGGCGCGGCGGGTGGCGGCGACGGTGGTCCTGATGCCGCCGCCGGTGTACGGCTCGCCGGACATGCGGGCCTGGAACTCGGCCGTGCGGTCGCCCGCGAAGATCAGGTGGGCGTGGGAGTCGACGAAGCCGGGGATGACGGCCCGCCCGGCCACGTCCACGCGCTCGTCGGCGCCTCCCGGGGCCTCGGCCGCCGGGCCCAGCCAGGTGACCGCGCCGTCCTCGACGAGCAGCGCCGCGTCCTGGATCTCCTCGCGTTCGGGGTCGCCGGTGTAGAGCAGCCCGATCCCGTCGAACAGGGTCGCGGTCATGGCAGGGCTCCGATTCTCGATGGGTCGGGTTCTCGATGGGTCGGGTTCTCGATGGGTCGGGTGTGGTCAGCGCAGGGCTCTGATGGCCTCGGACAGCAGCGCGCCGGCGTCGCCGAGCACGTGCCGCCCCTCGGTGACCACCCGCCGCCCGCCGGAGACGACGGAGTGCACGTCGGCCGCCGTGGCCGCGAACACCACGGCCTCCAGCCCGGTCGCGCCCGCCGTGCGCACGCTGTCGAGGCGTACGGACACGAGGTCGGCCCAGGCGCCCGGGACGAGCAGGCCCGCGTCGGGGAAGCCGAGCGAGATGTGGCCCGCGCAGGTCGCGGCGGACAGCAGGTCGGTAGCGCTCCAGTGGCCGCGCCGGCCGCTCGCGAGGCGCTGGTCCAGCTCGACCGCCCTGGCCTCCTCGAACAGGTCGACGACCGCGTGGCTGTCGGAGCCGAGGGTGATGGCCGCGCCCCGGTCGGCGAGCTCGCGGGCCGGGCCGATGCCGTCGGCGAGGTCGCGCTCGGTCGTGGGGCACATGCACACCGCCGTGCCCGACTGGGCGAGCAGCTCCACGTCCACGTCGGTGAGGTGGGTCGCGTGCACGGCGGTCGAGCGCGGCCCGAGGACGCCGTGCTCGTGCAGCACGCCGACCGGGGTCGCGGCGTACATCTCGACGCAGGCCGCGTTCTCGGCCCGCTGCTCGGAGACGTGCGCGTGGAGCGGCGCGGCGTGGTGGCGGGAGAACTCGGCGACGTGCGGCATCTGCTCGGGCGGCACCGCGCGGACCGAGTGCACGGCCGCGCCGATCTCCACGTCGGGCTGCCCCTCGTAGGCGGCGGCGAGTGCGTCCGCGCGGGCCGCCCAGCGCTCGGCGTCGCCGTCGCCGAAGCGGACCTGCGGGCCGGACAGGGGGGCGCCGATGCCGCCGGTCAGGTAGCAGGTGTCGAGCAGCGTCACGCGCAGCCCGGCCGCGCGGGCGGCCTGGACGAGGGCGTGGCCCATCGCGTTGGGGTCGTCGTACGGCGTGCCGTCCGGCCCGTGGTGCAGGTAGTGGAACTCGCCCACGCAGGTCACCCCCGCCAGCGCCATCTCGGCGTAGACGGCGGTGGCGAGGCGCAGGTAGGAGTCGGGGTCGAGGCGGGCGGCCACCTCGTACATGCGCTCGCGCCAGGTCCAGAAGTCGCCCTTGCCCTCCTGCGCGACGCCGCGCAGCGCCCGGTGGAAGGCGTGGGAGTGGGCGTTGGCCAGGCCGGGGACGGTGAGCCCGGCCAGCCGCTCGGCCCCGGGCGGCGGCGGCCCCTGGCCGATCCTGGTGATGCGGTCGCCCTCGACGACGACGAGCACGCCCTCGGCGACGCCGTCGGGCAGCCATGCCTGCTCGCACCAGTACGTCAGCGACACAGATCCTCCAGCACGTCCGCCAGCGCCACCACTCCCGCCTCGCAGTCTGCCTGCTCGGCATGCTCCTCAGGGCTGTGGGACACGCCGGTGGGATTGCGGACGAACAACATCCCGGCCGGCACCCCCGCCGCCGCCAGGATGCCCGCGTCGTGCCCGGCCCCCGTGGGCAGGACGGGCGCGGGCGTGCCGCCGCCGCCCACCACCCGGGCCAGGCGGTCCCTGAGCGCCGGGTCGAAGCCGACGACCGGCGTCCAGGACTCCTCGCTCACCTCGTGGCCCCCGGCCAGCTCGGCCAGCTCGGCCACCAGGGCGCGGACGTCGTCCTCGGCCGGGCCGCGGGCGTCCAGCCAGGCGGCCACGTGGCCGGGGACGGCGTTGGCGTTGCCGGGACGGACGCGTACCTTGCCGACCGTCGCCACCACCCCCCGCCGCTCGGCGGCTGCCCGGGCGGCCAGCACCATGCGGGCGAACGGCAGCATCGGGTCGTCGCGGTCGGCGAGCCTCGTGGTGCCCGCGTGGTCGGCCCTGCCGCGGAAGTCGAAGCGCCAGCGGCCGTGCGGCCAGATGGCGGCGGCCACGCCCACCGGGCGTCCGTGGGCGACCAGGCCGCGGCCCTGCTCGACGTGGAGCTCCACGTACGCGCCGACGCCGGCCAGCGTCTCGTCGTCGCGGCCGACCGACTCCGGCCTGCGCCCCGCCCTCTTCAGGACGTCGGCGAGGGTGTCGCCGTCGTCGTCGGTGAGCGCGAGCGCCCGTTCCGGTTCGATCGCCCCGGTGAGCAGCCGCGACCCCATGCACGGCACGCCGAACCTGGCGCCCTCCTCGTCGGTGAAGCACACCACGCCGAGCGGCCTGCCTGGGGTCCCGCGCTCTTTGAACAGGCCGCGCTCCCTCAGCAGGTCGAGGGCGGCGAAGGCGGAGACGATCCCGAGCGGGCCGTCGTACGCGCCGCCCTGGCGCACCGAGTCGAGATGGCTGCCGGTCACGACGCCGGGGCTCCGCGACGGGTCGCCCCACCAGGCCCACAGGTTGCCGTTGCGGTCCTCCCGCAGGTCGAGGCCGCGCCGGGCGGCCTCACCCGCGAACCACTCCCGGAGCTCCATGTCCGCCGGCGACCAGGCGTCCCTGACGTAGCCGCCGGTCGCCGCGTCTCGTCCTATGTGCGTGAGTGGTTCGAGCATGGCCCCACTGTAGTGAATGGATCCATTCAGTTGACCGGGCCGGCCGCGGGACGCAGCGTCAGCTCGGTGAGATGGGCGTCCGGCCCGGCGTTGACCGCCGCCATCACGGCGCGCGCCACGCTCTCGGCGGTCAGGTATTTGTCGGCCTCGAACGGGCCGCCCTCGTACGCGCGGACCTGGTGCTGCATGTCGGTGGCGATCCGGCCCGGATAGACGGTCGTGACCCGCACGTCGCGCTCCTCCTGCCGCAGCGCGTCGGCGAACGCCTTCAGCGCGAACTTGCTGGCCGCGTACGCCGCCCAGTGCGGGTTCGCGCGCTGGCCCGCGCCGGAGTTGACGCACACCACCTGCCCCTTGGCGCGCCGCAGCGCGGGCAGCAGCAGCCGGGTCAGCTCGGCGACGGCGACGACGTTGACCTCGAACATCTCCCGCCACACGGCGGCCGGCTGCTCGGCGATCAGCCCCATGCGGGTGATCGCGGCGCTGTGCACGAGCAGGTCCAGCCGCTCGACGCCGGCCACGTCGGCCTCGGTGACCCCGGTCAGCTCCACCGGCCACGGCCGCGCGTCGGGCAGCTCCGCCGCCACGGCGGCCAGCGCGCTCTCGTCCCGGCCGCCCAGGATGACGTGGTGAGTGGGCCCGAGAGCCCTGGCGACGGCCGCGCCGACACCTCGGGAAGCGCCGGTGACCAGCGCCGTCGGTCGTTCAGTCATGGAGATCAGCATATTGACCCGCCCGCCCGCCGGCCGCGCCTCCCGCGCGGCCGGCGGGCGGGCGGGTCATCCGGTGAGGTGCCCGTCGCTGCCCGCGAGGGGCGGTGGCGGGTCGCCGGGGAGGAACGTGCCGGTCTCGTCGGTCATGCGTTCGTACTCCTCCAGGCGGGCCCTGGTGCGCAGCGGCGCCGCGTCGGCCATGGCCTCCACCAGGGCCATCGCCAGCAGCAGCGGGGCCGCGTGCGAGTCGAACACGAGCCGGTCGCCGACGGGCGCGTCCAGCACCACCTCAGCCGGGAAGCCGGGCTTGTCGGTGATCGCGGCCACCCGGTAGCCGAGCTTCTCGGCGTACTCGAGGGCCTGCACGGCCTCGCGCGGGTAGCGCGGCAGCACCACGGCCACCAGCCATTCCGCGCCCGCGCGGCGGCAGGCGTGCAGGCCGTCGGCCAGCTCGGAGCCGCCGTGCGTGAGCAGGCGTACGTCGGGGTGGATGCGGCGGGCGTAGTCGGCGAAGGTGGTGGCCAGGCCGCACGAGACGCGCAGCCCGACCACCGGCAGCGGCTCGGTGGCGGCCAGCTGCTCGCCCAGCTCCTTCAGCGGGAACGCGCTCAGGCGCTCGCGCACGACGGCGAGGTTGCGGATCTCGACGTCGATCGCGCCGCGCAGCAGGCTCTCCTGCGGCTCTCCCGTGCCGGTGCTGCCCAGCACGAGCGGGCGCAGCGCCTGGCGCAGCTCCGGGTAGCCGCCGAAGCCGAGGACCATGGCGAACCTGGTGACCGACGGCTGGCTGACGCCGGCCCGTTCGGCCAGCTCGACGCTGGACAGGAAGATGGCCTCGTCGAGGTTCTCGCTGAGGTAGTGGGCGATCCTGCGCTGCACCGGGGACAGCCTGCGGCCGTTGAGCAGCACGTCGAGTCCGCCGAGATATCCGTCCGCCACGCCTCCTCCAACGTCTCCCGCCCTTCGTTCTCATCCCGCAGGGCTCATTCCACGGGAGGGCCCGGGTCAGGACTCGCGCATGGGGATGCGGACGCCGCGGGTGTCGGCGACCTCGGCGGCGCGCTCGTAGCCGGCGTCCACGTGCCGCATCACCCCCGTGCCCGGGTCGTTGGTGAGGACGCGGGTCAGTTTCTCCCGCCCCAGGGCCGTGCCGTCGGCCACCGTCACCTGGCCGGAGTGGATGGAGCGCCCGATGCCGACGCCGCCCCCGTGGTGGATGGACACCCAGGCGGCCCCGGAGGCGGTGTTGAGCAGGGCGTTGAGCAGCGGCCAGTCGGCGATCGCGTCGGAGCCGTCGGCCATCGCCTCGGTCTCGCGGTAGGGGGAGGCCACCGATCCGCTGTCCAGGTGGTCGCGTCCGATGACGATCGGCGCCCGCAGCTCGCCCGACGCCACCATGTCGTTGAAGCGCTCGCCCGCGAGGTTGCGCTCGCCGTAGCCGAGCCAGCAGATGCGCGCCGGCAGCCCCTGGAAGCGCACCTTCTCCCCCGCCGTACGGATCCACCGGGCGAGCGGCTCGTTGTCGGGGAACAGCTCCAGGATCGCCCGGTCCGTCGCGGCGATGTCGGCCGGGTCGCCGCTCAGCGCCGCCCACCGGAACGGGCCCTTGCCCTCGCAGAACAGCGGCCTGATGTAGGCGGGCACGAACCCGGGGAAGTCGAAGGCCCGCTCGTAGCCGGCCAGCCGCGCCTCGCCCCTGATGGAGTTGCCGTAGTCGAAGACCTCGGCCCCCGCGTCCTTGAAGCCGACCATGGCGGCCACGTGGCGGGCCATCGACTCCCGCGCGCGCCGGGTGAAGCCGGCCGGGTCCTTGTCGCGTTCGGCGGCCATGTCCTCGAAGGCGACGCCGGCCGGAAGGTACATCAGCGGGTCGTGCGCCGAGGTCTGGTCGGTGACGATGTCGATCTCGGCGCCGCGGGCCAGCACCTCGGGCAGGACGTCGGCGGCGTTGCCGACCAGCCCGATGGACAGCGGCCGGCGGGCGGCCCGCGCCTCCTCGGCCAGGCGCAGCGCCTCGTCCAGGGTGGCCGCCTCGACGTCGAGGTAGCGGTGCTCGATGCGGCGGGCGACCGAGCGCGGGTCGCAGTCGACGCAGATGGCGACGCCGCCGTTCATGGTGACCGCGAGCGGCTGCGCGCCGCCCATGCCGCCGAGACCGGCGGTGAGCGTGACGGTGCCGGCGAGGGAGCCGCCGAAGCGCTTGGCGGCGACCGCGGCGAACGTCTCGTACGTGCCCTGGAGGATGCCCTGCGTGCCGATGTAGATCCACGACCCGGCGGTCATCTGCCCGTACATGGTGAGCCCGGCCGCCTCCAGGCGGCGGAACTCCTCCCAGTTCGCCCAGTCGGGCACCAGGTTGGAGTTGGCGATGAGCACCCGGGGCGCCCACTCGTGGGTGCGGAAGACGCCGACGGGCCGCCCCGACTGCACGAGCAGGGTCTCGTCGCCCTCCAGCGTGGTGAGCGTCCTGACGAGCGCGTCGTACGACGCCCAGTCACGCGCCGCCCGTCCGGACCCGCCGTAGACGACGAGCTGCTCCGGATGCTCGGCGACCTCGGGATCGAGGTTGTTCTGGAGCATCCGGAGCGCCGCCTCCTGCGGCCAGCCCTTGGCGGTGATCGTCGTGCCTCGCGGCGCGCGCACGCTGCGGCCCATCGTGACCCTCCTGAATGAACACATTCATCTTTGTCACCCGCAGACTACAACGCAGCGGCGCGCGTCACCCCACGAGGAACTGGGTGGCCGCCAGCTCCCGGTAGAGGTCGTCCTCGCCGACCAGGTCGGCGTGCGTGCCGACGGCCCGTACGCCGCCCGCCTCCATCACCACGATCCGGTCGGCGCCCGTGACCGTGGAGAGCCGGTGGGCGATGACCAGCACGGTCGTCTCCCGCGCGACCTCGGCGATGACCTCGCGCAGCCGCAGCTCGTTGACCGCGTCGAGCTGCGAGGTGGCCTCGTCGAGCAGCAGCAGCCGGGGCCTGCGCAGCAGCGCGCGGGCGATGGCGACGCGCTGGCGCTCGCCGCCGGACAGCAGCACGCCGCGGTGCCCGACCGGCGTCTCCAGGCCGTCGGGAAGGCGGGACACCAGGTCGTCGAGGCGGGTGCGGGCGATGGCGCGGGCCAGCTCGTCCTCGGTGACGTCGTGGGCGGCGAAGAGCAGGTTCTCGCGGAGGGTGCCGGCGAGCACGGGGGCGTCCTGCTCGACGTAGCCGAGCGCGGCCCGCAGCTCGCCGAGCGGCCAGTCGCGGATGTCCCTGCCGCCCACGGTGATCGTGCCGCCCTGGTGCTCGTAGAAGCGCTCGATGAGGCCGAACACGGTGGACTTGCCCGCCCCCGAGGGCCCGACCAGCGCGGTCAGCCCGCCGGGCGGCACCTCGAAGGTGACCCCGTCGTGGACGAGCGGGCGGTCCTCGCCGTAGCGGAACACCACGTCCTGGAAGGTGACGCCGACCGGCTCACGGCCGTCGCCGGTCCGCTCGGCGGGCTCGGCGGGCTCGGCCGGCAGCCCCTCGATCTCCTTGATCCGCTGCATCGCGGCCAGGCCCTGCTGAAGCTGCACGCCGCCCTGGACGAGCTGCCCGATCGGCGAGACCAGGTAGAACAGGTAGAGCAGGAACGCGATCAGCGACGAGACCTCCAGCGCCCCCGAGGAGACCCGGGCCCCGCCGACCCCCAGCACGGCGAGGAAGGCGATCTGCACCGCCATGAAGGTCGCGACCCCGGCGAGCGAGGTCCAGACGGCGACCTGCAGCCCCCGGTCGCGGGCCCGGGTGGCGGCCTCGCCGACCTCGGCGATCTCCCGGTCCTCCGCGCCGCTCGCCTTGACCGTCCGGTACGCCTGCAGCGCCCGGTCCAGCACGGACCCCATCTCGCCCACGGCCTCCTGGGCCTGCGCCTGGGCCCGCTGGATGCGCGGCATGATCAGCGCCACGAGCCCGCCGACGACCACGATGACGCCGAGCGTGACGAGCAGCAGCACGCCGTCCATGGTCGCCATCATGACGATGGCCCCGACCAGCATGAACACCGCGCTGATGGACTCGACGATGCCGTTGGTGAGCACCGCGCGCAGCAGCGTGGTGTCGCCGGTCACCCGCGAGAGCAGGTCGCCGGGCTTGAGCCGGTCGACGTCGGCGACCTTGAGCCGGAGCATCCGGTCCACGAGCTTGCGGCGGGCGCCGAGCACGATGCCCTCGCCGGTGCGCTCCATCAGGTAGCTGCCGCCGGCCGAGACGACCGCGCCGACCAGCACCGCGGCGGTCAAACCCAGCAGCGGCCCGGCCATCGACCCGTTCGAGCCGAAGGCGTCCACGACGTATTTGGCCAGCAGCGGCATCGCGAGCCCCGCGACCGAGCCGATCAGCCCCAGGAACCCGCCGAGGAACAGGATCCTCCGGTACGGGCGGACGTAGGCCAATAACTCCTTGAGCACGGCATCCCCCTCCATGAACTTTCCACTGTGCGCAACGAACGAAGCGGCGCGATCCGCACCGCCCGGACAGGGTCAACCTAAATTGACGACCTAAGTATGTCAACTTCGGTTGACTTCTCCTCCTTGAGGAGGAGAAGGAACTCGTGACATCCGCGCGCACCCGGCGGACGAATAGGCCGTCGAGGAACCCGGCCGGACCTCGCAGCACCGGAACAGCACCGAACCAGCAACCGGAAAGCAACCGGTCAAGCACCGGAACAGCACCTGCGAAAGGACCACCATGGAGCTCCGGATCACCCGGCGCGCTCTGGTCGGACTCGGCCTCGCCGCAGCGGTCGCCGCGTCGTCGATGGCCGCGCTCCGCACCGACCCCGGCACCGCCTCCTCGCACCGGGAGGCCCCGAAGATCCTGGGGATGCCCCAGGTCGACAACACCGACGTGTACGCGTTCGTCAGCCCCGACAAGCCGGGCACCGTGACGCTGCTGGCCAACTGGATCCCGTTCCAGGAGCCCCACGGCGGCCCGAACTTCTACCCCTGGGACACCGCCGCCCGCTACAACATCAAGATCGACAACGACGGCGACGCCAGGACCGACCTCACCTACCAGTGGACGTTCCGCGACGAGGACAGACGCGGCAACGACACCTTCCTCGCCAACAAGGGCCCCGTCACCTCGCTGAACGACCCGGACCTGCTCTACCGCCAGCGCTACACGCTGAAGCGCGTCACGCCTCACGGCACCAGGACCCTGGTCCCGAACGGCATCGCCGCGCCCAGCAACCTCGGCCCCGCCTCGATGCCCGACTACGGCGCCCTGCGCGCCCAGTCCATCGCCGGCGTGCCGGGCGGCGGCCGGACGTTCGCCGGCCAGTCGGACGAGGCGTTCTTCCTCGACCTGCGCGTGTTCGACTTCCTCTACGGCGGCGACCTGTCGGAGGTCGGCCAGGACACCACCCGCGGCTACAACGTCAACACGATCGGCCTCCAGGTGCCCCAGAAGGACCTGGCGCTCAAGGGCGACCCCGAGCGCAACCCGGTCATCGGCGTCTGCTCGACCACCGACAAGTTCAACGGCCACAAGTACGTGCAGGTCTCGCGCCTGTGCAACCCGCTGGTGAACGAGGTCGTCGCGCCCGCCGGGCTCAAGGACGCCTACAACGCCCTCGACCCGTCCGGCGACGCCGACGTGGCCCCGCTGGTCAAGCGGGTCAACGACCCGGAGGTGGCCCGGCTGCTCCAGGCCGTCTACGGCATCAAGGCCCCCGCCACCCCGCGCGACGACCTGTTCCAGATCTTCCTGACCGGCGTCGCCAAGCGGACCGGCCCCATCAAGGCCGACCTGAACTCGCAGGTGCTGAACAAGGACGCCGGCCGGCTGCGGCCGTCCGAGATGCTGCGACTCAACATGTCGATCCCGCCCAGCAAGGACCCGAACCGGCTCGGCGTGCTCGGCGGCGACCTCCAGGGCTTCCCGAACGGCCGCCGGCTCATCGACGACGTCGTGGACATCGAGCTGCAGGCCGTGGCGGGCGCCGCGCTGAGCGGCAAGCTCGTGCCCGGCCTGACGGACAAGGTGGACAGGAACGACAAGCCGTCGCTGCAGACGTTCCCGTACATCCCGTTGCCCTCCAACGGGGCCGTCAACCAGCGATGAGTCCTCGACCGGCCGGCCCCCTCCCCGAGCCGGCCGGTCGTCCGGGGCGGCGGGCTCCTCTCCCGTCGTCCGCCGCCCTCGCGGGCCGGCCGGCCGCGCTCCCCGTCACGGCCGGCCGGCCCGCACCGTCCGACCCCGGAGCTGCCGTCATGCGCACGTTCTTCGCCGGTCTCGTCCTCCTCGGGACGATGATCTTCACGATCGCCTCCTTCTCCGCGGCCCCGTCCGCCGCGCCACCCGCCACGGCGGCCGCGCAGCCGCTCGAAACCCTCCAGGAACGGCTCAAGCGCCTCCCCCGCGACCACCGGGGCTGGGCCGAGCTCGCCTCCCAGTACGTCGACCAGGCCCGCGTCACCGGCGATCCCTCCTACTACGTCAAGGCGGAGGGCGCCGCCCGCACCGCGACCCGGCTGGCCCCCGACGACGACGCCGTGCTCACCGCGCGCGCCGCCCTCGCCGCAGGCCGGCACGAGTTCGCCGAGGCGGCGCGGCTGGCGGGGAAGGCGGTCGCGGCGAACCCGTACAGCGCGGCGGCCCACGGCGTGCTGGCCGACGCCCGCACCCAGCTCGGCGACCTGAAGGGGGCCGCGCGGGCCGTGGACCGGATGCTGGAGCTGCAGCCGGGGGTGGCGGCGTTCGCCCGCGCGTCGTACGCGGCCGAGCTGCGCGGCGACCAGGAGGGCGCCCGCCGCTACCTGGAGTACGCGCACGAGGACGCCTGGCTGCCCGCCGACCTCGCCTACGTCCGCCACTACCTGGGGGAGCTGGCCCTCCACACGGGCGACCTCGCCACCGCCAGGAGCTGGTACGCCCGCGCCCTCCAGGCCGACCCCTCCTTCACCCCGGCGCTCGCCGGCCAGGCCAGGGCGAGCGCGCTCGGCGGCGACCTCCGCCAGGCGCTCGACCTCTACCAGCGGGTCGTCACCCGCCTGCCGCTCCCCCAGTACCTGGTCGAGCAGGGCGAGGTCCAGCTCAAGGCCGGGCTGCGGCCGGACTGGACGCTGCTCGACGCCCAGCGGCGGCTGCTCGCGGCGGCCGGGGTGGGCGACGACCTGACGGCGGCCGAGTTCGAGGCCGACCACCGCGACCCGGAGCGGGCCGTCCGGTACGCGCGGGCCGAGTACGCCCGCCACCCCAACCTCGTCGCCGCCGACGCCCTCGCCTGGGCGCTGTTCCGGGCCGGCGAGCCGGAGGAGGCGCTGAAGTACGCGGAGCGGGCCACCGCGACCGGCTGGAACAACCCGCTCATCCGCTACCACCGGGCCCGCATCGAGCGCGCCCTCGGCCGGCCCGCGCGCGTGGACCCCGGCTTCGACCCGTCCCTGCCGTCCCTCGCGAGGCTCTCATGAAGGCGATCCGCTCCAGGGTGATCCGCTTCGTCCTGCTGTCCGCGCTGGCGGGCCTGCTGCTGCCGGCGCTGTTCGCGGGGCCGGCCGCGGCGCACCCGCTGGGCAACTTCACCGTCAACCACTACAACGGGCTGGTGGTCACGCCCGGCGGGATCGGCAACCTCGCCGTCGTCGACCTGGCCGAGCTGCCGACCCTGCAGGCCGGTCCCGCCGTGGACGCCGGCTACGCGGGCCGCCGCTGCGCCGCGCTGGCCGCCGCGCAACGCCTGGTCGTGGCGGGGACGGCGGTGCCGTGGCGGGTGTCGGAGGCCGGGTTCGCGTACGCGCCCGGCCTGGGCGGGCTGCGGACCAGCCGCCTGACCTGCCGCCTCACGGCCGCCGTCCGGGCCTCGGGCCCGGTGGAGTTCACCGACGCCTTCGAGCAGGACAGGATCGGCTGGCGGGAGATCAGCGCGGCGGGCGACGGCGTACGGCTGAGCGGCTCCACGGTGCCGGCCGCGAGCGTCAGCGACGAGCTGCGCGCCTACCCGGAGGACCTGCTGTCCGACCCGCTCGACCAGCGGACGGCCACGTTCACGGCCTCGGCGGGCGGGCCCGCCACGGGCGGGAGCGGCACCGCGCCCGGCGGCCTCGCGATCGGCGGGCCCGTCGGGGAGGCGTTCGCCGCCCTGGACCGGACGTTCACCGGCCTGATCGGCTCGGACGCGCTGACGCTCCCGCTCGGGCTGCTCGCCGTCGGGCTGGCCGTGGTGCTGGGGGCCGGGCACGCGCTGATCCCCGGGCACGGGAAGACGGTGATGGCGGCGTACCTGGCGGGACGCCGTGGCCGGCCGCGCGACGCGGTCGTGGTGGGGGCCACCGTGACGGCCACGCACACGGCCGGGGTGCTGGTGGTGGGGCTGGCGCTGACGGCCTTCACCACCCTCGCCGGGGAGACGGTGCTGTCCTGGCTGGGGGTGGCCGGCGGCGCGCTGATCGCCGTCATCGGTGTCCGCCTCCTCCTGAACGCCCGCCGCCCCCGCACCGGGCACGGACATGGGCACGGACATGGGCACGGTCACGGGCGGCGGGCCGGGCTCGTGGGGCTCGGGGTGGCGGGTGGCCTGGTGCCGAGCCCGTCGGCGCTGATCGTGCTGCTCGGCGCGATCGCCCTCGGCCGCACCTGGTTCGGCGTCGCGCTGGTGACGGCGTACGGCGTCGGCATGGCCGCCACCCTCACCGTCACCGGCCTCCTGCTGGTCAAGCTGGTGGACCGCCTGGAACGCCGGGCCGCCTCGGGACGCCTGGCCGCCCGCGTGTCCGGCCTGGCCCCGCTGGGCACCGCCGCGATGGTCGTGCTGCTCGGCGCGGGCCTCGCCCTCCGCTCGGCCGTCGCGCTCTGAGCGGGTCACAGGGTCGAGGTGAGCCCTTCCGCGATCCTCCTCAGCTCGGCGTTGACGGCCTCGGCGCCGGAGAACTCCTTGACGTACGAGGGACTGAACATGATCTCGGCGCGCTGCCGGTCGCCCATCCTGAGGAAGAGCGTGGGGGTGCCCTTCATGCCGTCCTCGCCCACCTCCTGGACGACGAGGTAGCCGGTGCGGTCGCCGATGGTCACCTCCTCGCCGTCGCCCTCGTCGCGGAGCCGCTGGATCCGCTCGTCGAGCTCCTGGACGGCGGCGTCCTCGTACATGTAGATCTGGACGCAGTAGAAGCCGTTCTTGTCGCCGTCGAAGTTGTACGAAGTCGAATAGCTGTCGCCGAAGTCCACCGACCAGTGCGACCATCTCAGCCCGTCGGGCAGATATCCCACCTTGACGTGCCTGAACGCCTTCCCGTCCCCCAGGTCGCCGAGCTCCGGCGGGTCGGAGGGGACCGGCGGGGTGTCGTCGATGGCGGGCGGCTCCAGCGTCGTGGCGGTCGTGGGCTCCACCACCGCCGGGGGCTCGCCGCTCGTGGCCGTCGAACCCAAGGTCACGTACCCGATGGGCGCGGCGGCGATGACGGCGGCCGTCGCGGCCAGCGCCACGCCCCTGATCCTCGTCCGCCTGCCGCCGGCGGCGCGCATGACCCGCTCCGCCAGGTCGGGCGCGGCGTGCAGTCTCGCGGTCTCGTCCGCCATGATCTGGCGGAGCTCCTCCTCAAGCGCGGGCATTCCTGATCACTCCTTCCGCTGCTTCGCGGCCGAGCGCCGAACGGAGCTTGGCCGTGGCCTTCGACGCCTGGCTCTTGACGGTGCCGACCGAGCACCCGAGGGCCTCGGCGGTCTCCGCCTCGCTGAGGTCCTCCCAGTACCGCAGGACGACCACCGCGCGCTGCCGGGGCGGCAGGGCGCGCAGCGCCTCCATGAGCACGTGGCGCAGGTCGACGTCGGTGACGCGGGCCGGTCGCTCCGGCGGCCGGTGCGTCGGGATGATGCTGAGGATCGCCCGGCGGCGGGCGCGGCTGATGGCGGCGTTGACGATGACGCGGCGTACGTAGGGCTCGGGGTTGTCGTAGCGCACCCGGTCCCAGCTCCGGTACGTGCGTTCCAGCGCCGTCTGCAGCAGGTCCTCGGCCTCTGTCTCGTCGCCGCAGGCGAGATAGGCGACCCGCAGCAGACTTGTGGCACGCGCGGCCACGAAGGCGCTGAAGTCGCGCTCCGCGCCGCTCATGGCTGTCTGTCCGATTTCACGCCTCCTAATACGCCCCGGCCGTCCCCGGCGTTGCCCGCCGGCGAAGAAAGTCTCGCGGGCAACGTTCTGGCGGTCCCAGGCGTATTGGAGATCATCACGTCGAATTCACGGAGGATCCCTATGAAGCTCGCGACCGCGCCGATCCGGCCGCTGGTCTCCCTGGGCGTCGGCCTGGCCATGGGCGCCACCGCCCTCCTGGGCGCGCCGGGGGCGGCCGCGGCGGCTCCGCCCGAGGGCGCCTACTGGCACTCCAGGTCGCTGACGACGCTCACCCATCCTTGGCGGTTCGGCTCCAAATCGGATTCCTACGCGCTGGTCCAGCGGCGGGTCTCGGAGACCTGGCAGGCGCCCGACGGCAGAACGTGGTACGGGTACCGGGAGCTCGGGGCGCTGCCGAAGAGCGCGGCGGACAGGAAGGCGTGGCAGCGTGACGGCTCCCCGTCCAAGTGGAGCGAGTCGATCGACGGCAAGACCGTGAAGCTGTCCGCCGCGCCCGCCAAGGGCAGCACGGGCCCCGTACGGGATCAGAACTACTTCTTCCTCGGGGGGCAGCACCTGACGTACGACGAGGTCCAGCGCCTGCCCGCGGACCCGGCAGTTCTGAAGGACTGGCTCAGAAGGGCGGGCCAGGCCAGCCGCGTGCCGGACTACGCCCTCGACGGCTGGGTCGCGGGGACCCTGCCGTACCTCCTGCACTCCCTTCCCGTCACGAAGGAGGTCCGCGCCGCCGCCTACCAGGCGCTGCTGACGATGCCGGGCGTCCGCGCGGACGGCCTCGCGAAGGACACGCTGGGCAGGTCCGGAGCCGTGGTCCTGATCGACAGGGCGGACAAGAAGACCAAGTCCTCGGCCAGGACCAGGCTGATCGTGGACACCGGCACGATGCTGCTGCTGTCGCGGGAGCAGAAGGCACTGAACGACGGCAAGCAGGTCCCGGGCAAGGAGCACACCGAGACCCTGGTGAAGGTCGGCTGGACCAACGACCCGCCCGCCGTCCCCGCCCTGCCCTAGCGTCACGCGCCTGCCCTGCCTATAGTCATACCCATGACTACTCATGGGCATGAGTGACGATGGCCCTCCGCCATGCCGTCCTCGCCGCCCTCCTCAGCGGCGAGCACAGCGGCTACCAGCTCACCAAGATCTTCGACGTCGGCGTCGCCGACTTCTGGTACGCCTCCCCCCAGCAGCTCTACGCCGAGCTGGCCAAGCTGGAGGCCGACGGCCTGGTGGCGGGCCGCGAGGTCGTCCAGCGGGGCCGTCCCAACAAGCGGGTGTTCAGCGTCACCGGCGCAGGCCTCGACGAGCTGGCCGCCTTCGCCGCCGCCCCGCCCAAGCCGCTGCTGCTCCGCGACGACCTGGTGGTGCGGGTGCACGCCGTGGACGCCCTCGACCCCGCCCCCGTCATCGCCCAGCTCCGCGAGCGGGCCGCGGCGGCCGCCGCCAAGCTGGCCCTGTTCGAGCGCACGCTGCTGCACTTCCGCGGCGACCTGGACGAGGAGACGTTCCTGCGCGAGGGCGAGCGCGTCGGGCCCTACCTGTCGTGCCTGGCGGGCTGCAGGCTGGAGCGGGAGATCCGCGACTGGTCTCTCGACACCGCCCGCGCGCTGGAGGAGCGCGCCGCCCGCGTCAGGAAGGAGCAGCCCTGATGTACGCCCGTTACGTCGCCCTCGGCGACAGCCAGACCGAGGGGCTCGGCGACGGCGACGACCTGCGCGGCCACCGCGGCTGGGCCGACCGCCTGGCCGAGATCCTGGCCGGCGCGAACCCGGAGCTGCGCTACGCCAACCTCGCCGTCCGGGGCAGGCTGGCCGGCCAGATCCGCGACGAGCAGTTGCCGGCCGCCCTCGCGCTGCGGCCCGACCTGGCCACGGTCATGGCCGGCATGAACGACATCATCCGGCCGGGCTTCGACCCCGCGCGGGTGGCGCAGGCGCTGGAGGAGATGTTCGCGGCCCTGACCGCCGCCGGGGCCCGGGTGGTCAGCGTGACCTTCCCCGACATCGGCGCGATCATGCCGCTGGCCCGTCCGCTGCTGCCGCGCGTCCTCGCGCTGAACGCGCGGATCAGGGACGCCGCCGCCCGGCACGGGGTGACGCTGGTGGACACCTTCGGGATGCGGTTCGTCGAGGACGCCCGGATGTGGAGCCCCGACCGGCTGCACGCCAGCCCGGAGGGGCACGCCCGCATCGCCGCCTCCGTGGCCCACGCCCTGGAGCTGCCGGGCAGCGACGGCACGTGGATGGACCCGTTCCCGCTCCTGCCGGCGGCGCCGGCCTGGCGGACGGCGGCGGAGCAGGCCCGCTGGCTGGGCTCGTTCGCGGGGCCGTGGCTCGGCCGCCGCCTGCGCGGCCGTTCCTCGGGCGACGGCCGCACCGCCAAGCGGCCCCTGCTCACCCCGGTGGATCAGTCGACGCCGGGGACGTCCTCGGCGTCGTAGTCCACGTCGCCGTCGTCGGCCCGGCGCAGCCTGATGTCCTCCAGCCACTCCCTGGCGAAGCGCCGGACCGCCCGCACGCCCTCCTCGTCCAGCCCGTACGCCTCGAACTCCTCGTCGGCGATGAGCTCGGCGAACTCCAGCCGGTCGGCCAGCTCGTGCACGGAGAAGGATTCGAGGTGCCGCCTGCCGAGGCTTTCGAGCTCTCGGAAGGAGCAGAGGGGGCGTGCGGCGGCGACCCCGGCGAGGTCGCCCGCGTGGCCGCGCTCGTGCAGCGCCCGCACCGCGAGCCCGATCTCGTCCGCGTTCACGTGCGCGTTCACGTGCGCCGGCGTGCGCGTCGCGTGGACGGCAGGTCGTGCCGCCCGGACAGGAACTCCTGGAAGGCGATCTTGGCCCGGATCGCCGGCCGCCGCCACTTCTCCTCCCTGCGCAGAGCCCGCGCCATCTTGCGCGGCGAGCGCCGGGCGAAGACCCAGCGCGCCCACGGCGACCCCGGCCGGGCCAGCCGGATCGCGCCCACCAGCAGCATGGGCGGCACGAACAGCCCGGCCATGCCGGTCCAGATCTTCCCCTTGAGCAGGGTGATCACGGCCAGCACCAGGTTGCCCACGATGAGCACGGCCGGATTGACGAGAGGCGTCCCGTAGTCCCAAGTGAGCGGCCGGAGGCCGATGAGCAGCAGGCCGGTGACGGCGACCGCGATGAAGACCGCGTCCACCGAGGTCCGCCCCTCCTCCTCCCAGTACACGTCGTGCAGGTGCAGGATCAGCGCGAACTCGTCCAGGACCAGCGCCGAGCCGACCCCGAAGACGCCCGCCGCCACCGCGTGCCCGACCTGCGAGGTGGGCGCGAGGACGATCTGCGTGACGCCGCCGACGAGCATCAGCACGACGCCGAAGACGACGTGGTGGATGTGCATCTCGCCCACGTTGACGTCACGGAACCAGCCGACCTTGGCCCTGATCAGCCGGACGTTGATGCGGGTCGCGATGAACGCCACGATGAGCATGACGAAGAAACAGAACAGCGAGAGCCGTCCCGTGGCGACGATGGTGTGCTGAAACCAATCCCCCATAACCTTAAAACGATGGTACGAGGCGATCGCCCCTACCGTGACGCGTCTTCCGTCATGCCAGGAACGCCCGCAGCAACGCGGCCGTGCCCTCCAGATGCTCGGTCATGGCGCGGCGGGCCGCGTCGGGGTCGCCCGCGAGGATGGCGTCCACGATGGCCCGGTGCTGGACGGCGGCGTGGTCCAGGTTGACCTGGAGCATCGGGATGGCGTTGAGCAGGTCGCTGACCCGGGAGCGGGCGTCGGCGCAGGCCGTGGCGAGCAGCGCAGAGCCGGTCAGCTCGGCGATGGACAGGTGGAAGGCCGTGTCGAGGCGGCGGTAGTCCTCCAGTGACGCCTCGTTGAGCTCGGCGAGCCGGCGCAGGAGCAGGGCGCGCCGCTCGCCGGCGAGCTCCATGCCGGCCAGCACCTGGGCGGCGCCGCACTCGACGGCCAGGCGGAAGGTCAGGGCGTCGGCGAGGTCGTCGTGGCCCATCTCGGCGACGGCCTGGCGCAGCTCGCGGGCGTCGGGGGCGGGCGGCTCGTAGGTGACGAACGCGCCGCCGTAGCGGCCCCTGCGCACGTCGAGGTAGCCGGCGTCGGACAGGGCGCGGATCGCCTCACGCAGGGTGACCCGGCTGATGCCGAGCCGCACGGCGAGCTCGCGCTCCGGGGGCAGCTTGCCGCCCGGCGGCACCACGCCCAGCTTGATGGCCTGGAGCAGCCGTTCCACGGTCTCCTCGAAGGCGTTGCCGGCCCGGACCGGGCGCAGCACCGTCATCAGTCGCGCCGACTCGTCCAACATGTCCTCGGGTCTTGACAGACGATCCACCATGCACATCAATGGTCTGAGACTAGCCCAATCAACGGGAAAGCGCCTCAGGCCAGATCGGAGCGACCTGAACGTGCACGAAGGCTTCCTGAGCGTGGACGAGCTGCGCGACGAGGTGAGCGCGGGCCGGATCGACACGGTGCTCCTCGCCATCGCCGACATGCAGGGCAGGTTGCAGGGCAAGCGGCTCTCGGCGCGTTACTTCCTGGACGAGGTGCTGCACCACGGCTCCGAGGGCTGCAACTACCTGCTCGCCGTGGACGTCGACATGAACACGGTCTCCGGCTACGCCATGTCGTCCTGGGACCGGGGCTACGGCGACTTCGTCATGAAGCCGGACCTCGCGACCCTGCGCCGGGTGCCCTGGCAGGAGGGGACCGCGATGCTGATGGCGGACCTGGCCTGGGAGGACGGCGGCGACGTGACCGCCTCGCCCCGCCAGATCCTGCGCCGCCAGCTCGCCCGCCTGGCCGAGCGGGACCTGGTCGCCTACGTCGGGACCGAGCTGGAGTTCGTCGTCTACGACCACTCCTACGAGGACGCCTGGAAACGCGCCTACCGCGACCTCACCCCCGCCAACCTCTACAACGTGGACTACTCGCTCCTCGGCACCGCCCGCGTCGAGCCCCTGCTGCGCCGCATCAGGCGCGACATGGAGGGCGCCGGCATGTACGTCGAGTCCGCCAAGGGCGAGTGCAACCTGGGCCAGCACGAGATCGCCTTCCGCTACGACGAGGCGCTCAGGACCTGCGACAACCACGCGATCTACAAGAACGGCGCCAAGGAGATCGCCGCCCAGGAGGGCCGGGCGATCACCTTCATGGCCAAGCCGAACCAGCGCGAGGGCAACTCCTGCCACATCCACATCTCGCTCCGCTCCACGAGCGGCGAGCCGGTGATGGCCGGCGAGGGGCCGCACGGCCTGTCGCGGCTCGGCGCCCGCTTCATCGCCGGTCAGCTCGCCTGCCTGCGCGAGCTGACCCTCCTGTTCGCCCCCAACGTCAACTCCTACAAGCGCTTCGTCCCCGGCAGCTTCGCGCCTACGGCCGTCAAGTGGGGCCTGGACAACCGGACCTGCGCGCTGCGCCTGGTCGGCCACGGGCTCTCGCTGCGCATCGAGAACCGGGTGCCGGGCGGCGACGTCAACCCGTACCTGGCGGTCGCCGCGCTGGTCGCGGCCGGGCTGCACGGCATCGACGGCGAGCTGGCGCTGGAGGACCCGTACGCGGGCAACGCCTACGACTCCGGCGCCGACACCGTGCCGGCGACGCTGCGCGACGCGCTGGCCCTGTTCGAGGGGTCGAAGCCGGCGCGTGAGGCGTTCGGCGAGGACGTGGTCGGGCACTACGCGAACAACGCGCGGGTGGAGCTGGCCGCCTACGACGCGGCGGTGACCGACTGGGAGCTGTTCCGCGGTTTCGAACGGATGTGAGCATGAAGATCGTCAATCCGGCGACGGAGGACGTCATCACCGACGTCGAGTTCGCCGACGCGGCCGAGGTCGACCGGGCCGTGGAGCGTGCCAGGAAGGCGTACCCGTCCTGGCGCGCGGTGGCACCCGGCGACCGGGCGCGGCTGCTGCGGCGCTTCGCCGACCTGGTGGGCGAGCACGCCGAGGAACTGGCCAGGCTGGAGGTGGACAACGCCGGGCACACCATCGGCAACGCCCGCTGGGAGGCCGGCGCGGTCCGCGACGTGCTGCACTTCTACGCCGCCGCGCCCGAGCGCAACCACGGCAGGCAGATCCCGGTGCCCGGCGGCGTGGACGTCACCTTCCAGGAGCCGCTGGGCGTGGTGGGCGTGATCGTGCCGTGGAACTTCCCCATGCTCATCCTGTCGTGGGGCGTGGCCCCCGCGCTGGCCGCGGGCAACACCGTCGTCGTCAAGCCCGCGGAGCAGACCCCGCTGACCGCGCTGCGGCTGGCCGAGCTGGCCCTGGCGGCGGGCCTCCCCGAGGGGGTGCTCCAGGTGCTGCCTGGGGCAGGGGAGGTCGCGGGGGCCCGGCTGGTGGAGCACCCGCACGTCGCCAAGATCGTGTTCACCGGCTCGACCGAGGTCGGCAAGGAGATCGCGGCCAAGGCGGCGGCCCAGGTCAAGCGGGTGACGCTGGAGCTGGGCGGCAAGTCGGCGAACATCGTCTTCGCCGACGCCGACCTCGCCAAAGCGGCCGCGGCGGCGCCGTACGCGGTGTTCGACAACGCCGGCCAGGACTGCTGCGCCCGCTCCCGGCTGCTGGTGCAGGCCGAGGTGTACGACGAGTTCATGGCGCTGCTCGCCCCCGCCGTACGCGCCGTCCGGGTCGGCGACCCGCTCGACGAGGCCACCGAGATGGGCCCGCTGATCAGCGCCGAGCACCGGGAACGGGTCCGCGGGTTCGTCTCCGACCCCTGGCTCCAGGGCGAGTGCCCGGCGGGCAAGGGCTACTGGTTCCCCGCCACCGTGCTGACGCCCGAGGTGACCGATCCCGCGTTCACCGAGGAGATCTTCGGTCCCGTCGTGTCGGTGGCCCGCTTCACGGACGAGGCCGACGCGATCCGCGTCGCCAACGACACGCCGTACGGGCTGAGCGGCTCGATCTGGACCCGCGACGTCGGGCGGGCGCTGCGCGTGGCGCGCGCGGTCGAGTCGGGCGCGCTGTCGGTCAACTCGAACTCGTCGGTCCGCTACTGGACCCCGTTCGGCGGTTTCAAGCAGTCCGGCCTCGGCCGGGAGCTCGGCCCGGACGCCCTCGCGGCGTTCACCGAGACCAAGAACGTCTTCATCTCCTGGGAGTGAGCAAGTGCAGCGGTTGCAGGATCGGGTCGCCGTCATCACCGGCGCGGGCAGCGGCATCGGGCTCGCCACGGCCCGCAGGTTCGCCGAGGAGGGGGCGCGGGTCGTCTGCGTGGACATCGACGCGGCGGCGGGCGTCAAGGCCGCGGACGAGGTCGGCGGCCTGTTCGTCGAGGCGGACGTGACCCGCGAGGACGACGTCGAGCGGGTGTTCGCCACGGCGCACGAGACCTACGGCAGTGTGGACGTCGCCTTCAACAACGCCGGCATCTCGCCGCCCGACGACGACTCCATCCTGGAGACCGGGCTCGACGCCTGGCGCCGGGTCCAGGAGGTCAACCTCACCAGCGTCTACCTGTGCTGCAAGCACGCGATCCCGTACATGCGGCGGCAGGGCAAGGGCTCGATCATCAACACCGCGTCGTTCGTGGCCGTGATGGGCTCGGCGACCTCGCAGATCTCCTACACCGCCTCCAAGGGCGGGGTGCTGGCGATGTCGCGGGAGCTCGGCGTGCAGTTCGCCCGCGAGGGCATCAGGGTCAACGCGCTCTGCCCCGGACCGGTGAACACGCCGCTGCTCCAGGAGCTGTTCGCCAAGGACCCGGAGCGGGCGCAGCGGCGGCTGGTGCACGTGCCGCTCGGGCGCTTCGCCGAGGCGTCGGAGATCGCGGCGGCCGTCGCCTTCCTGGCCAGTGACGACTCCTCCTTCATCACGGCCAGCCAGTTCCTGGTGGACGGCGGCATCAGCGGCGCCTACGTGACGCCGCTCTAGGGGGTCCGTCGTGCGTCGCCCGTTGATCGGGATCACCTCCTACGTGGAGCCCGCCACGTTCACGGTCTGGACGGACGTGACCGTGGCGCTGCTGCCGTACCTGTACGTCGAGCAGGTCGTGCGGGCCGGCGGCCAGCCCGTCGTGCTGCCGCCGGCCGGCGAGCCCGCCGGGGCGCTGCGCGGTCTCGACGGGCTCGTCCTGGCCGGCGGCGGCGACATCGACCCGGCCAGGTACGGCGCCCGGCCGCACGAGCGCACCGGCTACGTCCGCGCCTTCCGCGACGAGGCGGAGTTCGCGCTGCTGGCGGGGGCGCTGGACGCCGGGCTGCCGTACCTGGGGGTCTGCCGTGGCCTTCAGGTGCTCAACGTGGCTCTCGGCGGCACCCTCCACCAGCACCTGCCGGACGTGGCGGGGCACACGGGGCACGCGCCGGGGCCGGGCGTGTTCGGCCATCTGCCGGTGACGCCGGTGCCCGGCAGCCGCCTGGCCAAGGCGCTCGGGACGGAGCCGGTGACGGTCCCGCACTACCACCACCAGGCCGTGGACCGGCTCGCCCCCGGCCTGACCGTGACCGCGACCGCCGAGGACGGCACGGTCGAGGCGGTGGAGCTGGAGGGGGCGGCGTTCGCGATGGCCGTGCAGTGGCATCCGGAGGAGGCCGAGGACGGCGCGCTGTTCGAGGCGCTGGTCGCGGCCTGCTGAGACCCGTAGGCGACAAATGCCCCATACCCCCACTAGGCTGGCGGACATCACCGTCGACACCGTGCGGGAGAGCACTCTGACAGCCGGTCAGGGTCCCTGAAGGAGCAAGCCCTCCCCGCGAACCTCTCAAGGCAAAGGACCGCACGGACGAGGTGGCCTCTGGAAAGCAGGCTCTTGGCCTCGCCGAAGGTGAAAGTCCGGCAAAAATCGGGCGAAGCTCTCAGGCATCGATGACAGAGGGGGAGGATGCTGGCATCCACTCCTGTCCTGAGGTGCGACACATGTCCCGACCGACACCGCTACGCGACGTCCACGAGAGCCTGGGCGCCACCCTCACCGACTTCGCCGGCTGGCTCATGCCCCTCCGGTACGGCAGAGAGTCCGCCGAGCACCAGGCCGTGCGCGAGGCGGCCGGGCTGTTCGACCTCTCCCACATGGGCGAGATCTTCGTGACCGGCCCGCAGGCCGCCGAGGCGCTGGACTACGCGCTGGTCGGCCACCTGTCCGCGCTCGCCACCGGCCGGGCCAGGTACACCATGATCGTCGACGAGCGGGGCGGGGTGCTCGACGACCTCATCGTCTACCGGCTCGGTGACGAGGAGTTCATGGTCGTCGCCAACGCCTCGAACTACCAGAAGGTCGCCCAGGAGCTCCAGGAGCGGGCCAAGGCGTACGACGCGGCGGTCGAGGACCGCTCCGACCGCTACGCGCTCATCGCCGTCCAGGGCCCCCGCGCGCAGGAGATCCTGGCCACGCTGACCGACGCCGACCTCGCCGGGCTCAAGTACTACGCCGGCCTGCCCGGCCTGGTCGACGGCCGCGAGGCACTGATCGCCCGCACCGGCTACACCGGCGAGGACGGCTTCGAGCTCTTCGTCGCCAACCAGGACGCCGTGCCGCTCTGGAACGCGCTCACCGCCGCCGGGGAGCCGTACGGGCTCGCGCCCGCGGGCCTGTCCGCCCGTGACACGCTCCGGCTGGAGGCCGGCATGCCGCTGTACGGCAACGAGCTCGGCGCGGAGCTGACCCCGTTCGACGCGGGACTGGGCAGAGTGGTGAAATTCGACAAGCCCGGCGATTTCGTCGGACGAGCGGCGCTGGAGGCGGTCAAGGACGACCAGCCGGGACGCCGCCTCGTCGGCCTGGTCGCGCGGGGCCGCCGGGTGCCGCGGCACGGCTACCCGGTGACGCAGGACGGCGCCGTCGTCGGCGAGGTCACCAGCGGCGCGCCTTCCCACACCCTGGGCAAGCCCATCGCGATGGCCTACGTCGACACCGGCGCGAGTGAAGGCCTGGCAGTGGACATCCGGGGCAGCCAAGAACCCGTGGACCTCGTAGAGCTGCCCTTTTACAGGAGGAAGAAGTGAGCAACATCCCTGACGAGCTGAGCTACACCAAGGAACACGAGTGGGTGGCCGGGCTGGACGACGGCCTGACCGTCACCGTGGGCATCACCGAGTTCGCCGTCGAGGCCCTGGGTGAGGTCGTCTACGTGCAGCTCCCCGAGGTCGGCGCGAGCGTCGCGGCCGGCGACTCGATCGGCGAGGTGGAGTCCACCAAGTCCGTCAGCGAGATCTACTCGCCCGTGGGCGGCGAGGTGGTCGAGGTCAACCAGAACGTGGCCGACACCCCGGCCCTGGTGAACAGCGACCCCTACGGGGAAGGGTGGATGTTCCGGGTACGCATCGAGGGCGAGCCCGAGGACCTGCTTTCTGCCGAGGAGTACACCGCCCTCACCTCCGGCGAGTCCTGATTTCCCCGCCGGGGCCCCGCCCGGGCCCCGGCTTCCGTCCCATGAAGGGCGCACATCAATGGCGATCAGCGTCTTCGACCTCTTCAAGATCGGCATCGGGCCCTCCAGCTCGCACACGGGCGGCCCGATGGCGGCCGCGCACAAGTTCGCCCGGGGCCTGCACGAGGACGGCCTGCTGGAGCGGGTGGCCCGCGTCGAGGCCATCCTGTACGGCTCGCTCGGCCTGACCGGCAAGGGCCACGGCAGCGACAAGGCCGTCCTGCTGGGCCTGTCCGGGGAGAAGCCGGAGCTGGTGGACGTCGACACCGTCGACGAGCGCCTGGCCGCCATGCGCGCCTCCGGCACCGTCCATCTCTACGGCCGCCGCGAGATCCCGTTCGTCGTGGGCGAGGACCTCGTCTTCGAACGCAAGATCTCCCTCCCCGAGCACCCCAACGGCATGCGCTTCACCGCCTACGACGCGGACGGCGGAACCGTGCGGGAGAAGGTCTACTTCTCGGTCGGCGGCGGCTTCGTCGTGGACGAGAACGCCACCGGCGCCGACCGCATCAAGCCCGACGACACCGTGCTGCCCTACCCGTTCACCACGGGCGAGGAGCTGCTCAAGCACTGCTCCAACACCGGCCTGTCGATCTCCGCGCTGATGATGGAGAACGAGAAGGCGTTCGGCCGCACCGAGGAGGAGATCCGCGCGGGCGTGCTCAACCTGTGGCGGGTCATGCAGGAGTGCGTGCGCAGAGGCATCTCCCGCGAGGGCGTGCTGCCCGGCGGGCTCAAGGTCAAGCGCCGCGCCAACCAGCTCCACCGCCGCCTCCAGGCCGAGTCGCCCGAGAAGGACCCGCTCCAGGCGATGGACTGGGTGACGCTGTTCGCGCTGGCGGTCAACGAGGAGAACGCCGCCGGGGGCCGCATCGTCACCGCCCCCACCAACGGCGCGGCCGGCATCATCCCGGCCGTGCTCACCTACTACACCCGCTTCGTCCCGCAGGCCGACGACGAGGGCGTGATCCGCTTCCTGCTGACGGCCGCCGCGATCGGCGTGCTGTTCAAGGAGAACGCCTCCATCTCCGGGGCCGAGGTCGGCTGCCAGGGCGAGGTGGGCTCGGCCTGCTCGATGGCCTCCGCGGGGCTGACCGAGGTCATGGGCGGCACGCCGGAGCAGGTGGAGAACGCCGCCGAGATCGGCATCGAGCACAACCTGGGCCTCACCTGCGACCCGATCGGCGGCCTCGTGCAGATCCCGTGCATCGAGCGCAACGCCGTCGCCTCCAACAAGGCCATCACCGCGGCCCGCATCGCCCTGCGCGGCGACGGCCGCCACTACGTGGCCCTGGACAAGGCCATCAAGACCATGCGCGACACCGGCCGCGACATGCTCGACAAGTACAAGGAGACCTCCCGCGGCGGCCTCGCCGTCAACGTCATCGAGTGCTGACGACCTCTGAGTGGTACCGTAAAGCTGTACCACTCAGAGGGAGGGTCATGTCCATCACCGCCAGCGAGGCCCGCCGACGCCTGTTCCCGCTCATCGAAGAGGTCAACAACGACCGCACCGCCGTGGAGATCGTGTCCAAGAGCGGAAACGCCTACTTGGTCGCCGCCGAGGAATACGAGGCGCTCCGGGAGACGGCCTACCTGCTTCGCTCGCCGGCCAACGCCCGTCGACTGATCGAGTCGTACCAGGAGGCTCTCGCGGGCCGCCACGAGAGGCACGAACTGCTGGACGACGAGAGCTCCCGGTGAAGGTCGCCTTCACGGGGAGGGGCTGGGAGGACTACGTCCACTGGCAGACGGCCGATCGGCAAATCCTCAAGCGGATCAACCGGCTGATCGAGGACGCCTTGCGTGATCCCTTCGAGGGCATCGGCAAGCCCGAGCCGCTGAAGTACGCCCTGACGGGCGCGTGGTCGCGGCGCATCACCGAAGAGCACAGACTGGTCTACCTGCCCATGGACGACGAGGTCGTCATCCTGCAGGCCCGCTACCACTACGAATAGGAGACCTGACCAGCGGAACTTTGCACTTTCCCCCTCCGTTCCGTGACGACCCATCTACGATCGGTGGTCGAAGGGATGACAGGAGGCAGGCCGTGTTCCGCGAGCGCAAGCCGAGTGTCCGTTGGGTCCTCCCCGAAGGGCGGTACAACCCCGTCGTCGCCGACGGGGTGCGGTGGCTCGACTACGAGCGGGCCGCCGAGCTGGACGAGCACGCGCCGGCCCCCGGCGAGCAGGACCTTTTCGGGGCCGGCGAGGACGCGCCCGGTGTCGGCGAGGAGCCGCGGGCGAGGCCGGAGGGCGACGGGGACGACTGGTTCGACCGGCCGCACCGGCCGCCGCCGCTCGCCGAGTGCCGGCCGTACGACGTGCCCGGCGGGCTGGCAAGGCCCGATCCGCGGGCGGAGCGCGACCTCATGGAGGCCCTGCCTCCGGGGGCGCGGTTCCCCGACCCGCGCGGCACCTGGATCAGGCTGATCAACGGCTGCGGCCCCGCCGACGACCCGTTCCGCGCCGCCAACGCCGCAGACTGCGCGCTCGCCGTGCTGTCCACCTGGCACGGCGAGCCGGCCACGGCCGCGGCGCGGGTGCCCGAGCACGACCGCATCGGCCGGCCCGTGCTCACCGGCGAGCGCGGCAGCACGGCCAGGATCGAACGCTGGGTCGGGCAGCGGCTGGAGTACACCGGGCAGGGGCGGCACGCCTACCCGATGATCGCGCGGCGGCTGACGGAGGCCGGCCACGGGGCGAGCGCGGTGATCGTGGTGCGCTGGCCCGGCGGCGGCAGCCACGCCTACAACGCGGTCAACGCCGAGGGCGAGGTCATCTGGATCGACGCCCAGCGGGGGCACATGTCGGTGGAGCCCCCTTACCTGACGGTGACCGGGGTGTTCTGCGTGGTCCTCGACCGGCACGGGAGGCCGCGGTGAACCTGGATCAGGCCCGGGCGCTGGCCGAGGAGTACGTCAACGGGGCGCTGCCGGCGGAGGAGGCCGTCTCCGTCGGCGTGTACGGCTTCCACGACGGCTACGTCGCCTGGATCCGCGACCTCGAACCCGACGACCCGGCCCGGCTGCCGGAGACGATCGGCGGCGCGTGCGTCGTCATCGACGAGACGACCGGCGAGGTGGCCCCCCGGCCGCTCCTCGACCCGGAGACGGTCGCCGAGCTCTGGCCCGGCCCCATCCCCCGCTGAGTCGCGCCACGGCTCGGCACGGCCATCCCCCGCTGAGTCGCGCCACGGCTCGGCACGGCCATCCCCCGCTGAGTCGCGCCACGGCTCGGCACGGCCATCCCCCACTGAGTCGCGCCACGGCTCGAAGCCGCCATTCCCCGCGAGTCGCCGGCGCGGCCCCCACTGGGGGCCGCGCCGCCCCCTCTCAGCCGCGTGAGAGCCGGGCGCCGCCCCCATGAGACGCCCGGCCCTCGCGCGCATGCGCTCTCTATCCACACATGACGGGTTTATGCCCTTTCAAGACCCTTTACCCGACTTGACGGTCACCCGGCAGCGAGCGCCCCGGCGATCGACGCCTGCGCCGCCCGCCGCGCCGGCAGCAGCGAGGCCACCACCCCCGCCACCCCCGACAGCACCACGAACAGCACGACCTGTCCGACGGGCACCGACAGGACCGCCCCATCCAGCATCGCCAGCACCGCCACCCAGCCGTACAGCCCGCCGAGCACCACCCCGACCAGCGCGCCGATCAGCCCGAGCACCAGCGCCTCGACCGAGAGCATCCGCCGCAGCTGTGGCCGGGTCAGCCCGAGCGCCCGCAGCAGCGCCGACTCCCGCGAACGCTCGTGCACCGACAGCGACAGGGTGTTCGCGATGCCCAGCAGCGAGATCAGGATCGCCAGCCCGAGCAGCCCTCCGACGATCATGAGGAGCATGTCGAGCGTCTCGTCGAACTCGCCGCGCACCTCGGTCGAGCTGCTGAGCCGTACGGTCGGATAGGCGGCGACGGCCTCCCTGACCACGGCCCTCGCCTGGTCGGCGGACACCCCGTCCTTGATGGTGATCAGCACCCGGGCGTCGGGCAGCGCCCCGGCGTAGCGGTCGAACGCGCTCTCGGCGACGGTGAGCGTCGGCAACGCCGAACCGTCCCCGCCGAGCACGGCGACGACCCGCAACGGCACGCTTTCCGCGCGCCCCTTGGCCCGCACGCTGACCTGCACGGTGTCGCCGACCCGTACGCCCAGCTCGTTCGCGGCCCGGTCGAGCAGCGCCACCTGGCCCTCCGACAGCCCGGCGGCCATCGAACCCGCGACCACCTCGGGGGCGACCGGCCCGTGGAAGGCGCCCAGATCGTACGTCCGAGCCCCACCCGTCCGCCCCGTGACCTTGGCCGGCGTCTCGCGGACCTGCAGCACCGAGCCCAGCTCCGGCGCCCGCCGCAGCTCCTCGCCCACCGTACGCGGCACCGCGGCCTCGCCGCCCTGCGCGGACAGCAGGTAGTCCACCGGGAACTGCTCGTCCAGCTTGTCCGTCACGGTCGCCCGGGTCGAGGCGCTGAGCACCGAGATCACCGTCATGAGCGTCACCCCGATCGTCAGGGCGACGGTCGTGGTCGCGGCCCTGCGCGGGTTGCGCGCCGTGTTGTCCAGCGCCAGCCGTCCCGGCACCCCGGCCAGCCGGGCGGGGAGCCGGCCCACGACCGCGCTCAGCGGCCGGACCAGCGCCGGCCCGAGGATCAGCACGGCCAGGAAGGTCAGCATGCCGCCGACCATGACCACGACCAGCGTGGCCGCGTCCCCCGGCGGCATCCTCCACACGCCGAACCCGGTCGCGCCGAACCCGGCCACCAGGAACAGCGCGGCGGCGCCCCAGCGCGCCGCGCCCATGCGGAACGCCTGCTCGTCGGCCTGCGTACGCAGCGCCGCGACCGGCGGCACCCGCGTGGCCGACCGGGCGGGCAGCAGCGCCGCGCCCACGGTGACGACGAGGCCCACGGCCGCCCCGACGGCGATCGTGAGGGGGGTGAGCGCCACGGAGGCGCCCGTGGGCAGCGGGGCGTCGAACGCGGCCAGCAGGGCGAGCGCGAGCGCCGCGAGCCCGTACCCGGCCGCGAGGCCGAGCGCCGAGGCGACCAGGCCGACCACGCCCGACTCCAGCAGGACCGAGCCGAACACCTGCCCCCGCGTGGCCCCGATGCAGCGCAGCAACGCCAGCTCGCGGCCGCGCTGCGCGACGAGGATGGTGAAGGTGTTGTAGATGACGAGCGCGGCCACCATCATGGCCACGACCCCGAACAGCAGCAGGCCCACGGTCAGCGTCCGCATCTCCAGCCCGGCCGCGGCGGCGAGGTCGGCGGCCAGCTCGTCGCCGGTCTTCACCGTCGCCCCCGGCCCCGCGGCGGCGGCCACGGCCTGCTCCAGGCCGGGCGCGCCACCCGCGACGTCGATCTCGTGGTAGCCCTTCGCGCCGGTCATCCGCAGGGCGGCGGAGGTGGTGAGGCCGACCGCGCCGGTGAAGGCGAGCTCCTGGTCCACGCCGGGGTCTAGGAGCCCGACGAGCTTGAAGGTGTGCCGCTCCCCGTCCGGGTCGAGCACCACGAGGTCCTCGCCGAGCCGGAAGCCGTTGACGCGGGCGGTGTTCTCGTCGAGCACGGCGGCCCGGTCGTCCGTGCCGGGTCCGGTGCCGGCGACGATCGTGGTGCGCTGCAGCGGGCCGCGTACGACGGAGATCGCCGTGGTGGGCAGGTCGCCGACCACCTTGCCGTCCTTGCCGAGCAGCCGCGCGGGCCCCCGCACCAGGCCCTGCGCGTCGGCCACGCCCGTGACCGCGCGCACCCGGCGCAGGACGTCCTCGGCGAGCACGCCGTCCCCGGCCAGCACCGCCACGTCCACCTTGCCGGCGTCGGCGGTCACCCGCTGGGAGAAACCCGCCTGGACGGTGTCGTTCAGGATCAACGTGCCCGCGATGAACCCCACCCCCAGCACGATCGCCAGGGACGTCAGCAGCAACCGCAGCCGGTACGCGCGCAGCCCGGCCAGCGCCGTCCTCAGCACCTCACGCCTCCAGCTTCACGAGCGTGTCCAGCACGGTCTGCGGCGTGGGCGCGGTCACCTCGGTGACCAGCTCGCCGTCGCGCAGGAACACCACGCGGTCGGCGTACGAGGCCGCGACCGGGTCGTGCGTCACCATGACGATCGTCTGACCCAGCTCGCGCACGGAAGTGCGCAGGAAGGACAGCACCTCGGCGCCGCTGCGCGAGTCCAGGTTGCCGGTCGGCTCGTCGGCGAAGATGACCTGCGGCTTGCTGATCAGCGCCCGGGCCACGGCCACCCGCTGCTGCTGGCCGCCGGACAGCTCGGACGGGCGGTGCCCGAGCCGGTCCCGCAGCCCGACGGTGTCGATCACCCGGTCGTACAGCGCCTGGTCGGGCTGGCGGGCGGCGATGTCGAGCGGCAGGCGGATGTTCTGCTCGGCGGTCAGCGTGGGCAGCAGGTTGAACGCCTGGAAGACGAAGCCGATGCGCTCGCGGCGCAGCAGCGTGAGCCGCCGGTCGCTCAGCCCGGTCAGCTCGGCCTCGCCGACGTGTACGGTGCCGGAGGTGGCGGTGTCGAGCCCGGCCAGGCAGTGCATGAGCGTGGACTTGCCGGAGCCGGACGGCCCCATGATCGCGGTGAAGGCCCCGGTGTGGAAGGCCACGGAGACGCCGCGCAGCGCGTGCACGGCGGCGTCGCCGTGTCCGTAGGTCTTGGTCAGGTTCGTGGCCACCACGGCGGGCGGGGCCTGGGTGCGGGTCACTCGTCGCTCCTTGTCGCGCTTTTTCAACGCGACCAACGCTAGAAGCGGAAATGTCGCCTGCTCTGGGCCCTGAGGAGGGACTTCGGCTGCGACTCCGGACGACCCCGGTCAGACTTTCGGCCGATGGGCGGGCACGATCAGCCCGGCCTCGTAGGCGTACACCACGACCTGGGCGCGGTCCCGCAGCCCGAGCTTGGCCAGCACCCGGCCGAGGTGCGTCTTGACCGTCGCCTCGGCGACCTCCAGCCGGGCCGCGATCTCGGCGTTGGACAGGCCGCGCGCCACCGAGAGCAGCACCTCGCGCTCGCGCGGCGTCAGCTCGGCCGCCGTGACCGGCTCCTGCGCCGGGAGCTGGGCGGCGAAGCGGTCCAGCATGCGCCGCAGCGTGGTGGGCGCGACCACGGAGTCGCCCGCGTGCACGTGCCGGATGGCGCTCAGCAGGTCGTCCGGCGGCACGTCCTTGAGCAGGAAACCGGCCGCGCCCGCCTTGATGGCGGCGAAGGCGTACTCGTCGAGGTCGAACGTGGTCAGGATGAGCACCTTCGGCCCGTCGATGCGGCGGGTGGCCTCGACGCCGTCCATGTGGGGCATGCGCACGTCCATGAGGACGACGTCCACCTCGGTCGTGGCGAGCAGCTCCAGCGCGGCGGCGCCGTCGGCGGCCTCCGCGACCACCTCGATGTCCGGCTGCGCGCCCAGCACCATGCGGAAGCCCGCCCGCAGCAGCTCCTGGTCGTCGACCAGCATCACCCGTATCACCGGAGCCGCCTCCCTCACGCCGCCCTGGCCATGGGCAGCCGGGCCAGCACCTCGTAGCCGCCTCCCGGGCGGGGGCCGGCCGTCACCGCGCCGCCGTACATGCCGACGCGCTCGCGCATCCCGATGAGGCCGTGGCCGCCGTCGCCGCGGGGCGCCGCCCCGCCCCTGCCGTCGTCGGTGACGCGCACGACCAGCTCGGGGCCGTCGAAGTCGAGCTCGACCAGGGCGCGGGCGCCGGGGCCGCCGTGCTTGAGCGCGTTCGTCAGCGCCTCCTGGACGATGCGGTAGACGGCGAGCTGCTGGCCCTCGGGCAGCTCGCCGGGCGCGCCGGCCACCACAAGCCTGGCCGGCACGCCCGAGCCGCGCACCAGCTCCTCCAGCTGGTCCAGGCCCGGCTGCGGGGTGTAGTCGGTGTCGGGGTGCTCGTCGTCGCGCAGCACGCCGACCAGCCGGCGCATCTCGGCCAGCGCGGCCCTGCCGGTCTTGGAGATGGCCCGTACGGCCTGGCGGGCCTGCTCGGGATCGCGGTCGAGGGCGTAGCCCGCGCCGTCGGCCTGGACCACCATGACGCTGACGTTGTGGGCGACGACGTCGTGCAGCTCCCTCGCGATGCGGGCGCGCTCGGCCGAGGCCGCCATCCGCGCCTGCTGGTCCCGCTCGCGCTCGGCCCGTTCCGCGCGCTCCTCCAGGCCCTCCAGGTAGCGGTGGCGGGTGCCGGCGTACAGGCCGAACAGCCAGATCGTGACCACGAACACCGACCCGCCGAAGAACGTCCCGAACGACGGCGACTCCCAGTTGACCAGCGCCAGGAGGATCCCCAGCTCGGCCACCAGCATCGCGGCCAGCCCCCAGCGGAACGAGCACCGGTAGGCGACCACCCAGAGCGCGACCAGCACGGCGAGGTTGGCGGGCAGCGGGTCCAGGCCCGCGAGCCACTGCCAGAAGCTGATCAGCGCGATCAGCGCGTACGACGGGACCGGCCGCGCCAGCCACAGCAGCGGCGCCAGCAGCGCCGCCGACAGCGCCAGGTAACCGGCCACGCCGAGCATCAGGCCGGCGCCGGCCGGGGTGTAGGACGCGTACGGCACGGCGAACAGCCCGCACAGCGCCGCGAGGGGAGCGACCCGCAGGGCGCTCGCCAGCTTCTCGTGGCCGCGGGACCACGACCGTACCCTGCCGAACACATCCTCACGATATGCAGGCCCGGACCGGGGTTGGTCCGCCTGGAGGTGGAAGTCCGCCTACGACCCAGGTCGCACATCGAGGAGGTCTTACACAGGGCTTACGCCCTTTGCGGCACTCTTGTCTCTGGGAGCGCCCGTTCCGCGGGCGAGTAAAGGGAGATCGTGATGGCGGATCATGATCGCGATGCCGGGTCGCGCGGCGATGAGGAAGCGCCGCGCGACCCTGGCCCTCACGCCGATCCCCGTTGAGCGCCCCGGTCTGAAGTCCGGCCGGCTTCCGCCCGGCCCCTCCGCCCACGGTCACGGTCATGGCGGCCCGAGTACCGTGGACGATTGTCCTCCGGGACACCTGGGACCTGGAGCCCCATGACAGCCGTCCACCCCTCGCGGCTTTCCCGGACCTGCTGCCGCTCCTGGTGGCCGCGCGCCTGCTGATCGCCGAAATTGCGGGCGACCGAGCCGCGCCCACCGCGCCCATACGAGGCCGGCCGCATCGTTTGGGTTCAGTCGTTCGCCCCTGACCTGAAATTCCGCCGTCGCCCTCGGACACGTACGGAGTGAAAGCCCGCAACGTTCGGAAGGTCTGACGAGGATGGCGCGTGAGTGAACAAGACGACCGGTCCCGGTTCGAGGCGGTGTACCGAAGGACCTATGAGCAGATTCTCGGCTACGCCGTGCGGCGGTGTTCCTCGCCCGAGGACGCCGCCGACGTCGTGGCCGAGACCTATGTGATCGCCTGGCGTCGGATGACCGAGCTCCCCGACGGTGACGCCGGCAGGCTCTGGCTGTACGGCGTGGCCCGCCGGGTCCTGGCCAACCACCGCCGGAGCGAGCGGCGCAGGCTCACCCGGCACACCGAACTCACCGACGAGATCGACAAGCTTTACGCCGTCCCCTTTCCCAACGGTGAGCCGCACGGCGTGGACGATGCCATGGACCTGCTCGCCGACAGCGATCGTGAGCTGCTGGCCCTGGCTCTCTGGGAGGGGCTCGACCCCGGCGAGATCGCCACCGTGCTGGGCTGCTCCCGTAACGCCGCCCGTATCCGCCTGCACCGGGCGCGCAAGCGCTTCGCCAAGGCCCTGGAGAAGACCCGTCCATCGGCCGCCGGCTTGGCGGTACGGCCGCTCATCGAGAAGAGGTCAAGGTGAACAACGACCAGATTTTCAAGGACCGGGCACGAGTGCGGGACGAGGATCTGGCCGGCCGGGCGTCCACCACGGGGGCGGACGCGCTGCTGGCGGAGATCGTCTCGATGGAGCACCCGGCACGACGGCGGCTCCCGCGCTTTCCTGGCCGCGCTCTGCTGCGGCCAGGCCGCGCTCTGCTCGGCCTGGCCGCGGCCGCCACCGCGGTGGCGGTCATCACCCCCGCGATGCTGTCCGGCAACACGATCTCCGTCGCGCCTCAGCCCGGCACGTCGGCGTCCGCGACGGCCGAACCGACCGCCCGGCAGATCCTGCTCGCGGCCGCCGTCGCCGCGGAGCAGGCCCCCGCGAGCGGCGACTACTGGCGTTACAAGGGGGTCACCCGGTGGATGTTGACCGATCCCACGCGCAGCTACGTGCTCGAGGCGGCGCGATCTGGAGAGGTATGGCTGGCCGGGCGAACGGGTCTGCGGAGCTGGCGCATCGGCCAGGATCTCGGCGTCAGGCCCGCGACCCCGCAGGACGAGGTGGCGTGGCGGGCCGCGGGGTCGCCTACCAGCTGGCGGTACCCCAAGGACATGAAGACGGAGAACCTGTTCGCCGTCCCGTTCGGGCCGCTGAAGGCGGCGGCGGGTGAGCGAACCGCCGAACGGCTGCGCTGGAAGACGGTCGGTGACCTGGCCGGGGAATCGTTGACCTGGAAGGAGCTGCGCGCGGTCCCGGGCGAGCCCGAGACGCTCCGGAGCTACCTGGAAGAGCGCATCGGCCGGTTGGATCTGACCGGATCCGGGATGGACGTGGAGGAGGCGAGGAAGCACATCCTTCTCCGGGACTGTGTGGACATCATCAGTACCCTGCCGGCCTCGCCCGAGACCCGTGCGTCCGCGTACCGGATCCTCGCGTCCCTGCCCGCCATACGGGCTGTCGGGGAGACGACGGATCCGCTGGGCCGGCGTGGGCAGTTGCTCAGCTACCAGGAGGAGATCGAGCCGGGTCTGTTCTCCGAGGTTCGGCTCGTGGTCGATCCCAGCACCGGCCTGCTTCTCTCCGAAGTGAGGGCGAACACCACCGAGCTCGCTGACGGGCGGCAGGCAGAGCTTCGTGTCTCCTCCTCGTTCCAGGAGATCGGCTGGACCGACGAACGCCCGCAACTGCCCACGCCGCCCGGGTGAACGATGAAAGTTTCCCCAGCCGCGGCTCCCCCACCAGCGCCGTTGGCCGGCGGCTGTCGCCGTCCGTGTTCCCCTCCGCAGCGGATGGCGTACCGTACTCCCGCTCACCCACATCCCCGGCAAAGGGAGTCCACGTGCGTGCATGGCTGGCCGGTGTCGTCGCGTCCGTCCTGATGGTGCCGCTGACGGCCCACCCCGCCTCGGCCGGGACGGACCCGCGTACGTGCGCGAAGGCGAACCTGCTGTTCTGCGAGGACTTCCAGGCCGTGCCGGCGGGCGGCGCGAGCAGTCTCCGCTGGGGCATCGACACCAAGCACGGGACGCTCACCGTCGAGCGCGACGGACGGCGCGGGCAGAAGGTGCTGCGCGTGCACACCGAGGGCAACGGCCGCGCGTTCCTGAAGGTGGACGACTTCGCCGCGCCGGGCAACAGCTTCTACGGCCGGGTGCGGCTGCGGGCCGCCGCGTTCCCGACCGCGCCCGACTGGGCGCACTACACGCTCGTCGAGGCGACCGGCGAAGGGCCCGAGGTCGTCCGCCCGCTCGGCGGCCAGTACGCCCCGCCGCCCCACGGCGGAGCCGCCTACTGGGGTGTCGGCGCGGACGGCGGCCCCACCGGCGACTGGACGAACTGGCGGACCACCGCCCCCTCCGTCGCCGGGAGGTGGACCTGCGTGGAGTGGCACATGGACGCCGCCGACAACCGGATCTCGTTGTGGTTCGACGGGGTGGCCAAGCCGGAGCTCACCGTGTCCACCCGCGAGCACGGCGGCAACCCGGTGGACTTCGTCTTCCCGCGGTTCGACACGGTCAAGCTGGGCTGGCAGCTCTACCAGGCGAACCCGACCCCCGCCGGCTACGACGTGTGGATGGACGACATCGCGCTGAGCAGCCGGCGGGTGGGCTGCTAGACCGCTGTCACGGGTTGCCGGAGCGGCACGTGGGCGACCTGCTGAACTCGACGGACGCCCCGGTCGCGTCGCTGATCACGGCGCGGATGTCGTACCTGAAGGTGGGCTGACAGCCGATCGAGACGAAGGTCTTGTCGTTGTACGAGGGCACGTGGGAGCCGTTGACGTACCAGCGCACGGCGACCGGCGCGACGCCGCCGCTGAAGGAGACCTCGCAGAGGAACCGCCGCGCGAGCGGTTCGCACCCGCCTCCGGTCAGGGTCAAGCTTGCCGCCGCCGAGGCGGAGGACGACGCGAGCAGGCCCGGGGCGGCGAGCAGACCTGCGGCGAGCACGACAGGTAAGGCCATCTTGTACGACTTGCGCATTCCTGTCTCCTTGTGAGGACGATGAGAGGGAACGTCCACCCAGACTTCTGCCGGCTTGACTCTGCCGTTACGTCAATATCTAGCGTCACGAGGGAGCCGGAAGATCCGGCCTGGTGAACGGTACGGGGACGGTGAGCAGGCAATGGCGTGGTCGATCGCCGAGGTGGCGCGGATGTCGGGAGTGACGTCGAGGACGCTGCGCCACTATCACGAGATCGGGCTGCTGGAGCCCGCCCGGATCGGCGGCAACGGCTACCGCCACTACGAGGAGGACCAGCTGCTGCGGCTGCAGCAGATCCTCGTGCTGCGGGAGATGGGCCTCGGCCTCGCCGAGATCAAGGAGATCGTCGACCGGCACACCGACCCCCTGGCCGCCCTGCGCGAGCATCACCAGCGCGTGCTCCAGGAGCGCGACCGACTGGACGCGGTGGCGCGCCTGGTGGCCAGAACCATCACCGAGCTTGAGCACAGCGAAGGGAAGGACGGTATGCCCAGAATCAGCAGGCCGGAGAACCTGTTCGAGGGATTCGACAGTGCCCGCTACAGCGAGCAGGCCCGCGAGCAGTGGCCCGGGCACTGGGAGCAGTCCGGGCAGCAGGAGCTCCTGGACAGCCTGGCCCCCGAGGAGCTCGGCCGGATGCAGCAGGAGGCGACGGCGGGGATGATCCGGATGGCCGAGCTCATGGCCGCGGGAACCCCGGTGGACGACCCCGCGGTGCTCGCCGAGCTCGACGTCCACTACCGGCAGCTGAGCCGATTTTGGACGCCGACCGCCGAGCAGTATGCCCACCTGGGCCGGATGCAGGTCGATGACGAGCGGTTCAGGGAGAACTACGAGCGGATCGCCGACGGGCTGGCCGCGTATATGCGGGACGCCATGGCCGCGTACGCGCAGGCCCGGCTGAGCTGAAGGCCCTGAAACCGGGAGATGGCCGCTCCGGCGTCCATCTCCCGAGGGAAATCCGCTGACCGTGGGGTCGGTGGGATTCGAACCCACACTGACAGCCACCTAAAGACTGCGCCTCTGCCATTGGGCTACGACCCCTGGTGAACTGCCCGCCCCGGCAGTCCGGCCAATCTTACACGGGTCAGGCCAGGCCGAGCTTCTTCTTCAGCGAGGCCACGTGCCCGGTCGCCTTGACGTTGTAGAGGGCCTGCTCGACCTTGCCGTCGCCGTCGATGACGAACGTCGAGCGGATGACGCCCTCCACCTCCTTGCCGTAGAGCTTCTTGAGCCCGTACGCCGCGTACGCCTTGTGCACGGTCAACTCGGGGTCCGACAGCAGCGGGAAGGTCAGCCCGTCGCGCTCGGCGAACTGGGCCAGCTTCGCCGGCTTGTCCTTGGACACCCCGAGCACCACGAACCCCTCGGCGGTCAGCCGGCCCAGACTGTCACGGAAATCACAGGCCTGCTTGGTGCAACCGGGCGTCATCGCGGCAGGGTAGAAATAGAGGATCACCCGCTTGCCGCGGTAGTCCTCCAGCGAGACGGCGCCGCCGGCGGCGGTGGGTAGCGTGAACTCGGGCGCGGCGTCGCCGGGCGCGAGCTTGGTTTCGGTCATGTGGCCCTCCTCGAGTTCTTCTCGCCAACCTACCGGCCCGGCCGGCGTGCCGTACCGCACGCGGACCTGACAGACTGATCACGACCGGGCGCACGGTCGAGAGGAGAGCCATGGCTGACACCGATCCCGACGAGCTGGAGCGACGCATCGCGCGGGCACGCGCGGAGCTGGCGCAGACGGTCGACGCCATCGCCGACCGGGTGAACCCCAAGCGGGTCGCCGAGCGCACGGTCGCCGACGTCAAGACCCGGGCCGGGCACTTCGTGGCGTCCGTGGGCGACGCGCTCGGGGTCGCGCCGAGGCCGGTCGAGTACACCGACGACCCCGCCCAGGTGTGGGAGGACGACCGCCCCAGCCTGGCGCCGGTGCTCATCGGGGTGGGCGCGGTGCTGGTCGTAGGCGCGGCCATCGCGCTCCTGCGGCGCCGCCGTCGCCGCTGACGGGCGCCGGCCGTCACAGGAAGGTGCGGCCCTCACCCCGGTACGTCGGCACCGTCTCCACGACCTTGTCCCCCTCCACGAGGTGCAACGCGTCGAACCGCTCGCACAGCTCCCCCGCCTTCGCGTGCCTGAACCACACCCGGTCACCGGTCCGCAGGTCCTGCGCCGCCTGCCCGAGCAGCGGCGTCTGCACCTCGCCCGCTCCCTCGTCGGGGGCGTAGCGCAGGCCCGCGGGCAGATACGGCTGCGGCAGCCGGCTCGGCCCCGCCGACCCCGAGGCCGGATAGCCGCCGCCGAGCACCGTGACCACGTCGGGCCGGGGCCGGCGCACCACCGGCAGCGCGAAAAGCGCGGCCGGGCGGCCGGTGAAGCGGCGGTAGAAGTCGAACAACCGGGGATGGAACAGCCCGGACCCGGCGGCCACCTCCGTGATCGCCTTCTCCCGCACCGTCAGCTCGACGCTGCCGGTGCCGCCGCCGTTGACGAACTCCAGCTCGGCGAACTGCCGCACGGCGTTGACCACGCGCCCGCGCCGGACGATCAGCTCGCGGGCCGAGCGCGCCTGCATGAGCCGGATGGCGCGCGCGTAGGCGGCCTGTCCCCGCGGCGCGTCGCCCACGCCCGCGATCTGCGCCTCGTACGCCAGCAGCCCCACCAGCCGCAGCCCCGGCCGTTTGGCGATCTCGGCGGCCAGGTCGGCGGCCTCCTCGGGCTGGCGGATCGGCGAGCGCAGCGCGCCCGCGCGGAACCTGCCGCCGAGCGCGACGTACCCGGCGTCGACGTCGAGGCAGAGCCGGAGCTCGGCCTTGGGCCCCTGTACGGCGCGCTCGATGAAGTCCAGGTGGGCGACGGAGTCGACGGTCACCGTGATCCGCCGGGCGGCCTCGGCGTCGGCCGCGAGGGCGGCGAGCGCGTGCCGGTCGGCCGTCGGGTAGGCGACCAGGATGTCGGTGAAGCCGTGCCCGGCCAGCCACAGCGCCTCGGGCAGCGTGAACGCCATGACGCCGCGGAAGCCGTCCATGGCGAGGACGCGTTCGAGCACGGGACGGCTGCGGATCGACTTGCTGGCCACCCGGATCGGCTTGCCTGCCGCCCTCCGGACGAGGTCGGCCGCGTTGGCGCGCATGGCCGCCAGGTCGAGGATGGCGAAGGGAGGCTCCAGCTCAGCGGTGGCATGGTCGTAACGCCGGCGGTCGTCCATATGAGCAGCGTAACGACATACGGAACAAATGAATATGAGCGCTGTTCGTGTTCGGTCGGCTTCCCGTAAGGATCGGGCAAACCGGCGGCGAGGCCGGAGCGCCCCCGGCCCGGCCCCCGTGTACGTCTGGTGCTCGTGATGACCACGCTCCAGCGGCAACGCTCCCCCGGTGCGCCCGCCGCTCCGCGGCAGAGCACGCTGCGCCGGGCACGGCGGGCGCTCAGGCCGGCGCGTACCCTGCCGGGCGCCGTCGTGTCGCTCACGCTGGCCGGCGGGCTCGGGGCGAGCGCCGCCGAAGTGGTCTCGGCGCTGCTCGGGCATCCGCTCGGCTGGGTTCCGCTGAACGAACTGGCCGAGCTGGCGGGCCGCACCCCGTGGCCCGAGACGTCCACGACGGCCCTGGCCCTCGCCGGGACGGGCACGCTGATGCTGCTGCTCGCCGCCGTCCCCGGCCGCTCCCGGCTCGTGCCGGTGGAGACCGCCGACCCGCTCATCGTCATCGGCATCACCCGCAGCGGCCTGCGCCGCACCCTGCGGGCCGCCGCCCAGCAGGTGCCCGGCGTGCAGCGGGCCCACGTACGGCTGCGCCGCCGCACCATCGAGGTCACCGTCGTGACGGAGGCCGAGAGCTCGGGCGCGATGCTCCGCCAGGTCGGCACCGCCGTCGGCGACCGCCTGGCCGGGCTCGGCACGTTCGGCGCCGGCGAGGTCGTCGTCCGGCTGCTCGGGAAGGGCGGCTGACAGCCGACATGCGCCAGTACAGAGGCAACCGCATCGGCCTCGCCGTCGTGGGCGGCACGCTGGCCACGGCCGGCGTCTACGCCTGGCTCCGCGGCCACGGCCGCTTCCTCGGCCTGCCGCCGAACGCCAAGGTCCTGCCCGCGCACACCGCCCGCGCACTGACCGACGCCGCCTGGCCCCTCTGGGCGCTCGCCCTCGTCCTGCTCCTGCTCGCGCTGACCGCGCTGCGCTGGCTGCTGCTCTGCCTCGGCTGGGGCCGCCGCGGCGCCCACAACGGCACCGGCACCGCCATGCTGTACGTCGGGCTCAAGAACGTGGACGGGCTGAGCAAGGCCAAGGTGCGGCTGGGACCCGACGGCCTGCGCCTCGCGCTCACCTGCCCGGCGGCCGCGGACCTCGGGGCGGTGGCGGGCAAGCTCGACCAGGACGTCATCGGCCGGATCCGCCGCGAGCTCAGCGACGACGACACTCCGGCACTGGCCCGCCTGCACGTACGCCGGTAGCCCAAAAGGGGTCAGGCCACGCTGACCGTGATCGTGTGCCAGCCGGTCGCGCCGTCCGGGGCCGGCGGGGCCACCTGCTCGGTCTGGGTGTAGCCGGTGGTATCGGTGGCGCGCACCTGGAGGGTGTGGGAGCCGGGCGTCGCGTCCCAGTCCAGCGACCACTGCCGCCAGGTGTCCGGGCCCGGCACGTCGGCCAGCTTCGCCTCCCGCCACGCGCCGCCGTCCACCCGCACCTCGACGGCCGCCACGCCCTTGTGCTGGGCCCATGCCACGCCGGCGATCGTCGTACGGCCCGGCTTGAGCGAGGCGCCCGAGCCCGGCACGTCGATGCGGGACTGCGTCTTGATCGGGCCCTTGGCCGCCCAGCCGCGCGGCGTCCAGTAGGCCTCGTCCCGGTCGAACCTGGTCACCTTGACGTCCACCACCCACTTCGTGGCCGACACGTAGCCGTACAGGCCGGGCACCACCTGGCGCACCGGGAACCCGTGCTCGACCGGCAGCGGTTCGCCGTTCATCGCGATCGCGAAGAGCGCCTCACGTCCGTCCGTGACGACGTCCACCGGGGTGCCGCAGGTGAAGCCGTCGGCGGAGGTTGACAGCAACATGTCGGCATCGGCGTGCAGACCAGCGCGGCGCAGGATCTCCGACATCCGGACCCCGAGCCAGCGGGCGTTGCCGACGAGCCGCCCGCCCACCTCGTTGGAGACGCAGGTGAGCGTGACGTCGGCCTCGGTCAGCGGCATCCGCAGCAGGTCTGCGTACGTGATCTCGACGGGCCGGTCCACCATGCCGTGGATCCGCAGCTTCCACGATTCGGGATCGACCTGGGGGACGACGAGGGCCGTGTCGACCCGGTAGAAGTCCCGATTCGGGGTGATGAAGGACGACAACCCGCCGATGCGCAGGTCAGCGCCGGCGGGGATCGGCTTGGCCGGGGTGGCGGGCGCGGGCAGCGCCACGTTCACCCGCGCGATGTCCACCGCCCGGGACCCGGCCAGCCGACTCCCGGCCACCGCCCCCACCCCGGCCACCACCACTCCCCCGGCGACCCCGGTCAGCAGCCGCCGCCGATCGAAGGTCGACGGCTCACCGCTCCCCCGCATGACGGCAGGCCGCTCGGCCTCGCCGGAAGGGGCCTCCGAGACGGCGGGGACGGTGGCCCGGCGAAGCAGCCACGCGAGCGTCCACATCCCGGCGGCGGCCCCCGCGAGCGTCGGCAGAATGTCCACGACCGAGGCGCCCGGACGGGTGACGACAGCGACCAGCCCCACCACCGCGAACGCCGCCAACCCCGCCATCCCGTACGCGAGCCGCCGCCGCGCCAGCACCCCGATGACCGCCGCCACGACGGCGAGCAGCACCAGAACACCCCAGACGAGCACCGTCTTGTCGTTCTCGCCGAAGGTCGTGATCGCGAAGTCCTTGACCGGCGCGGGCGTCAGATCCACAACGCCGTCACCCACGGCGATGACGGGCGAGGTCTGCGGCCCGAAGAGCCCCGCCACGAGCTGCGCCAGCCCGAGGGCCACGCCACCGGCCGTCAATCCGGCCAGCGCACCCGCCCAGGCGGGCACCGAGATGTTCCTCTGCACACTGCCGACGCTACGCCCTGGGCCACCACCCGGTTCTTACGCGATGGTTACGAGATCCCCAGCCCCTGGCAGGCCGGCCTCCGGCGAGGGCCGATGGGCGTCCGGGGGGTGTCGAGCCAGAGCCGCTGCCCCTCACGATCGACGGACATGCCGAACCGCTCCAGCCCCGGCTCCCCCAGGCTCACCCACTGGAAGTACGCGCGGGTCACCTCCTCCCAGAGATGGCGGTCGCCGAGCTCGTACACCCATGACTCGCCGTCGGGCTCGTAGATGGCGACGCCCCAATGTCCGGGGTCGCCGGGGTCGAGGAGGAACATCCGGTCGTCGTCGTCCAGGCGCATGAGCAGCCCGGTCAGGGCCGAGATCACCAGATCAGCGCCCGCCGGCGCGTAGGTGATCGTGCGGGGATCCAGCTCGGTGGTGAACCGCCGGCCGCTGCCGTCGTCCGGGTCGCCCGGGGTGGTGGCGCTTTGGGAACGCATCATCATGTACCGGGTGTCGCAGGGGAGTCTCCCGATGGCGCTGCCGTCCGGTGTGGTGACCAGCCGCAGGCAGTGGTCGGAGTCGAATCCGGGCGAGTACGGGGTGACGATGACCGCGCCGGGGCGGCACTGCTCGACCCAGGCGTAGGGAACGGTGTGGACCGCGCAGGTCACGTGCACGCGGTCGTACGGTGCGCCCTCCGGCCGGCCGTCCGCGCCGTCGCCCACGATCAGGTGCGGGTGCACGCCGGCCGCCGCGAGGTTCTTCGCCGCCTGCTCGGCGACGGCCGGGTCCACTTCGACGGACGTGACCCGGGACGCGTCGCCGACGAGGTGGGCCAGCAGCGCGGCCGTCCATCCGGTGCCGGTGCCGACTTCGAGTACACGGTGTCCGGGCTCGGGGTGGAGTTGCGTGAGCAGGTCGACCACCGTGCCCGGCGAGGAGTTGGAGGAGGTGTAGCGGCCTTCCACGTCGCGGATGTCCGTCGCGCCCATGTCGAGCTGCGTCACGATGGCGGACGGCCCGTACACGGTCGCCCACCACGCTTCAGGGTCGCTGTCGCGGTCGATGAGCCGGGGGCCGGCCTCGGTCAGAGCGACCCCTACGTGGGGGACGAACCGGTGCCTCGGCACGGCACGCAGCGCGTCGATGATCGCGTCGGCGATCGGGGCGCGGGTCTCGCTGATCGCGTCGATCATGCCGTCGATGGCCAGGTCGAGGTCAGGTGTCACTTCTTCGGACCGCCGCCGTGCGAGCCTCCCTTGCCGCCGTCACTGTCACCTTCGTTCTTGCCGGGCGCGGACGGCTTGAACGGCTTCAGCTTGGACTCGTCACCCTTGTGCTTGCCCATGTGATGTCCTCCTACAACTAGACGTATGCTTTCCGCCACCATACGACTACCGTCAGTCATCCACAAGTCGTCGTCGAGCCGCTCGTGCATAAGATCGGCGGCGTGCAGCGCCTCGCTCTCTTCGACCTTGACCGAACCCTCGTCGACCTCGACACCGCGTTCCGCAGTTGGGCCAGGGAGTTCGCAGAGCGACGGCGCTTGGGCCCCGAGGGACTGGCGTGGCTGATCGCCCTGGATCGGGAAACGCACCCGCGTCGCGACATCTTCTTCAGCAGGGTGCGCGACCACTTCGCGTTGGCGGAGCCGGTCGAGGAGCTATGGGCCGGCTACCGGCAACGCATGCCTCACCTCGTGCGGTGCTATCCAGGCGTCCTGGCAGGCGTTGCCGACCTGCGAAGCGCCGGCTGGCTGGTGGGGATCGTCACCAACGGCATGGCGGACAACCAGCTCGGCAAGCTGCGCCGTACCGGTCTGGCCGACGCGGTCGACGGCTACGCCGTTTCGGGAGCCGAGGGCATCCGGAAGCCGGAGCGCGGCCTGTTCGAGATCGCCGCTCAGCGGTGCGGGGCCGGCCTCGCCGAGGGCGGATGGATGGTCGGCGACAGCCTCGTCGCCGACGTCGAAGGAGGGCAGGCCGCCGGGCTCCGCACGATCTGGATCGACCGGGGAACCTGGCCGGATCACAACCACCAGGCCGACCATGTGATCGCCGACATCTCGGAGGCATTCGTCATCATGCGGGACGCACTCTGACCACGGTGTCGTCGCGCTCGGTGGCGCTCCGGTCGCTGTCGTAGGCGATGCCGGAAGTGCCGGGAGCCTGCGAAGATCGCAGCGTGCCGATCTTCCGTGTCGTCCTGGTCGCCGTCGCCGTGCTGGTCGCCGCCGTCCTGGCCTTCCCTCAGTGGGTGCCGAACGGGGTCGGGCGCCTCGGCAGCCTGGTCGAGACGTTCCTGCCGTGGCTGGCGCTGGCCGTTCCCGTGCTGCTCGGCCTGGCCTGGTGGCGGCGTTCCACGGCGGGCGCGCTGGCCGCGCTGCTGCCGCTCGCCGCCTGGCTCACCCAGTTCGGCGGGCATCTGCTGCCCCGAGGGGAGCAGCCACCTCACCTGGTTGCCGTGCAGCACAACGTCAGTGACGAGAACGCCGACCCGGCCGGCACGGCGCGCACGCTGATCGCGGCCCGGCCGGATGTGATCGGCCTGGAGGAACTCCTGCCGGCGGCCCTGCCGGCCTGGGAGGACGCGCTGCGCGCCGACTATCCGTATCGGACGGTGCACGGCACCGTCGGCCTCTGGTCCCGCCACCCCCTCGCGGAAGCCGCGCCGGTGGACATCCGCCCACCCGGCGTCGGCCCGGACTGGAACCGCGGGCTGCGCGCCGTCGCCCGCACCCCGCATGGCGACATCGTGGTCTACGTCGCCCACCTGCCCTCCGTACGCATCGGCCTGGAGGGGTTCGACGCCGTACGCCGGGACGAGAGCGCCCGCCGGCTCGGCGCGGTGCTGGCCGCCGAACCGCTCGGCCGCGTCCTGCTGCTGGGCGACCTCAACAGCACCGTCGACGATCGCGGGTTGCGTCCAGTCCTCTCGCTGATGACGGCCCCGCCGAGCGATTTCGCCTTCAGCTGGCCGGCTCGCGTCCCGCTGGCGCGCATCGACCAGATCCTGGCCCGCGCGATGACGGTGAGCGAAATCCACTCGCTGCCGAGGACGGGCAGCGACCACCTGCCGATCGCCGCCCGCATCCGCCTGTGACATCACAGGAGCCCGGTCAGAGGCCCCTCACGCCCCAGACGCGCTTCACGCCAGGGCCGGCGGCGATCCCGATCAGCGCAGAGACGATCAGGTGGCGAGCAGGTCGCGCACCAGCGGCGCGAGCGCCCGGAAGGCCCGCCCCCGGTGGCTGATGGCGTCCTTCTCCTCGGGGGCCAGCTCGGCGGTCGTGCGCTGCTCGCCCTCGGGTACGAAGATCGGGTCGTAGCCGAAGCCGTGCTCGCCGCGCGGCGTCCTCACCAGGTGCCCCGGCAGCGTGCCCTCGACCACGCGCTGCTCGCCGGACGGCAGCGCCAGCGCCGCGACGCACGCGAAGTGGGCGCTCAGCTTGTCGTCGGGCACGTCGGAGACCTGGGCGAGCAGCAGGTCGAGGTTGGCGCGGTCGTCGCCGTGCCGCCCGGCCCAGCGGGCGGAGAAAACGCCCGGCATGCCGTTGAGCACGTCGACGCAGAGCCCGGAGTCGTCGGCGACGGCGGGCAGACCCGAGCCCAGGGCGACGGCGTGCGCCTTGAGCAGGGCGTTGTCCTCGAAGGTGACGCCGGTCTCGGCGACGTCGCCGATCTCGGGGAACTCCTCCAGCCCGACGATGTCGAAGCCGGACAGGATGCGGCGCAGCTCGGCGATCTTGCCGGGGTTGCGGGTGGCGAGGACGATCCTCATGACTCCAGGGCCTCCTGCTGGATGAGCGTCAGCTCCTCGCACCCGGCCACGGCGAGGTCGAGCAGCCGGTCGAGCAGGGCGCGGTCGAACGGGGCGCCCTCGGCGGTGCCCTGCACCTCGACGAAGCTGCCCTCGCCGGTCATGACGACGTTCATGTCGGTCTCGGCGGCGACGTCCTCGGTGTAGCAGAGGTCGAGCATCGGCACCGAGCCGACCACCCCGACGGAGACGGCGGAGACCGAGCCGATCAGCGGGTCGCCGGGGCACATGCGGCGCTCGCGCATCCAGGCGACAGCGTCGGCCAGCGCGACGTAGGCGCCGGTGATCGCGGCCGTACGGGTGCCGCCGTCGGCCTGCAGCACGTCGCAGTCGAGCAGCACCGAGTTCTCCCCGAGCGCCTTGTAGTCGACGCAGGCGCGCAGCGAGCGGCCGATCAGGCGGGAGATCTCGTGGGTGCGCCCGCCGATCTTGCCGCGGACCGATTCGCGGTCGTTGCGGGTGTTGGTCGCCCGCGGCAACATCGCGTATTCGGCCGTGACCCAGCCCTGGCCGCTGCCCCGCCGCCAACGCGGCACGCTGTCCTGGACGGAGGCCGCGCAGAGCACCCGCGTGCCACCGAACTCGACCAGCACCGAACCTTCGGCATGCGCCAGCCAGTTGCGGGTGATCGTGATGGGACGGAGCTGGTCAGGGTTGCGGCCATCCTGTCGGGACATGCAGATCACCCTATCTCCGCCCCACGACGCTCTTGACCAAATGTGTCGGCCACATGGATCCTTACGCAATGACAACGGGGGTGTTGCGCAACCCTGACTTCCTCCGGTTCCTCAGCTCACATCTGGCCAGCGAACTCGGGGCGAACATCTCCCGGGTCGCGCTTCCACTGGTGGCCGTACTCGTGTTGCATGCCGGGCCGGCCGAGGTCGGCCTGCTCACGGCGTTGCAGACCACCGCCTATCTGGTTATCGGCCTGCCCGCGGGGGTGTGGGTCGACCGGATGCGCAGGCGGCGCGTGATGATGGCGTCCGACCTGGCCAGGTTCGTGCTGGTCGGGAGCGTTCCGGTGGCGGCGGAGCTGGGTGTGCTGACGATGCCGATGTTATGCGTGGTCGCGCTGCTCGCGGGCACCGCTCAGGTGTTCAACGACGTGGCCGACCAGACGTACCTGCCGAGACTCGTACGAGGACCGCAGCTCGCCGACGGCAACGCGAAGCTGGAGACCGTGCGCGCGGCGTCGTTCCTGTCCGGGCCCGCGATCGGGGGCGCGCTGGTGGAGCTGGTCGGCGCCTCGCGCACGATCGCGGCCACCGCGCTCGGCTCGCTCGCCTCGATGCTGTTCCTGACCACCATCAGGACGCCGGACGAGCCGCGCCGGGCGGACGGGCGTGAGCCGCTGCTGCGGGGCATCCGCGAGGGGCTGGCCTTCCTGTGGCAGGACCGGCTGATGCGGATGTTCACGGCGTCGTCCGCCATCTCCAACCTGTCGGTGAGCGGCGTGCTCGGCCTGTCGGTGCTGTTCCTCGCCGACGTGGTCAGGCTGGAGCCCGGCCTGCTCGGCGCGCTGCTCACCGCCGGCGGCGTCGGCGGCATGGTGGGCGGGCTGAGCGCGGGGCGGCTGTCGCGGCGGCTGGGGGCGGCGCGGGTGACCTGGCTGGCCGCCGTGATCGTCCCGCCGTTCTGCCTGCTGCTGCCGATGACGCAGGCGGACTGGCGGGCGTCGTTCTTCGCGGTCACCTCGTTCGCGATCTCGTACGCGGCGGCGATGAGCAACATCGGCCAGCTCACCTACCGGCAGACCGTGACCCCCGAGCACCTGCTCGGCCGGGTCAACGGCTCGGTGCGCTTCCTGGTGTGGGGCACGATGCCGGTGGGCGCGCTGCTCGGCGGGCTCATCGCCGCGCAGCTCGGCGTCCGTCAGGCGCTGTGGATCCTGCTGACGGGCCGGGCGCTGGCGTTCGTGCCGCTGCTGTTCTCGCCGCTGCCGCGGATGCGGGAGTTCGACGAGGCGGGCGAGGTTCAGGCGAGGTCGTAGACCGCGCCGCTGCGGGCCAGCTCGATCGGGCCGCCGTAGCCGCCGCGGCCGGCCTCGGCGAGCACCTCGGCCTGGTCGTTCCACGGCACGAGGTGGGTGAGGACGAGCCGGCCGACGCCGGCCGCGGCGGCGTGCTCGGCGGCCTGGCGGCCGGTCATGTGCAGGCCGGCCGGCAGGTCGGGCCGCTCGACGAACGACGCCTCGCACAGCAGCAGGTCGGCGTTCTTGGCCAGCGTGACCAGCTCCTCGCACTCGCCGGTGTCGCCCGAGTACGCGACCACGCGACCGTTCGCGGCCACCCGGAAGCCGTACGCCTCCACGGGATGGTTGACCAGCCCCGCGGTGACCGTGAACGGGCCGAGCTCGAAGCTGCGCGGCTCCAGCGGCACGAAGTCGAACGCCGTCTCCAGGCCGGGCTCGTCCGGCATGCCGTACGCGGCCGCCAGCCGGGCGGGCGCGTCGGCCGGCGCGTGCACCGGCAGCACCGGGTAGGGCGCCCGCGGCCCGTAGGTGCGGGCGACGTGGTAGCCGCAGAGGTCCAGGCAGTGGTCGGCGTGCAGGTGGGAGAGGCAGATCGCGTCCACGTCGTACAGCCCGATGTGGCGCTGGAGCGCGCCGAGCGCCCCGCTGCCGAGGTCGAGCAGCAGCCGGAAGCCGTCGGCTTCGAGCAGGTAGCAGGACGCGGGGCTGTCGGGGCCCGGGTAGCTTCCGGAGCAGCCGACGACGGTCACCTTCATGTGGGCTCCTTCTCGTTGCGACGCTCGGCGGCGTCGCGGCTCGGCCGCGCGGCTCGGGCGTCCAGCACCCCCCAGCCGCCGCCGAGAGCGGCCAGCGGCGCGGGCGCCGGACGGGCCGGGCGGCCGTTCACGGTGGTACCCCCCACGGGTGCGACTTCGACCGCGTCGATCTCGGGCCCCAGGAACCGCCGCCCGAGGCGGGCGAAGAGCCGGGGGTCGCCGGTGGCGAGGAAGCGGTGCCGGGGGGTGGTCCCGCCTCCTGACGCCAGGCCGCGGTCGTGCAGGATCCGGTAGACGTCCTTGGCCGTCTCGTCGGCGCTGGAGACCAGCGTGACCTCCTCGCCGGCGACGTACGAGATCGCGCCGGCGAGCAGCGGATAGTGGGTGCAGCCGAGGATGAGAGTGTCGCACCCGGCGGCCCTGACGGGCTCCAGGTAGTCGCGTACGACCTCGATGAGCTCGCCGCTCATCGTCTCGCCTCGTTCGACGTACTCCACCAGGCGTGGGGCGGCCACGCCGGTGAGCTGCACGTCGGGAGCCGCGGTGAAGGCGTCGTGATAGGCCATGGACTCGATGGTGGCCCTGGTGGCGATCACGCCGACCCTGCCGTTGCGGGTCGCGCGCACGGCGCGCCTGGTGGCGGGGTGGATCACCTCGACGACGGGCACGTCATAGCGCTCGCGGGCGTCGCGGAGCACGGCGGCGCTGGCGCTGTTGCACGCGATCACCAGCATTTTGACGTCGAGCTCGACGAGGTGGTCCATCACCTCCAGCGCGCAGGCGCGGACCTCGGGGATGCTCTTCGGCCCGTACGGCTGCCGGGCCGTGTCGGCCACGTAGGTGATGGACTCGTGGGGAAGCTGGTCGATGATCGCGCGGGCGACCGTCAGGCCGCCGACCCCGCTGTCGAATATCCCGATGCTCGTGTCCGGCACGCTTCAGAGGGTAGGCGACCTGGGCGATCAACACTGCGTAAGAATGCTCACATGTGCGACTCGTGAGCAGGATGCGATGTCGCCTTGGTCACATCCGTACCCTTCGCCGCCGGTCAGCCCCTGCCCACCCGGGCGAGCTGGCGGGACTGCGCGACCAGGCGGCCGGTGGAGTCGCGCACCTCGACCTCCTCGTCGAACCAGCCGTCGGAGATCATCCGGCCGCCGCCGATGAGCGTGAGCCAGCCGGGGGCGGGCAGGGCGCGCAGGTGCCAGGTGAGGTCCACGGTCGGCGCCCAGCCGCGCGCCCCGGCCGAGAAGACCACGGGGGGCAGGGCGTCCACGGCCAGCGCCAGCACGTACGGGTCCGGGTCCTGCGGCTCGGCCATGCGGAAGTAGGCGCGCGACTCGGGGCGGCCGGTCGGCTCGCCCTTGAGCCAGCCGATCGTGGGCGGGTCGAAGCGCAGGTCCATCTGGGCGTTCAGCGTCATGCCGGACTCGGGCTTGGGGTCGGGGAGCCTGAGGCAGTCCTCGACGGGCGGCATGGGGTGGACCTCGTCGTCCTGGTAGTCGGGGGTCGCGCCGCTGAGCGTGGCGGTGGTGATCAGTCCCTCGATCTTGGCCGTGCCGTCCTGGACGAGCGTGACACGGGCGAACGCGGCCGTCCGGCCCGCCTTCAGCGGCTCCACCCGCACCTGCGCGGGGCCGGGGACGGGCGCCTTGAGGAACTGCGCGGTGGTGCTCACGGGGTGCTCGAACGGCGAGGCGTCGACCGCCGCGCGCAGGATCACGGCCATGAGGTAGCCGCCGTTGAGCGGGCCGCCGATCGAGTAGCCGGTGTCGAGGCACACGTCGTACGTGGTGTCGTCGATCTTGATCGCCTGCGTTGCCTCGTCGAACTTCGTCATCCGCCTCACCCGTGAAGTCTGGAACTATGTTCTAGTCGCCCCATACTCTACGGCATCCCCACATCCGCGCGCCTACCTGGGGAAACGTGATCGGACTGAGACAGTTTGATCATGGCAACTGTTACCCATCTCATCGGCCAGGCCGTCTGGGACGCCAACGGGGTGTGGGTCGGGCACGTGGTCGACATCCGGGTGGTCCGGCACAAGGGCGAGCTCCAGCAGAGTCACACGGTCTACGGGCTCGTGGTCTCCCAGGTCCGCGCCCCGCTCCTGCTCGGGCTCACCCGCGAGCGCGAGGGGCGTTCGCCCTGGGTGTCGAAGGCGCTCGCGCGGGTGCTGTACGCCGGATGCGCGTTCGTCCCCTGGGCGCACGTGGAGGACTACGGCGGGGGCGAGGTGCACATCAGCGTCTTGAAGGGCGAGCTTGACCGCGTGTAAGGGCGGGATCCAGCGTTCTGCAAGCGCCTGATAAGCAGCAGGCACTATGTTCCGATGTGGCCAGAAGTCCACATTGTGAGTGAAGTGATGTCTGCGAATAACCCCCCTTACGGTGCTGGGCAGGATCCTGACCGCACCCAGGCATACAACTGGAACCAGGGCCAGCCCTATCCGCCACAGCAGGGCCAGCCGTCGCCCCAGCAGCAGCTTCCTCAGGGCGGCTGGCAGCAGGAGCAGATCCAACAGGGCCAGTACGGCCCCCAACACGGTCAGCAGCAGTACGGGCACCAGGGCCAGTCCGGCCAGCAGCAGTACGGGCAGCAGCCCCAGTACGGCCAGCCGGGCCAGTACACCCAGCCCCAGTACGCCCAGCAGGGCGCCTACGCCCAGCAGGACCTCTACGGCCAGCAGCAGGGCTGGCAGCAGCAACAGCAGCCGCCCGCGCAGCCCCCGAAGAAGGGCCGCAAGAGCTGGCTCGTCGCGGGCGCCGCGGCCCTCGCCGTGGTGGTGCTCGGCGGCGGCGCGGTCTGGGCCGTGGGCGCGCTCGGCGGCGGCGGCACGCAGCCGGCCGACGTCCTGCCCGCCAACGCGATCGCCTACGCCCGCCTCGACCTGGACCCCGCCGCCAACCAGAAGCTGGCGCTGTTCCAGCTCGCCAGGAAGTTCACGGTCACCAAGGACGCCTTCTCCGGCGAGGACCCGCGCAAGGCGCTGTTCGACACGCTGAACAAGGACTCGGACGGCAAGCTGGACTTCGCCAAGGACGTCGACCCGTGGCTGGGCAGCAGGGTCGGCTTCGCCGCCGTGCCCTCGGGCAAGGACGAGCCCGACTTCGCGGTGGCCGTCCAGGTCAAGGACCAGGAGCAGGCCAAGGCCGGCATCGCCAAGCTGATGGAGGGCGACAAGTACGGCATCGCCTTCCGCGACGACTACGCCCTGCTCACCCCGACCCAGGCGCTGGCCGACAAGTACGCGCGCGCCGACGGCAGCCTGGCCGACAACGCCGAGTTCAGCGACGACATGGGCGCCGTCGGCGAGCAGGGCGTGCTGTCGTTCTGGACCGATATGGGCGGCCTCATCGACCTGGCCGGCAAGGAGATCCCCGCCGACCAGCGCGCGGCGGTCGAGCAGGCCAAGGACGCCCGCTTCGCCGGCGCGCTCCGCTTCGACAGCTCCTACGTCGAGCTGGCCGGCACCGTGCGCGGGGCCAAGGGCATGACGCCGGAGGGCGACCTGCCGCAGGCGAACCTCGGCACGCTGCCCGCCTCCACCGCGGGCGCCCTGTCGATCTCCGGCCTCGACCAGGTGGTCACCAAGCAGTGGGCGGAGATCGAGAAGCAGGCCACGGCGACCGGCTCGGCCGAGATCACGCAGCTCCTCCAGCAGGCCAAGACCAAGTACGGCCTCAGCCTGCCCGGCGACCTCGCCACGCTGCTCGGCAAGAACCTCACGGTCGCGGTCGACTCCGAGGGCCTGAGCGGCGACCAGCTCAAGGCGGGCGTGCGCATCGCCACCGACCCGGCCAAGGCGCAGGCCGTCTTCGAGAAGGTGCAGCAGGCGATGACGGCGAGCGGCCAGCCCGCCCCGAAGATCGCCAAGGTCACCGGCGACGGCGTCTTCACGGTGGCGACCAGCGACGCCTACGCCAAGTCGCTGTCGGAGGAGGGCACGCTCGGCGACTCTGAGACGTACAAGACCGCGGTCGCGGACGGCGACGAGGCCAACTACGCGCTCTTCGTGGACCTCGACAAGGTGGAGAGCCTCTACCTGGAGTCCATGGACGGCGACGACAAGGCCAACCTGCAGGTGCTGCGGGCCGTGGGGCTGAGCGGCAAGATGACCGACTCGGAGGCGACGTTCTCGCTCCGGGTACTGTTCAACTGACCCTCGCGTGATGAAGGGCGGCCCTTCGGGGCCGCCCTTTCTCGTGCGCTCAGGCCCAGAGCTGGCCTTCGAGGCGTTCCTCGGCCTCGTCCAGGGTGCCTTCGTAGGCGCCCGTGGACAGGTATTTCCAGCCGCCGTCGGCCACCACGAAGACGACGTCGGCCCGCTCGCCGGCCTGGACCGCCTTCTTCGCCACGCCGAGCGCGGCGTGCAGCGCGGCCCCGGTCGAGACGCCGGCGAAGATGCCCTCGGCGGCCAGCAGCTCGCGGGTGCGCCGCAGCGCGTCGGCCGAGCCGACCGAGAAGCGCGTGGTCAGCACCGACTCGTCGTAGAGCTCGGGGATGAAGCCCTCGTCCACGTTGCGCAGGCCGTAGACCAGCTCGCCGTACCGCGGCTCGGCGGCCACGATCCGCACGTCGGGCACCCGCTCGCGCAGGAAGCGGCCGACGCCCATGAGCGTGCCCGTGGTGCCGAGCCCCGCCACGAAGTGCGTGACGGTGGGCAGGTCGGCGAGGATCTCGGGGCCCGTGGTCTCGTAGTGGGAGCGCCAGTTGGCCGGGTTGCCGTACTGGTAGAGCATGACCCACGACGGGTTGTCCGCGGCGAGCTGCTTGGCGACGCGGACCGCCTCGTTGGAGCCGCCGGCGGCGGGCGAGGAGATGATCTCCGCGCCCCACATGCGCAGGAGCTGGCGGCGCTCCTCCGAGGTGTTCTCCGGCATGACGCAGATCAGCTTGTAGCCCTTGAGCTTGGCCGACATGGCGAGCGAGATGCCGGTGTTGCCGCTCGTGGGCTCCAGGATCGTGCAGCCGGGCGTGAGCAGGCCGTCCTTCTCGGCCTGCTCGACCATCCAGAGCGCGGGCCGGTCCTTGATGGAGCCGGTCGGGTTGCGGTCCTCCAGCTTGGCCCAGATCCGTACGTCATCGGACGGCGACAACCTCGGCAGGCCGACGAGCGGCGTGCGGCCCACCGAGTCGATCAGCGATTCGAAACGCATGTCATCCGCCGGCGACGGCGGGGAGGACGGTCACCGTGTCACCGTCGGACACCGGGGTGCCGAGCCCGCCGAGGAAGCGCACGTCCTCGTCGTTGAGGTAGACGTTGACGAAGCGGCGCAGGCCGCCGGCCTCGTCCACCAGGCGGTTCTTGATGCCCGGGTGGTTGGTCTCCAGGTTGGTGATCAGCTCGTCCAGGGTCGCGCCCTCGGCGTTCACGGCCTTCGCGCCGTCGGTGTAGTTGCGAAGGATCGTCGGAATGCGAACCTCGATGGCCATCGCGGTCAGTCTCCTCATGAGTGGTCTGTCGTCGTCCAACGGGCGTCAACGCCCAGGGTGTGGCAGGTGTTCCACGCTCAGCGACAGTCGTAGACGACGACGGCCGGAGTGTGCGCGAAGAGGAAGCTCTGCACAGGCCGGACCATCATGGGAGGAACTCTACCTCTTCCTCCGTTACCACCCCATCGAGGATGCGGAAGGAGCGGAACTCCGTCTCGCCCTCCTCGCGCGTCGAGACCAGCACGTAGTGGGTGTCGGGCTCGGAGGCGTAGGCGATGTCGGTGCGCGACGGGTAGGCCTCGGTGGCCGTGTGCGAGTGGTAGATCACGACGGGCGTCTCGTCGCGGTCGTCCATCTCGCGCCAGACGCGGAACTGTTCCTTGGAGTCGAAGCGGTAGAAGGTCGGCGAACGCTCGGCGTTCTCCATCGGGATGAACCGCTCGGGCACACCATTGCGGCCGGCGATCACCCCGCACGCCTCGTCGGGATGGTCGGCCCGGGCATGGGCGACGATCTTGTCAGCGAGTTCCTGCGCGATCGACAGCATGGCCCGGAAGTTACCAGAGGGCCCGGACCAGGCTGTCCTGGAGGTAGGTCAGCCAGTCGTAGGTCACGTACGCCGGGTAGCGGGGGTCGTCCTCGGACATCATCGCGATCTCGTCGTGCACCTCCTCGGTCACCTCCAGCTTGGTGCCGAGCGTGAGGCGGACGTCGTTGAGCGCGCGCAGCCACGCCTGCGCCTGCTCCGGGGTCAGCTCGAAGCGGCCGGGAGCGGCGGTGTCGTGGACGGTCTGGGCGTCGGCCCGCTTGCCCTCGCGCAGCGTCGCCTCGGTGTAGCGGCGGAACTCGGAGGCGTCCTTCTCGTCCTCGTACGCCGAGGGGAACAGCCGCGCCAGCACCGGGTCCGACGGCGCCTCGCCCCCGCCGATGCCGAGCGCCCGCTCCAGCGGATCGTCGCTGGTCTCCCCCGGCGGCACGAGGCCGAGCATCATCGACACCAGCGAGCGCAGCAGGGAGATCTCCGCGGCCTCGAACCGCGCGACCACCCGCCCGCCCTCCCCCGGCGAGAACCCCGAACTCACCCGCACCTCTTCACGCGCGTCGAGAGCGTCATACGCCCTACTTGACCGAATCCGGCTGGAGCGTCGCCCACAAGCCGTAGGAGTGGAGAATCTGCACATCGCGCTCCATCTCTTCGCGCGTGCCGCTGGACACCACGGCCTTGCCCTTGTGGTGCACGTCCAGCATGAGTTTTTCGGCCTTCTCCCTGGTGTAGCCGAAGACCGTCTGGAAGACGTAGGTCACGTAGGACATCAGGTTGACAGGGTCGTTCCACACGATGGTTACCCAGGGCAGATCGGGCCGGACGTCCGATGACGGACGCTCGACGGCGATTGGAGCGGTGGTACCCACATCCGCAAGTCTGCCCTATCTGAGTCGTAGTCTTCGAGTCGTGACAATGACCATGAGCACTGCGTTGCTCACAGATCACTATGAGCTGACGATGCTGCAGGCGGCCCTGCGCAGCGGCGCGGCGCACCGGCGCGCGGTCTTCGAGGTGTTCGCCCGCCACCTGCCGGGCGGCCGCAGGTACGGAGTCGTCGCGGGCACCGGGCGTGTCCTCGACGAGCTCGAACGCTTCCGTTTCGGTGACGAGGAACTCACCTTCCTGCGCGATCACCGGGTCGTCGACGAGGCCACCCTGGCGTTCCTGGCCGACTACCGGTTCACCGGCAACATCTGCGGCTACCAGGAGGGCGACCTCTACTTCCCCGCCTCCCCCATCCTCGTCGTCGAGGGGACCTTCGCCGAGGCCGTGCTGCTGGAGACGCTGATCCTGTCGATACTCAACCACGACTGCGCGATCGCCTCGGCGGCCTCCCGCATGGCGAACGCGGCCGGCGAGCGGCCCCTCATCGAGATGGGCTCGCGGCGTACGCACGAGGACGCGGCCGTGGCGGCGGCCCGCGCGGCCTACATCGCGGGCTTCGCCTCGACCTCCAACCTCATGGCCGGCCATCGGTACGGCATCCCCACCGCGGGCACCGCCGCCCACGCCTTCACGCTGCTGCACGACAGCGAGCGGGCGGCGTTCGAGGCGCAGATCGCCTCGCTCGGCGCCGCCACCACCCTGCTGGTGGACACCTACGACGTGGCCGAGGCGGTGCGCACGGCGGTCGAGCTGGCCGGGCCCGAGCTGGGCGCGGTCCGCATCGACTCCGGCGACCTCGCCGCCGCGGCCCAGGAGGTACGCCGGCAGCTCGACGCGCTCGGCGCCTTCGACACCCGCATCCTCGTCACCTCCGACCTGGACGAGTACGCCATCGCCGCCCTCGCCGCCGCCCCCGTGGACGGTTACGGCGTCGGCACCTCGCTGGTGACCGGCTCCGGGGTGCCGACGGCGGCGCTGGTGTACAAGCTGGTGGCGCGCGAGACCGCGAGCGGCGATCTGGAGGCCGTGGCCAAGCGCTCGGTGGGCAAGCCGTCGCGGGGCGGGCGCAAGGACGCGTACCGGCTGCTCGACGACTCCGGGCACATCGAGACCGAGCTCATCACCACCGGCGGCCCTGCTCCCGCGGGCGGCATACCCCTGCTGCGCGACCTGGTGCGCGACGGCAAGGTGATCGGCAGGGAGTCCCTGGACGAGGCCCGCGAGCGCCACCGGCGCGCGGTCTCCACCCTCCCCCTGGAGGCCCTGCACCTGGGCAGGGGGTACGCGGCCATCCCGACCGAGTTCGCGTGACGTATCGTGCTCTTATGGGCACCGCGCTGATCATCGTCGATGTGCAGAACGACTTCTGCGAGGGTGGCAGTCTCCCCGTGGCCGGCGGTTCGGCCGTGGCGGCGGCGATCACCCGCCACGTGAGCGAGCACGGCTACGACCACGTGGTGGCCACCCGCGACTACCACGTCTCCCCCGGCGAGCACTTCGCCGAGTCCCCCGACTACGTCTCCTCCTGGCCCGCCCATTGCGTGGCGGGCACGCCGGGCGCCGACTTCCACCCGTCGTTCGACGTCTCGGCGGTGGAGGAGGTCTTCAGCAAGGGCGCGTACACCGCGGCCTACAGCGGCTTCGAGGGCGAGAGCGGCGACGGCGTCACGCTGATCGACTGGCTGCGCGAGCGCGGGGTGGACGAGGTGGACGTCGTCGGCATCGCCACCGACCACTGCGTGCGCGCGACCGCGCTCGACGCCGTGAAGCACGGGCTCACCGTGCGGGTGCTGCTCGACCTCACGGCGGGGGTGTCGCCGGAGACGACCGAGGCCACGAGGGCCGAGCTGGAGCGGGCGGGCGCCACGCTGACGGGGGCTCCCGTTACGGGCTGACCGCAACCGCTGTTCACGTTGCGTACGCGCTTCGCAACGCAGCGGTCATGTGATAATCAAGAGGATGAACCCTCTCCGGAGCCGCAGTAGTACGGAGAGTGACACATGATCCTCTATCTCGAAGGTTTCCCATGCTGGCCCTCTCACTCGGGGCGGCCTGGCTGCTCCTCGCTCCGCTGAGCCTCTGGCTCCTGTTCCGAGGCCGTCCGCTGGAGCGAGCGGGCGCGATCGTGACCCTGCTGCTGCTGGAGGCCGGCACGATCGTCATGGGCCGGCTCGCCGCGCCGCAGGCGACCCCCGACCACACGGTCGTGGCCCACGACGTCCCGCCGGCGGAGGCGTCCTGCGCGGGGCGCGCCCCCACCCCGCGCTCGGCCCGGCTGGGCACGAGCCTCGTGCTGACCTGGGCGGCGCGGCGCCACGAGTGCGACACGGCGGAGGTCGCGATGCGCTCGCAGGGCCGGCGGCTGCTGGTCTGGCTGCACACCGGACATGCCGCCCCGACCGGCGGCGGGCGGCTCGCCTACACCCTGCCGGTGCACGTCAAGGGCCGCATCGCGGCGGTCACGGTGCCGCTGCCGAAGGACGCCGCCCGCGTCCCGGTCGACGGCCGCAACGGCCGCCGCATCCCGCCGCCGCGCGGCTGAGCGACGTCAGGGAGCCGCGACCGCGAGCCGCAGCGCGTCGTCGAACTGCGCGAACACCTCGAACGCGTGCCGCAGCCCCGTGATCGACAACACCCGCGCCATCACGCCCTGCACCCCGCCGAGCAGCAGCCGGGTGCCCCGGGCCTCGCAGCGCTGCATGACGCCGACGAGCTCGTTCATGCCCATCGAGTCGCAGAACTGCACCTCGGCGAGATCGAGGATGAGAAACGGCGGCGGCGGCAGCTCCCAGACGAGCTCCAGGTGCTCCCGCAGCAGAGGCACCGCGTTGACGTCGAGCTCGCCTTCGAGCCGAAGGATCACGGCGTTGCGCGAGAGGCCGGAAGAGACGTTGAGCGTCGATTTTCGGTTGGCCTCATATGACATGGGCGGGAGTCCTTCTGCGCATCAACGCGAGCCAAGAGAGTTGTTGCCGCTTCTGCCGGGTCTCTAACGGAAGGTCACTGCTCTGTGGCCAAATGCGTATGGTTCAGACCCGGCGGGTGCGAGGCGGCCGAATGACACCTCTTACGTCAGCCCGCTGACGACGAGGTAGGCGAGGACCAGCACGACGAGGAACACGAGCAGGACGGCGGTGCCGCTGATCACCACCAGCACCCGGGTCCGCCGGGCCGTCCAGCGGATGGCGGCCACCACGGAGGTGATCAGCATGGTCAGGAGCAGCAGGGAGACGCCTCTGCTGCCGGCGGTCTGGAGAGCGGTCAGGACAAGGGAGGAAGCCGAGAACATCATGAGGTGATCCCTGTACGGAGACGAGAAACTGGGTGAGGGGGCCGCTCCGGGGTGGGGTGTGGGAGGAGTCGTCAGCTCGCGGCCTGAACCATCTCACCTCCATTAAGTTAACTTCAGTTTATTAACCGCGAACTTATTGCTTGAATGATTCCCTGGCTGAAGCCGGGCATTCCTTCCCATCGGTGAGAGATGTCTGGCTAGACTGTTGTCTTTCGTGCGCGACGTTTCCCTACGTAGCGCACGTGTTTGGGCCTAGCTGCGAGTTCTCTGCAGATTTCGCGGTGAGGTGTATGTTCACTAGAAATTGCTGAAGTTGAATGAGGCAGGCATGAGCGGCGACGATTCCGCGCGGACCGCGCTGGCCCGGCGTCTGCGTGAGCTCCGCGACAGCCACTGGCCGGACCTGCGGGTCACCCAGGCGCAGCTGCGGGAGGCGTTCGGGGTCAGCGTCCCGCTGATCTCCTCCTGGGAGTCCGCCACCACGGCCAAGATCCCTCCCCTGCACCGCTTGGAGAAGTACGCCGCCTTCTTCGCGACCCGGCGCTCGCTCGCGGGCGGCGTCGCCCGCGTGCCGTCGCTGTCCGAGCTGACCTCCGACGAGCTGGACGAGCACAAGAAGCTGCTGGCCGAGCTGACCCGGCTGCGCCAGGCGGCCCTTCGCCACCAGGTCGCGGCGGAGGGCGGCGGTGCGGGCGGGACCGGTGACGCCCTGCTGGCCGGCCCCTGGCACTTCCCGGAGGGCGAGCCGATCACGATCATCTGCTCGCAGGTCCCGGAGGAGGAGCGGGCCAGGATCCCGTTCGCCGTCCCGACCCAGGGCGACTACATCGAGCTCTACAAATACTCCGACCTCGACTCCTTGTTTGAGTTATGGGGGCATCTGCGGGCCGCCAACCCGCACAGCCAGGTGACCCTGCGCGCCACCGAGGACCTGCGCTCCGACGACCTGACCACGCACGTCGCGCTGCTCGGCGGCGTCGACTACAACGAGGTCACCGCTTCCACGCTGGCCCGCATGTCCGACCTGCCGGTGCGGCAGGTGTCCGACTGGGACGGCGAGCGGGGGCCGTACTTCGAGGTCGGCGAAGGGGGCGACACGCGCAGGCACCACCCCGTGACCGTGCGCAACGGCGATAGTGTACGACTGCTCGAAGACGTCGCCTTCTTCTACCGCGGCGTCAACCCGGACAACCACGAGCGCACCTTGACCATCTGCAACGGCATGTACGCCAGAGGCGTCTACGGCGCGGTCCGCGCGCTCACCGACGCGCGCTTCCGCGACCGCAACGCCGCCTACCTTCGCGACCGCTTCGGCGACGCGCAGTCCTACAGCATCCTCATGCGCGTCAGGATCGAGGGCCGGGCCGTGGTCACACCCGACTGGACCCAGGAGTCGTACCGGCTGCACGAGTGGCCGGACGCCCGTGAGGCATGACAGGCCGCGCGGCGGCGGCGAGCACCACCACGGCTCGCACCGGCACCTCATCGACATTCTCGAAGCCGGCGAGGAGCCGGCGCACGGCCGGGGCGCCATCGACGCGATCATCGTCCCGACGATCCGGCATCCGCGCTGGCTGACGTACGCGACCCGGCTCGCCCTCGACCTCGGCTGCCACCTGGTGTCGCTGCACAGCCGCAACTGGAGCCGGGCCAGGGAGGCGGCCCGGGCCATGCCGGACGGCCTGCGCTACATCAGCGCCGACGTCGACCACGTGGACCGGCTGCGGCTGCCCGACTTCGAGACCACGGCCGTGCTGCGGGACACCCCGTTCGCGCGGACGACCGACCTCAGCGCCAAGCGGAACACCGGGCTGCTGCTGGCCCGGCTGCTCGGCTGGCGGCGGATCGTCTTCCTGGACGACGACATCGAAGTGGGCCGCCAGGCGGACGTCGAACGGGCCGCGGCGCTGCTCGACACGTACGACGTCGTCGGCATGCACATCGGCGGCTATCCGGACAACTCGGTGGTGTGCCACGCGCATCGCCTCACCGGCGGGCACCAGGAGTCGTTCGTGGGAGGGGGCGCGCTGGCCGTCGCCGTCGATCCCGGGCGCACGCCCTCCTTCTTCCCCAACGTCTACAACGAGGACTGGTTCTACCTGCTGGGCGAGCGGAGACTGCGCCGCCTCGCGGTGGCCGGGCAGGTCAGGCAGCGGCCGTACGACCCGTTCGACCGGCCGGTGCGGGCGCGCGACCAGGAGTTCGGCGATGTGCTGGCCGAAGGCGTCTACTGGCTGCTGGACGGGGATCCGACGGCCGAATGGGGATCGGCGGCCGACGCCGCGTACTGGAGGGACTTCCTCGCCAGGCGGCAGCGCTTCGTCGAGGACGTGCTGAGCCGGGTACGCCGCCTGCCCCCGGGGCCCCGGCACAACCGGCACGCGATGGAGAACTCCCTGCTCGCCGCGCTCGGCCGGCTGCGCCGCATCGAGCCGGAGCTGTGCGCAGGCTACCTGAAGGCGTGGGCCGTCGACCGCGAGCGCTGGGCGGCGCACCTCGACGAGCTCCCGCACCTGGAGTTCGCCGCCGCGGACGCGGTCAAGTGGCTGGTGAAGGACGGCGAGCGCGGACTGCATTGGTACGGTTCCGTGGCGGGTTGACCGGTTTCGGCAAGATTCGTGGCACCGCCCTCCGGGAACGTGTGCTTCCGTGGGCGCCCCCGACATCCGCCAAGCCGTCCGTGCGGACCTGAGTCCCCTCGTCCGCTCGCTTGGGCAGGAGCACTACTTCCACGACCGGCTGGCCCTGCAGGACGCCGGGCACGGCTTCCTCCTCGTGGCCTGGGAGCGGGAGGTGGCGGTCGGCGACGTGTACGTGTGGCTGGCGCCCGCCGAGGAGCCCGAGTTGCGCGCGCACTTACCCGGCGTGGCGCTGCTCACCCACCTGGAGGTGGCCGCGCCACGCCGCAACCAGGGCATCGGGACCGAGTTGCTGTGGGCGGCCGAGGAGCGGCTGCACGCCCAGGGCCACGACCGCGTCGCCCTCGGCGTGGACCTGGACAATCTCGACGCGCAGCGGTTGTACCGCCGCCGCGGCTACGCCGAATGGCCCCACGGGCCGGTCGCCACGACGGAGGTCGTCTATCACGCCGACGGGACCCGCGAACGCCGCCCCGAGGTCTGCCGCATCATGATCCGCCACCTCGGCCACAACCGCTACCGCTGACCGAGGGCCTGCGGGACTGCGGGAGGTCAGCGGCGTTGGGTGGCCCAGCGGCGGATCATGTCGATGCGTTCCTGGATCTGCTCCGACGTCGCCTGCGCGATCGGCGGGCCGCCGCAGACGCGGCGCAGCTCGGCGTGGATGACGCCGTGCGGCTGCCCGGTGCGGTGGTTCCAGGCGCCGACGAGGCCGTTGAGCTCGCGGCGCAGCTCGGCGACCTGCTCGTGCGGGGCCAGGGCCGGGGCGGCCGGCTCGGCCGATTCCTGCTTGCGCCTGGCCGCCTGCTGGTCGGACTGACGCTTGCGCAGCAGGGTGGCCACCTGGTCGGGCTCCAGCAGGCCGGGCAGACCGAGGAAGTCCTCCTCCTCGGCGGAGCCGATCGCGGCCCCGGTGCCGAACTCGCCGCCGTCGAAGAGCACCCGGTCGAACGTGGCCGAGGTCTCCATCGTCTCGAACGGCAGCTCGTCGCCAAGGACGTCGGGATTGTCCTGCTTGCGGTTGGCCTGCTCCAGCAGCGAGTCGTCGAGCCCGTCCTCCGGCGGCCGCTTGTTGAGCACGTGGTCGCGCTCGACCTCCATCTCGTTGGCCAGCCCCATGAGCATGGGCACCGAGGGGAGGAAGACCGAGGCCGTCTCGCCGCGCTTGCGGGCGCGGACGAACCGCCCCACCGCCTGCGCGAAGAAGAGCGGCGTGGAGGTGGAGGTGGCGTAGACCCCCACGCACAGACGCGGGATGTCGACGCCTTCCGAGACCATCCGGACGGCGACCAGCCACCGATCCTGCGACGCCGCGAACTGCTTGATCTTCTTCGAGGCGCCGGGATCGTCGGACAGGACCACGGTGGCGCCCTCGCCGGTGATGTTGCGCAGGTGCCTGGCGTAGGCGCGGGCGGTCTCGTGATCGGTGGCGATGACCAGGCCGCCCGCGTCGGTGACGCCCCGGCGCACCTCGGTCAGCCGCCGGTCGGCGGCCTGCATGACCTGGCGGATCCAGTCGCCCTTGGGGTCGAGCGCGGCCCGCCACGCCTGGGAGAGCTGGTCCTTCGTGAGCGGGGTGCCGAGGGTGGCGGCCAGCTCGTCGCCGGCCCGCGTGCGCCACTTCATCTCGCCGCTGTAGGCGAGGAAGATCACCGGGCGGACGACGCCGTCGTCGAGCGCGGGGCCGTAGCCGTAGGAGTAGTCGGCGACGCTGCGCTTGAGGCCCTCGGCGTCCTCCTCGTACGCGACGAAGGGGATCGGGTTGTCGTCGGAACGGAACGGGGTGCCGGTGAGCTGGAGGCGGCGGGCGGCCGGCTCGAACGCCTCGCGCACGCCGTCGCCCCACGACTTGGCGTCGCCCGCGTGGTGGATCTCGTCGAAGATGACCAGCGTCTTGCGCGCCTCGGTGCGCGCCCTGTGCAGCGCCGGGTGCATCGCGACCTGCGCGTAGGTCACCGCGACGCCGGTGTAGTCGCGCGAGGTGGTGCCCTGGCTGTTCTTGAACTCGGGGTCGATGCCGATGCCGACCCGCGCGGCGGCGTCGGCCCACTGACGCTTGAGGTGCTCGGTCGGGGTGACGATGGTGACGGCCCTGATCACCCCGCGGGACAGGAGCTCGCTGGCGATGCGCAGGGCGTAGGTCGTCTTGCCCGCGCCCGGCGTCGCCACGGTGAGGAAGTCACGCGGCTCGCGCCGGAAGTAGAGGTCGAACGCCTCCTGCTGCCAGGCGCGCAGCTTGGGAGCGGTGCCCCACGCGGCCCGGTCGGGATAGGAAGGAGACAGGTGGGACGCGGCGAAGGTGCTCACCGCATCACCTCTGGGGTTCGTGTGCTTCGCTCTCTCACAGTGACCCAAGAGTAATCGGGCCCACTGACAAGACGTGCCGTGAGCCGTGGATTCTGGCCAAGGTCGTCCTCACGTGCTATGCGGCTTATCGGAGGCTCGTCAGCACCGTGTCGAGAGCCTGTCTGCTTGGGGTTTGCTCGGGTTGCAGCAGGCCGAGCAGGAGCACGCTCCGCTCGCCCCGCGTGAGGAGCATCACTCTCAGGTACGCGGGCCGGTTGACCACGTCACGGTACTCCGCGCGCAGCGCCCGCGTGTGCCCGCCGGGGATCTGCCGGTCCTCGACGACCTTGACGCGGTCGCCCTTGAGCAGCAGCCGGGAGTACAGCTCGGCGGCCTCGGCCGTGGCCTCCTTGGCGTCCGCGACGGGTTCGGGGAGAGGGCGGGCCATCACCAGGCCGCCGGCTCCGTCCCTGGCCACCGAGGTGAAGCCGGACACGGGGGGCACGGGCGCGACGTACCAGCCGTCCGGCAGGGTCGCGGCCACCCCGGCCAGGCCGTCGATCAGCCTGCCCGTCCCGGCCTCCGGCCCGGGCTGAGGCGCGACGAGGCGCGGCGCCAGGTTGATCGCCACCGCCACGAGCGCCGCGCCGGTCAGGAGCGCCGCCAGCGCGAACGCCAGGCGCCGCGGCATCCCTGCGGGGGCCGTACGCGTGCCGGGGGCGGCGGGGGTGCCGTAGAGGCGGGCGGAGGGCGGCAGGGCGTCCGTGGAGCTCTCCCTGGATGCCGGGGACGGGATCAACCGGAACGGCGACCGCCAGGAAACCGGCTCAGGGTCCGACGACGACTCGCCCCAGAACTCGGCGTCCGGGTCGTCGTCGGTGGCGATGGACGGACTGCCACCGCCCTTGAGACTGCCCGTGTCGGCGTCCCTGCCGCCGTCCTTCAAAGCGCCCCAGCCGACGTCTCCGTCACCGTCCTCCACGGCGCCCCAGCCGGCGTTCCTGTCGTCGTCCCTGGACGCACCCCAGCCGGCGTCTCCGCCGCCGCCCTTCAAAGCGCCCCAGCCGGCGTCCCTGCCACTGTCGTCCTCTACGGCGCCCCAGCCGACGTCCCCGGACGTGCCCCAGCCGGTCTGCCCGTCCACGTCATCGTCGACATCCCCACCGGCGTCCCTGCGGGTGGTCGTCGCGTCCGGGTACGGGGTCCGGCCCGACCGGGGACGGGCGGCGCGGGGAGTGGTGCGCCGGATGCGCGGGTTCCAGGGCTCGTCGAGCTCCACGGTCTCCCCCGGCTCCAGGTCCAGCGGATGCCCGCGCCGGCGGCCCACGAGCTCCTCCGGGGGCGCGGCCTCCCGCTCGTCGCCGTCCGTCGGAGGACTGCGGCGGTGCCTGGCCCCCGGCGGGAGAGGCGGCCAGACCCGGTGATCATCCTCCATGAACACCTCCTCGCCCGCTGTCCTATCACTCCTTGCGACGGAGATCAGGCGATCCGTGATCGCTGGGACGGGAGGGACGGAATTCACCTCATGCGACCGGCCAGCACCGCCCCGCTCCCCCCGACCACCGCCATGAGGAGGCAGATGACCAGGAACCCGGTGGCGATCTGGGACGGCGCGTGCCCGATCAGGTTGACCAGCGCGCCCCCGGCCCCGATGGCGAGCGCCGAGCCCAGCATGTCCGTGACGTTGAGCGCCGCCGAGTTCGCGCCCTGCTCGTTCTCCGGCGACTGCTTGAGCGTGGTGACGCTGACGGTGGCCATGCCGACCCCCATGCCGAGCCCGGCCACGATCCAGGCCGGCACCGCGACCCACCCCGTCACCCCGGGCAGGACGGCGAGCAGCGCCAGCAGCACGCCCACGGTGACGCAGGACGCCGCGAACCTGATCCGCAGGTGCGGCTCCCCGGCCTGGCGGCTCTGCAGGTACGACCCCGCCGACCAGCCGAGCGCCCCCGTGGTGAGCGCGATCCCCGCCTCCCTGACGCCGAACCCCTTCACTTCCTGGAGCGCCAGCGGGATGAAGGAGTTGACCCCGAAGAAGGTGGCCGACAGGAAGCCACGCATGAGCACGGTCGTGGGCAGCCCGCGGGCGAAGCGCAACGCGCCGGGGGGCAGCAGCCGGTAGAGGCCGTACAGCAGGAAGGCGAGCCCCACGACGGTCTCGGCGACGCCCATGACGGGCGCCTGGTGCAGCCGGTCGACGCCGTGCAGCAGCACGCCGGCCCCGCACGCGGCGGCGGCCGCGGCCAGCGTCATGGCGAGCGGGCGCGAACGCGGCCCGTCGGGCAGCTGCTCGGCGGCGGCCGAGCGCTTCAGCGACGGGAGCAGCATGAGCAGCGCGGGGACGACCAGCGGGATGATGCCGTAGAAGACGTACCGCCAGCCCCACTGCCCGGCCACGGAGCCGGCGATGGCGGGGCCGACCATGGACGGCACGACCCAGGCGGCCGAGACCGCCGCGAACGCCTTGGGCCGCATGTCGACCGGGTAGACCCGGGCGATCATCACCAGCAGCGCCACGAACGAGGCTCCGGCCCCGAGCCCTTGCACGGCCCGCGCCGACAGGAACAGCACCGACGTGTTCGCCGCGCCGGCCAGCGCCATGCCGGTCACGAACAGCGCCAGCCCCACCACGAACGGCACCGCGAACCCCCGCCGGTCCGCGAAGAGCCCGGCCACCACGTTCGCGAACAGGCTGGAGACCAGGAAGGCGGAGAAGCTCAGCCCGTAGAGGTCGAGGGCGTCCAGGTCGCGGGCGACATCCGGCATGACGACCCCGACCGACATGCCCTCGAAGGCGACGAGGGTGACGACGAGCAGGATGCCGAAGGTGGCGATGCGGTAGTCGGCGCCGAAGAGCCGAGGGGGTTGGTGGGGGGCGTCGAGTGCTTTTGGTGCTGTCACCTGCACATCGTAATTTGTCGCACCTTTGACGGTGCCGGGGTGTGCTGGTGCGCATGCCGACGAGCCGGCGGTCGCGTGCCGGGGCAGCTTCGCGGCACGCGATTACCGCTCGGCCGCGCTCACTGCTTGTCGCCGCCCTTGTCGTCGCCGCCGCCCGCCGGCAGGCCCTCGTAGATCTCCTTGCACTCCGGGCACACCGGGTATTTCTTCGGGTCGCGGCTGGGCACCCAGATTTTCCCGCACAGGGCGCGGATGGGCGTGCCGGTGACCATGCTCTCAGTGATCTTGTGCTTGTCCGCGTAGTGGGCGAACCGCTCGTGATCGCCGTCGCCGTGCGACGTCTGTGGCGTGGTTTCCTGCTTCGGAAGGATCTTCGTGCTCACCCCATCGAGTTTATGCCCGCCCGCCCGCGGCCCGCGCCTCCCCAGGACAGCGAGAACGGCCCCCGCCGCCTGGCGGGGGCCGTTCAGGAAACAGGGGGTCAGCCCACGTGCACGGGCGCGCCCTCGGTCTTGCGGCCGGCCTTCACGAACATCGTGAGGGCCGCGGTCAGGACCGCGACGCAGGTGCTCACCACGAAGGCGAGGTGCATGCCGTCCATGAACGAGTTGTGGACGGCGTTCGTGACCACCTCGGGCAGCCCGGGCGGCGCGACGCCGAACGCGGCGGCCGCCTCCAGCCCGGCCATCTGCTCCGGCGGCAGCGCCTGAGCCGCCGGGCCGAGGTAGCCGGGCAGCCGGTCGGAGATCTCACCGGCCATGACGGCGCCGAGGATCGCGGTGCCGAGCGCGCCGCCGACCTGCATCGCCGACTGCTGCAGGCCGCCCGCGACGCCGCTCAGGTCGAGCGGGGCGTTGCCCACGATGATCTCGGTGGCGCCCACGAACACCGGCGACAGGCCGAAGGCCAGCAGCACGAACGGGATCGCGGTGTCGACGAACGAGGCGTCGATGCCGAGGCGGGACATGAGGAACATGGCGCAGGCGGTGATGAGCAGGCCGCCGGCCATCGTGATCTTCGGCCCCAGCTTCCCGATCGCCATGCCGGCGAGCGGCGAGGCGAAGATCATACCGGCGCTCATCGGCAGCATGCGCAGACCGGCCTCCAGCGGCGTCAGCCCGTGCACGCCCTGGAAGAAGAAGCCCAGGAAGAACATGGCGCCGAACATGGCGAAGGCCACCATCATCATCAGGAACGTGCCGATGGAGATGGACGGGTTGGCGAACAGCGACAGCGGCACCAGCGGCTGGCCGCCGCGCTTCTTGAGCAGGTGCTGCCAGAGGACGAAGGCCCCGATCAGCACCGCGAAGCCGCCGAGGAAGCCCAGCGTGGTGCTGTCGCCCCAGCCCCACTCGGGGGCCTTGATGATGGTCCACACCAGCGCGAACATCGCGCCGGACAGCAGCAGCACGCCCAGCCAGTCGATGCGCGCGAACGTCTTGGCCCGGCTGTCCTTGATCAGGATGACGCCCAGGATCAGCGCGACGACGCCGACGGGCGCGTTGATGAAGAAGACCGACTCCCAGCTCACCTTCTCGACCAGCACGCCGCCGACGATCGGGCCGGCGGCGCTGGACAGGCCGATGATCGCGCCCCACGCGCCCATGGCCTGGTTGAGCTTCTCCCCGGGGAACGCGCTGCGCAGCAGCGCCAGCGCGGCGGGCTGGAGCAGCGCGCCGAACAGGCCCTGGAGCACCCGCAGGCCGATCAGCGCGCCGACCGGCGTGATGCCGGGAATGATGTCGGCCAGCTCGGCGCTGAGTCCGATGCCGACCGACGTGACGGCGAATCCGGCCACACCGATCAGGAAGACCCTCTTGTGCCCGAACAGGTCACCGAGCTTGCCCGCGGTGATCAGGAACACCGCCAGGGCCAGCAGATAGCCGCTGGTCACCCACTGCAGGTCGGACAGCGACGCCTTGAGGTCGACCTGGATCACCGGGTTGGCGATGCCGACGACGGTGCCGTCCAGCATCACCATGATCACACCAAGGCTGACCGCCAGCAGCACGAGCCACGGATTCCCCCCGGCCCCCGTCTTCGCCACCTCGGGCGAGGACGGCGCGTCCACCGCCTTCGCGTTCGCCATGAAGCCCCCTAGTTCACATACGCCCCACACCAGGGCGGAAGTCTCTTAAGCCTCCGGTAATCTATGACAGGCGATGACGTCTGACAAACGACTTTTAAAAGGCAGCGGATGACTTCTGTCACACTGTGACAGCAAGGTTTCGAGGGAGTGACGGCAGTGGGTCTCCGCGAACGCAAGAAGGAGAAGACGCGCCTGGCGATCCTCGACGCGGCGCTCGACCTGTTTCTCGAACAAGGATACGAGTCGACCACCGTCGAGCAGATCGCGGGGGCCGTCGAGGTGTCCCCCCGCACGTTCTTCCGCTACTTCACCGGCAAGGACCATCTGGTGCTGTGGTTCCACGACCAGGGCGAGGAGATCCTGCTGGAGACGATGGCGGCCAGGCCGCCGGACGAGCCGCCGTTCACCGCGCTCATGCACGCCCTGCGCGCCATGCTGGCCGACATCGAGGACTCGACGCCGCAGGAGCACGAGCGTTTCCTCAAGCTGCGCCGCATCCTGGACGAGAACCCGCGCCTGGTCGGCCAGTCGGTGGCGCGGGGCACGGAGACCGAGCGCCGCCTCGCCGAGGTGGTGGCCGCGCGGCGCGGCGTCGAGGCCGACGAGGACCAGCTCTCCCACCTGATCGTGGCCTTCGCGATGTCAACCATGCGGGTGGGCTTCGAGTGCCCGCGCAGCGACGGGAGCCTGCCCGAGATCACCGGCCGGATGGCGGAGAGCATCGAGCTGGCCGAGCGTTCCCTGCGCCCCGGCTGGGACGTCTGAGGGGTCAGTTCATCGAGGGGTCGTCCGGGCAGGTGGCGACGAAGGCCAGCTCGCCCGGCTGGCGCCGCAGCACGTGCCGCCACAGCGACCCGGGGTCGGCGTGGAAGGTGTCGCCCACCTCGGAGTCCACGACGTACCAGGCGCCTTCGGCGATCTCGCTCTCCAGCTGGCCGGAGGACCAGCCGGCGTAACCGGCGAAGATCCGCATCTGGGCGATCTCGCCCTGCAGGATCTCGGGCGGGGCGTCGAGGTCGACCGTGCCGAGCCGGGACACCGCGGGCGTACCGGCATGCAGCCTGCGCCAGCCGAGCGGCTCCTGCCCGCTCGGCACCGCCGCCAGCGCCAGCGCGCTGTCGGTCTGCACCGGTCCGCCCTCGAAGAGCACCGAAGGCCCGGTGACCAGCGGGTCCCAGACCGGGAGCACCTGGGTCACCGAGATGTCGCTGGGCCGGTTGAGCACGACGCCGAGGGTGCCCCCGTCGCGGTCGTGTTCGAGGATCAGCACCACGCTACGCCGGAAGTTGGGGTCGTCGAGAAGCGGCGTCGCCACCAACAAACCGCCGACGTAGATCGCTTCCGCCATACCTCCATCATGAAGGGTGCAGGGGGGTGCGCGCTGCCCCAGAGCGCTCATGTTACTTTTCGTGTTCACAAAGACACTTCGGGTAGCAAAGATCACGACGTGTGGACCTTGGGGGAGCTCATGCGCATCGGTACCCGTCTGGCCCTGGCCGCCCTGGCGGTGGGCGCCGCGGCCTCCGGCCCGGCATCCGCGTCGGCCTGGCCGGGGGCCTCCGATCCCGGGGACGCGTTCACGATGACCGTGGACGACGTCAGCTGCCGCTCGGGGCGGGCGAAGGTGACGCTGCGCAACCAGACCCGGCAGGCGGTCCGCTTCGACCTGAAGTCCGACGCGGTCAGCGTGGCCAGCGGCTCGATCGCGGCCCGCAAGAGCGTCGTGCGACAGGTGCCGATCCACAAGGGCAGCCGCGCGGAGATCGAGGCGTACCAGGTCGTCGAGCACCAGCCGGAGACCCTCATCGACTCCACCCGGGTGGAGAACGACTGCCCCTGGGGTCACCGCACCGGGCAGCTCCCCTTCACCGGGCCGCCCGCCGACCTCATGGCCAAGCTGGCGACCGCGGGCGGGCTGGTCGTGATGGGCGGGATCTTCTGGTGGTACGGCTCCGTCTGGCCCCGCCGGCCCGACCTGCCCAAGGGGTGCCCGACCTCGCCTACGAAATGAAGGCTACGAAATGAAGGCGCCCGCCTTCGCGGCGGCGAGCGCGCGGCGTACGGACCGCTCGGCGGCCTCCGCGGTGACCGGCTCGCGGGTGACGACGAGCAGGTAGTAGAGCGGGGCCGAGACCGCCCGGATCACCTCCGTGGCGTCCGTGCCCTGCGGCAGCTCGCCGCGCCCGACCGCGAGCTCCACCACGCCCGCCCATTCCTCGATGCGCCGCAGGTAGAACGCGCGCAGCGCGGCGGCCGCCTGCTCGTCGCAGGTCGCGGCGGCGATCATCGCCTGGAACGTGGCCCCGAGCCGCCCGTCGTTGACCGCCTCGACCACGGCCAGGGCGTTGGCGCGCAGGTCGCCCTCGATCGAGCCGGTGTCGGCGTGCGGGGAGGACTGCTCGGCCAGCTCGACCATGAGATCGGTGACCAGGCCCGCTGGGCTGCCCCAGCGCCGGTAGAGCGTGGTCTTGCCCACGCCGGCCCGGATCGCCACCTGGTCCATGGTCAGGCCGTGGAAGCCGTGCTCGACCAGCTCGTCCTGGGCGGCCTGGAGCACGGCCGCGCGGACCCGGGCGGTGCGGCCGCCCGGCCGCACGGTTCCCGCGACGCGGGCGGGTGAGTCCATCTGTCTCCTCGTCCCTCGGGGCACGCACGGTCGCCGGGACGGGGTGTCCCGGTGCGTGCGAAGGGTGGCGGCGCCTGCAGGCCCGCTGAGCGTCCGCTGCGAGATTGCTTACCGCTTGCGCAAATTGTAGAGCCGCGTGGGGCGGGCGTCGGCAGGGCGATCGCCGTTCGGCGATATCGAACGACCCTGCGCTACAGTGCCGATCGTGGGAGAGACCATCCAGTCCGTCGAGCGGGCGGCCGCGATCCTGCGGCTGCTGGCCTCCGGCCCCCGCCAGCTCGGGGTGGCCGAGCTGGCCCGGGGCCTCGGCCTGCCGAAGGGCACGCTGCACGGCATCCTGCGCACGCTGGTGCGGGTCGGCTTCGTCGAGCAGGACCCGGCCACGGGCAAGTACCGCCTCGGCGCCACGCTGCTCCACCTCGGCAGCAGCTACCTCGACGTCAACGAGCTGCGCGCGAGGGCCATCAACTGGGCCGACGCGCTGGCCGGGCGGAGCAGGGAGAGCGCCTGGATCGGCACGCTGCACGAGGGCCACGTCCTGGTGATCCACCACGTCTTCCGCCCCGACGACAGCATGCAGACGCTCCAGGTCGGCACCTATCTGCCGGTGCACGCCAGCGCGCTCGGCAAGGTGCTGCTCGCGCACGACCCGTACGGCGAGCCGGCCGCGCCGCTGCCCCCGTACACCGGCGCGACGATCACCGACCCAGGGCGGCTGGAGGCGGAGCTGGAGCTGGTCCGCGCCCGCGGCTGGGCCGCCGAGATGGAGGAGCTGACCGAGGGCGAGGTGGCCTACGCCGCGCCGATCAAGGACTCGCGTGGCATCGTGGTCGGCGCCATCGGCATCAGGGGCGCGCTGGAGCGCCTGGCGACGGAGGGCGGGCCGCGCATGGAGTTCGTCTCGTACGTCAGGGACGCGGCCCGCGCGATCACCCGCGACCTGGCCCGCTGACCCCGACCAGTTGCCCGACCAGTTGAACGCCTCCCGCGGAACCGAATACCATTCCTCATGTCGTTCGACATTGTCGAACCCCGAGCTAGCGAGGATCCGCCAGTGCCTCGACCGACCTACATCGCCGCCATCGACCAGGGCACCACGTCCAGCCGGTGCATCGTCTTCGACCGGACCGGCAACATCATCTCCGTCGCCCAGCGCGAGCACCGCCAGATCTTCCCCAGGCCCGGCTGGGTCGAGCACGACGCGGAGGAGATCTGGGAGTCGGTCCAGCTCGTCCTCGCCGAGGCCGTCGGCGGCGTGGACGGCGACATCGCCGCGCTCGGCATCACCAACCAGCGCGAGACCACGGTGCTGTGGGAGCGCGACACCGGCCGGCCCGTCTGCCCGGCGATCGTCTGGCAGGACACCCGCACGGCTCCGCTGACGCACGCGCTGGCCGAGCACGAGGCGCTGTTCAAGGCGCGGGCGGGCCTGCCGCTCGCCACCTACTTCTCCGGACCGAAAATCCGCTGGCTGCTGGACGAGCACCCGGGGCTGCGCGAGCGGGCCGAGCGCGGCGAGGTGCTGTTCGGCACCATGGACAGCTGGCTGCTGTGGAACCTGACCGGCCGGCACGTCACCGACGTCACCAACGCCAGCCGTACGATGCTCATGAACATCCACACCCTGGCCTGGGACGACGACCTGCTGGCCGCGCTCGGCGTGCCGCGCGCGATGCTGCCGGAGATCCGCCCGTCCGCCGAGGTCTACGGCCGCACCGCGGGCGGCGTGCCGGTGGCGGCCGCGCTCGGCGACCAGCAGGCGGCGCTGTTCGGCCAGACCTGCTTCGACCCCGGCGAGACCAAGAGCACCTACGGCTCGGGCAGCTTCCTGCTCATGAACACCGGCGACCGGCCGGTCGTCTCCAAGCACGGCCTGCTCACCACGGTCGGCTACCAGCTCGGCGACACGCCGGCCACGTACGCGCTGGAGGGCGCGATCGCGGTCACCGGCTCGCTGGTGCAGTGGCTGCGCGACAACCTCGGCCTGATCTCCAGCGCCGCCGAGATCGAGACGCTGGCGAAGACGGTCCCCGACAACGGCGGCTGCTACTTCGTGCCGGCGTTCTCCGGCCTCTTCGCGCCGCACTGGCGCTCCGACGCGCGCGGCGTGATCGCGGGGCTGACCGGGTTCGTCACGAAGGGGCACCTCGCGCGGGCCGTCCTGGAGGCCACCGCGTGGCAGACCCGCGAGGTCGTCGACGCGATGAACGCCGACGCCGGGCTCGGGCTCACCACGCTGCGCGCCGACGGCGGCATGACCGCCGACAACCTGCTCATGCAGACCCTCGCCGACGTGCTCGCGGTGCCGGTGATCCGGCCCATGGTGGCCGAGACCACGGCGCTCGGGGCGGCGTACGCGGCCGGCCTCGCCACCGGCTACTGGCCGGACCTCGACAGCCTGCGCGCCAACTGGCACAAGGCGGCCGAGTGGCGGCCGGAGATCGACGAGGCGGCCCGCGAGCGCGAATACCGCAACTGGAGGAAGGCCGTGGCCCGCACCCTCGACTGGGTCGACGATCAGGAGTTCCAGCAATGATGATCAGTACGGGGACCGAGCGCGCGGAGACCAGGGAGGAGCTGTCCACCACCGCCTACGACCTGCTGGTCATCGGCGGCGGCATCCTCGGCACGTCCGTGACCTGGATGGCCGCCCAGGCCGGCCTGCGGGTGGCGATGGTGGACGCGGGCGACTTCGCCGGCGCCACCTCCAGCGCCTCGTCCAAGCTGGTCCACGGCGGCCTGCGCTACCTGCAGACCGGCAACGTCCGGCTGGTCGCCGAGAACCACAGGGAGCGCCGCGCGCTCGCCGCCGACATCGCCCCTCACCTGGTCAAGCCGCTGACGTTCCTGGTGCCGATCTACAAGGGCGGCCCGCACGGTGCGGCCAAGCTGGGCGCGGGGGTGTTCCTGTACTCGGCGCTGTCGGTGTTCGGCGACGGCATGGGCCGGGTCGTCACGCCGCACCAGGCCCTCGCCAAGGTGCCCGCGCTGCGCGCCGAGGGGCTGCGCGCCGCCGCCGTCTACGGCGACCACCAGATGAACGACAGCCGCGTCGCGGTCATGACCGTACGGGCGGCCGTGGACGCCGGCGCGACCGTGCTCAACCACGCCGAGGTCGTCGGCCTGCGCAAGAGCGGCGGCACGGTGACCGGCGCCGAGCTGCGCGACCGGCTGGAGGGCGCCGAGTTCGGGGTGAGCGCCCGCCTCGTGCTCAACGCCACCGGCCCGTGGGTGGACCACCTGCGGCGCATGGAGGACCCGGGCGCGGCCCCCAGCATCCGCCTGTCCAAGGGCGCCCACCTGGTGCTGCGCCGGCACGAGCCGTGGAAGGCGGCGCTGACCACGCCGATCGACAAGTACCGGGTGTCGTTCGCCATCCCGTGGGAGGACCACCTGCTGCTCGGCACGACGGACGAGGCGTACGAGGGCGATCCCGCCGACGTGCGGCCCACCGAGGCCGACATCGCGCAGATCCTCGACGAGGCCGGCCACGCGGTACGCGACGCGCAGCTCCGGCGCGAGGACATCACCTACGCCTTCGCCGGGCTGCGCGTGCTGCCCGGCGGGCCCGGCGAGGTGACGGCGGCCAAGCGGGAGACCGTGGTGACGCGCGGCGCGGGCGGCATGCTGTCGGTGGCGGGCGGCAAATGGACGACCTACCGGCACATCGGCCGCACGGTCCTCGACACCCTCGCCCACCTGCCCGGCCGGCCGCTCGGCGACGACCTGGCCGACATCCTGCCCGCCGTGCCGCTGCCCGGCCTGGCCAGCCCCGACGCGGTAGCCCTGCGCCTGTGGACCGACCGCGAGCGCGGCGCCCGCATGGACCCGCTGGTGGCCCGGCACCTGGCGACGCACTACGGGTCGATCGCGTTCGACCTGGTCCGGCTCATCAGGGACGACCCAGCGCTCGGCGAGCGCATCCACCCGGAAGGCCCGGACATCTGGGCGCAGGCCGTCTACGCGCGCGACCGCGAGTGGGCGGCGACCGTGGACGACGTCGTACGCCGCCGCACCACGCTGACCGTACGGGGGCTCGACACGCCCGAGGTGCGCGCCAGGATCGCCGAGCTGCTGGGCTGAGCCCGGCGGGAGGTGGCTGGAGCCGCTGGCGGGGAAGGGGGCAGGCATGCGCACTCCCATCAACGAAGCCCTGCTCCGCCACTTCCGCGACCTGCGGGACGGCGTACACGGCCAGGCCGTCTCCCGGGAGGACAAGGAGCGTCTGTTCGCCACGGCGGTCGAGCTGCTCGACCCCGTGGCGCGGCGGGTGCTGGCGGAGCTCGACGCCGACCTGCTGCTCGGGACGGGCGAGGTGGTGGCCAGCGGCCTCACCCGCTCCAAGGAGGGCGGGCTGAACGCGATGTGGTCGCTGACCTGGCCGGAGCAGCGGGCCTCCCAGGAGCAGCCCATCGCCGTCGTCGCCCACTACGGCGCCGGCTTCCACCACCCGCACCTGCGCGGGAACACGGTGGGCGACTGGCCGATGAACGTCTTCGACGCCGCCGACGCCGAGGCGCAGGCCGACACGCTGCGCGTCATCGCCGCCGGCGACGCCCACAACCTGGTCTTCCAGGAGTCCTACCGTCTGATGCCCGCCCTCACCCGCCCCGAGTCCGCCGACCGGCACTGAGGGCGCCGGAGGACACCCCGGTCATGCCTTGGCGAAGCGCCAGACCTTGGCGAACCGCCAGACCTCGGCGAACCGTCAGGCCTCGGTGAAGCCGCGGGCGCGGCCGCCAGCGGACTCGCGGACCGCCGCCGCCACCGCACCCGCCACGTCCGGGTGGAACACGCTCGGGATGATGTAGTTGGGGCCCAGCTCCTCGGGCGTGACCACGGCGGCCAGCGCGTTGGCCGCCGCCAGCAGCATCTCCTGCGTCACCCCCGCCGCCTGCGCGTCGAGCAGCCCGCGGAACACGCCGGGGAAGGCCAGCACGTTGTTGATCTGGTTGGGGTAGTCGGAGCGGCCGGTGGCCACCACGGTCGCGTGCTCGCGGGCGTCGTCGGGCGACACCTCGGGCTCGGGGTTGGCCAGCGCGAACACCACGGCGTCCTTGGCCATGGTCGCGATGTCGTCGCCGGTGAGGATGCCCGGCGCGGACACGCCCACGAAGACGTCGGCGTCCTTGAGCGCGCCGCGCAGGTCTCCTGCGTAGCCCTCGGCGTTGGTGTGGTCGGCGATCCAGCGCAGTGACTCGTCGAGGTCGTCGCGGCCGTTGTGCACGGCTCCGAGGTAGTCGCAGACGACGACGTTGCGCGCCCCGGCGGCGAGCAGCAGCCGCAGCACGGCGTTGCCGGCCGCGCCCGCGCCCGCCATCGTGATCTTGACGTTCTCCAGGCTCTTGTCGACGACCCGCAGCGCGTTCTGGAGCGCCGCCAGCACGCAGATCGCGGTGCCGTGCTGGTCGTCGTGGAAGACCGGGATGTCGAGCAGCTCGCGCAGCCGTCGCTCCACCTCGAAGCAGCGCGGCGCGCCGATGTCCTCCAGGTTGATGCCGCCGAAGCCGGGCGCGATGACCTGGACGGTGCGCACGATCTCGTCGACGTCCTGGGTGTCGAGGCAGATCGGCCAGGCGTCGATGCCGGCGAAGCGCTTGAACAGCGCCGCCTTGCCCTCCATGACCGGCAGCGCCGCCTCGGGGCCGATGTTGCCGAGCCCCAGCACGGCCGAGCCGTCGGTGACGACGGCCACGGTGTTGCGCTTGATGGTCAGGCGGCGCGCGTCCTCCTTGTTGCGCGCGATCGCCATCGACACCCGCGCCACGCCCGGCGTGTAGGCCATCGACAGCTCGTCGCGGTTGCGCAGCGGCACCTTCGACTGCATCTCGATCTTGCCGCCGAGGTGCATGAGGAACGTACGGTCGGACACCTTGTGGATGACGACGCTCTCGACGGCCTCGAGCTGGTCGACGATCGCCTGGGCGTGGTCGGTGTCGCGGGCGGCGCAGGTCACGTCGATGCGGAGCTTCTCGTGGCCCGCGTTGGTGACGTCGAGTGCGGTCACCACCCCCCCGGCCGACTCTACGGCGTGGGTGAGCTGGCTGACGGCCTTGCCGCCGGCCGGCACCTCGAGACGCACGGTGATGGAGTACGACACACTCGGGACGGTCGCCACGTCAATCGCTCCTTCGGGACTGACCAAGAAGTCCTCCCATGTTAGGGGGCGTTCGGTCAGTCGAGTGCCGCGGAAGCCAGGACGATCAGCTCGACGCAGGCGGGAACGGGAATCGTGGTGCTGTCGACGACCAGGTGGTAGTGGCGCGGGTCGGCAGGATCCGCCCGGTAGAAGTGCCGCCAGTAGGCCGCGCGGGCGCGGTCGTTGTCGTCGACGACGCGCCGGGCCTCGTCCTCGTCCGTCCCGGCGAGCGCGGCGGCCCGGCGGACCCTGCGCGGGAGCGGGGCGTCGAGCCGGACGTGCAGGGCGCCGGGCTCGCCGGCGAGGACCAGGGCGCCGGCCCTGCCGAGGAAGACGCCGCCCCGCTCGCGGGCGGTCTCGCGCATCATGCGCTCGGCGTGGCGCACGAACTCCTCCGGGGCGTGCGGCATCGCGCCCGGGACGTACATGTCGACGCCGCCGAAGGCCACGGTGGGCAGCCGCATCGCGCCGAAGATGAGCCGGCCCAGCCCCCGCTCGGCGCGGTCGTCGTGGGCCAGCGCCTCCTCCAGCGTGCAGCCGAGCTGCCTGGCGACGGCGCTGGGGATGGCGCGGTCGACGAAGGGCAGGCCGAGGCGTTCGGCCACGGCCGGGCCTATCTCACCGCCGGCCGTGCCGTATGTCGCCGAGATGGTGACGACCCGCATGCCCCCAGGCTAGAACAGGGCGCTCGCCAAAGCTCTGCGCGCTTTCGCCAGAGAAGGGTCATCGCTCGGCAAGGTGTCGAACAGACCGAGCAGGTGCCGCCGCGCCCGGTCGCGGTCGTCGCCCGAGGTGCGCTTGACCACGGCGATGACCCGGCTGAACGCCTCGTCGACCGCGCCCGACAGCATCTCGAGGTCGGCGGCCAGCAGGTGGGCGTCGAGGTCGGCGGGGTCCTGCAGGCGGCGCTGGAGATCGCCGGGGTCGACGCCCTCCGTGCGCTTGATGAGGGTGACGCCGGCCAGGCCCATCTTGGCGTCCTCGTGGCCAGGGACGCGGGCCAGCAGCCGCTGGTATGCCTCGGCGGCGGCGTCGAGGTCGCCGCGCTCGACGGCCTCCTCGGCCGCCGCGAGGTCGGGGTCGGTGGGCGGGCCCGCCGGGGCCTCCTCGCCGCCCTCGGCCGCGGGCGGCCGGGCGGCCGGGTTGGCCTGGTAGAACTGCTCGACGGCGGCCATCAGCTCGTCGAGCCAGCGGCGCACCTCCTGCTCGGGCAGCACCTGCTGGAAGCCCGTGACGGCCTGACCCTGGAAGATCGCCAGCACGGTGGGCACGGCCTGCACGCGCAGCGCGGCCGCGATCTGCGGGCTGGCGTCGACGTTGACCCTGGCCAGCACGGCCCGGCCGGCGAGGTCGCCGACCACCTTCTCCAGCACCGGCCCGAGCTGCGCGGAGGCCGGCGCGCGGGGGGACCAGAGATCGAGGACGACCGGCACCTGCATGGAGCGGTCGACGACATCGGTCGTGAACGTCTCCTCGGTCACCTCGACGACCGAGGCCGACGCGGCCTGAGGACCTGCGGCCTCCCGCCGGGCCTGCGCCTCCAGTGCCTGCTTGCGAGCGCCCAGATCGATCGCCCCGTAGAGCGACCCGGGCCTAGAGAAGTCCGCCATGCCCTTCATCTTGCCGCATGGACGAGCCCTCGAAGTCACCCGCCGCCACCCGCAACGTGCGCAACTGGTCGAACAGGCCGTGGAGTTCGTCCTCGGCGTACATCGCCAGGCCGAACTCGGCGTCCATCAGGTCGCGGGTGGCGCGGCGGACGACGTCGCGGCCGGCGTCGGTGATCTCGGCGAGCACGCCGCGGCCGTCGCGCGGATTGGGCAACCGGCGGACGTAACCGGACTTCTCCAGCCTGTCCACCGTGTTCGTGACGCTGGTGGGGTGAACCATCAGCCGCTCGCCGATCTTCGACAGCGGCAGCGCGCCGGTCTTGCTGAACGTCAGCAGCACGAGCCCCTCGTAACGCGCGAAGGTCAGCCCGTACGGCTTCAGCAGGCCGTCGAGCTGCGACAGCAGGATCTGGTGCGCTCGCATGATGGAGGTCACGGCCGCCATGGCGGCGGAGGGCCCGAAGTGGGCGCGCCAGCTCTCCGCGGCGCGGTCGATGGGGTCGAACGGCAGGTTGAGCGGCTTCTGCTGTGACACGCAGCTACCGTAGCGCGCCTCTCGTCCCGGTTCGTCGGGCGATCTGGAGCGACAGGCGATCCTCCTTGACCAAGAATCCGGACGTCAATCATCACGCTCAGTTATGGTTCTCGTACGTATGGTGACGCGGAAGCCAAGTCCATCAGCCTGTGGGGACCGGCCGGACTTGGCTCTTCCGTCTTGCCGAGGGGCACGGGGGGTGCTTGATGGACGTCAACGGGGCAAAGGGTGCGTGAGCACGCGGGCGTTTCACGGGAGGAGCTGAAGCAGAGCGCGGCCGTCACGGTTGCCGTGCTGCTCGCTGTCGGCTTGATCGCGGCGTGGAACGTCCTGATACCGGGCGTGGACGCCTGGGAGAACATCGTGGCCGCGGTCATCGGCTCGCTCCGGCTGACCGGCCCGGTGGCGGCGGCCTTCGCCGCCTGGGTGGCGCTGCGCAAGCGCCGCGCGCTGCGCGGCCGGTCGCTCACCACCTGGCGGGCGTTGAAGGCGCCACTGGCGATCGTGGTGGTGGTGCTGGGGTCGTTCGCGGCGACGGTGCTGGTGCTGGCGGTCAAGACGGTCCTCACCGACCAGGCGGGCCGGCTGAGCCTGCCCGGGCTGGGGATGGGCATGGCGGGGCTGGCGCTCTACTCGGTCATCGGCTGGGTGGCCGGGTGGGTGCTGCCGAAGGCGTTCACGCCGCCGCTGGCCGGGCTGGCCTGCTACGCGGCGTTTTCGTGGCTGGCCGACGACCGGGGCTGGGCGGACAAGCTGGCGCCCGGCACCGGCGAGCCGTACGACCTGTTCCAGGAGCTGAGCGGGGCCGCGTTCTTCGACCAGACGATCTGGCTGCTCGGGCTCACGGCGGCGCTGCTGCTCGGCTGGGCGGCCACGGTGACGCGGCAGGCGCTGGTGCTGGCGTGCGCGCTGCTGTCGGTGCTGGCGGCGGGCATGGGCGTGTCGCGGGTGCTGGCCCAGACCCGGCCGGCCGCCGCCGAGGACATCGCCTACGCCTGCCAGGACTGGCCGATCACGGTGTGCGTGCATCCGGGGATGCGGGCCGGGCTGACCGAGCTGGGGGCGGTGTTCACGCAGATCGCCATGCGGCTCGACGGCACGCCTGCGGCGTTCAAGCGGGTGGAGCAGCGGCCTCTGGGGGAGAAGCTGCGGCCCTCGCTCGGTCTCGCGCCGATCCACGTTCCCGACCTTTCGGCCGGGTTCGCGGAGAAGGCGGCGTACGAGTACATCGAGGCGCTGTCCGACCCCTGCCCCGGCATCGTCGCGGAGGGTTACCGGGAGATCGTCATGGTCTGGCTGCGCGGCGAGCCGCCGGCGGGCGGGCCGCTCGCCGAGCACCAGTACGCCACCTCGTGGTTCTCCTGGCTGAGCGAGCACCAGCGGCGCGAGTGGCTGCGCATGTTCTACAGCGACTTCCGCAACTGCCGGCTGTCGAGCACGCACTTCGGCGGCAGCCCGGCCCGGCCGCAGCTCGTGCCGCAGTCGGTGCAGCCGTCGCCCGACTCCACGCACGTCTACCCGGTCTACCCCGACCCGGCCGCCACGCCGGCCGCCCCGCCCACGTCGTACGGCACGCCGGGCACGTCCGGCACCGCCCCTTCCCTGGGCTACGCGCCCGAGCCCGCGCCCGGCTGGGTGGCGGCCGGCCCGCCCGCTTGGTCCACGGCGGGCGCCGCCACCGAGCCCGGACGGGGGTACGGCGGGCACCCCGGCCGGGGGCCGTTCGGCTGGGCCTCCCACGACCACTGGAACGGCCAGGGCTGGGGCCGGCGGGGCGGCACGACAGCCGGGCAGCCGGCCACCGGTTCGCGGGGCGGCACGACGACCGAGCAGCCCGCAGCCGGTCCGCGAGGCGGCGGGACGACCGAGCAGTCCACGACCGGCGACGTGCCGACCCCGCGCCCCACCTCCCCCGGCCCCACCACGTCCCCTGGTTCGTCCGGCCGCGGCCCGCTCGGCCACGGCTCCTCCAGGAACGGCCCCTGGGCCCACGGAGCCTCGCACACCGGAACAACAACGCGTGAAGCACCGCGCACTGGAGACCCACGCACCGCGGGCTCGCGCACAAGAGACTCCCGCACGGGAGCCGGGCGCGCGTGGGCCCACGGCAGGACCGACACTCACGGGTCTCGCGGCGAAGGATGGCGCGGCCACTGGTCCGCCAGCGAGGCAACTCCCGGCGACCGGCCTTACGCCGCCGGAACCCAGAGCATTCGGAGCCAGGGTGCCCGTGGTCAGGGCGCTCAGGCTCAGGGCGTCCAGGGTCAGGGCCAAAGGACGCCCGGGGACAGGGCATAGAGCGACCGGACAGCCGGGAGTCGACGCAGAAGGTCGGAGCGCGCCGACGTGAAGCTTCCCGACTCGACCAGCGGATGGACGCCAGAGGGCGGTGGGCGCGCGGGCGTGACAAGCGACGCCTCGCTATCGCGCCACCCGCAGAGCGGCACCCCGCCGGCTGTCGGCACCAGGACTTACGGCAGCGCACGCCCTCAGGACGCGTCCCGAGGGCGTCCCGCCTTGCCCCCCGCGACGCACGCCAGGACACACCCGGCACCTCCACTCCCCCGCGCATACAACCGCGCATGCCAGGACACGCCCGGCACCTCCCATCTCGCCCTCTCTCTCGCGCACTACGGCGCACGTCACAACGCGCCCGGCACGTCCCGCGTCGCCCTCCCTCGCGCACACGCCAGGACACGTCCGGTGCGTCCGGCCTGGCCCCGCCCACACGTACGATCGCGCACGTCAGGAGGCGTCCCGTGTCGCCCTTCCCTCACCCCGTACCAGGCGCCCGACCAGGGTGAGCGGCGGTCCTGGGCGCAGCGGGCGTAAGCGGGCGGAATCGGAGATGTCACCCTGGGGCTGGCACTGATGATCGCTGTGCGGGTAGTCATGCCACCATGACGACTTCCCGTACGACGCCACCGGAGGTCACCCCCGTACGGCGTCGCTGGTGGCGATACGCGGCGGGCCTGCTGGTCCTGGCGGTCCTGCTGGTGGTGGCCGGGCGGCTGGCCTGGACGTACCTGGACCCCAGGGGCGAGCGGACCATCGACCGCAGTCAGCCGGTCCTCCTGGAGTCCATCAAGGACCTCAGCCGCTTCGAGGCGGCGACCGGCACCTTCCAGGTGGTCGTGGACCTGGAGAAGGACGCGAACTTCCTGCCCGACGCGATCAAGGGCACCAGGACGTTGTTCGTCGGCGCGGGCGGCGTGGACGCCTACGTGGACTTCTCCTCCATCGCGACGAACGCGATCACGGTCTCGGAGGACCGTACGGAGGCGACGGTCCGTCTCCCCCACGCCCAGCTGGAGAAGCCGAACCTCGACAACGACCGCTCGTACGTCTTCGCCCAGCAGCGCGGCCTGTTCGACCGCGTCTCGGACTTCCTGTCGGGCTCCCCCGGCGACCAGCGCGAGCTCTATCTGCTGGCGGAGAAGAAGATCACCGAGGCGGCCGTGGCGAGCGACCTGCGGACCCGCGCCGACGCCAACACCAAGGCGATGATGACGGGCCTGCTGAAGTCGCTCGGCTTCACGAAGGTCTCCGTCAAGTTCACCGACGAGCCCTGAGGCGCCGGGTCCTAAGTACCTACCTAGGACTCCTACGCCCAGAGATAAGGCATAAGCCCGATGTGCCGGGGAGGGCCTTAGGAGCAATCTTGAGAGTGCAGACGACAGGCAACGCGAAAAAGCCCAGAGGAGCACTCGAATGAACGCCGAACTCGAATACAACGTCATGCAGCACCACGCCTCCGAACTCCGTCAGGCCGCCGCCGAGCAGCGGCGCGTACGGGAGGCGCTGCGCGGGCCGCGGGCCGAGCGCCGCCACCGCTCGGTCTTCGCCCGCTTCCGTTCCGCGTGACCGCCCACAAGCAGCCCGGCCGCCGCCTCCCTCGCGGCCGGGCTGAACAGCCCCCATAAGGGGTGTCCGGAGCATTCCTGGTCGACGGCTCCGGGAACGTACGCGAAGCCCCGGTCCATCCTGGTCGGACCGGGGCATCGCGCTGTCCGGGCACGGGTCCCGGCGGCTCACACCGTGATGACGAGCTTGCCGCGCGCGTGCCCCTTCTCCAGCTCGCGGATCGCCTCGGGCACCCGCTCCAGCGGGTACGTCGCGCTGACGACCGGCGTGATCGCCCCGTTCCCCGCCAGCTCGGCCAACGTCAGCAGGTCGGCCTCCCGGGGGAAGGCGAAGAACATCCGAGGCCGCTTGCGGGTGAACGGTCCGTACAGGGCGGTCCGCAGCTGCCGGTCCAGCCCGGCGAACCACCGGCCGCCGCCCTCCCCGCCCACGATGACGTACGTGCCGCGCGGCGTGAGCGCCCGCCGCAGGTGGGCCAGCGGGCGCAGGCCCGCGATGTCCACGATGAGGTCGAAGGCGGGCCGGCTGCCGTCCGTGAAGTCCTCGCGCGTGTAGTCGATGACGTCGTCCGCGCCGATCGAGCGGACGAGCTCCTCCTTCGCCCCGGAGCACACGCCCGTGACGTGCGCCCCGAACGTCTTGGCGAGCTGCACGGCGAACGTCCCGACGCCGCCGCCCGCGCCGGTGATGAGCACGCGCTGCCCGCGCCGCACCCGGCCGGAGTCGCGCAGCGCACGCAGCGCGGTCATGCCCGAGGTGGGGATGGCCGCGGCCTGCTCGTACGACAGGTTCGCGGGCATCGGCGCGAGCCGGTCGGCGCGGGCGCAGGCGTGCTCGGCGTAGGCCGCGCCGCAGGTGCCGAAGACGCGGTCGCCGGGCTTGAACGCGGTGACGCCGGCCCCGACCGCCGTCACCTCGCCCGCCACGTCGGCCCCGAGCCAGGGGCTCCTGGGGCGGCGCGGGCCGATGCCGAGCCGCATGACGTACGGGATGCCGGTGAGCATGTGCCACACGCCCTGGTCGACGCCCGCCGCGTGGACCCGTAACCGCACCTCGCCGTCGCCTGGCTCGGGCTCGGGGACCTCGGCGAGGCCGAGGACGCGGGGCGGGCCGTACACGCTTCTGGTGATCGCCTTCATCAGTGGTCTCCGTCCGGGTACTGGAACACGTCGTCGAGCGGGACGCCGAAGACCCGCGCGATCTGGAAGGCCACCTCCAGGGACGGTGAGTACCGGCCTTGCTCGATGGCGATGATCGTCTGTCTGGTGACGCCGATGCGGTCGGCCAGCTCCGCCTGGGTCATCTCGCCGTGCGTGAAGCGCAGGGCGCGGATCGTGTTGGTGACCTTCGTGGGCTTCACCATCCCGGCAGCCCCCGCCGGTAGGCGACGATCTTGAGCGTGGACCCGAGGACGGCCGACAGGACGAACCCCAGGTAGAGCACGTTGGCGATCCAGAAGTGCGGGAGCTCGGCCATCGCCATGACCAGGGCGGCCACCGCGCCGGCGACGAGGAACCACTGCCCGGTGTACTCGCCGTAGCGGTGGATCTCGCGGTCGCGCTGGTCCTTCTTGCCGACCTCGGCGGGCGCGGTGGTGCTCACCGCGATGAACAGCACCATCGAGGCCAGGAACGCCCCGCCAATGCTCCACAGCAGCGGCGCCACGTAGGGCACTTCGGTCAGCGGCACGGCGCCCGCCCGGCCGAGGACCGTGGCGACGTAGACGCCGTACGCCACGACCGTGACCACCAGCATGACCCAGGCGCGTTTCTCTTCGGAAGCCATACTTGGAATGTAAAGCAGGGCGGACATCGTGTCTAGTATTCTTTACATTGCGACGCGGAGTGACGCGGTGATCGCACACACGAGAACGGCCCGGTGATGGTCAGGAGCGACCATCACCGGGCCGATGAGCCAGTGATCAGAAGAAGGACGGGGTCAGGACTTCGGGACGCTGATGAGCAGGGCGTCGCCCTGGCCGCCGCCGCCGCAGAGCCCGGCCGCGCCGAGCCCGCCGCCCCGGCGCTTCAGCTCGTGGGCGAGGGTGAGCACGATGCGCGCGCCGGAGGCCCCGATCGGGTGCCCGAGCGCGATGCCGCCCCCGTTGACGTTGACCTTGTCCAGCGGCACGCCCAGCTCCTTGGCCGACTGGACCACCACGCTGGCGAACGCCTCGTTGATCTCGACCAGGTCGAGGTCGTCGGCGCTCACGCCCTGCTTGGCCATGGCCTGCTTGATGGCGTTGGCCGGCTGGGACTGCAGGGAGGCGTCGGGCCCGGCGACGTTGCCGTGCCTGCCGATCTCGGCCAGCCACTCCAGGCCCAGCTCCTCGGCCTTGGCCTTGGACATGACGACCACCGCGCAGGCGCCGTCGGAGATCTGGGACGCCGAGCCGGCCGTGATGGTGCCGTCGGCGGCGAAGGCCGGGCGGAGCTTGGCGAGCGTCTCCGCCGTGGTGTCGCCGCGTACGCCCTCGTCCTCCTTGACCAGCACCGGCTCGCCGCGCCGCTGCGGGATCGGCACCGGGACGATCTCGTCGTCGAAGACGCCGTTCTTGATGGCGGCGGCGGCGAGCTGGTGGGAGCGGGCCGAGACCGCGTCCTGCTCCTCGCGGCCGATGCCGAGGCGGCTGTTGTGACGCTCGGTGGACTCGCCCATCGCGCACTGGTCGAAGGCGCAGAACAGGCCGTCGTGCGCCATCGAGTCGACGACTTCGGAGCCGCCGTACTTGACGCCCTTGCGCAGGCCCGGCAGCAGGTGGGGGGCGTTGGTCATGGACTCCATGCCGCCGGCCACCACGATGTCGAACTCGCCGGCCCTGATGAGCTGGTCGGCCAGCGCGATCGCGTCGAGGCCGGACAGGCAGACCTTGTTGATGGTGATGGAGGGGACGGTCATCGGGATGCCGGCCTTGACGGCGGCCTGGCGGGACGGGATCTGCCCGGCGCCGGCCTGGAGCACCTGGCCCATGATCACGTACTCGACGGCCTCGGGGGCGACGCCGGCACGCTCCAGAGCGGCCTTGATCGCGATGCCGCCCAGCTCGACGGCCGACAGGCCGGACAGGGCGCCGAGCAGTTTCCCGATGGGGGTGCGAGCTCCGGCGACAATGACGGACCTGGACATGACAACGGCCTCCTGTGCTCGCGCGTCGGGTCTTTGACACGATACCCACGGGTACAACGTCGCTCGCCATGGAGGTAGACCACACATGTTCATGCGGATCGACCACATAGGGATCGCCTGCCACGACCTTGAGGAGAAGATCCGCTTCTTCTCGGAGACCTTCGAGCTCACGGTGGTCGCCCGTGAGGTCAACGAGGAGCAGGGGGTGAAGGAGGCCATGCTGCACATCGCCGACGGCGAGGGCGGGGGCTCCTACATCCAGCTCCTGGAGCCGCTCTCCGAGGACTCACCCGTGGGGAAATTCCTCGCCAAGCGGGGCGAGGGCGTGCATCATGTCGCGTTCGGTGTACGCGACGTCACCGAAACCATGGCTAAGATCGGCGCAAAGGGTGTGAGGCTGCTGGACGAGCGTCCCAGGCACGGTTCCATGGATTCGCGGATCGCCTTCCTGCATCCCAAGGATGTGGGCGGAATGCTGACGGAGCTGGTCCAAGCTGCCGATCCCGACAAATCGTAAAAGAAGCTCATATGTAACTAGTCACGCAGAAAATTGGACGGGGCTTCGCGGGTGGCACCAGCGGAGTACGCTGGTCCTCCCAACCGGACAGGGAGCCTGCCGCGAGGCACAGGCTCCCGGATCGGATGCCCCGAACCCCCCGTCCGGCACGTGTAGCCGTCTCGACAACCCAGGATCGAGCCTCCATGCAGTCCGACATCGACGCCCAGCTCAACAATTTCTTCGAGGACGCACCCGCACGCGAATTCGATGTGGTGCTTCGCGGTTACGACCGGCATCAGGTCCACGACCACCTCAAGCAGCTCGACCAGGAGATTCGCCAGGCGCGCGAGCAGATCACCGGCCTGCAGCGCGACCTGTCCGACTCCCAGCGCCAGCTCCAGGAGCAGGAGCGCCCGACCTACTCCGGTCTCGGCGCCCGCATCGAGCAGCTGCTCCGGCTGGCCGAGGAGCAGGCCACCGAGCTCGTCCAGGCCGCCAGGTCCGAGGCCAACGAGATCAAGGCCGCGGCCAAGGTCGAGGCCGCCGACCTGCGCGCCGCCGCCGAGGCCGAGGCCGCCGAGAAGCGCGCCCAGGCCACGCGCGAGAGCGACGAGATGCGCTCCGCCGCCGAGCGCGACGCCGAGGAGATCCGGGGCACCGCCCGCCGCGAGGCCGACGAGCTGACCAACACCACCGAGCGTGAGGTCGCCAAGCTCCGGGCCACGGCCGACCACGAGGTGGCCGAGAAGCGCGCCGACGCCGAGCGCGAGATCGCCAAGCTGCGCACCACGACCGAGCGCGAGGTCGCCCAGCTGCGGGCCTCGACCAAGCGTGAGCGCGACGAGGTGCTGACCACCGCCAAGCGCCAGGCCGACGAGATGCGCGCCCAGGCCCAGCGGGTGCTGGAGGAGTCGGAGGCCAAGCGGGCCCAGGACGAGGCGGAGTTCGAGATCCAGCTCGCCTCCCGCCGGGAGGAGGCCGAGCGCCAGGAGGCCGAGCGCCACGCCACCGCCCAGGCCGCCACGCAGAAGCTGGTCGCCGAGGCCGAGCAGCGCGCCGCCACCGCCGAGTCGCGGGCCACGAAGGCGACCCAGCAGGCCGAGCAGACCCGCCGCGAGGCCGACCTGCACGCCAAGCAGCTCGTCGCCAACGCCCGCAAGAACTCCGAGTCCATCGTGGCCGAGGCGAAGTCGAGCGCCGAGACCATCGTCACCGAGGCGAAGACCGAGGCCGAGCGCACCCGTACGGCGATGCAGCGCCAGGTCGACGAGCTGACCCGCCAGCGGGACAGCATCACCAGCCACCTGGCCCAGCTCCGTCAGCTCCTCGGCGGCGCGGCGCTGCCGGGCATGGAGCCGGAGCCCGCGGTCACCGCGGCTCCGCCGAAGCCCGCGATCCCGGCGCCCGCGCCGGTGGTCGAGGCGCCGGCCACCACGCCCGCGGCCAAGATCGAGGCCAAGTCCGACGACGACGCGGAGTGGTGGCAGGAGTAACGATTCACCGCATCGGGGCTGTTTGACGGCTGGGAGAGAGCCTGGCGATCACTGGATCGCTAGGCTCTCTCTGTGTTTTCGGCCCGATATGGGAGGAGTTGCTGGTAAGTGTCCGCGAATGCCGAGACCGCCACAGGGCCTGAGGCCGGTGGTCCCACGCCTGAGGCAGGGCCCAAGAACGAGGACGGGCCCAAGGCCGAGGACGGGGCGGGGAACGGCGGTCCGGCGCAGCCGTACGGCCTGCCGGGCAAGCCGCTCGCCCGCGGCCCGTTCCTGTTCGGGCTGGTCGGCGGCCTGGGGGTGCTGACCGCGATCGCGATCGCGCAGATGGTCGTCAACTCGCTGAGCACGATCATCCTGGTCGTGGTGGCGATGTTCCTGGCCGTCGGGCTCAATCCGGCCGTCGAGGCGTTGCAGCGGCGCGGGCTCGTCAGAAGGGCCGCGATCTCCATCGTGTTCATCGGGGTGATCGTGGCGTTCGTGCTGTTCGGGCTGGCGATCGTGCCGCCGGTGGGGCGGGAGCTCGCCGACTTCATCGCGGCGGTGCCTGGCCACGTCAACGAGTTGCGCGACCATCCGGCGCTGCGGCAGCTCGACGCCGACTACCACATCATCTCGCAGGTCGCCACGTTCGTGACCACCGTGCTGGGGCCGTCGCTCGCGACCGGCATCATGGGCGCGAGCCTGGTGGTGCTGGACGGCGTGTTCACCACGGTGACGCTGCTGGTGCTCATGCTCTACTTCCTCGGCTCGCTGCACACGATCAAGGCGTACCTGCTGAAGCTGGTGCCGGCCTCGCGCAGGGAGCGGACCAGCGCGATCAGCGAGGAGATCCTGACCGGGATCGGCGGCTACGTCGCCGGCAACGTGCTCATCTCGGTCATCGCGGGCGTCGTGACCTGGATCTTCCTGTCCATCGTGGACGTCAGGTACGCGCTCGCGCTCGCCCTCATCGTCGCACTGACGGACCTGATCCCGCTGGTGGGCGCCACGATCGGCGCGGTGGTGGTCTCGGCCGTGGCGCTGCTGCAGTCGGTGCCCGCCGGCATCGCCTGCGCCGTCTTCTTCATCGTCTACCAGCAGATCGAGAACTACCTCATCTACCCGAGGGTGATGAAGCGCTCGGTGGACGTGACGCCGGCCGTGACGGTGATCGCCGCGTTGTTCGGCGGGGCGCTGCTCGGCATCGTCGGCGCGCTGCTCGCGATCCCGGTGGCCGCCGCCATCGCGCTGATCATCCGCGAGGTGGTGATCCCCCGGCAGGCCCGCGCCTGAGCGGGCCGCTCATCGGCGCGCGGCGCCCAGCTCGGTCTGCAGGAACTCCGACACGGCCGCGTTGAACGCCTCCGGCTGCTCGACGGCGCTGAGGTGGCCGGCCTTGGGGATGACCTCCAGCCGCGCGCCCGGCACCGCCGCCGCCATGGCCTCGGCCTCGGCGGGCGGCGTCAGGTCGTCCTCCTCGCCCACCACGACCAGCAGGGGGACCTTCAGCGCCGCGAGCGTGCCGGTGGAGTCCGGCCGCCCGGCCATCGCGCGCTGCGCCCAGGCGACCGCGCCCGGCGGGGCGGACTGCACCAGCCCCTTGACCCGCCCGAACACCATGGCCCGCCGCTCCCTGGTCGTGGGCCCGATGAGCCCCGGCAGCACCTCGCTGACCAGCACGTCGCTGCCCTCGGACAGCACGGCCTGAGCGATGCGCTCCCTGTTGTCCCGCGCGGGAGCCGGGTCGGGGACGGCCTTGGTGTCGGCGAGGATCGCGCCGAGCAGCCGGTCGGGGTGCCTGCGGCAGAACGCCAGCGTGACGTAGCCGCCCATGGACAGCCCGCCGACCACCGCCCGCTCGATGCCCTCGTCGTCGAGCAGCCTGGCGACGTCGTCGGCCATGAGGTCGAGCGACGGGTCGTCCTCGCCCAGCCGCGAGCCGCCGAAGCCGCGCAGGTCGGGGGTGATGACCCGGCAGACCTTGGCCAGTCCTTCCCGCTGGGCCAGCCACATGGCCGACGACAGCGGGAACGCGTGAAGCAGCACAACCGGGAGCCCGGTCCCGGACGATCTCGTGTAGAGCTGCACGGCCCCCACGGTAACGCGGATCACGCTGATGAGCACACGATGTCGCATGCCGATATGCCGCAAAGCGCGCGACCGCTTTCGTCCGACCCGCTGGACAGCAGGTCAGACGGCGGTGGCCCCGCCGTCGATGAAAAGGACCTGCCCGGTCATGTACGCCGACGCCCCGCTCGCCAGGAAGATCGCCGGCTGGGCCATCTCCTCGGCGGTCCCCCAGCGCCGCATGGGCACGGTGGCGACCGTGGCCGCCCCGCCGCTCTCGTCGTCCCAGAGGTTGCGGTTGAGCTCGGTGGCCGTCCAGCCGGGGCACAGGGCGTTGACCCGTACGCCGGCCCGTGCCCACTCCAGGGCCAGCGTCTTGGTGAGCGCGACCAGCCCGGCCTTGGCGGCCGCGTACGGTGCCAGGAACGGCGCGCCGAGCGCCGCGACGGAGGCCACGTTGATGACCGACCCGCTCCCCCGCTCCAGCAGGTGGGGCGCGACCGCGTGGCAGACGACCATGGCCGAGTCGAGGTTGAGCCGCATGAGCTTGTCCCAGCCGGACAGCCGCAAATCCTTGAACTCGACCATGAAGTTCGAGCCGCCCGCGTTGTTGACCACGATGTCGAGGTGGCCGAGCCCGTCGATCGCGGCGGCCACCGTGCTCGCGGCGGCGTCGCGGTCGGTGAGGTCGGCGGGCAGCACGACGGCCCGGCGGCCGAGCGCCTCGACCTCCTTGGCGACCTCGGCGAGCGCGTCGGCGGACCGGGACACCAGGGCCACGTCGGCGCCGGCCGCCGCGTAGGCGAGCGCGATGGCCCGCCCGATGCCCTTCGACGCCCCCGTGACCAGGGCCTGCTTACCGTTGAGATCGAACGCGCCCACGCCGCCTCCTCCGTTGCGTGCCAGCCGAACCGAACAAGATTCTATGGGTGTCCGCCGGGAACGCGGGAGCCCCCGCCCCGGACGGGTGTCCGTCCGGAACGAGGGCTCTATGCGTCCTTTCGCTGAGCTGACTCCTGATCAGTTCGGGGGGATGGCCGGCGGCCGGAAGATCTCCCAGATGCGGTAGATCACCGTCGGCATCTTCGAGCGCGGCGTCTCCGACGAGTACGCCTTGCCCGCCGGGCCCCACCCGGTGCCCTGGTGGGCGATGCTGTCCGACTCCCTGGGAGCCGCCCGCGTGTGCGAACCCGTGGGCCGCACCCGTCCGAGCTGCTCGTCGATCGACTTCTTCTGCGCCTCGCTCAGCCCGCGCGGCTGCGAGGAGTTCGGCGGTGTGCGCTGAGCCTTGGGCGGCGACTGTCGCTGAACCGCCTTACGGCTGGTCGGGCGGACGGCGGGACGATGCCGGACCGTGGCCTTGGACGGCCTGCTGGCCCGCCTGGTCACCGCCCTGCGCGCGGCCGCCGCGCGCCGCCGGGCCGCGTCGGCCCGGCGTGCCGCTGCCGCCGCCCGTCGCCGGGCCGCCGCCGCGGCGGCCCGCTGCCTGGCCAGCGCCGCCTTCCTCCTGGCCACGGCGGCCGCCCGCTTCTTGGCGGCCTCCGCGGCTCTCTTCCTGGCCTCGGCGGCCGCCCGCTTCTTGGCGGCCTCCGCGGCCCGCCGCTTGGCCGCCTCGATGGCACGCTTCCTGGCCAGCGCGGCCGCCCTGCGCCGGGCCGCGGCGAGCGCCGCCCGCCTGGCCGCCGCCGCTGCCGCCCGCCGCGCCGCGGCCTGGGCCAGCTTCTTGGCCAGCTGGCGCGCCGCGATCCGCGCCGCGATGCCGACCACGAACCAGAAGAGCTGGCCGTCGGGGTCGCTCATCGTGACGGGGCTGTTGTTGGCGTAGGAGTAGGCGTTGAGCTGCTGCGGCTCTCCCTCGTCGATGATCGGGTCCACCGAGAGGAAGCGGCCGTTGGCGGGGTCGTACTCGCGGGCGCCGAGGTGCACGAGCCCGGTCGTGGCGTCCTTGGTGCCGCCGACGAAGCCGCGCTGTCCCGGCCACCAGGGTGGTGGTGTCCCGCGGTCCTCGCCGAACGGGGTCTGCCTGCGGATCGCCACGTCACCGGTGCCGGCGTTCACCATGGCCTGTGCCGTGCCCTGGTGGTCGTTGGCCACGAAGTAGACCTGGTTGTCCGGCGTGCGCACCGCGATGGCCTCGCCGCCGATGGTGTAGTAGCGGGTCTGCTCGACGGTGTTCTTGGCGTAGTCGAGCCGCAGCTCCATGTCGTCGATGTAGAGGGTGGCGTCCGTGGGCGTCTTGCGCAGCAGCCGGTCGCCGTCGGCGTCGTAGACGAACGAGGTCGTCTTGCCGCCCTCGGTCACCGACTCCAGGTTGCCTTCGGCGTCCCAGGTCAGGGTCTGGTCGGCGTTGCCGACCTTGCGCCTGGTGGTGTTGCCGGCGGCGTCGTAGCCGAACAGGTCGGCGCCGACGCTCTGCAGCGCGTGCGGCTGCTTGCCGCCGGCCGCCGGGTAGGTGTAGGTGCGCACCTGCTCGTTGGCGCCGCCCCAGGCGTGCTTGGTCTCCTTCGTCCGGTTGCCGGTGACGTCGTAGGCGTAGCTGACCGCGTACGGGGCCACGCCGCCGATCTTGCTCGACTGCGGGGCGCCGCTCGCGCAGTCGTCGGTGGCCGTCCACGCGGAGGTCAGCCGGCGCAGGTGGTCGTGGGTGAAGCACTGGGTGTCCTGGACGGCCCGGTCGGCGATCTTGGTGACGTTGCCGGCCGCGTCGTAGGTGTAGGACAGGTCCAGGTCGCTGGCGGGCGCGCCGGCCCGGTCCAGCCGCATGCCGGTGAGCCTGCGGGTGCCCTCGTCGTGGGTGTAGGTCAGCCAGGTCTTCTTGCTGCCCTCGCCCAGCTCGTACTGGAGGGTCTCGCCGAGCTTGCTGTAGCGGGCCGCGCTCACGTAGGCCGACAGGCCGGTGACCTTGACCGGCTGGTTCAGCCCGTCGTAGCTGTAGACGACCGACTCCTCGGCCAGGCCGCCGCCCGCCGGGAAGCTGATCGACTGGACCTGGTCGTCGAGCGTGTAGCGGGTGTTGAGCTGGTAGGAACCCGCCAGCTTGCCCTCCCGCGCCGGGATGGTCACGGTCTGGCGGAGCGTGCGGTAGTCGGAGTCGATGGCGTTGATCTCGGCGGTGTACGCCTGCCCGTCCACGTACCGGATGGCGGCGTGCATGTGGCCCTTGGCCAGCGCGTCGTACTTCCATTCGGCCAGCAGCGTGCCGGTCGCCGAGCCCTCGCGCAGCTCCGTCTTGCGGCCGAGGGCGTCGTAGCCGTACCAGAGGGTCCGGCCGCGCGCGTCGGTGGTGGTGACGATCTCGTCGGCGTCGTTGTACGTGGTGGTGGTGACGCCCTTGTCGGGGTCCTCCGTCCTGATCTCACGGCCGCGCAGGTCGTAGTGGTGCCGCCAGACGTTGCCCGCCGCGTCGGTCACCGTCGCCAGCCGGCCGGCCTTGTCGTAGGTGTACTTGGTGGACTCGTACTCGCCGGTCGGGGTCGAGCCCTTGTACTGGCGCAGCTCGACGAGCCGGTCCTGCGCGTCGCCGATCCTGGTGGTGGCGGTGTCGCCCGGCAGCGGCGTGACGTCCAGCCGGTCGCCCTGGTCCTTGGCCGCGACGCGGTACTTCTCCACGCCCTTGACCTTGAAGACCTCGGCGTTGGCCTCACCCGCGCCGTCGAACAGCGTGACGACCTGGGTGGGGACCGCGGCGTCGGCCACCCCGAACAGCTCGGTGGACGGCTTGCCGGTGGCGAAGTAGCCGGTGTTGGCCTTGTACTCCTCGCCCTGCGAGTTGTAGAAGGTGTCGGTGATCGTGCGCCCGTCGCGCAGCTCCGGATCCTGCGTCTGGTCGTCGACGGGGGCCGGTTCCTGGGTCTGGCGCTCACGCATCAGACCGTCGAACAGCTCGTGACTGGTGGTGTAGGTGCCGTCGGCGTTCAGCGTCTTGGTCGTGACGACGCTGGGGCCGTCGTTGCGCACCTGGTAGGAGAACTCGGTGCTGGGCGACTGGCCGGCGGCCTTGCTGCGGTCCGGCTGCCAGACCTTGATCAGCCGGCCGAGCGCGTCGTACTCCATGTCCACGCGCCGGCCCGCGGCGTCGACCTCGGCGGTCGGCTCGCCCCACGCCGGTTCGAGCATGGTGCGCTCGGTGTGGCCGAGCTGGTTGGTCTCGGTGGTCTCCGTCGGCAGGGCGCCGGAGGCCGGGACGTAGGTGGTGACGGACTTGGTGCCGACCGGGTCGGTCTCGCTGGTCTCGCGGCCGTAGGCGTCGTACGTGTGGGCGCTGCCGGTGATCGTCTGGCCCTCGGCCGAGACGAGCTCCTGCACCGCGGTCACGTCGCCCTTGGTCGGGGCCTGGCCGTTCGACTGGCCGTCGTACTGGATCTTCTCGTCGGCGAGGATCTCGTCGGCGGCCAGCTTGGCCACCCCGGTGGTGCAGGCCGCCGCGACCTTCTGCACCCTGCTGGGGAAGTCGAGCATCCAGCTCGTGTCGTTGCGGGCGTAGGTGTAACGGGTGCACTGGTCGTCGTCGGCGGTGGCCAGGTCGCCCTTCTCCTCGACCTGCAGCAGCAGGCCCTTGGTGTCGTACGTGCGGTCCTCGCCGGTACGCCGCCACTTGCCGCCCGACACCGCGGTGCGAGTGACCATGGACGTGGGCTGCACCATGTACGCGGTCTTGGTGACGCCGCCCTGCGTGGACTCGGCCGTCTTGGCCGACCAGGCGTCCTGCACGGTCGAGGTCAGCACCGCGCCGCCGTCACCGTCGAAGAGGGTCTCCTCCCGCTCGAACCCGGCGAGCTGGTCGAGGTCGTCGCGCTTGACGCCCTCGGAGTCCTCCACCTGGACGCTGCGCTTGGAGCCGTCGGCCAGCCTGTCGCCGTGCATGCCGCGGAAGTAGCGGAACTCCGTCAGCGTGCGCTTGCCGTCCTGCCCGTCGCCCTCGCGGACGCGGACCCGGCCGTAGCCGCGGTAGTCGGCCCACGTGCGGTGCTCGGGCTTGACCAGGATGTTGTCGGCGTAGTGCCAGGCGGCGCCGTCGAGGTACTCGTAGTCGGTGACCACGTTCGGCGAGCCGGCCACCCGGTCCACCTCGATGGTCTGGGCCACCAGGTACTTGTGGAACCAGTCGGTGACCTCGGCCTCGTTCGGCGGGGCCCAGCGCTGCGGGAAGCAGCGCCTGGTGTTCTTGTCGGCCGCGGGCACGTCGCCCGGCTTGCAGTCGGCCGCCGAGTAGTTGATGCGCAGCTCTCCGCCGTACTCGTTGTTGATGGCCTGCACCCGCCACTTGACCAGCGGGGCCCGGCCCTCGTTCGCGTCGACCCTGTTGGGCAGCTGCACGCCGACGAACGTCACCGGCGGCAACGTGATCGTGCCGCCCACGTGGCCGGTCTGCCGGATCGAGGCCAGCCACAGCGCCGGGCTCATGCCGTCACCGGAGGCGGGGAACTGGTGCGTCAGCGCCCACGAGTCCACCGGGGTGAACTGGCCGGCCGCGTTGCGCACCTGCGTGGTGACCTTGACCAGCCGCTTGCGGGTGAAGAACGTCGGCGCGAGGCGGTCGGTGCACTTCACCCCGCTGTCGCAGATCTGGTCGAACGGCACGTCCGGCCAGTGGCTCGCGGTCTCCTTCTTGAGCTGCTCGGGCGCGCAGGTGACCGTGCCGCTGGGCAGGCAGCGCTCGGCCACGTCGAACACCACGCGGGCGGCCGGCTGCTTGGTGAACAGCTCGTTGCTCAGGTAGCCGTAGTCGATGCGGGTGAGGTACGCGCCGCGCACGTACTGGGTGCCCTGCTCCGGCTTCATGTTGCGGCCGTAGTAGTTGGTCTCGCGCTCGTACCAGTACGTGGTGGCGTTGCCGTGCGTGTCCACCTCGTAGTCGAGGTTCCACCGGTAGGCCTGCTGGCACCAGGCGTTGGCCGGGGTGCTGTTGTAGCAGGGCTCGCCGCTGTTGTTGCCGAACACCGGCACGGTCTGCACCGACTTGGTCTCGGCCTTGCCGCTGGCCCAGCCGGGCAGCCGGTTCAGGCCGAAGGTGTACTGGTTGCCGTCCGGCGTGGTGACCCGCCAGTACTCGCCGTTGTTGTCGCCGTTGGTGGCGCCGGTGAGGTACTCGATCCTGGTGCCGTCGTCGCGCTTGGGCCGCCACTGCTTGGTGGTGGCGTCCTTGATCAGCTCGACCGACGAGTCGCCGAGCGACATGATGGCGTTGTCCTGGTCCCAGCACAGGTCGCCGGTCTTCTTGCCGTCGAGCATGCACGACTTGTACCGGCGCTCGATGAAGCCGCCGGGGTTCAGCTCGAAGCCCTCACCGGCCCAGGACGTCTGGTTGTTGGTGGAGACGGTGCGCCCGTCCACGCTCTGCGAGGAGTAGCCGAGCGAGATCTCCGGCTCCTCACCGCCCAGCGACGGCGGCACGCGCATCTCGTAGCCCCAGCTGAAGTCGCCGGACTGGGTGCCGACGCTCCAGTCGGACGCCGCCGACAGGGAGGTGGCGGCGTGGTCGCCCGACGGGCCCGAGGCGGCGGCGGTCACCGCGTACAGGCCGGCCGTCTCGACCTCGGCGGTCACCGTGCCGTCGGCGGCGTTGTTCTCGCTCTTGACCGGCGTGGGCTGCGGGCAGTCCGCGGCGCCGGTGAGCGCGCACTCCTCCAGCTTGACCACGCGCAGGCGGGCGCCGTAGTCGCCGCCGTAGGCGTAGCGGAAACCGGAGTAGTCGATCTGGAGCCGGGTCGTCGTCGCCTTGCCGGCCGAGCGGGCCGCCACCCCGTTCCCGCTCGGGGAGACGCGCATCGTCAGGCCGAGCCGGTCCGACTTGGCGGGGTCGAGCAGTTCGACCTTGACGGGGGTCACCGCCTCCGCCGCCTCCGCCGCGTCGGCGGACTTGGCGTTCTTCGCGGCCTTCTGCGGCGGGGCCAGCCTGACCGGGAAGTCGCCGGCGGCGAGGGTCCGCGCCGCGGCGTCCGTGCCGCCCAGCTCGGCGGTCTGCGGCTTCGGCCAGCTCACGCCGGGCGGGGCCGTCCAGACCTGCTTGGCGACCGGGTTGTCCAGCGGCGGCAGGACCGGAACCTTGGTGCCCTTGACCGGGGTCTCCTTCCGCACCTGGGGAGCGGGGCGGGGGGCGGCCTCGGCGGGCATGGCGTACGCCATGGGAACGATGAGGATGACGGACAGCATCGTCGCCAGGCGGCGCGGCCAGGGGGATTCGGGCTTCGGGTGGAGGAAGCGGTTCCAGTAGGGGTCGGGGGCGTCGGCGAACTCCGGGGTTTCCGGAGGGCGATTCCATCGGGATTCGGGCAGCTCTAACTCACTCGGCAGATCCATGACTCTCCCAGTCGGGTGGTGCTGCTCTTCGAGGGGGTGTACTGGGCGAAAAGAAGGGATTATTGGGCGGCGAGTGCGGCGATCTGATCGGCGTTGAGCACGCCGTCGTAGGTGCGGACGTCGTCGACGGTGCCCGGCCAGTAGCCGGTCAGGGCGCCCGCGCTCTTGGTGCGGCCCAGCTGCAGCGGTCCGGTGGCGTTCCAGGTGCTGGTGTGGCCGGTGACCGTGGTGGCGGACAGGCGGCCGTTGACGTAGATGCGGAGCTGGCCGGTCAGGGAGTCGTACACACCGGCCAGGTGGGTCCACTCCATCGGGTTGGCGAGGGAGTCGGAGCGGGTCCGTACGAGGGTCGCGGTGTCGGTGTCGGCCGAGGCCATCCCGAACACCCAGCGCTGCTGCGCGGTGTCGTAGCCGAGCTGGAACCCGGCGGCCCGGTTGCCCGGCTGGGACACGGCGGCGACGTCCTTGGTGGGCAGGTAGTCGAGCTGGGTCCACAGGGCGACCGTGAAGCCGGTGGCGGTGGAGACCGCGGGCTTGGTGGTCTGGGCCGCGCCGGTGACGCCGTCGAGCGCGAGCGCGCCGTCCAGCCAGCCGGAGGTCCAAGAGGCGGCCCCGGCGAGCGTGGCGGGCGTGGCCCGGCCGGAGGAGTCGGCGGCGGCGGTGCCGCTCTCCTCGTCCAGCGTCCAGTGGCCGACCAGCGTGGACGCGCTGTTGATCAGGTCGGCGATCTCGTCGGCGAACACGGCCCTGCCGTAGGCGCGCACGTCGTCCACGTCGCCCGGCCAGAACTCGGCCGCCGCTCCCGCGACCTTGCCGCGGCCGGCGACGAACGGGCCGGCGGCGTTCCACGGCTGGGTGAAGGCGACCGTGGACTCCAGGCGGCCGTTGACGTAGAGCGAGAGCTGCCGGGACGCCGTGTCGTAGACGCCGGCCAGGTGGGTCCACTCGTTCAGCCGGGGCGCGGCGGCCGACAGGGCGCGGGTGGTCGCCGCGCCGTCGGCGTCGGCGGCGGTGCGGGTGAACGCCCAGCGGTCGTCGCTCTTGGAGTACTGCAGGGCGAACCCGCCGGTCCTGCCGCCCTCCTGGGTGAGCAGGGTCGCGGTAGCGGCGTTGGAGGTCAGGCGGGCCCAGGCGGCGACGGCGAAGTTGCGGCTCGTGTCGAGGACCGGGCCGGAGGTCTGCGCCGAGCCGCTGGCCAGGCGCAGCGCCGAGCCGGTGCGGCCGCTCGTCCACGTCGCGCCGGTCAGGGTCGCGGGGTGGGTGCCCCCCGCGTCGGCGGCGGTGCCGCCCTGGCCCTCGTCGAGCGGCCAGTGCCCGGCCGGCGGGCGGCCTGAGTTGACGTTGAAGACGTACGTGCGGATCGGGCCGAGCTGCCCGGCGCGGTCCTTGCTGCGGACCGACAGCACGTTGGGGCCGTCGTGCCGCGGGGTGATCTGGACCGTCGCCTTGCCTTCCTCGCCCGCCGCGACCACCGTGGTGGGGCTGGTGTCGAGCCCGTAGAGGTAGGAGGCCACGTCGGTGACGCCGTTGGGGCCGAAGCCGAACGTCCCGGCCAGGCCGAGGCCGTCGGACCAGCTGTTCTCCGGGTACTCGGAGGAGATGATCGTGGGCTGCTGGCCGGGCGCGGTGGCGTCCACCGTGGCCTCGCACCAGGGGCTCCAGGCGCTGTTCGCCTTGCCGTCCTCGGCGCGTACCCGCCAGCGGACCAGTGCGCCGTCGGCGTACAGGCTGGTCGGGACGGTGGCGGCGAAGGCGGTGCCGGAGGAGCCGGTGGCGGTGACGTACTCGCCGGCCTTCACGCCGGCGGCGTTGTACCACTCGAAGCGGCCCTTGACCGAGTTGTCGGCGTCCTTGAGCTTGGCCCACAGCTTGGGCGTGGCCGTGCTGATGATGGGCCGGTCGTCGCCGGAGACGCAGGGGCCGCCCGGGTCCGACCAGACATCGGCGGCGACCGGGTCGTTGGGGATGGAGTTGTACTCGATGACCGCGGTCGGGTTGTTCTTGAACTTCTTCCAGGCGTACACGTCGGTCTCGCTGGTGGCCCGGAGGCCGACGGTCATCTGGTTCCACTTCTTGGCCGCGGCGTCGGCGGCCCAGGAGGTGATGTCGAACTCGACGCCGCCGGGCAGGCAGGAGGCGCCCCAGCCCTTGGCCACGTTCACCGTGCTCAGCAGCCTGGTCCAGGTCGGCTGCTTGTTCCAGGTGGTGCTGGAGCTGATCGCGCCGGTGCCCCACGCCTCGACCTTGCGGGCGCTGCAGGAGTAGGACCACGTCTCGTACGTCCGCAGCGTCGCCTTGATGATCTGCTTGCCGTGGATGGTCGCGCCGGTCGCCATCTGGAAGAACGAGCGGTTCTTCTGCGACTCGACGTGCCCCACCCGGGCGACGTCGCTGGAGTTCAGGTAGTTGGAGTTCGGCCAGTTGCTCCAGACCGCGGTCCACGAGCCGCGCGAGGCCGAGAAGTAGGGGTCGAGGTAGACGGGGAACTGGGTCTCCGGGTCCGTCAGCATCGCGCGGTCCGGCTTGAGCCGCAGCTCGCGGCCCTTGACCGCGACGCCCATCGTGGCCTCGCGGGCCTCGGGCGAGCGGCCTTCCCTGAGCGCTTTCGGGCTGGTCAGGCCCTCGGAGTCCCACATCTTGGGCGTGGGGGCGAGGAAGAGCGCGCCGCCTGCCTCGTCGAGCGCCCGCAGGTTGCCCGCCGCGTCGGTCTTCACCGACAGGCCCTCGGCGGCCAGCGGGTACGCCAGCTCGGTCAGGGCCTGCGCGGCTTCCCGCGTCTTGACCACGAGCAGGTGCGAGAAGCCGTCCACGTCGGCCGTGACCTGGAGGTCGACGCCCGGCCTGACCTCGGCGTAGGTGGCGGTGTCGCCGTTCAGCGTGGGTTTGGGCAGCGGGCCGGTCCAGCCCAGCTCCAGGGTCTTGCCGCCGCGCGACAGGCGGGCCAGCGGGCCGTCGCCGCCGCCGGAGAAGGTGACGCCGACCGCGGCGGCGACCGGCTCGATCGCGCCGTCCGGGCGCAGGCGGAGCGTGGTGTCCACGGGCACCCAGCCGCCGTCCCTGCGGACCTGGATCGGGCGTACGTACTGCTCCAGCGTGAACGTGCCGTCGGGTTTGGCGTAGACGCGGCGGGTCTCGCCGCGCATGGACTCGATCTCGACGGTGCGGTTGTCCCGCCGGGCCAGGGCCGCCGCCTGCCGCTCCGCGCCCTCCTGGCCGGGCGGCCCGGCCTGCTCCGGCGGCGCCGCGGCATACGCCGCCGGAGGGGTCTCGGCCGCGGCGGACGGTGCCTGTGTCAGGACCACCGCCACCATCGGAAACGCCATCGCCGCCGCACCAAGTAAACGCACGACCCGCATTTGTCCTCGCCCATGCTGAGCAGGGGTTACGCGCGGAACGGACACCGCCCGGCGTCTCCACGATCTTCGATTGACGCTCGGATTGTCACCCTGTGTCAGACGTGGAGTCCAGAGTTCTGCTCATTATGTTCACGAAAAGCTTCAAAGCTCGCGTCCGCGCGCAAATCCTCGTCAGACCTCGGTGGGCAGCGGATAGGCGGCCGGGTTGACCCGTTTGACGATCTCGTCGAGCACGATCCGCACGTACGGCTCTCCCACCCACAGGTGCTTGGCCCCGTCGACGCCGACGACCTCGGCCTGCGGCACCCGCGCGAAGCGCTCGCGCGCCTCCTCCGGCCGCAGGTAGTCGTCGAACTCCGGCACCAGCGCGGTCAGCGGCCGGCCGAAGGCCGCCCAGGCGTCGAGGTCGTCGTCGGTGGCCCGGTGCAGCGGCGGCGAGAGCAGGATGGCGCCCTGCACCAGCGGGTCGTGCCCCCACTTCAGCGCCAGCTCGGTGCCGAACGACCAGCCGACCACCCACACCCGCGGCAGGTCGTGGAACTCGGCGTACTCCAGCGCGGCGGCCACGTCGAAGCGCTCGCCCTCGCCCCCGTCGAAGGCCCCTTGCGAGGTGCCGCGGTCCGAGGAGGTGCCGCGCGTGTTGAAGCGCAGCACCGCCAGGTCGGCGAGGGCCGGCAGCCGGTTGGCGGCCTTCTTGTAGAGGTGGCTGTCCATGAAGCCGCCGTGGGTCGGCAGCGGGTGCAGGGTCACCAGCGTCGCGACCGGGGCCCGCTCTGCCGGCAGGGCCAGCTCGCCGACCAGGGTCAGGCCGTCGGCCGTGTGCAGCTCGATCGGCTCCCGCCGGGCCGGCAGCTCCGTCGCCGCGCGAATCTCCACCATCGTTCCTTTCGGGGGCCAGTAACGGGGGCTGGTAACGGGGGCTAGTAACGGCTGCGGCCGGGGCCGCGGTCGAGCCTCTTGCGCCAGCAGGGCTGGTGCCAGTGGCGGCGTTCCTCGTCGCCGCCCGACCAGGCGGGCCAGGACACCAGGTGCGGCTGACCGGGGCGGATCTCCTGGTCGCAGCCGGGGCAGCGGTAGTTCTTCGTCGACGCGGCGCCCGTGAGCATGCGGACCTTCCACTCGCCGTCTGGCCACTCCTCCACCTTGTCGAGGCCGGTCGGGAAGCCGAAGGGGCGGGAGGACTCCCTGCGGCGGGCCCGTCGCGGGCTCATCCCGTGCCGCCTCCGGACCCGCGCAACGTCATGCCCCCGTCGATCGCCATGCCCCCAGTTTTCCAGAGCCGCTAAGGTGGGTCGTCATGCGGCTGGTCATCGCGCGATGCAGCGTGGATTACGTAGGACGGCTCACGGCTCACCTGCCGATGGCGCCGAGGCTCGTGCTCATCAAGGCGGACGGCAGCGTGAGCATCCACGCCGACGACCGCGCGTTCAAGCCGCTCAACTGGATGAACCCGCCGTGCAAGCTCAAGGAGGACGGCGGCACCTGGACGGTCACCCACGGCAAGACCGGCGAGAAGCTGGTCCTGACCATGGCCGAGATCCTCCACGACTCCAGCCACGAGCTGGGCGTCGATCCCGGGCTCATCAAGGACGGCGTGGAGGCCCATCTGCAGGAGCTGCTCGCCGAGCACATCACGACGCTGGGCGAGGGCTGGTCGCTGATCCGCCGCGAGTACATGACGGCCATCGGCCCCGTCGACATCCTCTGCCGCGACGGCCTCGGCGCGACCGTGGCCGTGGAGATCAAGCGGCGTGGCGAGATCGACGGCGTCGAGCAGCTCACCCGCTATCTGGAGCTGCTCAACCGCGATCCGCTGCTCGCGCCGGTCCGCGGCGTCTTCGCCGCCCAGGAGATCAAGCCGCAGGCCCGGGTGCTCGCCACCGACCGCGGCATCGACTGCGTCACGCTCGACTACGACGCGCTGCGCGGCATCGAGCCGGAGAACCCCACGCTGTTCTGAGCCGCCTTTCCGACGCGCCGCAGGTCGTCACGCCCACCTTGCCCTAGTAAGCGATGGCTTACCGGATTATCGTGACGCCATGACCACAGTGACGTTCGACTCACTGAACCCGGCCACCGGCGCGATCGTCGGCAGCCACCCGAAGCAGGGCCCGGAGGCCGTCCGCGAGGCGGTCGGCCGGGCCGACGCGGCCGCCGCCTGGTGGGCGGGCCTGGGGCACGCCGAGCGCCGGCGCCGGCTGCTCGACTACAAGGCGGTCGTCACCCGCGACCTGCGGGAGCTCGCCCGGCTCGTCCACGAGGAGACCGGCAAGCCGGTCGGCGACGCCACGCTGGAGATCGTGCTGGCGATCACGCACATCGACTGGGCCGCGCGCAACGCCCACAAGGTGCTGGGCCGCCGCCGGGTCGCGACCGGCATGATCGGCCTCAACCTGGCCGCCACGCTCGAATACCTCCCGCTCGGGGTCGTCGGCGTGATCGGCCCCTGGAACTATCCGGTCTTCACGCCTATGGGCTCCATCGCGTACGCGCTGGCCGCCGGCAACGCCGTGGTGTTCAAGCCGAGCGAGTTCACCCCCGGCGTCGGGGTACGGCTGGCGGAGCTGTTCGCCGAGGCGGTGCCCGAGCACCCGGTGTTCCAGGCGGTGACCGGCCTGGGCGAGACCGGCGCGGCCCTGGCCGCCGACCCGCGCGTCCGCAAGATCGCCTTCACCGGCTCGACGGCCACGGCCAAGCGCGTCATGGCCGCCTGCGCCGAGAACCTCACGCCGATCGTGGCCGAGTGCGGGGGCAAGGACGCCTTCATCGTCGACGCCGACGCCGACCTCGGCGCCGCCGCCGACGCCTGCCTGTGGGGCGCGATGTCGAACGCCGGCCAGACCTGCGTGGGCGTCGAGCGCGTCTACGTCGTGGACGCGGTCTACGACGGGTTCATGCGCGAGCTGTCCGAGCGGGTGACCAAGGTGCGCGCCGGTGAGGACTACGGGCCGATCACCATGCCCGCCCAGGTCGAGGTCATCAAGCGGCACATCGACGACGCCGCCAAGGCGGGCCGGGTGGTCACCGGCGGGCCCGGGTCGGTGCGGCCGCCGTTCGTGGACCCGGTCATCGTCGAGGACGTGCCCGAGAACTCCGCGGCCGTGCGCGAGGAGACGTTCGGCCCCACGATCACCGTGCGGCGCACCCGCGACGCGCAGGAGGCGCTGGAGCTGGCCAACGCCTCATCGTACGGGCTCGGCGGGACGGTGTTCTCCAGGAACGCGCGCCGGGCGACCGAGCTGGCCCGCCTCATGCGGACCGGCATGACGGCGATCAACTCGGTCATCTCGTTCGCCGGCGTGCCGTCCCTGCCGTTCGGCGGCGTCGGCGACTCGGGCTTCGGGCGCATCCACGGGGCCGACGGCCTGCGCGAGTTCAGCAGGCCCAAAGCGATCTCGCGACAGCGTTTCGCGATGCCCGGGATGAACCTGACCTCGTTCTCCCGAGGGCCCGCCGAGCTTGAGCGGCTGATCAGGCTTGTCACGTTCTTGCACGGCCGACGTAAAAGATAATCTTCGTACTCTTTCCCTTAACGGATCATCCGTCCATAATTGTGTGCTCTGGGGGCCACGATCATGTTGGACGGGTGGAATGTGAACCGGTCTTACCGGGGAATGTCGGCTGAGCAAAGGCTGGCGGACAGACGGGAGCGGCTGATGACGGCCGCCTACACGCTATACGCGAAGCCGGGATTCGCGGCGACGACGATCGAAAGGTTGTGCTCGGAGGCGCGGATCTCGAACCGCGCCTTCTACGAATGTTTCGGCGGGCGAGAGGAGCTGCTTCAGGCGCTGCACCAGCGCTGCGTGGAGGAAAGCCTGAGCGTCGTGGCCAAAGCGTTACAGGAGGCCCCGGACACCCTCGAAGGGCGTGTGCGGGCGGGGATTCGCGCCTATATCGAGTTCGCCACGGCCGACTGGCGCCGCGCCCGCATCATGCACGTCGAGGTGCGCAGATCGGGCGACGTGCTGTCAATGTCGCGCCAGCGGGCCATAGAGTCCTTCGCCCGCATCATCCAGGAGGCCGCCGCGGATTTTCCGCAGGATCCGCACGTGAATCGGCGGCTGCTGGCACTCGGCGCCATTGGGGCGTTGCAGGAGTTGCTCATCGAATGGCTGCTGGCCGAGCCGCAGCCGGCCATCGACGATCTCGTGGCGACCGCGGTGCACATCTTCATGCGCAGCCTCGCGGCGCCCTGATCCGGGACGGTCCCGGGATAAATCCCGCGGTATTCCGTGCGCATAGGGATGCGCACCATCCGTAATCCGGATTTTGTCTAAGTGAGAAAGAGCGGGCGGCGGCTGATCGCCGCCCGCCGCTATATGTCCTCAGGCCACCGCGGCCGCCGGAACCTCCACGAGCAGGACCCGATTCAGCCGGGTCACCGCGAGGATCCGCATGATCCGCGGTGGCACCCCCCGTAGGACGAGGCGGCGTTGCGCGCCCATCGCGCGCCGATGCGCCCCCACGAGCACGCCGAGACCGGTCGCGTCGATCATCTCCAGCTCGGAGAGATCGAGGATCAGGTCGCCCTCGCCGGCGTCGAGAGCGTCGTGCAGCCGCTCGCGCACCCCCGCAGACGTGCCGGCGTCGAGCCTGGCCCCGATCCGCACCACTTGAGCTCTCGGATTGCCCCGGACGCGCATGCCACCTCCTCAGTCACGCGCACAGCCGGTCGCGCCGCGCGCACAGATGCGCGGAACGGACCTCCTGCATGTCATCCCTACCCAGCCACAGGCAGCGACACGACAGCTTCGAGCAGGAACTCGCCATCCTCCGTGGGCCGGGCGCGCACCGCGCCGCCCACGGCGGCCAGCCGCTCCGCCATGCCGGTGAGCCCGCTGCCCAGGTCTGCGGCCTGCCTCCGGGCGACCCCGTCGTTGCGTACGGACAGCTCCGCCTGCTCGGGGGTGAACCTGATCGAGATGTCGCAGAACGTCGCCGTGCTGTGCTTCAGCACGTTGGTGACCGCCTCGCGCACCGCGAAGGCGAAGACGGGGGCCAGCCCGGCGGGGAGCTCACGATAGGGCAGGCGCACCTCGCAGCGGACCCCGGCCGCTTCGAGCACTCCCTTCACGCTATCCAGCTCAGCCGTCAAGTCAAGCTCGCGATAGCCGCGCACGGCCTCGCGCAGCTCGCGCAGGGCCTTCCGGGTGAGCGTGTTGATCTCGGTCAGCTCGGCCTTCGCCGCCGCGGGATCGGCCTCCGACAGGCGCCTGGCCAGCTCGGTCTTGACCGCGATGGCCGAGAGCTGGTGGCCCACCAGGTCGTGCAGGTCGCGGGCGAAACGCAGGCGCTCCTCGGCCAGCGCGAGCCGTGTGTGCGCCTCCCTGCCCTGGTGCGCCTGCTCCGCCAGCGTCCAGATCCACAACCACAGCCGGCCGGACGGGGGCAGGGAGGCGCACCAGACGCCGTAGACCCCGACGTAGAAGAGCACGGCCTCCGGCAGGCTCAGGTCCGCGCCGGTCACCCCGGTGTCGGTCACCACCCCGAGCAGGCCGAGCCCCACGGCGACCACGAGGGCCCCCGCCGACTGCAGGACCGCCGTGCGCTTGGAGACCCGCAGCGTGGCGGTGTAGACCCAGACCATGATGAGGAAGCCCCAGCCGAAGGGGTCTCCCCCGCCCGCCGCCGCTCCGATGACCGCGAGGACCGCGCTCACCACGATCTCGCGGAGGGGATAGCGGCCGGCCATCACGGCGTCGATGGCCCGCCAGGCGAGCCAGGTGAAGCCCGCCGCCGCCGCGAACGCGGGCACGGCGCGCCACCAGGGGAACCTCCCCTCGCCGAACAGCACCACGCTGCCCATCGCGAGGATGATCCACAACATGACGAGACCGGCGATCAACGTGATCCACGTGATGCGCCGGGCCCGTTGGAGCGCTTCCATGCTGCCGCCGTCCGCCTACCCGGCGCGCAGCACTTCGGTGAGCTTGATCCGCGCTCCCGTGCGCAGCACCGCCCGGCGGTACACCCCGGCGCCGAACGACAGCACCGCGAGCACCGCCAGCACCATGGCCGCCATGGACGCGCCCACCTGCCACAGCGGCACCTCGGTCGCCGCCATCCGCACCGGCATGACCATGGACGAGAACGGCGGCACGTACGACATGACCGTGGCCAGCGTGCCCGTGGGGTCGGTGGTGGCGTAGAAGGCCACGAAGTACGTGAGCATGATGGTCATGGTCAGCGGCATGATCACGCTGCCGACCTCCTCCTGGCGGGAGACGAGCGAGGCGAACGCGGCCGACAGCGTCGCGAAGAACGCGTAGCCGAGCACGAACCACACCAGCACCCCGGCCACGAGCCCGGCAATGCCGGGCGGGAAGTTCGCGGCGGCGCCGGAGGCGGCCGCGGCGCCGAGGCCGACGGCCAGGATCGCCACCAGGTTGATCAGGCCGAGCACGCCCAACCCGATGATCTTGCCGGCGAGCAGCTGCCAGGGCCGGATCGAGGAGAGCAGGATCTCCACGATCCGGCTGCCCTTCTCCTCGACGACGCCCATCGCCACCGTCGACACCTGGCCGATGATCAGCATGAACAGCACCAGCACGAGCACCACGGCGATCCCGGTGCGGGCCGAGTCGTACCGCGCGTCCTCGCCCACGGTCTCCATCTGGAGCGGCGGGATCGACACGCCCGCTGCGCCGAGCTTGACCTCGCGGTTCACGCTCTGCAGCAGCACGCCGAGCTCGTCGTCGAGCTGGCCGTCGGCGAGCACCTTGGTCCCGCCGACCACCACGGCGTCCACGTCGCCGTCGAGCACGGCCTGCCGGGCCGTGGCCTCGTCGGCGAACTCCTTCCACTCGAACTTCGCCTCCGGCGCCGCCCGGTCCAGCGGCAGCCGCTCGCTGTTCACGGTGCCGAGGGTGTAGGAGTCGGGGCGGTCCATGAGCTTGGGCGCGAACGAGACCGCCGCCACCAGGAGAGCCGTCACCAGCAGGCCGATGACGAACCCCTTCGTGCGGATCTGCGTCATCACCTCTCTGCGGGCGACCAGCATCACACCGTTCACGCCACGGCCTCCTTGAAGATCTCGGTGAGGGTCGGCTGCTCGACGCCGAAGTGCTCGACGCGGCCCGCCTTGATCGCGCGGCGCAGGACCTCCTGGTCGTCCGCGTTCGTCGTGCGCAGGATGTGCCGGTCGCCGCGCACGGTGACCGTGCCGGGCAGGCCGTCGGCCCATCCGGGGGCGGGGTCGCGGACCTCCACGCGCAGCGTGTCGCCCTCGGCGGCACGCAGCTCGGCCACGGTGCCGGAGGCCACCATGCGCCCGCGCGCGACGATGCCGACCGCGTCGCACAGCCGCTCGACCAGCTCGAGCTGGTGGCTGGAGAAGATCACCGGCACGCCGCCCCTGCACCGCTCCTGGAGGGTGCCGGCCAGCGCGTCCACGGCGATCGGGTCCAGGCCGGAGAACGGCTCGTCCAGCACCAGCACCTCGGGGTCGTGCACCAGCGCGACCGCGAGCTGCACGCGCTGCTGGTTGCCCAGCGAGAGCGCCTGCACGGCCTCGTTCCTGCGCTCGGCGATGCCCAGCCGCTCCATCAGCTCCTCGGTGGCCTTCTGCGCGGCCGGCGCGCTGAGCCCGTGCAGGCGGCCGAAGTACTCGATCTGCTCGGCGACCCGCATCTTCTGGTACAGCCCGCGCTCCTCCGGCATGTAGCCGAAGCGGCGCCGCATGTCGTAGTCGAGCGGGCGGCCCTGCCAGCTCACCGAGCCGGAGTCGGCCTGGAGCACGCCCATGACGATCCGCATGGTGGTCGTCTTGCCGGCGCCGTTCGCGCCGACGAACCCGTACATCTCCCCAGGCCGCACGCTGAAGCCCACGCCGTCCAGCGCGACCTTTCCGCCGGGGGCGTCGGGGCCGCCCGCGAAGCGCTTGCGCAGCTCGCTTATCTCCAGCATCAGGTCCTCTCCTTCGTCATGGGTCAATAGTGGCGTTCACACCGTTCGCCCAGGTAGTCACCGAAATCACGGGCCGGACATGCATCCCGCGTCCGATCGGGATGACTTTTGTCATTACGCTGAGCGCATGACGCGTGCCGACAAGGACAAACCGGTCGTTCTCTCTCGCATTTACACCCGTGCCGGCGACGACGGCACCACCAGGCTGAGCGACATGAGCACGACCGCCAAGACCGATCCGCGGCTGGCCGCGTACGCCGACGTGGAGGAGGCCAACGCCCACCTCGGGCTGGCCTTGTCGTTCGGCACCCTGCCGGGCGAGCTGGCCGAGCTGCTGACCCGCCTGCAGAACGAGCTCTTCGACGTCGGCGCCGACCTCGCCACGCCGGTCACGGACAACCCTGAGTACCCGCCGCTGCGGGTTGAGCAGTCCTACGTGGACCGGCTGGAGGAGCAGTGCGACCGGCTCAACGAGGGACTGAAGCCGCTGCGCAGCTTCATCCTGCCGGGCGGCGACCCCGCGACGGCGGCGCTGCACGTGGCCCGCGTGACCGTACGCAGGGCCGAGCGCACCACGTGGGCCGCCCTGCAGGTCCACGACAACATGAACCCGCTGACCGCGAAATATCTCAACCGGCTGTCGGACCTGCTGTTCATCGCCTGCCGCGTGGCCCACGCCGGCCAGGAGATCCTGTGGAAGCCGGGCGGCACCCGCTGAACACACTCGGGGCGGCGCTCAGACCCGCGCTGCGGCCCCGTCAGGCCACGTCGAGGTAGGCACTGGGCGGCGCGGACTCCAGCCACGCCAGGAAGCCCGTGAGCGCGTCGGCGCTCATCGCCAGCGAGATGCCCCGCGTGCTGCCGCTGCAGTCCACCGCGTAGAGGCCGTCGCCGAGCTCGCGACGGGCGGAAACGACGAGGCCGCGCCTCGCGATCGCGTGGCGCGGCCTCAGTCGGACGCCCAGGAGCGGAATCCAGTGGAGTTCCCCGTCGGCATAGCGGGCCACCCCGCTGCGCCAGCCGCGGTCACCGGCCCGCAACCGACAGGGTACGTTGCCGCGCGAGCGCAGCATGAACACGCGCGGCACCACGAGGGCGGCGAGCAGCACTACGAGAACCACAACCGTCGCCACCATGCCGCCCCCTGACAGCTCTGTTATACGTCTTCCCCCGCCGCGCGGAGCCGGGCCCTGGCACGCTTGGCCTCGATCGCCGCGTCGGCGTCTTCCTGGTTGGCCTCGATGGAGGCCTGAGCGCGGTCGAGCGCGTCACGGGCAGCCGCGACGTCGACCTCCGACCCGAGCTCGGCGACCTCGGCGAGCACGGACACCTCATTGTCGGCCACGGAGATGAACCCGCCGTGAACAGCCGCCACGAGGTCGACCTCGCCCTCCCGCTTCACGCGCAGCACACCGCCCTCGACGAGAACGCCGAGCACAGGTGCATGTTGCGGCATAATACCGATCTCGCCGTCCACGGTCTTGGCAATCACCATGTCGGCCTCGCCAGACCAGATCTCACGCTCGGGTGAGACAACCCCTACGCGTAGCTTCGCCACTTGTGCAGGTTCCTTTCCGATCAGGTGGCGGCGCGGGATCGTGCCCGGGCCGCCACCGTATGGCGATTAGCGACGCTGGAGTTCCTTGGCCTTGGCCACGGCCTGCTCGATGCCGCCGACCATGAAGAACGCCTGCTCGGGCAGGTGGTCGTACTCACCCGCGCAGAGGCCCTTGAAGGAGGCGATGGTCTCGTCGAGCGGCACGGTCTCGCCCGGCTGGCCGGTGAAGGCCTCGGCCGCGTACATCGGGTGCGACAGGAAGCGCTCGATGCGGCGGGCCCGCTGGACGGTGACCTTGTCCTCCTCGGACAGCTCGTCGATGCCGAGGATCGCGATGATGTCCTGGAGCTCGCGGTACTTCTGCAGGATCCGCTTGGTCTCCTGGGCCACCCGGTAGTGCTCCTCGCCCACGATCTGCGGGTCGAGGATCCGGGAGGAGGAGTCGAGCGGGTCCACCGCGGGGTAGATGCCCTTCTCCGAGATCGGCCGCGACAGAACGGTCTGCGCGTCGAGGTGCGCGAACGCGTTGTGCGGGGCCGGGTCGGTGATGTCGTCCGCGGGGACGTAGATCGCCTGCATGGAGGTGATCGAGTGACCGCGGGTCGAGGTGATGCGCTCCTGGAGCACGCCCATCTCGTCGGCCAGCGTGGGCTGGTAACCCACGGCCGACGGCATGCGGCCGAGCAGGGTGGAGACCTCGGAACCGGCCTGCGTGAAGCGGAAGATGTTGTCGATGAAGAGCAACACGTCCTGCTTCTGCACGTCGCGGAAGTACTCCGCCATGGTCAGCGCCGTCAGCGCGACCCGCAGACGGGTGCCCGGCGGCTCGTCCATCTGGCCGAAGACGAGCGCGGTGTCCTTGAGGACGTCCGCCTCCTCCATCTCCAGCCAGAGGTCGTTGCCCTCACGGGTGCGCTCGCCCACGCCGGCGAAGCACGAGGTGCCGCCGAAGTTGCGGGCGACACGGCGGATCATCTCCTGGATGAGGACCGTCTTGCCCACGCCGGCGCCGCCGAACAGGCCGATCTTGCCACCCTGCACGTACGGGGTGAGCAGGTCGATGACCTTGATGCCGGTGACGAGCAGCTCGGTGCGGGACTCGAGCTGGTCGAAGGCCGGGGCCGGACGGTGGATGCCCCACCGCTCGGTGATCTTCAGCGACGAGGTCGGGACGTCCAGCGTCTCGCCCAGCGCGTTCCACACGTGGCCCTTGACGACGTCGCCGACGGGCACCGAGATCGGCGCGCCGGTGTCCTGGACCGCCTGGCCGCGGACCAGGCCGTCGGTGGGCTGCATGGAGATGGCGCGGACCAGGTTGTCGCCGAGGTGCTGGGCGACCTCCAGGGTCAGCGTCTTGGTCTCGCCGCCGAGGGTGACCTCGACCTTGAGCGCGTTATAGATGTCGGGCATCGCGTCGACGCCGAACTCCACGTCGACGACGGCGCCGGTGACGCGCGCCACACGGCCGGTGCCGGCCGCGGCGGCTTCTACAGTTTCAACAGCCTCTGCAGTCATTTCACTCTTTCCCCGCTGCGGCGTCAGCGAGCGCGTTGGCGCCACCGACGATCTCGCTGATTTCCTGGGTGATCTCGGCCTGGCGAGCCTGGTTCATCTGCTGGGTGAGCACCCGCATCAGCTCGTTGGCGTTGTCGGTCGCCGACTTCATGGCGCGCCGCCTGGCGGCCTCCTCGGAGGCCGCCGACTGCAGCAGCGCGGTGAAGATCCGGGATTCCACGTAACGCGGAAGCAGCGACTCCAGCACGTCGCCGGCGGTCGGCTCGAACTCGAAGTACGGCGGAATCTGGGTGGACTCCGTGGCCTCGGTCTCCTCGACCTCCAGCGGCAGAACGCGCTTGACGACGACGTTCTGGGTCAGCATGGAGATGAACTCGGTCGAGACGATGTGGATCTCGTCGATGCCGTTCTCGTCCTTGAACGAGTCGATGAGGACACCCGCGATCTCCTTGGCGTCGGCGTAGGCCGGCTTCCTGGAGAAGCCGACCCACTCGCCGCCCATCGTCCGGCCGCGGAAGGAGTGCCAGGTGACACCCTTGCGCCCGGTGACGAACGGCACGACCTCAAGGCCACGGCTCTCCAGCAGCCCGCGCAGGGCCTCGGCCTCACGCAGCACGTTGGCGTTGAAGCCGCCGCAGAACCCGCTGTCGCTCGTGACGATCAGGACGCCCGCCTTGGCGGGGTTGTCCTTCGCCACGGTCAGCGGATGGTCGACGCTGGCCGCGTTGCTGACGACGCCGGTGACGGCGCGGATGATCTCGCGCTCGTACGGCAGCGCCGCCTGCATCCGTTGCTGCGCCCGCACGATCCGTGAGGAGGCGATGAGCTCCTGGGCGCGCGTGATCTTCGCGGTCGACTTGACCGAGTTGATCCGCCGCCGCAGCAGCCTGAGCTGGGCACCCATGGACTACTTCTCCGTCGCCGGGCGGACGACCTTCTTGATCTTCTCCTGGCCGACCTCGCCGGCCTCCAGCGGAGCAACCGGCTCGTCCTTCACCAGCAGCTCGCCCGAGGAGGTGGTGAAGCCCTTCTTGAACTCCGTGATGGCGTCCTTGAGGGTGGTGACGGTGTCGTCGCCCATGTCCTTCGTCTCGCGGATGGTGTCGAAGACGCCCTTGTGCGAGGACTGCAGGTAGTCGAGGAACTCGGCCTCGAACCGGCGGATGTCCTCGACCGGCACCTCGTCCAGCTCACCGGTGGTGCCGGCCCACACCGACACGACCTGGCGCTCCACGGGGAACGGGGAGTACTGGGGCTGCTTGAGCAGCTCGACCAGCCGCTGGCCGCGCTCCAGCTGAGCACGGGAGGCGGCGTCGAGGTCGGAGGCGAACGAGGCGAACGCCTCCAGGTCGCGGTACTGGGACAGCGACAGCTTCAGCGTGCCGGCGACCTTGCGCATGGCCTTGACCTGCGCCGAACCGCCGACTCGGGAGACGGAGATGCCGACGTTGATGGCCGGGCGGACGCCGGCGTTGAACAGGTCGGTCTCCAGGAAGCACTGGCCGTCGGTGATGGAGATGACGTTGGTCGGGATGAACGCCGACACGTCGTTGCCCTTGGTCTCGATGATCGGCAGACCCGTCATCGAGCCGCCGCCCATGTCGTCCGAGAGCCTGGCGCAACGCTCCAGGAGCCGGGAGTGGAGGTAGAAGACGTCGCCGGGGAAGGCCTCACGGCCCGGCGGGCGACGCAGCAGCAGGGACACGGCGCGGTAGGCGTCGGCCTGCTTGGTCAGGTCGTCGAAGACGATGAGGACGTGCTTGCCCTGGTACATCCAGTGCTGGCCGATGGCCGAACCGGTGTAGGGGGCGAGGTACTTGTAGCCGGCCGGGTCGGAGGCGGGAGCGGCGACGATGGTGGTGTACTCCATCGCGCCGGCCTCCTCGAGCCGGGCCTTGACCTGCGCGATCGTCGAGCCCTTCTGGCCGACCGCGACGTAGACGCAGCGGACCTGCTGCGCCGGGTCGCCGGAGGCCCAGGCCTCGCGCTGGTTGAGGATGGTGTCGACGGCGATCGCGGTCTTGCCCGTGCCGCGGTCACCGATGATCAGCTGGCGCTGGCCACGGCCGATCGGCGTCATGGCGTCGATCGCCTTGATGCCGGTCTGCAGCGGCTGCTTCACCGGCTGCCGCTGGACGACCGAGGGGGCCTGCAGCTCAAGGGCACGCGTGCCCTCGGCGGTGATGGCGCCCTTGCCGTCGAGGGGGTTGCCCAGGGGGTCGACCACACGGCCGAGGAAGTCGTCGCCGACGGGCACGGACAGGACCTCGCCCGTCCTGCGGACCGTCTGGCCCTCCTCGATGCCGCTGAAGTCGCCCAGGATCACGACACCGATCTCACGGGTGTCGAGGTTGAGCGCCAGGCCGCGCGTGCCGTTCTCGAACTCGAGCAGCTCGTTCGCCATCGCCGAGGGCAGGCCGGAGACATGGGCGATGCCGTCGCCGGCGTCGACGACGGTCCCGATCTCCTCGCGCGCGGCGCCTTCCGGTTCGTACGCCTGGACGAAGCGCTCAAGCGCGTCCCGGATCTCGTCCGGCCGGATCGTAAGCTCCGCCATCTCTACTCTGTCTCCCTATTTCGCCTAGCCGGCCAACCGGCGGCGGACTTCTTCGATTCGTCCCACGATGGTGGTGTCGATGATCTCGTCGCCGACGCGGACCGAGAACCCACCGAGCACTCGCTTGTCCACCTCGACATTCAGGTGCACGTCACGCCCGTACGAGGTGCGCAGCCACGACGACAGGCGCCGCTTCTGTGCCTCGGTCAGCTCGACGGCGCTGCGCACCACCGCCACGAGGCGCTGGCGCTGCTGGGCCACGAGCTGGCCGAACTCCTCGAGCCCTGCTTCCAGGCTACGTCCTCGCGGGTGCAGAACCACCTGCGTGATGAGGCGCAGGCTGGTGGGCGCCACCCTGCCGCTGAGCAGGTCGCTCAGCAGCTGCCGCTTGCCCTCGGCGGGGCCCGCGGTGTCGGCGAGCGCGCGGCGCAGGTCGGGGTTGGCGGCCACGACGCGTCCGAAGCGGAAGAGCTCGTCCTCCACGTCGTCGAGCCGCGACTGGCTCTCCGCCTCCGCGGCCGCGGCGACCACGCCGAGCCGTTCGAGCACGTCGGCGAGGTCGCCGGCGCGTGACCAGCGAGCGGCGACCGCGCTCTCGACGGTGGTCAGCGCGGCCGCGCCGACCTTGCCCTCCAGCAGCGCGCGTGCGGTGCGCGTCTTGACCTCCGCCGGCCTGGCCTGGTCGGACAGGGCGCGGCGCAGGCCGTGCTCGCGGTCGAGCAGATCCGCGACCGCGAACAGCTCGTCGGAGAGCGTCCCGAGGTCGGCACTGCCGGCGACCGCGTTGAACCGCTCCTCGACCTCGGCCAGCGACGTCCTGCTCAGACCGCGCATCAGCGCACCGCCTGCGCGTTGGAGCTCTCCAGCTCGTCGAGGAACCGGTCGACGATGCGGCTCTGACGGGCCTCGTCCTCCAGCGACTCGCCCACGATGCGGCCCGCGAGCTCGGTCGACAGGCGGCCGATCTCGGTGCGGAGCTGCGCGAAGGCGGCCTGACGGTCGGCCTCGATCTGCGCGTGAGCAGCCTCGACGAGGCGGCGGGCCTCGGCCTGCGCCTCCTCGCGGAGCTCGGCCTTGATCTGCGACGCCTGCTCGCGGGCCTCCTCGCGGAGCCTGGCGGCCTCGCGCCTGGCCTCCTCGAGGTTGGCCGCGTACTGGCGCTGCAGCTCCTGGGCCTGGGCCTGGGCCTCTTCGGCCCGCTTGATGCCGCCCTCGATCGCGTCCGTCCGCTCGGCCAGCGTCTTCTGGATACGCGGCACGAGCATGCGCCCGACGACGAGGAAGACGACGAGGAACGCGAAGATACCGACGACGAGCTCGTACGTGTGCGGGATGAGGGGGTTGCCACCCTCCTCCGCCGCAAGGAGCGTAGCTGCCTTAACGATCATGTTGCAGCCTTTCGTCAGTTGAGGGCGATCAGATGCCCGAGAAGATGAACGGCGCCACCAGGCCGATCAGGGCGAGGGCCTCGGTGAGGACGAAGCCGAGGAGCATGTTCTGGCGGATCAGGCCGTAAGCCTCGGGCTGGCGCGCGATGGCCTGCACGCCCTGACCGAAGATGATGCCGACGCCGATGCCGGGGCCGATGGCGGCGAGACCGTAACCGATGGCGGTGACGTTGCCGGAGACCTCAGCGAGAACGCTCATTGTTGTTATTCCTTTACTTAACGGCCGATGACGTGGGTATCACCGGTCATGGACATTCCGTGTGGTGTGCGTGGGACTCAGTGCTCGGGGTGCAGCGAGCCGCCGATGTACATGGCGGCCAGCATCGCGAACAGGAAGGCCTGCAGGAACTGGATGAACATCTCGAAGCCGGTCAGGACGATGGTCATCACCACGCCCACGACGCCGACGGGAGCGCCCAGCGGGGTCAGCTTCTCGAACAGGAACCAGAAGCCGACCATGCTGAAGAAGGCCAGAAGCATGTGACCCGCGAACATGTTCGCGAAGAGTCGGACCGCGTGCGTGAAGGGGGCGATGATCAGGTTCGACAGGAACTCGATCGGCGCGAGCAGCACGTAGATGAACTTGGGCAGGCCGGGGGGGAACATCATGTTCTTGAAGTAGCCGACCGGGCCCTGGTGCTTCATGCCGAGGTAGACCTTGAGGACGTAGATCAGGCCGGCGAGCACGGCGGGGAAGGCGATGTGCGAGGCGACCGGGAACTGCAGCACGGGGACGACGCCCATGAAGTTCCACAGGAGGACCACGAAGAAGATCGAGACCAGCAGGCCCATCCACTGGTCGGCGTCCTTGCCCAGGAAGGGCCGGGCGACCTGGTCGCGGACGAACATGTAGCCGTACTCGACGACGTTCTGGAGGCCCCTCGGCACCAGCTTGGGCTTGGCGAAGGCGCCCCAGCACAGCGCGATCACCACGACCGAGGTGAGCAGGGCGAGCAGGACCGGCTTGGTGAACCAGTCCACCCCCGGGATGATCGGGGGCAGGTTGAACAGCTCTTCAGGCGTAGGCGCCCCGAACTGATCGCCATGAGGAGCGAGGACCGTCAGCGCACTCACGCGGCGTTCCCTTCAACGTCGTAGTGGATCACAAGAGTTACCTCGGCGGAGTGATCGCTGCGCCGGGCTAGCGACCGAACTTCCGGTAGGCCAGGTAGCCGGCGAGCACAACCCCCAAGACCACGCCTATGGGGAAGAACGCGGACATGTCCAACCACCGGTCCAGCAACCACCCGAGACCGCCGTAGAAGGCCATCCCTGCGAGCAGATAGCTGGGGACTGACCACATGGCGTCGGCGAAGTCGCGACCGTCTGTCTCCGGTCGGCGTTCCTGTGCGCTCATCGCGGCCCCGACGATAGCAGGCGAGTAGAGGACTAGTCATATCGGGCCCCGCCCAGAGGGACGGCCTCATGAGTCACCCTGTCCGGGGACCTTGGCCTCGGGGTCGACGTACAGCATCTTGGTCTTCATGAAGGCGCGGACCTCGAACCCGGTCCACACGAGCGTGCAGATCACGACCGAACAAGCGAAAGCGAGGGTGTTCCAGATCGTGGTGTCGCGGAACGCGTTGAGCACGATCATGATGACGACGACCTTGACGAGGTAGCTCCCCATCGCCGCCATCGCCATCACCTGCGGGGAGATACGGGCGGCGTAGGAGACCGCCACCACACTGACGCTGAAGAAGACCCCGACCAGCAGGGTGCCGAGGGCGGCGCCCAGCGCGCCCTTGCCGCCGGCGGTCAGAAGAGCGACGACCACCGCGGCCACCCCGACCGCGAGGGTCGGAATCGCGGCGCTCTTGAGTACGCGCACGTCGTTGGCCTGCATCGGTGCTCCATCAGCGAGTTATCAAGCGAGCGTTTGCTACCCCGCGGACAAGTGCGTCGGGGGTCCCTGCTCGTGAAAGATATCACAAGCTCACGGAAGACCGCTTTTACCTGCCGTTTCTAGTTCGCGATCAAGAACGGCTCGGAAATGCTGGAATGACCGGATTGCCGTCGGCGGCCGCGCGCTGCGCGCCCGGCCCGTCATGCGGCTGCTGCATCCGCCGCCTGACCTCGGGCTCCGGCGGGATCGGCGGCATCGGCCCGGTGGGCGGGCCGTCGTCGTCGGGCTGCTTGCCGCGCGAGGCCGCGTGCGTGCCGCCCCGGCCCCGCCAGCGCGGCAGCGCCATCAGCACGAGCACCGCCAGCGCGAACACGATGACCACGGGGAACAGCAGGACCGGCACGCCGATCGTGGACATGCCGACGATGCCGAAGGCGAACAGGAACGCCCAGGCGTACATGATGAGCACAGACCTGCGGTGCGAGTGGCCGATGTCCATCAGCCGGTGGTGCAGGTGGCCGCGGTCGGGCGCGAACGGCGACAGCCCCCGCGAGGTGCGCCGCACGACCGCCGTGATGAGGTCGACCAGCGGCAGGATCAGCACCGCCGCCGGCAGCAGCAGCGGCAGCAGCACCGGCACCTTGTTCATGCCCTCGATGATCCCCGGGTCGACCGGGGTCACCGTGACGATGGACGAGGCCAGCACGAGCCCGATGAGCATCGCCCCGGTGTCGCCCATGAAGATCTTCGCCGGGTGGAAGTTGTGCGGCAGGAAGCCGAGGCAGGTGCCGATGAGGATGGCCGCGATGGCGGCCGTCGTGGTGATGCGCCCGCCGCTGATGTTGACGGCCAGGAAGATCGAGTAGGCCCAGGTCGCCATGCCGGCGATGCAGACGATCCCGGCCGCGAGGCCGTCGAGGCCGTCGACGAAGTTGACCGCGTTGATCGTCACCACCACGACCATGATGGTGATCACGGTGCTGAGCGTGAGGTCGAGGCTGACCGACCCGCCCCAGTCCTGCGGCAGCGGGATGTAGAGCAGGCGCATGTCGAAGAAGGCCAGCACGCCCGCCGCCGCGACCTGGCCGCCGAGCTTGATGAAGGCGTCCATGCCCCACCAGTCGTCGAGGAACCCGGTCAGCGTGATCAGCCCGCCGGCCACGATGAGCGCCGTGACCGCGTTGCCGTCGGTCTCGTTGAGCGCCTTGCCGGTGTGCGTGAGCTGGCTGGCGACCAGCAGCCCCGCCACCAGCCCGCCGTACATCGCCAGACCGCCCAGGCGGGGCGTCGGCGTGGTGTGCACGTCGCGGTCACGAACCTCCGGCATGGCGCCGATGCGGATCGCGAAGCGCCGCACGAGCGGGACCAGCAGATAGGTCACCGCCGCCGCGATGAGCGCCATGAACAGGTATTCGCGCACGACCCTAGTTTCCCGGATGTCCCGGCCAGGTGTGACCGGAAAACGACACAGACCAGCTTAATATTCGCTGAGATATGGCTGATAGATGGTCAGCAGCGCCGTGACTCTCTCCCTGACCTCCTCGGCGGCGCCGGGATCGCGGACCGCGGCTGCCACGAGTTTCCCGACCTCCACCAGCTCTTCCGGCCCCAGCCCCTGCGTGGTGACGCAGGGCGTCCCCACCCGGATGCCCGAGGTGACCGCCGGGGGCTCGGGATCGTACGGGATGGCGTTGCGGTTGAGCGTGATGCCCGCCGCCGCGCACCGCCGCTCGGCCTCCGCCCCCGTCACGCCCGTGTCGCGCAGGTCGACCAGCGCCAGGTGCGTGTCGGTGCCGCCCGAGACCGCCCGCATCCCCTCCGCGCCCAGCGCCGCGGCGAGCGACTGCGCGTTGGCGACCACCCGGCGCGCGTAACCGGCGAACTCCGGCCGCAGCGCCTCGCCGAACGCCACGGCCTTGGCCGCCACCACGTGCATGAGCGGCCCGCCCTGAAGGAACGGGAACACCGCCCGGTCGATCCTGGCGGCCAGCTCGGCGGTGCACAGGATCGCGCCGCCGCGCGGCCCGCGCAGCGTCTTGTGGGTGGTGAACGTCACGATGTCCGCGTACGGGACCGGCGACGGGATCGCCCCGCCCGCCATCAGCCCGATCGGATGGGCCGCGTCCACCAGCAGCCACGCCCCCACCTCGTCGGCGACGCCGCGGAAGGCCGCGTAGTCGATCAGCCTCGGGTACGCCGTGGCGCCGCACACGATGACCTTCGGCCGGTGCCGCAGCGCCAGGTCCCGCACCTCGTCGTAGTCGATCAGCTCGGTGTCCCTGCGCACCCCGTACGGCACGACGTCGAACCACCGTCCCGAGAAGTTCACCTTCGAGCCGTGCGTGAGATGGCCGCCGTGCGGCAGGGCCATCGCCAGCATCGTGTCGCCGGGCTGGAGGAGCGCGGCGTACGCGGCCAGGTTCGCCGAGGCCCCTGAATGGGGCTGGACGTTGGCGTGCTCGGCGCCGAACAGCCTGGTGGCGCGCTCGACGGCCAGCCGCTCGGCGCGGTCCACCACCTCGCAGCCACCGTAGTAGCGGCGGCCCGGGTAGCCCTCGGCGTACTTGTTCGTCAGGGTCGAGCCCAGGGCGGCCAGGACGGCGGGCGAGGTGAAGTTCTCGCTCGCGATGAGCTGCAGGCCGCGGCGCTCGCGGGCCAGCTCGTCGAGCAGCACCTCGGCGAGCTCAGGATCGTTCCGCCGCAGCAGCCCGAAGTCCGGGCCGTAGTAGGGTTGCGCACCCATTCCCCCACTGTACGACCCGGTGTCCGGTTCTCCGAGGAGCGGGTCCGCCGCGCGTCAGGGGAACGCGTGGGGGGCGCTCGTCTTCACCGGGATCCAGCGGGGCGTGTCGTGAGCCTCGTCACTGATCGCCGTCAGCACCGCGTGCCGGTAGACGGCCAGCCTGGTGCGCCACTCGCGGATGTCCTGGACGTACCGCTCGCCGACCGGGGCGTCCCAGGTCTGGGGGCTCCTGGCCAGGTTGAACGCCTTGTCGAGGGTCGTCCTGAGTGACTCCAGCTGGGGCAGGACGGTCTGCCAGGCGACCACCAGGCGTTGGTACTCCGGGTTGAACTCCCAGGCGGCGGGCTGGTCGTCCAGGGGGCCTGTGGAGGTGGCCGGGGGGCGTTCGTCCACGGCTTTGGGGCGGGGGGCCGGTGGGTCGGCGTACATCACGCGGTCCTTTCCGGCGTCTCGGGATTTCGGGGGTTCGGCCGGTCAGGATCGATCGTGCCTGGGGGGCCGTCAGGTCGGATGTCGTGGGCGGGCCGGGCGTCGGTGCCGTGGTCGCCGGGCTCGCCGGGCGGGATGCGTACGGACGGGATGTCCTGGGGGTGGGCGGCCCGCGGAACGTCCAGATCGGGAGCCGTCGGTCCGAAGGACACCACGTCACCGCCGTTCCCGGTCCACCCGGGGATCTCTCCCCCAGCGGTGATCCGCACCTGCGCACCACCGTGAGCCCCGCCGCCCTCCGCGCCGGCACCGCCGTACCCGTGGGCGACCACCGACACGCCGGGGTCGTCCATGAGCCTTATCCCCGAACCTCCCGAGCCGGCCCCGCCACCAGCCGCCGCCTCATAACCCGACCCTGGCGCGGCGCCCTGGCCGGATCCTGGCGTGGCGTCCCCGCCGGTTGCCGGTGGCGTGGGGGCACCATTGCCTCCGGTCGCGCCCTCGCCGCCTCCTCCTGGTGCGGTGCCTGCCGCCCCTGCGCCGCCGTCGTCGGCCGCCGGGGGTGTCGGCGGGATGACCACCCCTTGGTTCCCGCCCGAGGCCGAACCGCTGTCACCGCGAGCCGTGCCGGTGTCGCCCGGCGTCGTACGTTCGCCGCTCGGCGTCGTCGTACCGGCGTCGCCCGGCGTCGCACGTTCGCCGCTCGGCGTCGTCGTGCCGGTGTCGCCGCGCGCGGATCCTGCGCCGTCCGGGCTGGAGCCGCCACCGGGTGGCGTGGGATCCGCGCCACCTGACTCCGAGCCGATGCCGCCAGCGGTCGCGCCCGTGCCGGCCGAGGGGGCGCCGGCGTCCCCCTTACCTGTGCCCTCGGGTGTCGTGTTGTTGCCGCCCGGGGTGCGGTCGGTGGTGGAGTCGCAGCCTGTGTCCGTGCCCGTGCCCGGGTTCGAGGGCTTGTCGTCGATAGGTGTGATGGTCGTCGCGCTGCTGTCGTCCCGCGGGTAGGCGGCTTCGATGGTGCCGCTGTCCGCTGGTGGGGTGGTGGACGAGGGGTCGTTCGGGTTGATGGAGCCAGGGGTGCCGTCGGGGCGGATGTCGCGTCCGGCCCATTCGCCCTTGCCGTACTCGCCTGCCGGCGTCTCGACGCTCGGCATGTCCTGGGGTGGGATGTCGCTCGTGCCGGGGGTCGCTGGTGCGCCGGGGTCGGTCGCGGGTGGTTTGGGCATTTCGGCGGGTTGGGCCTGGTCGGCGTTCCTGAGCATGTTCTCGACTTGCTCGGCCGTGGGCGGGTCCAGGGGGATCTGGAGGACTTTGACCCCGTCTACTTCGACGACATGCGGTTTTGTGGCTGCTGTGTCGTCGGGGTGGTTCTTGGCGGGGGTGTCGGTGACGCCGTTGTCGTCCCTTCTCGTCCCCGCGCCCGTGTCGGTGCCTGTGTCCTTCCCGGTCCCGGTGTTCTTGTCCCCGGTGCCGTCACAGGACTTACCGTCAGCGTCGGGCTTCCCGTCGGAGCCCTTCTTCCCGTCGGATTCGGTCTTGCCGTCAGCGCCCGTCTTGCCGTCAGCGTCAGGCTTCCCATCGGAATCGGTCTTGCCGTCCGACCCCGTCTTCCCGTCGGACCCCTTTTTCCCGTCAGAGTCGGTCTTACCGTCAGCGCCCGTCTTGCCATCAGCGTCGGGCTTTCCGTCGGAGCCCTTCTTGCCGTCAGAGTCGGGCTTGCCGTCAGCGCCCGTCTTGCCGTCGGCGTCGGTCTTCGGGGTTTCGTGGGCGGGTCTGTCGCCTCCGCGTACGTCCTTCGCCCCCTCGTCGTCCCCCGGCCGTCTGCCGGGCGACACCGGATCAGCCGGGCGGGTGGTGTCGGACTTGTCGGGCTGTTCGGCCCGTTTCTCCAGCACCGCCAGCCGCCCGTTCACGTCCTTGACCATGGCGTCGACGGCCTCGGCGACCTGGACGGGGCGGTGCGTGGCCCGCACCGACACCCCGGCGCGGCCCAGCGCGGAGCGGACGCGGTCCTCGACCGCCCGCATCTCCGTGGCCGCGTGCTTCGCCTCGGACAGCAGCTCGCGCACGAGCTTGGGATCCATGCCGTCGTACTTGCTCATGGGCCACTCCCCGACGTCTCGCCGCTCCGGGCCTCACCGTAATCACGGCCGGAGCGCCACCGCAGCCGGGATAAGCAGACGGTATACGTCGAGCGGCAGGTCATCCCGCCGGAGCGTCAGTCGTCGGTGGCGACGTACCCGATGATGCCGCGCAGCTTCTGGACCGGGATGGCCCCGCGCCGCAGCAGCCGGGGCACGGCGGTGGTGAGGTCGAGGATGGTGGAGGGCGTGTCGTCGGTGGTCTTGCCGCCGTCGAGGTAGACCGCGACCGACTCGCCGAGCTGCGTCTCCGCGTCCTCCGCCGTCGTGGCGGCCGGGGCGCCGGAGCGGTTGGCGCTGGAGACGGCCATGGGGCCGGTCTCCTTGAGCAGTTCGAGCGCCACCGGGTGGAGCGGCATGCGGACGGCCACCGTCCCCTTGGTGTCGCCCAGGTCCCAGGAAAGGGCCCTGTTGGCCTTGCAGACGAGCGTGAGCGGCCCCGGCCAGAAGGCGTCGATGAGATCCTGCCCGTACGGCCCCAGGTCGTCCACGAGCGCTGTGGCGGCTCGTACGGTGCCCACGAGCACCGGCGGCGGCATGTCGCGCCCGCGCCCCTTGGCGTCGAGCAGGGCGGTGACGGCGGCCGGGGTGAAGGCGTCGGCGCCGATGCCGTAGACGGTGTCGGTGGGCAGCACCACGAGCTCGCCCCTGCGTACGGCCTCGGTGGCCTCCTTCAGCCCCTCGGCCTTCTGCTCGGGGTCCGAGCAGTCAAAGCGTCGTCCCACGGATAGCTCCTCGGTGGTGACTCAGTCCTGGCCCAGCCGGGCCGTGACGAAGCGGTCCCTTCTGGTGAGGTCCTGGCGCAGGCGCACGTCGCGCCAGCCGTTGTCCTCGGGGAAGGTCAGGTAGACGGCCCGGCCCTGCTGGTCGGCGTGCTCGACGGCCACCCAGCCGCCCGGCCGCAGCAACCGGCGGGCGGTGCGCTCGACCGCGCGGACCTCCTCGAGGCCGTCGTCGCCCGAGCCGTAGAGCGCGCGGGCGGGATCGTAGTCGCGGACCTCCGGGTCGCGCGGGATCGCGCCGGGCGGGATGTAGGGCGGGTTGGAGATGACCAGGTCGACCTTGCCGTCGAGCTCGGGCAGCGCCTCGGCGAGGTCTTCCGGGTGCAGGTGGGTGCGGCCCTGGCCGAGCTCGGTGATGTTGCGCTTGGCCCAGGTGTAGGCCGCGGGATCGACCTCCACGGCGTGCACCTCGGCCAGCGCGACCTCCTGGGCGATCGACAGCGCGATGGCCCCCGAGCCGGTGCCGAGGTCCACCACGAGCGGCGCGTTGACGTCCATCTCGCGTAGCCGTTCGATGGCCCAGCCGGTCATGACCTCGGTCTCGGGGCGCGGCACGAACACGCCGGGCCCGACCGCGAGCTCCAGATAGCGGAAGTAGGCGTGGCCGGTGATGTGCTGCAGCGGCTCGCGGGCCTCGCGCCGCGCGACGCCCTCCCAGAACAGCGCGTCGAAGTCGGCGTCCTTGACGGTGTGGAGCTCGCTTCTGCGCACGCCGTGGACGAACGCCGCGATCTCCTCCGCGTCCGTGCGCGGTGAGGGCACGCCTGCCTCAGCCAACCGGGCGGTGGCGAGGGCGATCTCGTCCAGCAGCAGACTCATGAGTGTTGTGCGAGCTTCTCCGCCATCTCGGCGTCGATGAGGGACTGGGTGACGGCGTTGAGCTCACCGTCGAGCACCTGGTCGAGGTTATACGCCTTGAAGCCGACGCGGTGGTCGGAGATGCGGTTTTCCGGGAAGTTGTAGGTGCGGACGCGCTCCGAGCGGTCGACCGTGCGGACCTGCGACTTGCGCTCGGCCTGCGCCGCGGCCTCGGCCTCCTCCTGGGCGATGGCCAGCAGCCGGGCGCGCAGGATGCGCATCGCCGACTCCTTGTTCTGGAGCTGGCTCTTCTCGTTCTGGCAGGAGACGACGACGCCGGTCGGCAGGTGGGTGATGCGGACCGCGGAGTCGGTGGTGTTGACGCTCTGGCCGCCGGGGCCGCTGGAGCGGTAGACGTCGATGCGCAGGTCGTTGGGGTCGATCTGGACCTCGACGTCCTCCGCCTCGGGGTAGACGAGCACGCCTGCGGCGCTGGTGTGGATACGGCCCTGCGACTCGGTGACGGGCACCCGCTGCACGCGGTGGACGCCGCCCTCGAACTTGAGCCTGGACCACACGCCCTCGTCGCCCTTGGCCTTGATGGCGACCGTGACGTCCTTGTAGCCGCCGAGGTCGGACGGCTGGGAGTCGATGACCTCGGTCTTCCAGCCGAGCCGCTCGGCGTAGCGGAGGTACATCCGCAGCAGGTCGCCGGCGAACAGCGCGGACTCCTCGCCGCCCTCGCCCGCCTTGATCTCCATGATGATGTCCTTGTCATCATTGGGATCGCGCGGGATGAGCAGGTGCTTGAGCCGCTCCTCCAGCTGCGGGACGCGCGCTTCGAGCTCGGTCGCCTCGGCCGCGAACGACTCGTCCTCGCCGGCGAGCTCCTTGGCCGCGCTCAGGTCCTCGCGGACCGTGGCCAGCTCCCGATAGGTGGTCACGATCGGGGTGAGCTGGGAGTAGCGGCGGCCCAGGGTGCGGGCCTTGGACTGGTCGGCGTGCACGGCGGGGTCGGCGAGCTGCAGCTCCAGCTCGGAATACTCCTTGAGCAACTCGTCGAGGTTCACCGTGGGTCCTTGAGGTGTGTGGATCGGCCAGGGGCGTGGTGTCGCTTACCGACAACGCCGACCCGGCGCACGCGGATGTGCGGCCGGGCCGGCGTGTGGTGAGCTACTTGCCCGCGGCCTTCTTGCCGAAGCGCTTCTCGAAGCGCGCCACCCGGCCGCCGGTGTCCAGGATCTTCTGCTTGCCCGTGTAGAACGGGTGGCAGGCGGAGCAGACGTCGGCGTGGATCACGCCGTTCTTGGCGGTGCTGCGGGTGGTGAAGGTGTTACCGCAGGAGCAGGAGACCTGCGTCACGTGGTAATCGGGGTGGATGTCGCGCTTCATCGCTGTCCTTTCGGGCTGCGGCCGCCGGGTCGCCGCTAGGCATGGCGTGAACCGGAACCGCAAAATGGTCAGCTACCAGTGTGCCAGATCGTGCAACCATCCCAGGCCATCGTGCATTCCCGCGCACCGCCCCCGCACTCCGCGCGTCGCCGCAATAGGCTCCTTTGCACCATCCCTCACTCTTGTTAGGAACTCCGGATGAGAAGAAGGCTGAGGTCGCTGCTCGCGACCGCCATGGGGGCCGCCGTTCTCCTGGGAGGCACCGGCACGAGCGTCGCCGCCGCGACCGGCCGCACGGCCGCGGGCGACTTCACGGGCGAGGCGTCGGCCAGCGCCTCCGTCCCGCTGCAGAACGAGGTCGAGGGCACCGTGACGCTCAACCTCAAGGACCCCGCCCAGGTCACGGGCGTGACCGGCGGCATCGAGGCGCCGGGCGGAGCCGCGCGTACGGTGACGTTCGACTTCCGGCCCGGCGACGCCTCGGCCACGCAGCGGATCACCGGCAGGTGGCGGATCGCCGCGGACGACCCGGCGGGCGAGTGGAAGCTGAACGTCGCCGTCACCCGCGACGGCGGCACGAGCAACACGCCGTTCGTCGTGCAGGTGGCCGGCAAGCAGGGCATCACGGCCGCCAAGGTCACCCCGGATCCGGTGAGACTCGTCACCGGCAAGGACGTGAAGGTCACGGTCGAGGCGAGCGTGAAGGACGCCTCGAAGGTGTCGGCCAAGCTGGTCAGCGCGGGCGGCGGCGAGTTCTACGACCTGGGCGACCTCGCCAGGGAGTCGGACGGCAAGTACCGCGGCACCACCTACTTCGCCGACGACACCGCGCCGGGCGACTGGACGCTGGAGGTGTACGCGCACAAGGGCGGCCAGACGCTCAAGGGCGTGGCCGGCTTCACCGTCGCCGAGCCCGTGAACGGCGCCTCCAAGAAGGCGCGGTCGAGGGTCACGATCTCGGCCCCGGCCAAGGTCACGGCGGGCAAGAAGGTCAAGGTGTCGGGGAAGGTCTACCGCGGCTCGAAGGCGTACCCTCGCAAGATCGTCGAGGTGTACTTCAAGGTCAAGGGGACCAAGACGTACAAGCTGCTCGGCTTCGCGAAGACCACCTCGACCGGCAGGTACGCCAAGACGTACACGGCCCGCAAGGACGGCTACTACCGCGTCAGGGTGCCCGGCACGAAGACCACCAGCGCCTCGCTGTCGCCCCAGGAGTTCGTGGACGTCCGCTGACTCATCGGCCCAGGTAGGTGAGCACGGCGAGCACCCGCCGATGGTCCTCGGGCGCCGGCCCGAGGGCCAGCTTGGCGAAGATGCCGGAGATGTGCTTCTCGACCGCGCCCTCGGTGACGACGAGCCGCGCGGCGATGGCGGTGTTGGAGCGGCCCTCCGCCATGAGGGCCAGCACCTCGCGCTCGCGCGGGGAGAGCGAGTCGAGCGGCGCGCCGCGGCGCTGCCTGCTGAGGAGCTGCACGACGACCTCGGGGTCGATGACGGTGCCGCCCGCCGCCACCTGACGCACCGCCTCCAGGAACTCGGTCACGTCGGCCACCCGCTCCTTCAGCAGGTAGCCGACGGCCCGGCCGATGAGGTCGCCCGCGTAGCGCTCCTCGACGTACTGCGACAGGACGAGGATCGGGAAGTCGGGACGCTCGGCGCGCACCCGCAGCGCCGCCCGCAGGCCCTCGTCGGTGTGCGTGGGCGGCATGCGTACGTCGACGATGGCCAGGTCGGGCCGGTGCGCGCGGACGGCGGCCTCCAGCGCCGGCCCGTCGGCGACGGCCGCGACCGTGTCGATGCCGCCGTCGGCCAGCAGCCGGGCGAGCCCTTCGCGTAGCAGTACGGAGTCCTCGGCGATCACCACGCGCATGGCCCCATGCCTACCACTCGCAGGGCAGCTCCGCGCGCACGATGGTGGGGCCGCCGACGGGGCTGTGCACGACGAGCACGCCGTCGATGGTGGCCGCCCGGTCCGCCAGCCCCGCCAGCCCGCCGCCGGGGGTGACGAGGGCGCCGCCGACGCCGTTGTCCCACACGTCCACGACCACGGCCGCCCGTTCCCTGAACACCGACACCGACGCCTCCGTGGCGACCGCGTGCTTGGCCATGTTGGCCAGCGCCTCGGCGACGATGAAGTACGCGATGCTCTCCACCGCGGCGGGCGGCCGCTCGGTCAGCTCGACCGTGACGTCCACGCGGACGGGGGCCCGCGCGGCCAGCCCCGACAGCGCGGCGTCGAGCCCGCGGTCGCTGAGGATGGCCGGATGGATGCCCCTCGCGAGGTCGCGCAGCTCGGCGATGGCGGCCTTCGTGCCCGCGTGGGCCTGGACGATGAGCTCGCGCGCCGTCTCGGGGTCGGTGTCGAACTTGGCCTGCGCCCGCCCGAGGTCCACCGCCACCGACAGCAGCCGCTGCTGCGCGCCGTCGTGCAGATCGCGTTCGATCCTGCGCCGCTCGGCCTCGGCCGCGTCCACCCCCCGGGCACGGCTGACCCGCAGCCGCTCCTCCTCGGGTGCGCCGAGCAGCACGGTCGCGAGCGTCCCGTGCAGCCAGCCCATCGCGCGGGCGAGGTAGGCGGTCAGCACGAGCAGCACGAGCCCGGCGGGCACGCACAGCCAGGCGCCGACGTGGTCCTCCACCGCGTACGTCTGGCCCTCGGCCACGCTCGCCCAAAGGATCGCCGGCGCGAGGAGCAGCACCGCCGTCGACACCCACAGCCCGAACGACACCACCGTCTCGACCGCGCCGAGCGGCAGCAGCATGAGCAGGTAGCCCAGGTCCTTCCAGGTCGCGGGGTCGGTGACGAGCCACTGGAGGTACGCCGCCACCCCGCCCTCCGGCCGCCGACGGTACGGGTCCGCGATGCGCACCCCGAACGCCGCCCGCAGCACCCGCCGCTCCAGCATCGCCCCGCCGCGCCACATGAGCACGGTCGCCATGGCCAGCGGCACGCCCACCCACACCACCGCCAGCGTGAGCGAGACCGGCACCGCGAACGACGACAGCAGGAACCAGCCGAGCCCGATCACCCCGCTGACCAGCAGGTACGCCGCCGCCCGCCACGTCATGGGATCGGCCAGCACTCCCAGCGGCCCTCTGGGTCCCCAGGGCACCCGGTCCTTCAACGCCACGGATCGCATGACCTCAAGCCTGCACCGCCCGCCTCCGCGCCGGAATGGAGCTGCCTCGTGTCCTGGGGTGGGGCTAGCCCCCGTATCGGCCCCGTGAACGCGGAAAGGGCGGCAGGTGAGTCACCTGCCGCCCTTTCGCCGTCGCGGTCGCTAGTCGCGGTCGCTGCTCACCGTGGTCTTCTGGACCTGCAGGAGGAACTCCGCGTTGGACTTGGTCTCCTTCATCTTCTCCAGGAGCAGCTCCAGCGCCTGCTGCATGTCGAGCGCGTGCAGCACCCGGCGCAGCTTCCAGACGATCTGGAGCTCTTCCCTGGCCATGAGGATCTCTTCCTTACGGGTGCCGGACGCGTCGACGTCCACCGCGGGGAAGATGCGCTTGTCGGCGAGGGAGCGGTTGAGCTTGAGCTCCATGTTGCCGGTGCCCTTGAACTCCTCGAAGATGACCTCGTCCATCTTGGACCCGGTCTCGACCAGGGCCGTGGCGAGGATCGTCAGCGAGCCGCCGTTCTCGATGTTGCGGGCGGCGCCGAAGAAGCGCTTGGGCGGGTAGAGGGCCGTGGAGTCGACACCACCCGACAGGATGCGCCCGGACGCCGGCGCCGCCAGGTTGTAGGCGCGGCCGAGACGGGTGATCGAGTCGAGCAGGACGACCACGTCGTGGCCCAGCTCCACCAGGCGCTTGGCGCGCTCGATGGCGAGCTCGGCGACCGTGGTGTGGTCCTCGGCGGGACGGTCGAAGGTCGAGTGGATGACCTCGCCCTTCACCGACCGCTGCATGTCGGTGACCTCTTCCGGCCGCTCGTCCACGAGCACGACCATCAGGTGGCACTCGGGGTTGTTGCGGGTGATCGCGTTGGCGATGGCCTGCAGCACCATCGTCTTGCCGGCCTTGGGCGGCGAGACGATGAGGCCGCGCTGGCCCTTGCCGATCGGGGAGACGAGGTCGATGATCCTCGTGGTGAGGATGTTGGGCTCGGTCTCCAGGCGCAGGCGCTCCTGCGGGTAGAGCGGCGTCAGCTTGTTGAAGTCGGGCCGGTTGCGGGCCTGGTCCGGGTCCATGCCGTTGACGGTGTCGAGGCGGACCAGGGCGTTGAACTTCTCGCGCCGCTCGCCCTCGCGGGGCTGGCGGACCGCGCCGGTGATGACGTCGCCCTTGCGCAGGCCGTTGCGGCGGATCTGGGCGAGCGAGACGTAGACGTCGTTGCTGCCCGGCAGGTAGCCGCTGGTCCTGACGAAGGCGTAGTTGTCGAGGATGTCGAGGATGCCGGCGATCGGGATGAGCACGTCGTCGTCGCCGATGACGGGCTCGCCCGCCTCGAAGCGCTCGCGGCCACGGCCACGGTTGCGCTCCCTGAAGCGGCCACGGCGGCCACGGCCACCGCGCTCGTCGTCGTCGGCGCCGCCGCCCCGCTGGTCGCCGCGCTGGTCGCGCTGGTCACCCCGCTGGTCGCCGCGGCTGCCCGCGTCGGCGGCGCGACCGTCGGCCCTGCCGTCGGTGCGGCCGTCGGTGCGGCCACCCTCACCGCGGTCACCGCGGTCACCGCGCTCGCCCCGGTCACCGCGCTCGCCGCGGTCGGAGGAGCGCTCGGAGGAACGGTCTGCGGAACGGTCGGAGGAACGCTCGCCGCGCTCACGGCGCTCGCCGCGGCTGCGGCGCTCCCTGCGGCTCTCGCCGCGCTCGGCGCGCGACTCGCCCTGGCCGCCGTCGGCGGCCTGGGCCTGCTCGACGACGGTCTCGGCGGGCGCGGCCACGGGCTCGGGCGCCTGGGCCACGGGCTCCGGCGCGGCGGCCACGGGCTGCGGCGCGGGCTCCTCGACCACGGTCTTGGCGCGGGAACGTTCCCTGCGTGCCCGGGTGGGCCGCTCGGCCGCGGGGGCCGTCTCGGCCACGGGGGCGGGCGCCTCCGCGGCGGCCGCGGGGGCCGGCGCGGCGTCGCCCGTGCCGCCACCCTGCTTCTCCTGGATGGCCGCGATCAGCTGGCTCTTCCGCATGCGCCCCGTCCCGCTGATGCCCAGCTCAGCTGCGATCTTCTGCAGCTCGGGCAGCACCTTGGCGGACAGGCCGGTGCCGGAGCGACGCGCACGGGGCTTGGCCGCGGCGCGAGTGGGGGTGTCGCCGGACGCGGGCTCAGCGCCTGGTGCGTCGGAGAGGAGTTCGGTGGTGTCGCTCAACTAAAAGGTCCTTCCCAGGGGTCGGGCGCCGGTTTTGTTCTGCCGGGCGTCCCGGAGGTGCTTGCGATCCGGCGGGACAGACCGGGTCGGGGTGCACTTTGCGATCTTCGGCTGTCGCTGGAGACGGCCGCCACTCTTGGAGAGGGGTTGGTCACGCCGCCGCTGGGCCGTGGCGCGTGCCTGACACCCCCCAGATTGCTGTCGCCAGCCAGATGTCGATTGGATTCGAATGCGCAGATCCCCGTCGTCGACGCCTCGGTTCGGGCCAACCGGGTGTGGGCCAACCGGAGGCGACTAATTCCGGGGAGACAGCCGCGCTGCCCACGCCTCGCGACGTGAAGCATGATGCAGCGATGTGTGGCTGACAAGCACGCACCCACCAAGGGGGCATCTGGTGCGGCTATCAGCCTAACATCACCAGCGCACACGGCTATTCCCTGAAGGTCTAAAGAGGCATCAGCGTGTCTCGGGGAACTGAACGTTCGCACCAACCGGGTCGACGTCCATTTGCTGGATGTGCCAGTCATTACCCACTTCTGGCGCGATCAAATCCTGCGTATCCGATGTCGAAAACGCAAGAACCGTGGGACCCGCTCCCGAAACGACCGCGGGCACGCCCACTGCACGCAGACGTTCTACCAGAGCCGCGCTCTGCGGCATCGCAGGCGCGCGGTAGTGCTGATGGAGCCGATCTTCCGTGGCGGCGAGCAGGAGCCCCGTCTCGGGCCGCTGGGTCAGCGCGGCTATCAGCAACGCGGCCCGGCCGGCGTTGAAGGAGGCGTCCTTGTGGGGCACGTCCTTCGGCAGCAGCCCCCGGGCGGTCTCCGTCGCCAGCCGCGCGGACGGAATCAGGACGACGGGACGGACCCGCTGGTCGGGAGCCAGTTTCACCATATGCGGCGCCCCCGCGTGGTCGGACCAGGCGACGGTGAGACCGCCGGCCAGGCACGGCGCCACGTTGTCGGGATGGCCCTCCATCTCGGTGGCCAGCGCGAACACCTCGTCGTCCGGCCACTCGACCCTCGCGAGCGCGCGGGCCGCGAGCAGCCCGGCGCACACGGCGGCCGACGACGAGCCGAGGCCGCGGGCGTGCGGGATGCGGTTGCGGCAGCGCAGGCGGATGCCCGCGGGCTGCGCGACCCCCATGCGGCCGAACGCCTCGCGCATGGCGCGCACGACCAGGTGGCGCTCGCCGCGGTCGACCTCACCCGCGCCCTCGCCGCTCACGCTGACCTCGACGCCGCGCTCGCCGGTGAGACCGGCCTCGACCTCGTCGTACAGGCTCAGCGCGAGGCCGAGGGCGTCGAAACCCGGGCCGAGGTTCGCCGAGGTGGCGGGCACGCGGATGTCAACGGTCCTCATTCACGCATCAGATCCTCACTCCCCGTGACCTCCGTCAGGCGAGGTTGAGCGCCGCCGCGGCGGCGTGGACGTCGATGGGGATCACCGTCGGCGCCGGCGCTCCCGAGATGGCCCAGTCAGGGTCCTTCAGCCCGTTGCCGGTGACGGTGCAGACGATGCGCTGCCCCGGCTCGACCAGGCCCTGCTCGTGCGCCTGGAGCAGGCCGGCGACGCTCGCCGCCGAGGCCAGCTCCACGAACACGCCCTCTTCCTGGGCCAGCAGTTTGTACGCCGCCGCGATCTGCCGGTCGGTCACCGACTGGATGACGCCGCCGGACTCGTCGCGGGCCGCCGTGGCGAGCGACCAGGAGGCCGGGTTGCCGATGCGGATGGCCGTGGCGATGGTGTGCGGGCGGGTCACCGGCGCGCCCTGGACGATCGGGGCGGCGCCGCTCGCCTGAAAGCCGAACATGCGCGGCTTCCGCGTCGCGAGGCCGTCGGTGAAGTATTCCTGGTAGCCCATCCAGTAGGCCGAGATGTTGCCCGCGTTGCCCACCGGGATGCAGTGGATGTCGGGCGCGTCGCCGAGCGTGTCGACGATCTCGAACGCGGCCGTCTTCTGCCCCTGCAGCCGGTAGGGGTTGACCGAGTTGACCAGCGCGATCGGGTAGCTGGACGACAGCTTGCGGGTCATCTCCAGGCAGTCGTCGAACGACCCCTCGACCTGCAGCAGCGTGGCCCCGTGCACGAGCGCCTGGGCGAGCTTGCCCATGGCGATCTTCCCGCGCGGCACCAGGACGGCGCAGGTCAGCCCGGCGCGCACGGCGTAGGCCGCCGCGGAGGCCGAGGTGTTGCCGGTGGAGGCGCAGATGACCGCCTTGGCTCCCTCCTCGACCGCCTTGCTGATGGCCATCGTCATGCCGCGGTCCTTGAAGCTGCCGGTCGGGTTGGCCCCCTCGACCTTCAGGTAGACGTCGCACCCGGTGAGGGCGGAGACGCGGTGCGCGGGCACCAGCGGCGTGCCGCCTTCGAGCAGCGTGATGACCGGCGTCTTCGTCGTCACGGGAAGACGCTCGCGGTATTCCTCGATGAGGCCACGCCACGACCTGCTCATGATGACTCCCTACCTGCGGTGTTGGTCACAGAGTGTACGGGGTGCGGGCGACCGCATCGGATTCGCGTCCACAAGTCGGACACAGCTCGGCATCCCCGCGACCTGGCGGCGGATCAACAGCGAGCAACACGGGTCGGACGTATGGGTTGGACAGCGACGCTATTGAGGAAATTCTCAGCATCTCCCGATAAGGTCTCGCCAGGGGGTCACGACCATGAACGCGCGTCCTGCTCTGAGGCAGAACGACTATTCGCCGATCGAGGCGCCGCCGCTGGGCGCCTGGTCACCCGCCCTTTCCGTGAGCGTGGTGATACCCGCGCACGGCGGGCAGGACAAGCTCGACCTGACGCTGGCGGCGCTGGCGGCGCAGACGTACCCGGACCGGCTGATGGAGGTCCTCGTCGTCGACGACGGCAGCGAGCCGCCCATCCGGCTGCCCGAGCTGCGGCCGGTCAACACGCGTGTCGTGCGGGTGCGTGACGGCTGGGGCATCTCCAACGCCGTCAACACCGGCGCCAACGCCGCCGACGGCGAGATCATCCAGCGGCTCGACTCCGACATGGTGGCCTGCCGCGAGCACATCGAGGCGCTGGCCCGCTGGCACCATGTGACGGACTACCTGGTCACGATCGGGATGAAGAAGTTCGTCGAGCCGCCGGCCGTCACGCCCAGGCAGGTCTTCCAGGCCCGGCGCCTGGACGAGGTGTTCGCGCTGGACGAGGCCGTCTCCAGCTCCACCGAGGCGACGATCGCCAAGACCGACGGGCTGCGCGCGAGCCGCAACCCGTACCACGTGTGCACGGGGCCGACGTTCGCGCTGCCGCGCGAGGTCTTCCACGCCGTGGGCGGTCTCGACCCGACCGTGGCGCGGGGTGAGGACACCGAGTTCGCCTACCGGCTGGCCATGCACGGCGTGGTGTTCGTCCCCGACCTGGAGGCGCAGGCCGTCCACCTGGGGCTGCCGGCGCAGCACCGCGACCGGGAGCGGGCGGTGCGGGCGGTCGAGCCCTATCTGGCGCACCGCATCCCGCTGCGCAGGGACCTGCGCAAGGATCCGGGGCGGCGGTGGCTGGTGCCGTACGTGGAGGTCGTGCTCGACGTCACCGACACCTCCGAGTCGGTGGTGCGGCAGGCCGTCGCGGCGGCGCTCGGCGGCAAGCTGCAGGACGTCGTGGTGACGCTGGTGGGGCCGTGGTCGCGGCTGCGGGACGGGCGGCGTTCCGTGCTCGGCGACCCGTGCTTCGAGCTGCGGCTGATGCGCGATTTGTTCGCGCACGACGAACGCATCAGGCTCATCGACGAGGCCGCGCCCACGCCCGCGCCGTGCCCGTTCCGCTACCGGGGGCCGGTGGACGTGCCGCTGCACCGGGCGACGCTGGAGCGCATGGTCGAGTCGGCGCAGAAGGACCTGACGGGCGTGCTGGTCGTGGACCTGCCGGACGGGCGGACGGCGCGGCTGGAGCGTACGTCGGCGCTAGGGCGCGCGGTCCTGCTCACCGAGCCCGGCGCGGGCCCCGCCGACGTGGACGCGGTCATCGCGGCCACGCACGGCGTACGGCACGAGCCGCCGGACCGCTACTGGCCGGCCCCGAAGCAGCCCGAGCCGGTCACCATCCCCGCGCCGGAGCCGGTGACGGTGCCCGCCGCCGACGAGCGCTCCTTGCTCGGCCGGCTGAAGTCCGCCCTGCGCCCCAACTGACCCGGGGGGCGGAGCGCTCAGTCGCGGGGGCGGCGGAGGGCGCGGCGCATGGTGGTGGAGACGACCGTGCGGAGGCTCTGCTGGGCCACTCGGTTGGCGGCCGCGAGCTCGCGCCGCAGGGTGCCGACCTCGCGCCGGAGCTCGACCGCCGACTTGCGCCAGCGGCCGGCCTCCTCCTTCCACTTGCCGACCTGCGCCCGCAGCCGCTCGTTCTCCTTGGCGAGCCGGGCCGCCTCGGCCTGGGCCTCGGCCCGCGCCCGGTACGCGCTCCGCCGCCCCACCGGCGCCGAAGCCTCGGTGGTGAAGCCGTACGTCTCGCCGTCCACCCACGTGACGCCGGACACCTCGTCCACCACGTCGTCCAGGTCCTCGCCGGGCCCGGCCACGAGGCGGGCCCTGGCGAAGGCGGAGAGGCGTTCGAGCCGGGCCGCGACGACGCCCTCGGCCGACTCGCTCAGCAGCACGTTGACCAGCCCCAGCCCCTCGTCGCGGGCCAGGTCGAGCAGCCGGGCCAGGCTGTCCTCGCCGGGGACCCAGCCGGCGGGCAGCCGCAGCACGTACGGCACCGCGGGGTCCACGTCCTCGGCGGCGGCGAGGCGCACCCGGCCGTCGTACCGGTAGTGGCCCTCGACCAGCACCAGGTCCAGGGCGGGATCGCGGAGCGGGGCGCGGCGCTCGCGGCGCAGGGTGTCCCAGGGCCCGACGACCAGCACCGACAGGTCCGGCACGGTGCCGGCGAGCAGCGCGTCCACGCTCGCCCGCACCTCGTCGTAGCCCGCCGTGCCGTCCACGACGGCCGTCACGTAGGGGACCTTCCACTGCCGCCCCGGATGCCCGCGCAGCCACCGGTAGGCGGGGACGCGGTCGGCCACGAACGCGTGGCTCACCCGGTCGATGGCCGGCTTGTCGCGCATCCGCATGGTGGGCCCGAGGTGGTAGGCGCGGGCGGCCGGCTCGGGCACGAAGACCGCGCCGGCCTGGCTCAGCCGGTAGCCCATCTCGGTGTCCTGGCCGAGGACGAGGTCGTCGTCCATCGGCCCGGCCGTCGCGATCAGCCGCGCGTGGACCGAGGTGGCGCCGCCGACGTGCAGGCTGAAGGGCCGCTGCGGGTTGTCGGTGAGCCCGCCGGTGCGCTCGACGAGATCGACGATCCAGGCGTGCGGCTCGGCCGGCTCGAAGGAGGTCTCCAGGTCGTCGGGCAGCTCGGCGGGCAGCTCGGCCTCGGTGAACCTGATGTAGCCGGTGACGACGAGGTAGGGCGCCGTGTGGTGCCAGCGCATGTGGGCCTCGATCGCGCCGGGCGTGAGCACCACGTCGGAGTCGAGCCAGTGGACGACCTCGCCGGTGGCCTCGGCGAGGCCGGCGTTGCGCGCGGCGGCCCGGCCGGGCTCGGGGCAGCGGATCAGCCGGGCGCCCTTGGGGGCGGTCCCGGGCAGGCGCAGCGGCGGCTCGCTGCCGTTGTCGACGACGATCACCTCGGTGAGCTCCGCCGGGTACGTCTGCCGGGCGAGCGCCGCCAGCACGAGGTCGAGCTTGTCCTGCCCGCCGTACGCGGGGACGACGACGCTGACCGTCAGCTCGGGCGTGAAGCCGGCCTCCGGGCGCAGCGTCCGGTAGTCGTTGCCGCGTACGCGGGCGATCGGGCCGGTCACGCGGCCTCCATGAGCAGACTCGGCCGGAAGCCGCGCCACTGGTTGGCGGCCACCTTGACGAAGTGGGCGAGCGGGAGCTGCCAGGTGTGGTCGCCGCTCAGCCCGCGCCGCAGGACGTAGCCGAGACCGTGCGTACGGTAGATCTTCGCGCCCGCCCCCGAGGCCGCCTTGAGGAATTCGAGGTCCACGGCCCGCGCGACCGGCGGGAAGCCGCCCAGCTCCCTGAACCGCGCCAGCGGCACCATGATCGTGCCGCCCGCCACGTGGTCGGAGTAGACCTCGCTCGGATAACGGGCGCCGCTGGCGAACGTCGTCCGCCTGATCGTGGCCTTCAGCGGCTCCAGGTAGAAGAACTCGGCGGTGGTGCCCACGATGTCGGCCTCGGCGTAGGTGCGGGCCATGAACAGGTCGGACAGGTGGTGCGGGCCGTACCAGTCGTCGTCGTCCCACTTGGCGAGGAGGTCGCCGCCGGCCGCCGCCGCCGCCCGGTTGAGCACCTCGCCGAACGGCACCGACTCCGCGACCTCGACCCACCGCACCGGCAGCGCGCACGCCTCGACCGCCTGGCGTACGTGCTCGAACGGCACGCCGTGCAACCCCAGCACGACCTCGGCCGTCACGCCGCGCTGCCGCTCCATCTGCGCCAGCGCCGCGCCGACCAGGGCGGGCCGCTTGGTGGCCATGACGATGCTGACGCTGGGCGGGGTCTGCGGCGCGGGGTGCGCGAGGCGGCGCAGGCGTACGCTGTGCTCCTCCCGCCGCAGGTCGGCGAGGCTGCGCGCGGTGCCGTCGGCGGCGTGGCCGAGCCAGTCGCGGTCGGTGAGCAGCGCCGCGAGGCCGGCGGGCACCCAGCCGGGGGCCCGCTCGGCGGTCAGCGGGACGCCGGCCGCGGCCAGCTCCATGAGCCCGTCGAGGGGCACCGGCCCGTCCGGCCACTCGATCTCCAGGCCGCGCAGCGGGCGCAGCTCGGGCACGGCGGGCGGGCGGCCGTCGACCGCCCATCCGCCGCCCGCCCAGTGCAGGCGGGCCGGCCCCTTCTCCGGCGTGCGCAGGAAACCGCACGGGGTGACGGACATGAAATGGGTGCTCCTCGACCGCGGGGATTCAGTCGGCGCCTACCTTACGCCCGTTTCGCGGCCCTTCAGGCGCTAGTCGTCGCCCTCGACGCGCATCACGCCGGCCACGGCCCGCACGATGTCGAGCTCCCGCAGCCCCTCCAGCGTCGCGGTGAGCGCGGCGTCGGTGGCGCGGTGGGTGACGATGACGAGCTGGGCGTCGTCGCCGTGCCCCTCCTGGCGGACGGTCTGGATGGAGACGTCGTGCTTGGCGAACAGCTCGGCCACCCTGGCCAGCACGCCCGGCTTGTCGGCCACGTCGAGCGCCATGTGGAGGCGCGTGACGGTCTCGCCCATCGGGTGGGCGTTCAGGTCGGCGTAGGTGGACTCCTCGGGGCCGCGGGTGCCCGCCAGGCGGTTGCGGGCCACCGCCACCAGGTCGCCGAGCACGGCCGAGGCCGTGGGCGCGCCGCCCGCGCCCTTGCCGTAGAACATGAGCTGCCCGGCCGACCCGGCCTCCACGAAGACCGCGTTGTACGCCTCGCGCACGCCCGCGAGCGGGTGCGTACGCGGGATCATCGCCGGGTGCACCCGCACGCCGAACGAACGGCCGTCGTCGGAGCGGGCGCAGATGGCCAGCAGCTTGATGACGTAGCCCATGGCCTTGGCGGAGGCCACGTCGGTGGCGGTGATCTCGGTGATGCCCTCGCGGTGCACGTCGGCGGCCGTCACCCGGCTGTGGAAGGCGAGCCCGGCGAGGATGGCGGCCTTGGCGGCGGCGTCGAAGCCCTCGACGTCGGCCGTGGGGTCGGCCTCGGCGTAGCCGAGCGTCTGGGCCTCTTCCAGGGCGTCGGTGAAGGACGCGCCCGTGGAGTCCATCTTGTCGAGGATGTAGTTGGTGGTGCCGTTGACGATGCCGAGCACGCGGTTGACGTGGTCGCCGGCCAGCGACTCGCGAAGAGGCCGCAGCAGCGGGATCGCGCCCGCCACGCTGGCCTCGAAGTAGAGGTCGCCGTTGCCGGCCCGCGCCGCCTCGTGCAGGGTGGCGCCGTCCTCGGCCAGCAGCGCCTTGTTGGCGGTGACGACGGACTTGCCGCGCGACAGCGCCGAGACGATGAGGCCGCGGGCGGGCTCGATGCCGCCGATGACCTCGATGACGATGTCGACGTCGTCGCGGGCGACCAGCGCCTCGGCGTCGGTGGTCAGCAGCGCGGGATCGACCTCGACGTCGCGCTTGCGGCCGAGCCGGCGCACGGCCACTCCGGCCAGCTCCAGCGGCGCGCCCACCCGGGCGGCGAGGTCGTCGGCCTGCTCGTGCAGGAGCCGGATGACCTGCGAGCCCACGACCCCGCAGCCCAGCAGAGCCACTTTCAGCGGTTTCACAGCTGCCCCCTCAACAGGTCGTCCTCGGTCTCGCCCCGTACGATCACCCGGGCCTTGCCGCCCGAGACGGCCACCACGGCCGGCTTGGGCAGGTAGTTGTAGTTGCTGGCCAGCGACCGGCAGTAGGCGCCGGTCGAGGAGACCGCCACCAGGTCGCCGGGCGCGAGGTCGGCCGGGAAGTAGCAGTCGCGCACGAGGATGTCGCCGCTCTCGCAGTGCTTGCCGACCAGGCGGCTCAGCATGGGCGCGGCGTCGCTCGCGCGGCTGGCCAGCACCGCGGTGTAGTCGGCGCCGTAGAGCGCGGTGCGGACGTTGTCGCTCATGCCGCCGTCGACGCTCACGTACGTGCGCAGCCCCTCGACGTCCTTGACCGTGCCGACCTCGTAGAGGGTGATGCCGCCGGGCCCGACGATCCCGCGGCCGGGCTCGACGGTGAGCCGGGGCACCGGCAGGCCCGCGTCCACGCAGACCTTGGTGACGATCTCGCGCAGGCCGTCGGCCAGCACCTTGATGTCGGGCGCGTCGTCGCCCTCGACGTAGGCGATGCCGTAGCCGCCGCCGAGGTCGAGCTCGGGCAGCACCACGTCGTGCTCGTCCTTGATCTCCACCAGCAGCCTGGCCAGCCGCCGCGCGGCCACCTCGAACCCGCCGGTGTCGACGATCTGGGAGCCGATGTGGGAGTGCAGGCCGACGAGTTCGAGCTGCGGCAGCGCGAGCACGCGGCGTACGGCCTCGGCCGCGGCGCCGTGGCCGAGCGAGAGGCCGAACTTCTGGTCGTCGTGCGCGGTCGCGATGAACTCGTGGGTGTGGGCCTCGACGCCGGTGGTGACCCGGATCATGACCTTGGGCCGCTTGCCCAGCTGCTCGGCGAGGTAGCCGAGCCTGGCGATCTCCTCGAAGGAGTCGACCACCACGTGCCCGACGCCGGCCTCAAGGGCCCTGGTCAGCTCGGCGACGGACTTGTTGTTGCCGTGGACGGTGATGCGCTCGGGCGGGAAGCCGACGCTGAGCGCCACCGCCAGCTCGCCGCCGCTGGCCACGTCGAGGCCGAGCCCCTCGTCCTGGAGCCAGCGCACGATCTCCTTGCACAGGAACGCCTTGCCGGCGTAGTGGACCTCGGAGCCGGCGAAGGCGCTCGCGTAGTCGCGCATGCGCGAGCGCACGTCGTCCTCGTCGAGGACGTAGAGCGGGGTGCCGAAGTCGCGGGCGAGGTCGCGCACGTCCACGCCGCCGACCGTGAGCGCGCCATCGGTCCGGGTCGACGTTCGGGGCCAGATCGCGGGCTGGATCCGGTTGAGGTCGGCGGGCGCCTGCGGCGGGCGCTCCTGGGGCAGCATCTCAGCGTGCCGGTCCCCGGCGGGATGGACGAATCGACTCACCCGATCGAGGCTATCGGAACCGCCACTCCACCATGACCTGGTGACCACGTATCGAGACGGGATCGGGCTCCACGTGGGATTTTTTTACGCTTTTTCGCGGTTTGGCCGGATATTTTGCGATCAATCACAGCCGTTCCGGACCCATCAGCACCTGTCCCACCGCCACCGCCAGCCGCACCCGCGCCGTGTGCACCGGCCGCGCGGGCTCGTCGCCGCGCGGCACCGCGGGCGCGCGCTCGTGCGCGTCATGGAAGGCCAGGGCCAGCCGCACGAGGTACGCCTCCCACCCCGGCTCCCTGCTCACCGCCCGGCCCGGCAGCTCGGCCAGCGCCCGCAGCACCGCCCGGTCCCAGGGGCCGTCCAGCGCCGCCGGGTCGAAACCGTCCCCTGGCACCCCGAGCGCGCGGGCCCACCTCATGACCGCCCGCGCCCGCGCGTGGCCGTACCTGACCACGAAGCCGGGGTTGTCCCAGGTGCGCGGGAAGTCCGGCCAGCCCGGCTCCGGGATCGGCGGGACCTCCAGCGACTCCAGCAGCGTGCCGGGCACGCCTACCTCGATCTCCAGGAGCCCGTTCGCGCGGGCCGTGACGGCCGCCACGCCGGGCACCGCGCGGACCCGCCCGGCCAGCTCCGCCACGGGCACCCGCCGCCGGAGCGCCGCCGCCGAGACGAGCAGCGCCCGGCGCTCCCAGGTGCCCTCGGGCGCGGGCGGCTCCCCCAGCGCCTCGGCCAGCTCCGGGAACGTCATGCCGAGGACTTTAGATGAGCGCGTGGGGCTCGGCGGAGCCGTACTCCACCAGGTGGGCGGCGCCGAGGAGCCAGCGGTCCTCGTCGCGCACCCGTACATATCCGAACCTGTCGGCCGAGAACACCTTGATCCCGTCGGTGCGGCACTGCCGCATCATGACCTCGTCCCAGCCCTCGCTGAGGTCGGCGAAGCCGATCTCGCGCAGGGCGTTCCTGCGGGCGAGCAGGGTCGCGCCGGCGATCTCCGGCAGGTAGGCGTACTCGGCCTCAGGCTGCTTGAGCAGCGTGGCCTGGGGCTTGCGCAGGTGGGCGTAGTAGGCGGCCTTGCCGACGATGTCGGCGGTGCTGAACAGGAACGCCCTGCGCAGGTCGGCCAGGTAGTGGGGGCCGTAGACGTCGCGCGGGTCCATGACCGCCACCAGGTCGGCCTCGCACAGGTCGAGCCCGGCGGCGAGCATCGCGCCCTCGCTCATGGAGGGCTGCGGCCTGCGGTGGACGACATCGAGGTCCGGCAGCACGTCGCGGGCGCGCAGCTCGGCCTCGGGCGGCCCGATGACGATCACCTGGGCCACGCCGGTCTGCTTGGCGACCTGGGCGAGCCCGTGCTCCATGAGGTGCGGGTCGGTGATCGGCAGCAGCACGGACGTCTCCAGCGTGGCGCGGGCGCTGGGCAGCCCGACGGTCTCCAGCATCTCGTCCACGCGCTCGGTCATCGTCCCCATCTGGTACGCCCGCCGCAGCGCCACGTGCGCCCGCCGCGAGTCGGCCTCGGTGCCGATGGGCGTGCCGCAGGCCGCGATCTCGGCCAGCCGCCACTGGGGCGTGCCGGGCGGGCAGTCGGCGGCGGCCGGCCACCGGTAGGAGGTGAGCACGTCGGGGTAGGTCAGGTGGCCCGGCAGGAGCTGGTCGAGCGTGAGCACCCGGTCGATGCGCCCGCCGGCCAGGGGCAGCGGGTTGTGGACGCGCGGCTGGACGCCGTACTGCAGCCGCGGCCAGGGCACGGACAGGTCGTTGGTGAAGCGGTGCTCGAAGAGCTGCGCGGTGGCGGCGTAGGCGTCGACGGGGCCCTTGGTGTGCCAGAACACGGTGCGGATGCCGCGCTCGGCGCACCAGGCCAGCAGCGCGCGGATGCCCTCGCCGGGCTCGCCGGTGATCTCCTCGGCCCACGGGCCCTCGGTAACCGACTCGACCACGAGCAGGTGGGGCACCTCCAGCGGGAGCACCCGGGCGAAGTCGCGGGGCGTGAAGCCGGTGGTCTGGCGCCACTCGTAGCGGAGCAGGGCCTCGGCGTGCGGGTCGGCGATCACCGCCGCGGTGATGTGCGGCCTGGTGTTGGGCCCGGTCGGCACCCGGAACGGCTTGAGCTTGAACGACGCGCCGCCGAGCGTTCGGGTGGAGGTCGTCGCCTGGTAGGCGGCCCCGGGCCGCTCCTCCTTGCCGGCGACGGGGGTGACGGGCTTGCGCTTGGGCGCGCTCGGCCGCTTGACCGGCTTGGCGGCCGTCCGCAGGCCCTTGGCGAGCCGGACCGGGTTGCTCTTGCCGCTCTTGATCGCGTCGCCGAGCCGGTTCCAGCGGGCGACCTTGATCGACGACAGCTTCCAGTTGGCCACCTCGGCCTGGAAGCGCTGCTCGGCCAGCTCCCTGCGGAGCTTGTCGGCGGCGGCCCGCTCGGCCTCCAACGCGGCCTCGGCCTCGCTCAGCCGCTCGGCGAGCGCTCTGGCCTCCTCGACGCTGCGCTCGGCCTCGGCGAGCCGTGCCTGGGCGGCGTCGAGCAGCCTCGCCAGCTCGGCGGCGCGCTCGGCCTGCGCCACCGCGTCTCGCAGTGCCCGGCGCGTGCTCTCAAGCTCAGTGGACAAGTCGACCTCCGCTTCCTCAGCCTGGCAAAGGATACTCTTTTGCGAGAAGCGGCTCGAAGGGATGAGATCCGGTGCAGTTCAACGTGCGGCCCTACGTCTGCGGCGCTCTCGGCCGGATCGACACCGCCATAGTGGGCAAGCTCACCGGGGCGGGCCCGCGGGTGCGGCCGGCGCTCCAGACGCCCGAGGCCGCGCTGTTCAGCTCGGCGCCGCTGCCGCCTTATCACCGCGCGGCCGACGCGTACGCCTTCGCCTGGGGCGAGCGCCGCCCGCCGGCCGCCGACGACTGGATGACGGTGGCCGAGACGTACGAGACTCCCGGCCTCATCGGCGACGGCCACCAGGTGACCCTGCACACGGGGGCGCTCGGGCTGGTGGACCTCTACTACGTGCGCCTCGGCGAGGCGGTCTACTTCTCCTCGCTGATCCAGCCGCTGCTCTCCCTGGTGCCGATCGCGATCGACTGGTCGGCCTGGGCCTCGATACTCCAGGTGACGTTCCCGCTGGGCGAGGCGACGCCGTACACCGAGGTCAAACGGCTGCCGGGGTCGAGCGCGCTGGTGTGGCGGCACGACCGGGTGTCGGTCGAGCGGCGGCTGCCGCGCTGGCTGCGCACCGAGCCGTACGAGGCGTGGACCAGCCCCGCCGAGATCGTCGAGCTGCTGCACCACGTCTACGCCGAGTACGACGGCCGCAAGCTGCTCGTGCCGGTCAGCGGCGGCTACGACTCCCGCCTGCTGGCGAGCGTGGCCAAGGCCCGCGGCGCGGACGTCGAGTCGTGGACCACGAGCCCTGACGACGGCACCGACACCGACATCGCCTTCGCCCGCGCGATCACCAAGGAGCTGGGCATCCCGCACCGGGTGATCACCCAGGACCCGGCCGACTACCCGGCGGACGCCGTCGAGGTGGCCCGCAGGCTGGAGTACCTCACCCCGCACCACGCCTGGTACGCCCCCTTCGCCAAGGAGGTGCACGGCGCGGGCCGCATCCTGGTGGACGGCCTGGCCGGCGGGCCGCTGCTGAAGAACTTCATGGTGAGCGGGGCCGCGCTGGAGGCGCGGACGCAGGCCGAGCGGTCGGCGGCGGTGCTGGGGTCGCTGTCGCTGGGCGCGCCCTCGCGGCCGTTCCTGTCGAAGGCGGCGGCGGAGTGGATGGAGGAGAGCGTGCGCGAGCAGTTCGCGGCGGCCACCTCCATGCTCCACGGCCACCGGGCCGAGCTGCCGCTGTCGGTGCTGCACACGAGGACGGTGCGGGGCATCGCGCGCTCGGCGGTGAACCTGGTGGGGCCGGAGGCGTCGTTCGCCGCGCCGTTCATCCACCCGGACTTCTTCGACGCGGCGCTCTCCGTCGGGGTGGCCCGCAAGGACAAGGGGCGCTTCTACCGCGAGGTGCTGTACGCGGCGAATCCGCGGGTGGCGGCCCTCCCTTCCACGAACGTCGTCAAGCAGCCGCTCCAGCGGGTGCCGCTGCGTTCCACGGCGGCACCGGCCCGAAACTATGCGCACAGCATGCTGGAGACGCTGGTGAGCCGGGTTCCGGGGCTGTTGTCGGAGGAGCTGCACGAGGTGGTGGCGGGAGGCCCGGACGCACTCACCAGGTTCAATGGCTGGAACGACCGCTTCTGGGTGCGTGGATTGGTACTCTTCGGACTCTGGCTGAGCGACTTCGAAAACGACCTCGCCGACCTGGTCCCACCTTTCTCATGAACTCTCGGTAACAACGTGGTTACATACGGATCTCGTGGGTATTACACCCGGCACAGCAGAAGCGGGTTCCGGAAAGCCGACGGGCTGGTAGTGTTCGGCCCGTAAGCGCCGCACAAACGGGCAGCGGATCACAAATCCGGTCTCGTTCGAGGGCATGGAGTTCGCAGGGATGACGACTCCAGGCGGCGCGGTCACCAATTGAGAACGCCGGGGAACCGGTGACTTCGTCCTGCCCACATCTCTTCCTGTGAGCGACATATGATCAACGCATCCCCAACGCCGGAGCCGATCTCCGAGGCATTCGTCTCCGAAGATCCAGCCTGGTACAAGCGGGCGGTGTTCTACGAGGTCCTCGTACGGGGGTTCAAGGACTCCAACGGCGACGGCACCGGCGACCTTCGCGGGCTCATCGAGAAGCTCGGCTATCTCGAATGGCTCGGCGTCGACTGCCTGTGGCTGCTGCCGTTGTACGAGTCGCCGCTGCGTGACGGCGGCTACGACATCTCCGACTACATGAAGATCCTTCCTGACTTCGGAGATCTCGGGGACTTCATCCAGCTGATCGAGGCCGCCCACGAGCGGGGCCTGCGGATCATCACGGACCTCGTGATGAACCACACCAGCGACAAGCATCCCTGGTTCCAGGCCTCGCGGCACGACCCCGAGGGCCCGTACGGCGATTTCTACGTGTGGTCGGACGATCCCACCGGATATCCCGACGCGCCGATCATCTTCATCGGCGCCGAGGAGTCCAACTGGACCTACGACCCGGTGCGCAAGCAGTACTACTGGCACCGCTTCTTCCACCACCAGCCGGACCTCAACTATGACAACCCGGCGGTGCAGGAGGCCATGCTGGAGGTGCTGCGCTTCTGGCTGGACCTCGGCATCGACGGCTTCCGCCTGGACGCGGTCCCCTACCTGTTCGAGCGGGAGGGCACCGCCTGCTCCGGCCTGCCGGAGACGCACCAATACCTCAAGCGCATCCGCTCCGAGGTCGACCGGCTCTACCCCGACCGGGTGCTGCTGGCCGAGGCCAACGGCTGGCCCGAGGACGTCGTCGAGTACTTCGGCGACCCCACCACGGGCGGCGACGAGTGCCACATGGCCTTCCACTTCCCGCTGATGCCGCGCATCTACATGGCGGTGAAGAAGGAGACCCGCGAGCCGATCTCCGAGATCATGTCGCGCACCCCCAAGCTGCCCGAGCACGCCCAGTGGGGCATCTTCCTGCGCAACCACGACGAGCTCACGCTCGAGACGGTGACCGAGGAAGAGCGCGACTACATGCACAGCGAGTACGCCAAGGACCCGCGCATGCGCGCCTACCTCGGCATCCGCCGCCGCCTCGCGCCGCTCCTCGACAACGACCGCGACCGGATCGAGCTGTTCACCGCCCTGCTGCTGTCGCTGCCCGGCTCGCCGATCATCTACTACGGCGACGAGATCGGCATGGGCGACAACATCTGGCTGGAGGACCGCGACGCGGTCCGCACGCCGATGCAGTGGAGCCCCGACCGCAACGCGGGCTTCTCCACGGCCGACCCCGGACGGCTCTACCTGCCGGCCGTCATGGACCCGATCTACGGCTTCCAGGCGGTCAACGTGGAGGCCCAGCAGCGCCACGAGGGCTCCCTGCTGCACTTCACCCGCAGGATGCTGCAGATCCGGCGCAAGCACTCGGTGTTCGGCACCGGCGCCTACACGGAAATGTGGTCGTCCAACCCGTCGGTGCTCACGTTCATCCGCGAGGAGCGCGACGACGTGATGCTGTGCGTCAACAACCTGTCGAAGTACCCGCAGCCGGTCGAGCTCGACCTGCGCAGGTTCGAGGGGATGACGCCGGTCGAGGCGCGCGGCGGCGTGCAGTTCCCGACGATCGGCGAGCTGCCCTACCTGCTGACGCTGCCCGGCCACGGCTTCTACTGGTTCAGCCTCAAGCGCGGCGCGGCCGCCCGCAGGGAGTCCGCGGAGGTCGTCAGCGAGAGGTGACGGGCACCTGGGCACGGGCCGCGCGGCGGGCGGGGATGAGCGCGACCGCGAGGGCCGTGCCCACGGCCGTCAGCACGGCGATCGTCAGGGTCAGAGCAGAGGGGGCGCGGCCGATGCCCGCCCCCACCCCGCTCGTGTGACCCTGCAGGTCGATCAGGCTCGTCACCACCGACATCCCCGCCGCCGCGCCCGCGCCGACCCCCAGCACCACCAGCAGGCCCGTGGCGGTCACCAGCGTCGCCATGACCTGGCGCGGCGTCAGCCCCATCGCCTTCAGCACGGCCAGGTCGAAGGCGTGGTCGCGCAGGCCGAGCGCGCTCGCGGTGAGCAGGTTGGCCAGCCCGATGAGGGCCAGCACCCCGATCAGCGCCACGATGATCACCCGGATGACCGCCAGCCGGTCGGCCGGGTTGACCGCCTCCTGCACCTCCAGGCCCTCGCCCGACTCGGCCAGCAGCCTGCCCCGCACCTCGGCGGTGTCCGCGCCCGGCTTGAGGGCCAGCGCGTAGAACTCCGGCGGCACCGCGTCCTTGGCCGCCAGGCTGTCCAGCCCGACCGACAGCACCTCGCCGTCCTGGTCGGGCTCGACGTTGCGGCCGACGATGCGCACGATCAGCGGCGTGCCGCCCACGGTGAGCCGCACCCGGTCGCCGATCTCGACGCCCAGCAGGTCGAGCAGGCCCTGCCCGGCCACGGCCTCGCCGGGACGGCCGTACATCCGCCCCTCGACCACCGGGAACGGGTACGGCGTTGACGAGGCGCCGATCGCCCGCACCCGTACGGACCGGGCCTCGCCGGGCGACAGGGCGTTGACCTCCGTGCCCGGGTAGACGGCGGCCACGCCGGGGTCGCTCTCGGCGATGCGCCTGGCCTCGGCGGGCTCGACCTTGCCAGGGCGGACGTACAGCGAGGCGTGCTGGCCCACCTGCTCGGGATGGTCGGCGAAGTCGTCCAGCGTGGCCCACACGCCGAGCCCGATGGTGATCATCATCATCGGCACGGCCAGCCCGAACGCCGTCAGGAACGCCGGCATCCGCCGGGTGAAGGCGTCGCGGGTGCCGAGCACGAGCGCGGGCGGCAGCCGTACGAGGAGGGCCAGGCGCGCGAGCCGCGACAGGCGGCCCCGCGGCGGCGCGGTCGGCACGTCGGGGATCGGCGGTGTGCGCCCGCCGCGCCAGGCGGGCACTCCGACGGCGGCGAGCACGACCAGCGCCGTGCCGCCCACGATGGCCAGCATCGGCGCGGGGGCGACGGAGGTCGAGCCCAGCATCAGCGCCATCACGCCCCAGCCGGCGACCGCGCCGGCCACGACGCCGAGCAGGCCGAGCGCGCCGTGCTCGACGAGCAGCAGCAGCGCCACCTGTCCCCTGGTGAAGCCCAGGGACTTCAGCGTGGCCAGGTCGCGGAGCTGGGCGAGCACCCGGCCGCCGGCCGCGTTGGCGAGCGCCAGCGCGGCGGCCACCATCCCGACCGCGCCGAACAGCGCGAGCAGCGTGCCCAGCAGCCGGTTGTCCAGCTCCATCGCGGCCCTGACCTCGCGCCAGGTGTAGACCCGCTGGAGCCTGTCCTCCAGCATCACCACGACGCGCTGCGAGACGACCTGCGTGGCGTCGGGGTCGGCCAGGCGCAGCCCGGTGACCCACTCGCTGCGGCCCAGCATCGGCTCGATCCGGTCGAGCATGAGGGGCAGCACGTACGCCAGGCCGGGCGTCCACTGCGGGTAGAAGCCCTGCTCGGCGGAGTCGGCGATGCCGCGTACGTAGAGGGTGTGCCGCCCGCCGCTCAGCGCGATGATCGTGAACGGCGCGCCCACCCGGAGCCGCAGCGACTCGGCGAAGGACCGCTCGACCACGACCCCGTCCGGCTGGGACGGGTCCAGCCAGCGGCCCTCGGCCACGACCGGATGCGCCACCCCAGGCGGCGTGGCGGGCATCGCGCGCAGCGCCGCGGGCTCCTTCTTGCCGTCCTGGGCCACGGTGACGGGCGCCGACCGGTAGGGGCCCGCGACCTGCGTCACGCCGTCGATGCCGGTCAGCGAGACGTCGGGGCGGTCGTCGGTGTAGAGCCAGACGTGGGCGCCGTCGGTCCTGGCGAACAGGCTCCGCCAGGGGTTGGTGCCCTCTTCCAGGAGGGTCGCCGCGGTGATCAGCGCGGCCACGATCCCGGCCACGGCCAGCACGGTGAGCACGGCCTGGCCCTTCCTGGCCCGCAGGTCGGCCTTGATCCACCGGCTCCCCGCGAGTGCGGCGCTCATCTGAGGTCGATCACCTCGCCGGCCGTGCCGGTGCGGCGGCGGGCGATGCGGCCGTCGTCGACGATCTCGCCGTCGAACAGGGAGACCACCCGGTCGGCCAGGCTGGCCACGCGGGCGTCGTGGGTGACCATGACGATGGTCTGGCCCTCCTTGTGCACGGTGCCGAGCAGGCGCAGCACGTCGCGGGTGTTGCGGCTGTCGAGGTTGCCGGTGGGCTCGTCGGCCAGCAGCAGGGCGGGCTGGTTGGCGAGCGCCCTGGCCAGCGCGACGCGCTGCTGCTCGCCGCCGGAGAGCTGGGCGGGCGCGGCGTCGGCGCGGTCGGTGAGGTTGAGCGCGGCGAGCAGGCTCTCGCGCCGCTCGCGGGCCACCTTGGGCGAGGCTCCGGCGAGCAGCGCGGGCAGCTCGACGTTGTCGCCCACGGTCATGTTGGCGACCAGGTTGAAGAACTGGAAGACGAAGCCGATGCGCCGGCGGCGCAGCACCGCCCAGGCGCTCTCGGAGAGCGTGTCGACGCGCTTGCCGTCGAGCCAGATCTCGCCGCTCGTCCTGGTGTCGAGACCGCCGAGGAGGTGGACGAGGGTGGACTTGCCGGACCCGGAGGGGCCCATGACGGCCACGAACTCGCCCGGCTCGACCTGCAGGTCCACACCGCGTACGGCGGGCACGGGCAGGGCGCCGTCCTGGTAGATTTTGACCAAATTGACCGTTTTGATGACGGAGGTCATGCCAGATCCTCCTGGCACCGTTCGAGCCAGTCAAGGTCCGCCTGCAGGTGGAGCATGGCCCCCTCGATGAGCAGCAGGGCCACCCGGTCGGTCGGGGGCGTGCGGGACAGCAGGTCGTTGAGGTCGCTCATGAGCCCGAGATAGTGACGCCGCTGGCGGCTGATCAGCGCCATCCGGTCGGCGATGCCGGTGAGCGGCGCGAGCACGAGCTTCATGAAGAACTCGTCGCGCACGCGGGGGCCCTCGGTGGGCTCGTCCACCCAGATCTCGAGCAGCTCGCGGCCCTTGGCGGTCAGGTAGTAGACCTTCTTGTTGGGCCGGTTGGACTGCTCGACGTCGACGGCCCTGACCAGGCCGTCCTTCTCCAGCCTGCCCAGCGTGACGTATATCTGCCCGATGTTCGGGGAGGGGTAGGCGCTGCCGAAGGTCTGCTCCAGCGCTTGTTTCAGCTCGTAGCCGTGAGCCGGCTCCTTGGCCAGAAGCGCCAGCAGGTGAAGCCGCACGCCTCACCTCCCCGGGCGTATGGGAACGCGTGTTACGAACGCGTTACGCGGTTATCCATTGACCTTCAGATTACAGGTGTGCATAACATGAATGCATCTACCTAACACGTATGTAACCCCGTTGAACACGGAGGAAACAGAGTGCTCCGTCCGCTTCCGCTCATGCTGGCCGTGCTCCTGGCGTCGGCCGGCTGCGCGGCGGCGGGCGACACGGGCGGCGGCGAGTCGGCGACGGGCGGAACCGGGCCCATCACCTTCGCCACCGGACGCGACACCACGGCGTACCTGCAACCCCTGCTGGACCGCTGGAACCAGGCCCACCCGGCCGAGAAGGTGACGCTGCTGGAGCTGCCCGAGGCCGCCGACGAGCAGCGCGCTCAGATGGTGGCCAACCTCCAGGCCCAGAGCAGCCGCTACGACGTGCTCGGGCTCGACGTGGTGTGGACTGCCGAGTTCGCGGAGAACGGCTGGATCATCCCCCTGGAGCGCGGGCTCTTCCCGCTCGACAGGTTCCTGCCGCCCGTCGTGGAGACGGCCGTCTACAAGAACAAGCTGTGGGCGGTCCCGTACACGAGCAACGCGGGACTGCTCTACTACCGGACCGACCTGGTCAAGAAGCCGCCGAGAACGTGGGCCGAGCTCCGCGACCAGGCACGGAAGATCACCGAGAAGCACGACGTCAAGGGCTACGCCGGGCAGTTCCTCGCCTACGAGGGGCTGACCGTCAACTTCTCCGAGGCCCTGCAGTCGGCCGGCGGTCAGATACTCAACCGCGACGGGACCGGGGTGACCCTCGACCCGGCCAAGGCGGAGACCGCGCTCGGCTTCCTGCTCCAGGGGCTGCGGGAGGGCTGGATCCCCAAGGAGTCGCTGAGCTACAAGGAGGAGGAGACCCGCCTCGCCTTCCAGGAGGGACGGCTGGCCTTCGCCCGCAACTGGCCCCACGCCTACGGCCCGGCCCGGGTCGAGCTGGGCGACAAGATCGCGGTCACCAGGCTGCCCGGACTCGACGGGCCCGGCTCCAGCACGCTCGGCGGCGCCAACCTCGCCGTCAGCGCCTTCTCCCGGCACCAGCAGACCGCTCAGGAGTTCATCCGCTACTTCACCAGCCTGGAGAACGAGCGCCGCGTCCTGACCGAGGGGTCCTTCCCGCCGGTGTGGACCGAGCTCTACGACGACCCCGACCTGATCAAGCGCTTTCCGTACCTGCCGGTGCTCAAGGAGAGCATCCTCGCCGCCAAGGCACGTCCGGTGAGCGCCAACTACAACCAGCTGAGCTTGGTGATCGCGAGTTCGGTCGCCAAGGCCCTCGGTACCCCCACCCCTGAGTCCGCGGCCGACGCCGCGGTCTCGATGAAATCCGAACTCGACGAGATCATCAGAACCCAGTGAGGCACACCATGCGCACAGCCAGAGCAGCAGCAGTCCTGGCCGGGCTCGCGATAGCCGTCGCCGCGTGCGGCAACGCGCCCTCCACGACGGAGCCCGCCGCGTCGGGGTCCGCCCCGGCGAGCGCCGCCGGCGGCGACAAGCCGCTCAAGGGCGTCAAGCTCGAGGTCGCGGCCAAGTGGACCGGCGCCGAGCAGAAGAACTTCGAGCAGGTGCTGAAGGCGTTCACCGACAAGACCGGCGCCGAGGTCACCTACGCCTCCACCGGTGAGGACACCGGCGCCTACCTCGGCCCGCGCATCCAGGGCAACAACCCGCCGGACGTCGCCATCCTGCCGCAGCCCGGCCTGGTCCAGCAGTACGCCGACCAGAACGCGCTGAAGCCGCTGGGCGCCGAGGTCATCAAGGAGATCGACACCAACTACACGCCGTACTGGAAGGAGCTCGGCTCCGCCGGCGGCCAGGTCTACGGCGTGCTCATCAAGGCGGCGCACAAGTCGCTGGTGTGGTACCGCGCCCCCGCCTTCGACGACGCCGGCGTGCAGCCCGCGACCACCTGGGACGAGCTGGTCAAGAACGCCCAGACGATCGCCGACTCCGGCACGGCCCCGTTCTCGCTCTGCGGCGCCTCCGGCTGGACCCTCACCGACCTCTTCGAGAACGTCTACCTGTCCTCGGCGGGCCCGGAGAACTACGACAAGCTCTCCAAGCACGAGATCCCCTGGACCGACCCGACCGTGAAGGTGGCCCTGGAGAAGATCGCGCAGATCGTCAGCAAGCAGGAGTTCCTGGTCGACGGCACCTCCGGCACCATGCAGACGGACTTCCCGACCTGCGTGAGCAAGGTCTACAGCAACAAGAAGGCCGCGATGGTCATCGAGGCCGACTTCGTGGCCGTCGAGGCGGTCAACTCCGGCGCCAAGGTCGGCGAGGACGCCAAGTACTTCCCCTTCCCCAAGGCCGGTGACACCGCCCCCGTCGTCCTCGGCGGCGACGTCGCGGTGGCCATGAAGGACTCCCCCGGCGCCCAGGCGCTGCTGCAGTTCCTGGCCTCCAAGGAGGGCGGCGAGGTCTGGGCCAAGCTCCCCGGCTACCTCTCGCCGAACAAGAACGTCTCCCCCGACAACTACCCCGACGAGCTGACCCGCCAGCTCGGCCAGACCATCGTCTCGGCCGGTGACGCCGTCCGCTACGACATGTCCGACCTGGCCCCCAGCGCCTTCGGCGGCACCGACGGCAAGGGCGAGTGGAAGATCCTTCAGGACTTCGTGCGCAAGCCGAGCGACGTCAAGGGCGCCCAGGAGGCGCTCGAAGCCGAGGCCAAGAAGGCCTGGAAGTAAAGAGGTAAGGCCGTGACCGAACGGTTGGACGGCCCGAAGGTCCCGCCCGCGACGACCGCGGGCGGGGCCGCCACCGGACCGGCTGATACCCCCCCAACGAAACGACGCCTCGGCCCCTCGCCGGCGGTCGCGATCGCCTTCCTCCTCCCGGCGGCGCTGCTGCTCGGGATCTGGGTGGTCTACCCGATCGTCTACTCGATCATCCGCAGCCTGTTCGACGCCAAGGGCTCCGGGTTCGTCGGGCTCGGCAACTACGCGACGATCTTCACCGACAGCGGGATGCTGACGACGATCCGCAACAACCTCATCTGGGTCGTCGTCGCGCCGATCATCGTCACCACGATCGGCCTGATCTTCGCGGTGCTGACCGAGCGCATCAAGTGGGCGACGGCGTTCAAGCTGATCGTGTTCATGCCGATGGCGGTCTCGCTCATGGCCGCCGGCGTGATCTTCCGCCTGGTGTACGAGCAGAGCCCCGACAAGGGCCTGGCCAACGCCATCCTGACGACCGTGCACGACACGTTCTCCTCCTCGCAGGGCTATCCCGAGGCCCGGCCGCGCGAGGGCGACCAGTCCCCGGTCGCCGCCGACCAGGGCGGCGCCGTCGTCACCAAGCAGCCCGCCCAGGCGGGCCAGCCGGTGCTGATCCCCATCGTGGGCGTCAAGCCCGCGGTCATGCCGTCGAACGCGGCGCCGGCGAAGGCCCCGCAGCCGGGCAACGCGCTGTCGGGCGTCGTGTGGTTCGACTTCACGGCGGGCGGCGGCGGCACGAGCGGCCAGGTGGACGGCACCGAGAAGGGCCTGCCCGGCATGACCGTCGAGGCCGTGCGCGGCAACGAGGTGGCCGGCACCGCCACGACCGCCGAGGACGGCTCGTTCCGCTTCGAGGGCCTGCCGGCCGGCTCCTACACGGTGCGGCTGCCGAAGGCGAACTTCGAGGCGGCCTACGGCGGGCTCTCCTGGCTCGGCCCGACCCTCATCACGCCGGCCATCATCGGCGCCTTCGTGTGGGTGTGGGCAGGTTTCGCGATGGTCCTGCTGGCGGCCGGTCTCGCGGCGATCCCGCGTGACGCGCTGGAGGCGGCCCGCATGGACGGCGCGACGGAGTGGCAGGTGTTCCGCAAGATCACCGTGCCGCTGCTCTCGCCGGTGCTGCTCGTCGTCTTCGTGACGATGATCATCAATACGCTGAAGGTGTTCGACCTTGTGTTCATCATCGCGCCGGCCTCGGTCCAGCCACAGGCGAACGTGGTCGCGCTGGAGATGTGGCGGGTGTCCTTCGGCGGCGGCAACAACCAGGGGCTCGGCAGCGCGCTGGCCATCTTCCTGCTGGTTCTGGTCCTTCCCTTCATGATCATGAACATCCGCAGGTTCAGGAGGGAGAACACATGACCACCGCCACCGCGAGCGCGCCGTCCGGCGCCACGTCGAGTCTGGGGGCCGGCGCGCCCCGCCGGGGCATCGCCAGTAAGATCGTCGATCGCCTGGGCAGCGGTGCCGTCCAGGTCGTCATGGTGATCCTCGGCCTGTTCTGGCTGGTGCCGACGCTGGGCCTGATGGTGGTCTCGCTGCGGACCAACCAGGTCAACAGCGCCGAGGGCTGGTGGACGATCTTCACCAAGCCGGCCGAGCTGACCATCGACAGCTACAAGAACCTGCTGAGCGGCGGCTTCTCCGCCTCCTTCTGGAACACCGTGCTCATCACGGTGCCGACCACGGTCCTCGTGATCGGCATCGCGGCGATGGCGGCCTACGCCTTCGCCTGGATGGAGTTCCCCGGCAGGGACACCGCGTTCCTCGTCGTGGTGGGCCTGCTCATCGTGCCGATCCAGATCGCGCTGATCCCCATCGCCGTGCTCTACGGCAACGTCGGGATCTTCGGCTCGATCCCGGGCGTGGTGCTCTTCCACGTGGCGTTCGGCCTGCCGTTCGCGATCTTCCTGCTGCGGAACTTCTTCGTCGGCATCCCGGCCTCGCTGCTGGAGGCCGCGCGCATGGACGGCGCCTCGGAGTGGAAGATCTTCGCGTCCGTGGTGTTCCCGCTGGGCAAGCCGGCGATCGCCTCGCTGGGCATCTTCCAGTTCCTGTGGGTGTGGAACGACATGCTCATCGCGCTGGTCTTCGCCGACACCGGGAACCAGCCGATGACCAAGTACCTGCAGTCACAGATGCGGCAGTTCGGCTCGAACATGGACATTCTCTCGTCCGGTGCGTTCCTGTCGCTGATCATCCCGCTGATCCTGTTCTTCGCGTTCCAGCGGTACTTCGTCCAGGGCATGATGTCCGGCTCCGTCAAGTGACGGACCTTCACGGGCGCCCGCCACGGGGGCGGGCGCCCGTGATCATTCCGGGCGTTCGGCTCACAAGGCGTACCAGACCTAGATAAGCTCAACGGCCATGGCCGGTCGTCCACTCAATGAAATCGTCGAAGCCGGATGGGCTGCGGCGCTCGAACCCGTCGCCGAGCAGATCGCCCTGATGGGCGAGTTCCTGCGCAAGGAGCTCGCCGAGGGCAGGCAATACCTCCCCGCGGGGAGCGACGTGCTCCGCGCGTTCAGTCAGCCCTTCGACGACGTCAAGGTGCTCATCGTCGGCCAGGACCCCTACCCGACGCCCGGCCACCCGGTCGGGCTGTCGTTCTCGGTGGCCCCCGACGTGCGGCCGCTGCCGGGGAGCCTGGTCAACATCTACAAGGAGATGGAGAGCGACCTCGGCCTGCCCCGTCCGTCCAACGGCGACCTCACGCCGTGGGCCGACCAGGGCGTGCTGCTGCTCAACAGGGTCCTCACCGTCATGCCCGGCAAGCCCGCCTCGCACCGCGGCAAGGGCTGGGAGCAGGTCACCGAGCAGGCCATCCGCGCCCTGGTCGCGCGGAACAAGCCGATGGTCGCCATCCTCTGGGGCCGCGACGCCCGCAACCTCGCCCCCATGCTCGGCGAGGTGCCGCGCGTCGAGTCCGCCCACCCCTCCCCGCTTTCGGCGCGCAGCGGCTTCTTCGGCTCCCGGCCGTTCAGCCGCGCCAATGAGCTGCTGGTCAGGCAAGGCGCGGCGCCCGTCGAGTGGAAGCTGCCCTAGAGTCGTCGCCATGACTGATGAAGAACCGAAGTACCTCCGCCTCACGGTCGAGCTGACCGTCGAGGTGCTCGACATGAACGCCCTCCAGGCCGCGGCGCTCGCCGAGATCCGCCACCCGGACGCCGACCTCACCGAGGAGGAGCGCACGGAGCAGGCCGAGCTGGTCAACGCCGACGACACCGGCGCCTCGGCGCTGCAGTGGCTGATCGAGCCGGACCACGTGCTGGCGCTGGTCGACCACATCGCGGAGATCGAGCCGCGGGAGGCCGTGCTCGGCGTGGAGCCCTCCGAGGGGCTCAGCGACGAAGAGGACGAGGAGCACGACCACGATCACGGGTGACCGTGCCGGGGTGGGCGGTGGGCCACGACGTTCGACGGCGTCGTGGCTTTTCGCTTCTCCCGGCCTTTCTCCTGCTCAGCTAGGATCAGCTTCGTGATCGTCGCATTCTCCATCACCCCGCTGGGCGTCGGCGAAGGGGTCGCCGAGCCGGTGGCCCGCGCCGTCAAGGTGGTCCGCGACAGCGGCCTGCCCAACCGCACGGACGCCATGTTCACCACGATCGAGGGCGAGTGGGACGAGGTCATGGCCGTGGTCAAGCGGGCCGTGGACGCCGTCGCCGAGGTCGCGCCCCGGGTGAGCCTGGTGCTCAAGGCCGACCTGCGCGAAGGGGTCACGGACGGCATGACGACCAAGATCGAGTCCCTGGAACGCCACCTGTCCTGACGCTCGGTCCCAGGGCTCGTGCGGCTCGCGCGGCCGGATGCCGGGTGCCGTGCGGCTCGCGCGGTCAGGTGCCAGATGCCGTGCGGCTCGCGCGATGGCGGCGTACGGCGTCGCGGTTGGCGCACCGCGGCGAGCAGTAGCGCTGCCGGCCGGTGCGCGAGGTGTCGGCGAAGATCGCCGCGCACTCGCCGACCGCGCACCGCCTGAGCCGGTGCATGCCCCGTCCCACCAGGTGCAGCGCGGTGCCCACGGAGATGAGCGCGAACAGCACCGCGCCGAGCGGCTGCCGGTCGTCACGGTAGTGCAGGTGCCAGTCACCCGCGTGGTCGGTCATGCGGGGGTAAGCGGCCGACTCCGCCAGCATGCGGTTGACCAGCGTGGCACGCTCGTGCTCGTCGCCGGTGTCGACGACCTTCTCCCAGGCGTCCAGGACCGCGTGCACGCGGACCAGATCGTCCGGCGTGACCGGGCGCTCCAGCACCATGCCCGCCTCGCGGCAGCGGCCGGCCAGCTCCGCGGGCGTCGTGGGGCGGCGGTTGGCCAGGTCGGCGGCCAGCTTGACGGCATCCTCGCCGTAAGGGTTGAGATGCATAAGGCCATTACATCAGGCTGACGCCATGACACACCACACCGGCATACGGACCCACCGGCCTGCCCGTCCGGCACCTTGCCTGGTATCGGGCTCGCGTGCATGACGAAGCCCGCGCCCACTGACCCACCCGCCGGCTCCTCCCCCACTCCCGCCCTGGCCTCCCGTGAGACGGTCGACGCTGGAGGTGCCGGGTGGCATGCCGGGCGGTACCGGTGGGTGGTGCTGGCCTCCGCCACGTTCACCCAGGCCGCCTCCGGCTTCTTCGTCCAGGGCATCGGGGCGATGGGCGTACACCTGCGGGACGACCTGGACCTGAGCACCGCCCAGCTCGGCCTTCTCCTCTCGGCCGCCCAGCTGGCGCCGCTGGCGGGCCTGCTGGTCGCCGGAGAACTGCTGGACCGCTACGACGAACGCTGGGTCGTCGGGGCGGGCGCGTGCGTGGTGGCCGCGAGCCTGGCGGTGGGAAGCCTCGCGCCCGGGTACGCGGCCCTGCTACTCGTCCTCCTGGTCGTGGGCGCGGGATACAGCACCGTCCAGCCCGGGGGCAGCAAGTCGGTGGCGTCCTGGTTCGACACGTCCCGGCGGGGTCTCGCCATGGGCATCCGGCAGGCGGGCCTGCCGCTGGGGGGTGTGCTCGCGGCGGCCGTACTGCCCGCGCTGGCCGCCTCGGCCGGGTGGCGGGCGACGCTGGTGGTGGGGGCGGCGGTCGCGTCCCTGGGCGCGATCACCTTCACAGCCTTCTGCCGCCGCCCACCCTTCCCCCCGACCAACCCCCAAACCGACACCCCCAATGGCATGCATGCTCACGCTCCCACTGACATCCACCCTCACGCCGACACCCAAACCCAGACCCCGCCTCACATCCACGCCCACACTTCCACCGACATCCACCCTCACGCCGACACCCAAACCCAGACCCCGTCTGACCTCCACGCCCACACTTCCACCGACATCCACGCTCACGCTGACACCCACATCACTCACAACCACACCCACGCGCGCACGCACGCTGCCACCGAAGCCCGCGCCGGCACGAGCACCAGTGGCGGCGGCGCCAGCACCAGCGGCACCAGCACCGGTGACGGCACCAGCACCAGCGCCGGTGATCTTCCCCCGCCGTCACCCGAACCGCGGCCCGGTCCACGCTCCTCAGGGCGGCCCGGATCGCGGTCCCGCGTGCCCGAGTCCTCTGGGCGGCTGCGTCTGCTGCGGGAGCCGGCCATGGTCAGGATCCTGGTGTCCGGGACGAGCCTGGTGGCGGTACACAGCGGCATCGGTGCTCTGACCGTGCTGCACCTGCACGAGACGGCGTCCCTCGCACCCGGCACGGCGGCCCTCGTCTTCGTGGCCGTGCAGGCGGCGGGCGCGGCCGGCCGGATCTGCCTGGCCGCCTGGAGCGACCGCAGCCGACCCGGCACCTCCGCCGACCGCCACCGCCGATTCAACCGATCCGACCGCTACTCCTCGGTGCTGGCCTGCCTGGTCGCGGTGATCATGGGCCTGGTCGCGCTCACCACCCCCGCCGGGCAATCCCCAGTCGCGGCTTCCCTCCTGTTCGTCTGGCTCGGGTTCTTCGGCATCGGCTGGTACGGCCCCTGGGTCGCCCACCTGGCCGAGTCGGCGCCGCCGGGCAGGACCGGGTTCGCCCTCGGCTCCGCGATGGCCGTCAACCAGATCGCCATCATCCTCACCCCACCCGCTCTCGGCCTGCTCAAGGACGTCTCCCACGGGTTCGCGCCGGCGTGGGGCCTGCTCGCCGCTCTGTCGGCGGTCGCCCTGGCCCTCACGCTCCACTCCCCGACTCCGCGGCCCCGCCCGTAGCGGCCGTACGAAGACCTCACTCCCCAGTTTCGCGATATGTCTTGACCGGCTTCGCGGACGCGACATATCGTGTCGCTCGCCACAAACGCGATAGTACGCGTCACCGGAGGTGGAGAGCAATGGAGCAGGAGCGAGTGCCGGTCCTTGTGGTCGGCGGGGGATACGCGGGGCTGAGTGCGGCGATGCTCCTGGCCTGGCGGGAGGTGCCGGTCATGTTGGTCGAACGGCATCCGAGCACGTCCATCCAGCCCAAGGCGTTCGGCGTGGGCCCGCGCGCCGTGGAGCTGCTGCGCCCCGTGCCGGGCGTGGAGGAAGCCCTGTCCGGCATCTGGGCCGGCATCGGCGACGACATGCGCATCGCCATCGCCAAGAGCCTGACCGACCCCGCCCCTCACATGATCATGGCCAGCGAGGACGAGGACATGAGCTTCCTCGGCAAGGTCACCCCGGCCGCCCAGATCGGCGCGCCCCAGGCCGAGATCGAGCGCGTGCTCCGTCACGCCGCCGAGGAGCTGGGCGCCGACCTGCGCTTCTCCACCGAGCTCAGCTCCCTCGACCAGGACGAGGACGGCGTCACCGCCCGCATCCGCACCGGCGACGGCGAGGAACGGCTCGTCCGCGCCGACTACGTGGTGGCCGCCGACGGCTACCGCAGCCCTCTGCGCCGCGCCCTCGGCGTGCCCACCTCGGGCAAGGGCGAGCTGGGCCAGATGTGCTCGATCATGTTCGACGCCGACCTCGGCGGCCTGGTGCGCGAGCGCGAGGTCACCCTCTGGTATCTCCAGAACGACGTCTTCACCGGCGTCATCGTGACCGGCACCGGCGTCGGCGCGCACGTCCTCGGCGTCAACCTGACCGAGGGCCAGACCGAGGCCGACTTCACCGACGAGCGCTGCGTCGAGCTCGTCCGCGTCGCGACCGGCCGTCCCGGCCTCGACGTGCGACTGCTGGACCGTACGACGTTCGGGCTGGCTCACATCCTGGCCGACACCTACCGCGCCGGCCGGGTCTTCTTCGCCGGGGACGCCGCCCACACCATGCCGCCCACCGGCGGCCAGGGCGGCAGCACCGCCCTCCAGGACGGCGCCGACCTCGCCTGGCGGCTGTGGCTCGTCGTCACCGGCCAGGCCGGACCGGGCTTCCTCGACACGTACGACGCCGAGCGCCGCCCCATCGGCGCGCTGACCGCCGACGCGCAACTCGCCAACCTCGGCGTACGCATGCCGCCGGCGGCCCGCGTCGGCTACCCGGAGCCGCTCGCCGACCCGGTCGGCGCCCTGATCGGGCACCGCTACCACTCCACGGCGATCCTGGACGAGCCCGGCGACGACGGCTCCATCATGGAGGACCCCCGCGTACCGAACGGCCGGCCCGGCAGCCGGGCACCGCACGTGATCCTCGACTGGGAGGGCCAGCGCATCTCCACCATCGACCTGTTCGGCTCGGGCTTCGTCCTGATGGCCGACAGGCAGGGCGGTCACGCCTGGATGGACGCCGGGCGCATGGCGAAGGAACGGCTCGGGGTGCAACTGACCCGCCTGCTGGTGGGCGAGGAACTGCGGGACGTGGAGGGGTGCTGGCGGGAGCGGTACGGCGTCAACGGGGACGGCGCCGTCCTGGTCCGCCCGGACGGGTACGTCGCCTGGCGATCCCCGTCCATGGTGGACGACCCCCTGGCCACGCTGGAGCAGGTCCTGCGCACCATCCTCAGCCGCTGATCCCACCCAGCGGCGGCAGTAGTCAGTCGTTCTTCAAGCGCCGTCCAGCCACTCCACTTCAGGCCGCAAGGCTCATCCCTCGGTAGCCCGGTGATCCTCATGCGGATGACGCGGCCAGCACGGCGGGTGGGTCACTCAGGGTTTCGCCCAGGCGGTGATAGGCGAGGACAGCTTCTCGGGGCGGGTGCGTGCGCTGCAGCTCCCTGCGGCGGGTGCGCAGTAGCCCCCGCGGCAGGTGCGCAGCACCTCCTCACAGCGGGTGCGCAGCTCCTCGCGGGCAGGTGTGCAGCAGCTCCTCACAGCGGGTGCGCAGCTCCCCGCGGGCAGGTGTGCAGCAGCTCCTCACAGCGGGTGCGCAGCAGCTCCTCGGAGCCGGTGCGCAGCGGCTCCTCGCGGCGGGTTACGAGCTAAACCGACCTCGGGCAGGATCAGGCGGCGGCCAGGGTGGGGGTGGAGGTGAGCGTGGCGTGGTGGGCGCCTCGGGTGGCGCAGAGCCAGGCGTTGACCGAGCCGGTGAAGCCCGAGGGTGGGCCGACCTTGAGGCAGGTGACCTGCCCGGCGCCTGGGGCCGGGCCGACCTTGAGGCGGCGGATGCTGCCGCTGCGGCCGAGCTCGCCCTGGCCCGCGTCGTACGGGGTCAGTCGGACGCCGAACGGCGCGCCCGTGCCCTCCGGCCGGATGTGGAGGAAGTCGTCGAGGCGGCGGTGCGGGGCGCCGGGATGGGCCGCGAGGTAGGCGAGCTGGTCGGCGACCAGGTGGTGGGCGACCGTGCGCAGGAGGTGAGTGGCGCACAGGCTGTGGGCGCAGGCCGCGCCGTCGAGGGTGATCTCGGGCAGCGCGAACCTGCGCAGGCCGCGGGAGGTCATACGGAGGCAGTCGCAACCGGCCGTGTCGGCGGGGTCCCACGGCGGACAGGTCGCGGCGTCATGCACCTGAACGTCCCAGCCGAGCCAGTCGTCGCCGAGGTCGAAGCGCGGCGGCTCGTCGGCACGCCGTCCACGAGTGGGTACGGAGGCGCCGGTCAGAGGGTCGATCAGGACTCCGTCGCAGGCATCGGCGAGGGCCCGGGCGACCGCGCGGGCCGTCTGCGCGATGGCGGGCAGGCGGTGCGGAGGCGCGGTGGCGGCGACCACGAGGTGGGCCATGGTGCGGCGCAGGCGCCGCAGGTGGTCGGCGGGGAGGGTCGCCCCTGCCGGTCTCCATGGGGTGGCGTGCCGGGTGATGGTCAGGAGGCCGGCGCCCATCGCGGCGAGCGCCGCCCTGCGATGCGCCGGCGCGATCCCCCAGGGCACGAGCGTGCCGGGGTCCGCCGGAAGCCGGGCCACGGCGATGACGAACCGGGATGTCAGGGTGCGGGGCAGCGGAAGGACGATCTTCATGGGGTGGCCTCCGTGGCTCATGGTCGTGGTCCTCGGATCGGGTTCCCTGCGGGTGATTGCGGGACCCAGGATCGGGGACGGAGGCCGGGCCGCGGGGCGGCGAACGGGATTCTGTGGATGACGGTGGCATCGCGGCCCCAGCCTGTGGACAGGCGAGAGACTCCACAACCGCATGTGCGGGGCCCGCGCCCCAGGCGGCCCTACGTGCGCGCGTGAGCAACCCAGGTCGAGGGCCCAGGTCAGGAGGCCGGATCGGGGCCAGAGTCAGGCTCCAGGTCTGGGGCCCAGGTCCGGGATCCAGGGCTGGGATCCAGGGCTGGGATCCAGGGCTGGGATCCAGGGCTGGGATCCAGGGCTGGGATCCAGGGCTGGGATCCAAGGCTGGGATCCAAGGCTGGGATCCAAGGCTGGGATCCAAGGCTGGGATCCAAGGCTGGGATCCAAGGCTGGGATCCAAGGCTGGGATCCAAGGCTGGGATCCAAGGCTGGGATCCAAGGCTGGGATCCAAGGCTGGGACCCAGGGCTGGGACCCAAAGCCAAGGTCCCAGCTCAGCGGCCCAGCTCCGTCTCCGGACGAAAGACAGGGGGCGCCAGGCTCAGGACGTATCGGGTCAGGCCGTGTCGGGGCGGGTGATGGTCAGGGACTGGCCCGGGAGGTGTAGGCGGCCGTCCTCGTCCGCTCGCACCGGATCGTCCGACGCCAGCAGCACCGCCCCCGCCGCCACCGGCACGCTCACCGCTTCCTCCGCGAAGTTCACGCTGACCGCCAGCTCCCCCCGCCACATGACCAGCCACTTCCCGCCCGGATCCACGTCCACCCTGACCCGCTCCAGCCGCGGGTCCGACAGCTCGGGCAGGGCCTTGCGCAGGGCGATGAGGTCGCGGTACCAGCACAGCAGCGACCAGTGCGCCTCCTCCTTGAGCTCGGTCCAGTCCAGCTTGGACCGCAGGAACGTCTCCTCGTCCGACGGGTCGGGGGCGTCCCACACGTACCCGAACCCGTCGAACTCGCGCTCCCGCCGCTCCGCCTCGCGCTCCCGGAGCCGGGGCTCGACGTGGTCGGAGAAGAACAGGAACGGGGAGCGCGCACCCCACTCCTCCCCCATGAACAGCATCGGCGTGAAGGGCGAGGTCAGCAGCAGCCCGGCCCCCAGCTTCAGTGCCGCGACGGGGAGCCGGTCGCCGCGCGGCCGGTTGCCGATCTGGTCGTGGTTCTGCAGGCAGGCCACCAGCCGGTGGCCGGGCACGCCCGCGTACGGCCGCCCGTGGGAGCGCCCGCGGAAGCTGGAGTACGTCCCGTCGTGCAGCACCCCGCCCGTCAGCACCTTGGCCAGCGCGGGCAGCCCCGCGAAGTCCTCGTAGTAGCCGTGGCTCTCGCCGCTGACCGCGCAGTGCAGCGCGTGGTGGACGTCGTCGTCCCATTGCGCGTTCATGCCGAGCCCGCCCGCCTCCAGCGGCAGCACCATGCGCGGGTCGTTGAGGTCGGACTCGGCGATCAGCGTCAGCGGCCGGCCGGCGGCGCAGGCCAGCGCGTCCACCTCGGCGGCCAGCTCGGCCAGCAGGTGCGTGGCGCGGGCGTCGTGCAGCGCGTGCACGGCGTCGAGCCGCAGCCCGTCCACGTGGTAGTCGCGCAGCCACTGGAGCGCGTTGCCGATGAAGTAGCGCCGCACCTCGTCGGAGCCTGGCCCGTCCAGGTTGACCGCCTCGCCCCAGTAGCTGCCGGGGAAGCCGGCGAAGTACGGTCCGAACGGGCGCAGGAAGTTCCCCGACGGCCCCAGGTGGTTGTGGACGACGTCGAGGATCACGCCGAGCCCCGCCCGGTGGCAGGCGTCCACGAACGACTTGAGCCCGTCGGGCCCCCCGTACGTCTCGTTCACCGCGTAGAGGTCGACCCCGTCGTACCCCCAGTTGCGCCCGCCGGGCACCGGCGCGACCGGCATGATCTCCACGAGATCGACGCACAGCTCGACGAGGTGGTCCAGCTTCTCGATCGCCGCGTGGAACGTGCCCTCCGGCGTGAACGTCCCGACGTGCAGCTCGTAGATGACGGAACCGCGCAGGTCCCGCCCCTTCCAGTCGTGGTCCGACCAGGTGAACCTGGCGTGGTCGTAGACCGCGCTCGGCCCGAAGACGCCGTCCGGCTGCCGGCGCGAGCGCGGGTCGGGGTAGGGCCCGTCGCCGTCCACCATGAACGCGTACGCGGTGCCGTGCTCCGCCCCCTCGACCTCCGCCGACCACCAGCCGCCGGCCCCGGGGGACATCGGCCGGCGTGAGCCCCGCACGTCCACCTCAACCGTCGTGGCGTCCGGCGCCCAGACCTCAAAGATCATGTCTCTCCAGCAGTGCGACCGGATACTGACCGAGCAGGTGCGCGAGCGGGACGCGGCCGGTGTGGACAGCGCCGGTGAGCAGGTCGCGCCATGTCCCCGGGGGCAGGGAGAGCGTCGTGCCGCCCCACCCCGTACGGGCCAGCCGCACCGGCAGCCGGGTGGCGACGGCGACCGCCCGGGGCAGCCCGCGTTCGTCCTCGCCGCGAGCGAAGGCGACCGCGTGCTCCGCCGCCGGCCCGTCCGCCTCCAGCGGCAGGTACGCCGCCCCTCCCCCGAGCCGCCGCCGCAGCCGCAGCGCCTGCCGGGTGAGCAGCAGCTTGGCCTCGTCCCATCGGGTGGCGGGCTCGGCGGGGAAGCCGACGGGACGCCGGTTGTCCGGGTCGACCAGCGAGAAGTCGCTCTTCTCGTTGCCCTGGTAGACGTCGGGCACGCCGGGCATCATGAGCTGCACGAGCTTGGCGCCCAGCGAGTTCGACATCGCATACGGCTCGATGCGCTCGGTGAACTTGCCGATCGGCAGCCGCACCGCCGCCTCGGCGAACTCGCGCAGCCCCCGCTCGTACGCCGGGTCGGGAGCGACCCACGAGATCCTGGTCTTGGCCTCCCGTGCCGCCTTGAGCAGGTAGTCCGTGAACCTTTCGGCCGAGATCGGCCAGGCGGCCATGAGGTTCTGCCAGGCCAGGTAGTCGAGGTGGGGGTCGAAGCTGACGGCCGCCGACCACTGCCCGACCGCGTCGGCCCACTCCTCCGGCAGCTCCGACAGCACCGACAGCCGCGCCCTGACGTCCTCGGAGCGTTTGGTGTCGTGCGTGGAGAGCGTGGTCATGGTGTACGGGAGCATCCCGGCGCAGAACTCGTGGAACTCCTCCACGGACGTCCCGAACACGTCCGGCTCCCCGCCCACCTCGTTGAGGCAGGCCAGCGGGAACCACCGGTAGAGCGCGGTGTCCTCCACACCCTTGGCCATGACGGGGCCGCACGCCTGCTGGAAGCGGGTGATCGTCTCCGCCGAGCCGTACAGCACCTCGTGGACCAGCGGCCCGACGTCTTCCGCCGAGCAGGACGCGGCGGCCAGCTCGACGATCTCGACGGACTCGGGGGGCGGCGGCTCGCCGGGCACCACGTACGCGCGGTAGACCGGCATCGCGGCCAGCAGCTCGCGCACCGCCTCGGGCGTGCAGCCCGCCGACCTGGCCAGCCGCTCGACCTCGGGGCGGAAGAACAGCTCCAGCACCTCGCGCTTGGACTCCTGCATGACCTGCCGGTAGTCGGCGGGCTGCCCGGTCAGCTCGGTGAACAGCCGGACCAGCGCCTCCCCGCCCTCCGGATCGACGAACAGGCCGTTGACCCGGTTGAGCACCTCGTAGCCGGTGGTGCCGTCGCAGGGCCAGTCGGCGGGCAGCCGCTCGGGGCCGATGAGGATCTTCTCGACGACCGTCCAGGTCTTCTCGCCGGTACGGGCGCGCAGCCGCTCCAGGTAGCCGCGCGGGTCGGCGAGGCCGTCGGGGTGGTCGATCCGCAGCCCGTCCACCAGCCCCTCGTCGAGGAGCCAGAAGATCACCTCGTGCGTGGCGAACAGCACCGCAGGGTCCTCGACGCGCAGCCCGATGAGCGTCGAGACGTCGAAGAAGCGCCGGTAGCCGGGGCCCTGCCGCCAGTCGACCAGCCGGTAGTGGCCGGGGTGGGGGAAGGTGTGCTCGTGGTAGCGCAGCACGTCGCCGTCCACGACCGGCTCGGTGTCGTCGCCCAGCACCGGCAGCGCGACCTTGCCGTCCTCGTCCCACGCGACGTCGAACCAGGCGGCGTACGGCGAGTCGCGGCCGTCCTTGAGCACCGACCAGAACGCGGGGTTCTCCGTGTTCATGTGGTTGGGGACGATGTCGACCACCACCCCCAGGTCGTGCGCGGCGAGCACCTGCGCCATCTCCCTGAACCCGCTCGCCCCGCCGAACGCCTCCCGGATCCTGGAGTGGTCGGTGACGTCGTAGCCGTGCCGCGACCCCTCCGCCGCCTCCAGCACGGGCGACAGGTAGACGTGGCTGACGCCCAGGTCGCGCAGGTAGCCGGCGATCCCCGCCACCTCCGCGAAGCCGAAGTCGGGGGTCAGCTGCAGCCGGTACGTCGAGGTCGGCCGCCTAGACACGGCGCAGCACCCGTACGCTCCGGCCGGGGACCTCGATCGCCTCGCCGCCGCGGCAGATCCGCACGTCGAGCATGATCGGCATTGCCGTGTCGATCTCCGTGTGCCACATCTCGCCGTAGTCCTTGGGGATCGTGAACTTGATGGTGTCGTGGTGGGCGTTGAACAGCAGGAGGAAGGAGTCGTCGCGGATCGGCCGGCCGCGCCGGTCGGGCTCGGTGATGGCCTCGCCGTTGAGGAAGACCGCGAGCGACTTGGCGTAGCCGACGTTCCAGTCGCCGTCCGTCATCTCCTCCCCTGACGGGGTGAGCCAAGCGATGTCGTTGAGGCCGCGTACCGGCTTGCCGTAGAAGAACCTCCTGCGGCGGAAGACCGGGTGCTTCTTGCGCAGCTCGGCGAGCCGCTGGGTGAACTCCAGCAGCAGCCAGTTCTCGCGCACGTCCGACCAGTCGACCCAGGTCAGCTCGTTGTCCTGGCAGTAGCCGTTGTTGTTGCCCTTCTGGGTGCGGCCCAGCTCGTCGCCGTGGGAGAGCATCGGGACGCCCTGCGACAGGAACAGCGTGGTGAGGAAGTTGCGCTTCTGCTGCTCGCGCAGCGCCTCGACGGCGATGCCCGCCGCGCCCTCCTCGCCGCAGTTCCAGGACCTGTTGTCGTCGGTGCCGTCGCGGTTGCCCTCCTTGTTCGCCTCGTTGTGCTTGTGGTTGTACGAGACGAGGTCCTGGAGGGTGAAGCCGTCGTGGCAGGTGACGAAGTTGATCGAGGCGGCCGGGCGGCGGCTGTCGTCCTGGTAGAGGTCGCTGGAGCCGGTGAAGCGGGAGCCGAACTCCGGCAGCGTGGCCGGCTGCCCCCGCCACAGGTCGCGGATCGTGTCGCGGTAGCGGCCGTTCCACTCCGTCCAGCGGGAGGGGAAGTTGCCGACCTGGTAGCCGCCGGGGCCGACGTCCCACGGCTCGGCGATCAGCTTGACCTGCGACAGCACCGGGTCCTGCTGGACCAGGTCGAAGAAGGCGCTCAGCCGGTCGACCTCGTGCAGCTCCCTGGCGAGGGTGGAGGCGAGGTCGAAGCGGAAGCCGTCGACGTGCATCTCGATGACCCAGTAGCGCAGCGAGTCCATGATCATCTGGAGCACGTGCGGCGAGCGCATGAGCAGGCTGTTGCCGGTGCCCGTGGTGTCCATGTAGTAGCGCTTGTCGTCGTCCACGGTGCGGTAGTAGTTGACGTTGTCGATCCCGCGGAAGCCCAGCGTGGGGCCCAGGTGGTTGCCCTCGGCGGTGTGGTTGTAGACCACGTCGAGGATCACCTCGATGCCCGCCTCGTGCAGCGCCCGCACCATCGCCTTGAACTCCAGCACCTGGCCGCCGCGCTGCCCCTGGCTGGAGTAGCGGTTGTGCGGGGCGAAGAAGCCGATCGAGTTGTAGCCCCAGTAGTTGGACAGCCCGCGATCCTCCAGGATGTGGTCCGTCACGAACTGGTGCACCGGCATCAGCTCCAGCGCGGTCACGCCGAGCTTGGTGAGATGGTCGAGGATCTCCGGGTGGCCGAGGGCGGCGTACGTGCCGCGCAGGTGCTCCGGGATCTTCGGGTGGCTGATCGTCAGCCCGCGCACGTGCGCCTCGTAGATCACGGTGTCGTGGTACGGCGTCGCGGGCGGCCGGTCGTGGCCCCATCCGAAGAACGGGTTGATGACGATCGAGCGCTGGACGTAAGGGGCCGAGTCCATGTCGTTGCGGGTGTCGGGGCTGCCGAAGCGGTAGCCGTACACCGCCTCGTGCCACTTCACGTCGCCCTCGATGGCCATCGCGTACGGGTCGAGCAGCAGCTTGTTCGGATTGCAGCGCAGGCCGTGCTGCGGTTCGTACGGCCCGTGGACCCGGTAGCCGTAGCGCTGCCCCGGCCCGATGCCCGGCAGGTAGCCGTGCCAGATGAACCCGTCCACCTCGGTGAGCGGCACCCGCGACTCGACGTTGTCGTCGTCGAACAGGCACAGCTCGACCTTGTCGGCGACCTCGGTGTAGAGGGAGAAGTTCGTCCCCGCGCCGTCATAGGTCGCCCCGAGCGGATATGGGTCTCCCGGCCAGACTTCGATCATCGAGGCTCCCTTGCGGTCTCTCCCCATGTTCTGTTCCCCCCGCGTCACCCGACAAGCAGCCGGGCCAGCACTGCCCGATCCCGGACATTCCAGTCATCCCAGTCATCCACTGTCCTCTCGGGCTGTCCTCTTCGGGCGCGACCCGGACATGAGTGAGCCGCCTCCGGCGGCGCGGTTGCCGGAGGCGGCTCACTTTCACAGCCCACCCCAGGCGGGCCCCCTACCCCGGCGGCCTCTCGACTGGCGCCTGGTGGTAGCACCCAGGGCAGACTGCGGACTCGGCCGGAGACGGACCCCGTCGTCCGCCTCCGCCGCTCATCGGGCCCTCGTACGCCCCCCGCGGGCATACGCACCCGGACTCACGCGGGTGAACGTCACCGGCGAATTGTCGGTCAAGTTGCTAAAATCGGAGGGAGATCATCCAGTGCTCTGGCAGGAGCGGATGATCGCTGACTGGGAAACGCGGCAAGTCACGTCCCAGCCCGGCGTCCCGGGCGGCTCTCATGGGTCGTCCGGGACAAATGTGGTCGCGGCATTTTCGAGAAGCTGCTTCTGATCTTCGTCATCGCCCCTTCCTGGTAAGCCCGCTGAAGGTTTACCCTGCTTCGGCCAGAAAGCCACCTGCAGATGGCAATTGCCATACGAACGTGCCGGTGACGTTTACCTAACGTTGGATCATGAAAACGGTGGGTATGATCGCGGTAAAACCCTCCGCCGCTTCTCGGAGCTGCTCCTCGAAAGGGGTGCGATGGCCTTCCCGAACCCCACGCTCAGGCAGCGCCAGCTGGCCATGCGCCTGCGCGAGCTGCGCCACGAGAAGGGGCTCAGCGCGGCGGAGGTCGCCGAACAGCTGCTCTGCTCCCCCACCAAGATCAGCAGGATCGAGCGCGGCCAGCGTCCCGCCAGCCTGCGCGACGTCCGGGACCTGTGCCGGCTCTACGGCCTGGCCGAGCCCAAGATGACCGAGCTGATGACCCTGGCCAGGGAGGCCCGCCAGAAGGAATGGTGGCAGACGCTCGAAGACGTCAAGTTCGCGCCCATGCTGGGCCTGGAGGCCGGCGCGACCGCGATCACCGAGTACGTCATCCAGCTCGTGCCGGGGCCGATGCAGACCGAGGACTACGCGCGGGCGGTCATCCGCGGCTGGCTGCCGCGCATCGCGCCCGACATCCTGGAGGAGCGGGTCCAGGCGCGCGGGAAACGCAAGAGCGAGCTGCTGTTCAGGGCCGACCCGCCACGCTACTGGGTGCTCCTCGACGAATCGGTGCTCCACCGCAACGTCGGCAACGGGCAGGTCATGCGGGCCCAGCTCCAGCACATTCTCGAGCTCGCGGAGCTGCCCCACGTCCGCATCCAGGTCATCCCCTTCACCTCGGGGGCGCACATGGGCTTCGACAGCCCGTTCCGTTTCCTGGAATTCGGCCGAAACTCCGACATCGCAGACACCGTCTTCGTAGAACACCAGATGGGTCTTTTCTACCTCGAAAGCGACAAAACGATTAGGCATTTCGAGGAAGTCATCGACCACTTGAGGGCTGAGGCACTGGGTTTCCAGGAGTCCTTGAACCGCGTCGCAGAAATGCTGACAAAGTTCTCATAGAACCATATAACGGTCCAACTCGAAACTCCTTGCCCGCGCTCCTCTGGCAATTGCCAGACGGAAGTGCCACTCTATGCATGACACTTGAGACGCCTAAGGGCGTCTTCCTTACCGCGTACTGGTCGTGCCCGAAATTATTCGGAACGTCGCAGCGCTCTTGATAGTGCACGGAGGAGAGAATGTCCACCCGGCCACACTCTGACGCAATCCGCCATTGGCGAGCTTCGTCTTTCTGCAACGGTGGTAGTTGTGTCGAGGTAGCCCTGCTCTCCGCCGACACCGTAGGCGTCCGCGACAACAAAAACCCTGATGGCCCGGTCATTGTCTTCGAGACGAGCGCCTGGAACGCCTTCCTCGGACGCATCAAGGGAACGCATCAGGGCTGAGAGCGCGATATCACCGGGCGGTCACCTCAGGGGTGGCCGCCCGTCACTTTTGACACCCGTCCCCACTCCCGGTCACCGGCCCATGAATTCGCCTCCCTTATTCGGGGTAAAATGCCCGACGGCGCAATACCTCTACAGCCGACCCCCAGGAGGTAGTGCATGACTCGCTCGCCTGCTCTCGACCATGCCTACTGGCACAGTTGCAACGGCGGCCAATGCGTCGAAGTCGCCGTGCTGGACGGCAAGGTCTGGGTGCGGGGCAGCCAGGACGCCAACGGCGCCGTCCTGCCGTTCTCGGTCGACGAATGGTCCGACTTCATCCGCGGGGTGAAGGACGGGCGCTTCGACCTCGAACGGCTCGCCCCCGGGGCCTGACCGGCCTCGACGTTCTCACGGGCCCGAATCCGGGGCGATCGGGTTTCAGCTCGCGCACCCGGGCAATATGCCGACCTCATGGGCGGTTTCAAGCAGTTCTTACTCCGTGGCAACATCGTCGAGCTGGCGGTGGCGGTGATCGTCGGCGCCACCTTCAGCGGGCTCGTCCAGGCGCTGGTCACCGACCTGATCACCCCACTGATCGGCGCCATCACCGGCGGCAGGCAGCCGAACTTCGCCAACTACTCCTTCACCGTCAACGGCAGCGTGTTCAAGTACGGCGACTTCCTCAACCACCTCATCACGTTCCTGATCATCGCGGCGATCGTGTACTGGCTGGTGGTGGCGCCGATGACGCGGCTGATCCGGTGGGTGGAGCGGGACAAGAAGTCCTCGACGAAGGAGTGCCCCGAGTGCCTCAGCGAGATCCCCGTGGAGGCGCGACGGTGCGCCAACTGCACCGTGGAGTTGGTGCCGAACTCGGAAAAACCGGTGTAGCCGCGCGCGGGCCGCGAAGCGGGTCCGACAAGATGGACAGATGAGCGTTGAGTTGATGGTCTGGGACGAGCCGGAGCCGATCGGCAGGGATCAGGCCCGCGCCACCTACCTGGCGGTCAAGCGCGCCGAGCCCGGCGACGGATCAGGCGTGGTGCCCGAGGTCGTCAAGGAGCTGCCCGGTGAGGTCCGGCTCTACCCGGACGGTCACGTGCTCGTGTCCATGGACCTCGACAGCATGGACGAGGTGTCCGCACAGGTCTTCGCGATCGCGCGGGCGCACGGCCTGGTGTGTTACGACCCGCAGCGCGACCTCGTGCACAACGTCGCGCCGCTCGGCGTGTACGAGGGCATGCAGCTGCACACCGGCGACGGGATGATCGTGCACGATCCGGACCTGGGGCTGGTCGACGACGTGCTGGGCACGCTGTCGGCGCAGAACCCGTTCGCCGCGCTGGTGAACTTCGGGCGGCACTTCATCCAGGTGTCGCCCGGCTACGAGCTGGAGTACAAGGAAGGGACGCTGGTCAGGACGACGGTGGCGGAGCTGGAGGAGGTGCGCCGGGCCTTCCGCGAGTACGCGACCGGCGACCGGTCCTTCCTGACCCGCCACGAGTGGGCCCAGTAGAAGTGGGCCCAGTAGCGGATGCGGCAGGATCAGAGCCCATGAGAACCCTGTACCCGCCCATCGAACCCTACGACTCCGGACTGCTCGACGTCGGCGACGGCAACCAGATCTACTGGGAGACCTGCGGAAACCCGGACGGCAAGCCGGCCGTGATGCTGCACGGCGGGCCGGGCGGCGGGTGCAGCGCCAAGCACCGGCGGCAGTGGGACCCAGAGCGCTACCGGATCGTCCTGTTCGACCAGCGCAACTGCGGCCGCAGCACGCCGCACGCGAGCGACCCGGCCACCGACCTGTCGGCCAACACCACCTGGCACCTGGTGGCCGACATGGAGCGGCTGCGCGAGCACCTCGGGATCGAGCGGTGGCAGGTGTTCGGCGGCTCGTGGGGCAGCGCGCTGGCGCTCGCCTACGCGGAGACGCATCCGGAGCGGGTGAGCGAGCTGGTGCTGCGCGGCATCTTCACGCTGCGCCCGCAGGAGCTGCGCTGGTTCTACCAGGAGGGGGCCGGCTTCCTGTTCCCCGACCTCTGGCAGCGTTATCTGGCCCCGATCCCTGAGGAGGAGCGCGACGACCTCCTCGCGGCCTTCCGCAGGCGGCTGGAGGGCGACGACGACGCGGCCCGGCTCGCGGCGGCCAAGGCCTGGGCCCAGTGGGAGGCCGGGACGATCACGCTGCGGCCCGACCCCGCCCTGGTGACCGAGTTCGGCGAGGACCGGTTGGCGGTCGCCTTCGCCAGGATCGAGAACCACTACTTCACCCACGGCGGCTGGTTCGGCCCCGAACAGCTCATCCGGGACGTGGACAAGATCCGCCACATCCCCGCGGTGATCGTCCAGGGCCGCTACGACGCCTGCACCCCCATGGCCACCGCCTGGGACCTGCACCAGGCGTGGCCGGAGGCCGAGTTCCACGTGGTGGACGACGCCGGGCACGCCTACACCGAGCCCGGCATCCTGGACCAGCTCATCGCGGCGACAGACGCGTTCGCACCAGACGTACGGCAGGGGTGAACGCCCCCACCACCAGCAAGGCGAACAGCGGCGCGAGCGCGGCTCCGAGCAGGAAGCCCGCGATCACGTCGTGCGGGTAGTGCACCCCCACGAACACCCGCGAGAACGCCATGACGACGGCCAGCGGGACGACCAGCCACGCGAGGGCGCGCCAGACGAGCACGAGCGTGGCCGCCGCGCCCGCCGCGATCACCGAGTGGTTGCTGGGAAAGGACCAGTCGGTGGCCGGCGGGCAGGCCGCGATGGTCGTGGTCACGCCCCGGCAGGGCCGGTCCTCGCGTACGAGGACCTTGACGACCTCGCTCAGCACGTACGCCAGCACGATCCCGACCGGCCCGGCGATGACCAGGGCCAGATCACGCGCGGGCGCCCGCCACGCGCGCAGGAACGCCAGCACGAACAGCGCCGCGAACAGGAATAACCCCGCGTCGGTCCCTACCTCGGCGAGCGTGTGCAGCCACGCGGGCGTGCTGGAGGCGAAGTCGACGATGTCGCGGTACACCAGTGTCCAATCCGTGAACGGGCAGTGGACACGACCTTAAGGACTCCGGTGGTCGAGCGCCTCGACCTTATGGCGGAATGTTGGGAAAAAGTCAGCAAGTTCAGCTGAGAAGCAGGCTCGTGAGCTGCGCCTGGCGGCTCTCCAGCTCGCCCCGGGTGATCAGCCCGCGGTCGAAGGCCTCGGTGGTGGCGTCGCGCTCGGCCACGTAGTAGGCGGCCATGATCTCGCTGCGGAGCGGCGTGAACCCGCGCTCCACGCAGCGGGCGAACACGGTCACCTTGCGCTCGACGGCGTCGGCGGGGACGGTGCAGGCGAGGTCGCGTTCCCGGAGCTGCTGAACCGCTTGACTGAGGGTGACCTGACCGAGTGACCCGTTGAACGTGGTGTCAAGAGTGATCTTCACTGTCTTTGCGCCTCCACAGGTTTACAACGTTCCGTACGATGCCGCGTATTCCCTGCTCAAAGCGGGTAAGAGGGCATTCATGATCGGAGAGCACGTGATCGTCGGCTACACCGGCGAGCCGGGCGGGCGGGAGGCTCTGGCCCTGGGCGCGGCGATCACGCGGGTGACCGGCGGCGAGCTCACGGTGGCGACGATCTACCCGCCCGGGAGCCCCGGGCTGGCCGTGGAGGCGCAGGCCAACCTGGCGCACGCGGCCGAGGAGCTGGGGGACGCCCCCGCCGGATACCTCGCCTACGAGAGCCGGGGCAGCGGGCGCGGCCTCGCCGTGCTGGCCAGCCGGATGCGCGCCGACCTCGTGGTGGTCGGCTCGGCGGGCGGCGGGCAGCACGGGCGCATCGCCGTCGGCACCACCGCCGACCACCTGCTCCACCTGTCGCCGGAGGCGGTCATGGTGGCGCCCGCCCAGTACGCGCCGCCCGAGGAGCCCGGCCGGCTCACCCTCGCGTACGTGCACCGGCCGCAGTGCGACGCCGCCGTCGAACGGGTGGCGCAGGCGGCGCTGCGGCTGGGGGTGCCGCTGCGGCTGATCACGTTCGACCTGCGTACCGAGGATCAGAGCAGGCTCAGGGACGACCTCGCGCTCGCCGTCCGGCTGGCGTGGGAGAGCACCGGCATCGAGGCGGAGGCGGAGGTGGCCGAGGGCCACGACGTGGCGGCGGCGATGGCCGGCGTCGAGTGGCTGCCCGGCGAGCTGCTGGTCTGCGCGGCCAGCGAGGACGCCCAGCCGCACCGGGTGTTCCTGGGCGAGCTGGCCATGAAGATGCTGCGCGCCTCCCCCTGCCCCGTCACCGTGCTGCCGAGAGGTTTCTCCTAGGCTGCTGCCCGTGCTTGTCGCGCGGGTGATCGTCGTCGCGGTGCTGGCCGCTTTGTCCAGCGTGTACGTCCTGGCGGGCGCGCCGGGGACGGCGCTGGTCTTCGCCGTGCAGTGCCTGCTCACCTTCTGGTCGCGGTCCTGGTGGCTGGTGGCCGTGCAGGCCGCGCTGGTCTGCTGGGTGACGCTGGGCTCCGGGGCGTCGGTCGTGGTGTTCGGCTTCCTGGCCGGGTCGCTGCTGGTCACCCGGCTGTGGGCGGCCGCGCCGCTGGTGGTGTTCGGCGCGGTGGTGATCGCGTACGCGCGGACCGGCGACGTGCCGCGCACGCTCGACCTGGCGGTCACCACGGTGCTGATGACGTTGATCGTCCCCGGGCTCATCCGGCTGGTGCAGCGGGTGGACGAGCTGCACGGCACCCGCCCGGCGCTGGCCGCGGCGGCCGTGGGCGAGGAGCGGCTGCGTATCGCGGCCGAGCTCAACGACGGTCTGGGCCGCGGCCTGGCGGCGATCATCGCGGGCGTGCGGCGGGCCGTGGCGGCGCCGGCCGGGGCGGGTGAGGTGCTGGGCGCGGTGGTGGCGGAGGCGCGGCGGTCGCTGGCGGAGGCGCGCTCGGCGGCGGCCGGTTACCGGGCGATGTCGCTCGGGCCCGAGCTGACGACGGCCAGGGGCATGCTGGAGGCCGCCGGGGTGGCGGTGGAGGTGCGGGCCGGGCACGAGGAGCCGCTCGGGCCGGCCGGGGCGCTGCTCGCCGCGGTGCTGCGGGAGGCGGTCACGGACGTGGTCCGGCGCGGGGCGGCCCGTACGTGCGTGATCGAGACCGCCGAGGAGGGCGGCCGGGTGCTGCTGCGCGTCCGCGACGACGGCCGCCGCACGGCCGAGGACGGCGACGGGCTGGCGGACCTGGCCGCCCAGGTGCGGGCCGCGGGCGGCGAGCTGACGAGCGGCCTGTCCCCGCAGGGCCACTACACGGTGCGGGCCGCGCTCCCCGCCCCCGAGGCGGGCGGTCCCGACCGGGCCGGGCTGGGCCTCGCGTCGGTGGACGTGTCGGTGTGGCTGCTGGCGGCGGTGCTCGTCGGGTTCAGCGTCAAGGCGCTGCTCCTGATCCCGCCGCACCTGCTGCTCCCGGCCGCCGCGACGCTGGCCGTGATCGTGGTGATGCAGCTCAGGTCGGTGTCCGGCCGGCACATGGCGGCCCTGTCCGTGATGGCGGTGCTCACCTTCGCGCCGATCCCGGTCTTCGGCCCGGTGTGGCTGGGCGTGGGCGGGTTCCTGGCGGGCCCGGTGCTGCTGGCCTTCCGCCCCTGGGTGGCCTGGCCGCTGGCCGGGGCGGTCGTCGCGGCCACGGCCGCCGTCACCGTCCACCTGGCCCTTCCGCTGCCCGAGGCGGTGAACGTCACGGTGAGCAACGTCGTCACCGGCCTGGTGGTCTACAGCCTGCTCCGCCTGGCCCAGCTCGCCAGGGAGCTGGAGGCGGCGAGGGAGAGCCTCGCCCGTTCGGCGGTCGTCGAGGAGCGCCTGCGCGCGGCCCGCGACCTGCACGACCTCCTGGGCCACAGCCTGGCCGCGATCCTGCTCAAGTGCGAGCTGGCCCGCCGCCTGCCGCCGGAGCGGGCGCGGGCGGAGCTGGCGGACGTCCTCGCCATGGCCGAACGCGCCGAGCACGACCTGCGCGCCGTCTCCGGCGAGCACCGCGACCTGTCGCTCGCCGCCGAGGCGGACGCGGCGCGGGCGACCCTGGCCGCGGCCGGCGTCGAGGTCACGGCCGAGCTGGCCCACCCGCCGCTGCCGCCGGAGGTGGAGACCGCGCTGAGCGCGGTGCTGCGCGAGGCGGTGACGAACGTCCTGCGGCACAGCCCGGCCGCCCGCCACTGCTCCATCGCCACATCGGGGGACGGCGGCCTGGTCCGGCTCACCGTACGCAACGACGGCGCGCGGGCCGCTCCGGCCCGTCGCGGCTCCTCCGGCCTCGGCAATCTGACCACCCGCCTGGCCGCGCTCGGCGGCCATCTCAGCACGGGCGTCGAGGACGGCCGGTTCGTCCTGGAGGCCCGGGTGCGGGCGTCAGATCCAGCCGCTCTCGGTGGCGATGCGCACGGCGTCGGTACGGTTGCGCGCGTTTAGCTTGGCCACGATCGCCGTGAGGTAGTTCCGCACGGTGCCGGGCGTCAGGTGGAGCCGGGCGGCGATGTCCGGCGCGTCGGCCCCGTCCGCCGCCAGCCGCAGCACGTCGGCCTCGCGCGGCGTGAGCGGGTTGTCGGCGAGGTCCCAGGCGGTGACCGCGAGGGCCTTGTCCAGCACCCGCTCGCCCCGGGCCACCGCCCGGATGGCGGCGACCAGCTCCTCCGGCGGGGCCGTCTTCAGCAGGAACCCGCCGACCTGCGCCGCGAGCGCCCGTTTGAGGTGCCCCGGCTTGCCGTAGCCGGTCAGCATGAGGGTGCGGCACGCGGGCACCCGGGCCCTGATCTCGGCGGCGGCGGCCAGCCCGTCGAGCGCGCCCGGCATGTCGATGTCGAGGACGGCCACGTCGGGCCGGCCGACGGCGGCCGCGTCCACGGCGGCCTGCCCCGACTCGACCGCGGACACCACCTCCAGGTCCTCCTCCAGGTCGAGCAGGGCCGCGAGGGCGCCGCGGATCACCGCCTGGTCCTCGGCCAGCAGTACACGAATCACGGCACACCAATGTAGGGGTGTCCGGTTCATGACGACGTCATGGGTGATCGGTGACGGTGTCTCTGGGACGCGCCGCGCCCGGCCGACAGGCTTGAGCACATGACGGACGTGGTGCGGCTGGACGCCGTGAGCAAGGTGTACGGCAAGGGACAGGGCGCGGTGGCGGCCCTGCGCGAGGTGACGACGGGCATCCCGCGCGGGACGTTCACCGCGGTGATGGGCCCTTCCGGATCGGGCAAGAGCACGTTCCTGCACTGCGCGGCCGGCCTGGACGTGCCGTCGTCGGGGTCGGTGCGCCTCGGCGGCACGGAGCTGGCGGGCATGGGCGAGACGGAGCTGACCGAGCTGCGCAGGCGCCGGGTCGGCTTCGTGTTCCAGTCGTTCAACCTGATCCCCGCGCTGGACGTGGTGGAGAACATCACCTTGCCCCTCCGCCTTGCGGGCGCCCGCGTCGACCGGGAGTGGCTGGCGGAGATCCTGCGCAGGGTCGGGCTGGAGGGCCGCGCCGGGCACCGGCCCGCCCAGTTGTCCGGCGGCCAGCAGCAGCGGGTCGCGATCGCGCGGGCGCTGGTGACGCGGCCGGAGGTGGTGTTCGGTGACGAGCCGACCGGGGCGCTCGACACGATGACCGCCCGCGAGGTGCTGGGCCTGCTGCGCGAGGTGGTGGAGAGCATGGGCCAGACCGTGGTGATGGTGACGCACGACCCGGTGGCGGCCTCGTACGCGGGGACCGTGCTGTTCCTCGCCGACGGCCGGATCGTGGACGCGATGAGCGCGCCGACCGCCGACAAGGTGGCCGAGCGCATGACGAGGATGGGGGCGTACGCGTGATCGGCCTCGCGATCAGGACCCTGCGGCACCGCAAGGGCGCCTTCGCGGGCGCGTTCGTGGCGTTGCTGTGCGCGGCGGCGCTGGTGTGCGCCTGCCTCATGCTGCTGGAGACCGGCCTGCGCGGCGCGGTCGCCCCCGAACGGTACGCGGGCACCCCGCTCGTCGTGGCCGCCGACCAGTACGTCAGGGAGAGCGTCGACAAGGGGAAGGGCAGGACGAAGACGAAGGCCAAGCCGCTGACCGAGCGCGCCTGGCTGCCCGTCTCGGCCGCCGCCGAGCTGCGCCGCGCGCCCGGCGTGACCAAGGTGATCACAGAGGTGACGTTCCCGTTCGGCGGGTTCACCGGGCACGGGTGGGAGTCCGCGGGGCTCACGCCGTTCACGATCGCGCAGGGGCGTGAGCCGCGGGCGGCCGGCGAGGTCGTGGTGGACGCGCGCGCCGGGCTGGCGGTCGGCGACAGGCTGCGCGGCCGGCGCGTGGTGGGCGTGACCGCGCAGGCCCTGCCGAGCCAGGACACGGTCTTCCTCAGCACCGCCGAGGCCCGCAGGCTCGCGGGCCGGCCGGACCTGGTGAGCGCGATCGGCGTCTTCGCCTCGGGCGACGTGCCCCTCCCGCGGGGCGCGGTGGCGTACACCGGTGACGAGCGCGGGCGGCTGGAGTTCCTGGACGCCGAGCAGGCCAGGGTGTCGCTGATCAGCATGGGCGGTGCGCTGGCCGGGACGTCGCTGCTGGTGGCGATCCTCGTCGTGGTCGGCACGTTCGCGCTGTCGGTGCAGCAGCGGCACCGCGAGCTGGCCCTGCTGCGGGCCGTCGCCGCGACCCCGAAGCAGGTCCGCGAGCTGGTGACCGGCGAGGCGCTGCTGGTGGGCGTGGCCGCCGGGGCGCTCGGGGCGGGCGCGGGCATGGGGCTCGGCGTGTGGCTGCACGCCACGTTCGTGGCGCTCGGGACCACTCCGGCGAACCTGCGGCTGGTCGTCAGCCCGTTCCCGCCGCTGGTGGCGTTCGTGGCCACGCTCGGGGCCGCGCTGGCGGCGGCGCGGGTGTCGGCCCGGCGGATCGCGCGCATCCGTCCGGTGGAGGCGCTCGGCGAGGCCGCGCTGGACCGGGGGCGGCTCCCGTGGTGGCGGGCCGTCGTGGGGCTGGCCTGCCTGGCGGGCGGGGTGGTGCTGGCGCTGGTGCTGTCGGGGCTGCGGACCGAGGCCGCGGCCACGCCCGTGACGATGCTGACGGCGCTGCTGTGGACGGTCGCCGTGACGCTGCTCGGGCCGCTGCTCGCGCGGGCGGCCGCGCGGGTGCTGCCGCTGCGGGCGGCCGGGGTGAGCGGCTTCCTGGCCGCGCGCAACCTGCGGGCCACGCCCCAGGGGCTGGCCTCGGTGCTGTCGCCGCTGACCCTGCTGGTGGCCATGACGTGCACGATCCTGTTCGCCCCCGCCACGGTGGGGCAGGCGGCGCTGGAGCAGGCCGGCGCGGGGCTGCGGGCCGGCTACGTGGTCGTGGGCGCCGACGCAGCGGCGCTCGCCGAGGTGCCCGGCGTCGAGGCGGCCACCCCGGTGCTGCGCACGACGGTCCGGGTCGGGCTGGACAAGTTCTCGGCGCAGGCGCTCGCCTACGACCCGCGCACCGTGGACCTGGGCGTCACCGAGGGCTCGATGGACGGCTTCGGCGCGAAGGACGTCGCGGTCAGCACGTCGGCCGCCGCCCGGCTCGGGATCGGCGTCGGCGACCCGCTGCGGCTCACGCTCGGCGACGGCACCCCCGCGCGGCTCACGGTGACCGCGCTCTACGCCCGCGGGCTCGGCTTCGGCGAGCTCACCCTGCCGTACGAGCTGGTCCCCCGGCACGTGGACGACCCCTCGGGCGTCGTGCTCGTGTCGGCTCCCACGCTGGGCGCGGGCGCGCTCGCGGCGGCGCTGCCGGACGGCGCGGAGCTGTCCGAAGCCTCCGGGAACGCCGCGCCGGGCGGCGGCGCGAACCAGCAGGCCACGCTCGTCGCGCTCGGGCTGATCATCGCCTTCACCGCGATCGCCGTGGTCAACACCGTGGCCATGGCGACCTCGGGGCGGGTCAGGGAGCTGGCGGCGCTGCGCCTGGCGGGCACCACGAAGCGGCAGGTGCTGCGCATGCTGCGACTGGAGACGCTGGGCGCGGCGCTGGTGGCGGCGGCGCTCGGGACGGGGATCGCGCTGGTCACGCTGGCGGCGTTCGGGTCGGGCATGACGGGGTCGGCGGCGCCGTACGTGCCGGTGGGGACGTACGCGCTGGTGATCACCGCCGCGACCGGCCTGGCCCTGCTCGCGACCTCCGTCCCGGCGCGGCTGGCGCTGCGGGTTCGGCCGGCCGCCGCCGTGGCGTCCCGCTGAAGGGCCGCGAGAGCGGCCCTTCAGCGGCGTCAGGCCCCGCGCAGGACCCGCTCGTACAGCTCCAGGTAGCGCTCGCCCATCACCGACGGCGAGAAGCGGCGGCGGGCCTCCGCGCGGCACTCCTCGGGATCGATCTCGTCGATCCGCAGCAGCCACTCGGCCAGCTCCTCCTCGGTGTCGGCGAGGAAGCCGGTGCGGCCGTGGTCGATGATCTCCGGCAGGCAGCCCCGGCGCAGCCCGACGGGCGGCACGCCGAGCGCCAGCGCCTCGACGACGGCGGTGCCGCCCGGCTCGTCCCACTGGATGGGGAAGAGCGCGGCCCGCGCCGAGGCGTAGAGCCGGTCGCGCTCCTCGCCGCCCACCGCGCCGACCCACTTCACGAGGTCGTGGTCCAGGTACGGGGTCACCTGGTCGAGGTGGTAGCGCACGTCGGGGTGGCCGTGCAGCGGGTGGTCGGGGTCCTGGGCCACGGCGTCCAGCTCGGCCTGGCTGTCCCGGCCGCTGACCGGCCCGGCCAGCACCAGCGGCAGCCCGAGCTTCTGGCAGACGCGGGCCGCCACGTGCTGTCCCTTGAGCCCGCAGACCCGGCCCATGACGATGAGGTGCTCGCCGCGCTCGGCCTCGACCCGCCGATCGGCGAGCGGCGTGGCCAGGTGGATCGCGCCGAGCGAGGCGGCGCGCAGGGCCTCGGGGGCGCGGGCGAGCTGCGACTCCGAGACGCCGTTCACCTTGATCGAGGACGGGAACGCGCCGTAGAAGTGCGGATGTTTGCGCAGGTCCCAGTGCAGGGTGTGGAGGACGGGCGGCCCGCCGTACGCCGCCAGCACCGCCGGGCCCACCACCTCCAGATGGTCGTGGACGAGGTCGATGTCGTCGCGCCCGCGCAGCTCGGCGACGATCCGCGCCTGGTGGGCGTGCGCGATGCCCATGACCTGGTTGTACGGCTTCTGCAGCTCGCCGAACTGACCGTCGTCGAAGACGCTGATCAGCTCGTCCACCTCCAGGTCGCTGCTCCCGACGGAGGCGAGGACCACCTGCACGCCGCGCTCGCGCAGCGCGGGCACCAGCGTGGCGACGACGTTCTCGATCCCTCCGTAGCCGGGGGGCGGGACGGTGAGCCACGGGCCCGCGTTCATGAGGATCTTCACGCCGGATCCTCCTCAAGGACGGAGGCGAGCGGGGGGCGCTCGGCCACGGCCACGTCCACCAGGCCGGCGTCGCCGTCGAGGCCCCACTGCAGCAGCGTGTGGGCGGGCGGCTCGGAGGCCATCACCCGGCCCTGCCGCTCCAGGCGGGACCAGGCGGTGTGCATGATCTGCCCGGCCATCCGGCCGAGGGCGCTCATGTCCTGGTGGGTGTGGGTACGGTGACCGAGGTCGACCTGGGCCATGGCGTCCAGCCCGACGAGGTCGAGCAGGTCCACCAGCAGACCGAACTCGACGCCGTACTCGGTGACGAAGGGCACCTGTTCGAGCACGGCGCGGCGGGCGGCGTACTCGCCGCCGAGCGGCTGCGCGAACCCGGCCAGCTCGGGCCAGAACATGTTGATGAGCGGCCGGGCGACCAGCTCGGTGACGCGGCCGCCGCCGCCCCGCTGGGGGACGCCGTCCGCGCCGATGTAGGGCCGCTCGTAGGTGGCCTTGACGAAGTGGACGCCGGAGTCGACCAGCAGCGGCCCAACCAGGCCCGCGACGTAGTGCGGGCCGAAGCTGCGCAGGTCGGCGTCCACGAACACGACGATGTCGCCGCTGCTGGCGGCGAGCCCCTTCCACAGGGCCTCGCCCTTGCCGGTCAGCGGCGGCAGGTGGGAGAGCACGTCGTTCTGCGCCACGACGCGGGCGCCCGCCGCGCGGGCCCGCTCGGCGGTCGCGTCGGTGGAGTTGGAGTCGACGACGAGGATCTCGTCGACGAGGGGCACGCGCTCGGCGAGCTCCCTGCGGATGACGGTGACGATGTCGCCGACCGTGCTCTCCTCGTCGCGAGCAGGCAGCACGACACTCACCGTGGTGGTTCCCTTGGCCAGCATCAAGGCGTCGACGGGCCATTCGGCGGCAGTGCTCGAATGAGGGCCGTACCACTCCTGGACCCTGGATAAGGCTCGCACATCTGTTTTCATGCAGTTGGCCCCGTTCTCATGAGGACCCGCAACCTGCCCGTTTCATGCGCCTTCGAACATCTTTGTTTGATAGCAACTGGTTGTGGCATATGCGGGGTTGTGTCCCCACTGACCCGAGTCGGCATCGTAGGTGCCGGAAATGTCGCCGCCCGTCACGCAGACGTCCTGTCCGGGTTCTCCGATGTCACGATCGCCGGGATCGCCGACACGGATCTCGCGAAGGCCGAGGCTCTCGCCTCACGGCATGGCTCCCCCGCCTATGGCAGCCACGCGGACCTGCTCAGTGCCGGCCGTCTTGATGCGGTCTATGTTTGCGTGCCTCCTTTCGCGCACGGTAACCCCGAACTGGACGTTTTGTCGTCCAACCTCCCGCTTTTCGTGGAAAAACCACTGTCTTTGGACCTCCGAACCGCGGAAACCATCGCGGCCGAAATCGACCGCAGGTCCCTTCCGTCCGCCGTCGGCCATCACTGGCGTTATCTCGACCTCCTCGACCGGGCCACGGAACTGCTGGCCGGCCGCCCCGTACGGCTCGCGATCGGCCACTGGCTGGACAAGGTCCCGCCGGTCGGCTGGTGGCTGCGGCGCGACCTGTCCGGCGGCCAGGTCGTCGAGCAGGCCGTCCACGTCCTGGACCTGGCGCGGGTGCTGGTCGGCGAGGTCACGATGGTGCACGCGGTCGCCTCGGGCGACGCCCCCGACGGCGAGGTGGACCGGGCGGCCGCCGCCGTCCTCCGCTTCGCCGGCGGCGCGGCCGGGATGCTCGCCACCTCCTGCCTGCTCACCCGCAAGCACCGGGTGGGGCTGGAGGTCTGCGCCGACGGCATCGCGCTGGAGCTCACCGAGACCCACCTGGTCGTGGACGGCGAGCGGGTGATCGAGGACGACGGCCGCGCGAAGACCCGCGTGGACCGCGAGTTCATCGACGCCGTGCAGGGCAAGGACGCGGACGTGCGGGCCACGTACCGCGAGGCCCTGCGGACCCACCGCCTGGCCCTGGCCCTCGCTCAGTCCGCCGCCGAGGGAGGGCCGGTGACGCTCGATGGGTGAGGTGCTCACGATCGAGGCTCCCGGCAAGGTCTCGCTCGTCGAGGAGAAGCTGCCCGAGCTCCCCGAGGGCGGGTTCAGGGTGGCGACGACGCACAGCGGCGTCTCCGCCGGGACCGAGCTGACCTACGTCAAGGGCGACAACCCCTATCTGAACGCCACCTTCGACCGCGAGCTCGGCCTGTTCGTGCCGGGCACGCCGTCGATCGAGTACCCGGTCCGCGGCATCGGCTACATGCAGGTCGGCCTGGTGGTGGAGACCAGGACCGCGGCCGTGCGCGAGGGCGCGCGGGTCGCCATGGCGTACGGGCACCGCACCGCGTACGTCGCCGACCCGCTCACCGACCGCTTCGTCGAGCTGCCCGACGACCTCGACCCGCTGCTCGGCATCTACGTCGCCCACATGGGCCCCATCTGCGCCAACGGCCTGCTGCACGCCGCCCACGACCTGTACGGTCCGGCCGCGCGGCAGCTCGGCGACGGCGTGCGCGGCCGCCGGGTCGTGGTCGTGGGCGCGGGCGTGGTCGGCCTGCTGGTGGCCTGCTTCGCGATGCACGGCGGCGCGGCCGAGGTCGTCGTCGTGGACGAGACCCCGGCCAGGCTGGAGGTCGCCACGGCCCTCGGCGCGGACGTCCTGGCCACGGCTGATGACCCGGCCGTCACGCTGAAGCGGCGCTGGCGGCACGCCCCGCAGGACCGGGGCGCGGACGTGGTGTTCCAGTGCCGCGGCCGGGCCCGCGCGCTCGCCCTCGGGCTGCGCCTGCTGCGCCCCCAGGGCACGCTGGTGGACCTGGCCTTCTACACCGAGGGCGCGGACGAGGTCCGGCTCGGCGAGGAGTTCCACCACAACGGCCTGTCGGTGCGCTGCGCGCAGATCGGCAGGGTGCCGCGCGGCCTCGCCCACGCCTGGGACAGGGAGCGGCTGTCGTACGAGACGATCGGCCTGCTCAGTGAGTGGGGCCCCCTGCTACGCCGGCACCTGGTCACCGATGTCGTCGGCTTCCGTGACGCTCCCCAGCTCCTCGGCGACCTCGCCGCCCGCCGGCGTCAGAGCCTCCAGGCCGTACTCCGCCACGAGGTCGAGGAGGAGGGCCGCTGACCAGCTGAAGTCCGAGCAGCCGTGGCCGCGCAGCGTGAACGGGTCGAAGTACTCCCGAAAGCCCGACCTGGTGATCACCCGGACGATTCCCTCGGCGACCGGCCGGGCCAGCTCGGGGCGGTGCTCGCTGAGCCCCTGCCAGATCAGCCAGCTCAGGTTGACCCAGCTCGGCCCGCGCCAGTAGCGCACCGGGTCGAAGCCGGGCGCGGCCGGCGAGAAGCTGGGCAGCACGCCGTCCTTGAGCGCGAACCGGTCGAGCGCGGTCGAGATCAGCCTCTCGACCACGTCGCCCGGCAGGCCGGGCAGCAGGAGCGGGGTGAGGCCGGCGGCGCTGTCGGAGCGGATCACCTGGCCGGCGACCAGGTCGCGGGGCTGGAAGAGCGCGCCGTCCCACAGGTGCTCGACCATGGCGGCGGTGACGGCGGCGGCCTCACGCCGGTGCGGCCCGGGGTCGAGGCCGAGCTCGGCGGCGATCAGCGCGAGCACGTGCTCGGCCTGGCCGTAGGCGGCGTTGAACAGCGGGTCCTCGACCTGGAACGCGCCAGGCGTGCGGTAGCCGGAGTCGCGGTAGGCCCTGGCGAGGGCGACGTAACGCTCGTAGTCGCGGTCGGTGGGCCGCTCGTCGGCGTCGACGGTGCTGAGGTCGCGCCGGACGTAGCCGGTCGGGCGGTCGTGCACGGCCCGCAGCGGCTGGTCCCAGGCCGGGCTGTTGTCCATGCCCGACTCCCACGGGTGCACGATCGAGATCAGGCCCTCGGGCGAGCGCCGGGCGGTGCGCAGGAACTCCTGCTGGGCCACGAGCTTGGGGTAGACGCGGCGCAGGAACGCCGGGTCGGGCTCGGCCAGGTGGGTCTTCCACGCGGCCAGCGCGTGCACCGGCGGCTGCACGATGCCGGAGGTCGCGGTGCCGGACGGCGCGCGGACCTGCCAGAAGTCGGGGCCGGGGAAGTAGGCGCCGTCGGACACCCGGGGGTTGAACACGATGTGCGGCACCCGGCCGTCGCGCCACTGCGCGCCGAGCAGGCTGAGCAGCTCGGCCCGGCCGCGCCGCGGCGACCAGCGCGAATGGCCGATGGCGATGAAGGCGGAGTCCCAGCTCCACTGGTGGGGGTACAGGCGGCGGGAGGGGACCGTGTGGTTGCCGTCCCAGTTCGACACCAGGACGCGCACGGCCTCGCGCGGGATCACAGGAACTTCCGTACGAACGCGGCGGTCTGCGGGAGCACGACCTCGGGCTCGCCGCGCAGGCGGCATTCGAGCGCGAGGTAGCCGTCGTAGCCGTAGGCGTCGAGGGTGGCGAGCTGGGCGCCCCAGTCGAGGTGGCCGGTGCCCGGCTGGTGCCGGTTGGACTCGCTGATCTGCATGTGGGCGAGGTAGGGGGCGGCCTCGGCCAGCGCGCGGCAGGGGTCGTCCTCCTCGATGTTCATGTGGTAGGTGTCGCCGACGACCCTGATGGAGTCCATGGCGCAGTACGAGACCGCGTCGGCGAGGGTGTTGACCATGTGGTTCTCGTACCGGTTGAGCGGTTCGAGCATGATCAGGACGCCGTTGCGCTGCGCGTGCTCGCCGAGGACGCCGAGCGCCTCGGTCAGCACCTCGCGGTCCTGCTCGGCGCTGCGCGGCGGCTCGAACGGCGGCAGCCGGAGCGAGAACTGCCCCCAGGAGGCGGGGGTCATGACGCCGATGCCGCCGAGCTCGCCGATGACGGTGAGCTGCGAGCGGAGCTGCTGGATCGCGTCCTTGCGCTTGGCGGGGTCGAAGTCGCCGATGAAGTGCGGCATGTCCACGCAGACCGTCGGCATGACGACGCCGTCGGCCAGCGCCCGCTTGAGCTCGGTGAGGCGGCCGGCGAAGTGGAAGTCGCCCTTGCCGCGCAGCTCGATCGCGTCGAAGCCGGCCTCGACGGCGAAGGCGAACTTCTCCTGAAGGGAGCGGCCGGGCAAGAGTTGCTCCTGGACGGCGAGCTTCACGGTCACTCCTCGAATCGGAAGATGAGCTGGAGCACCTCGGACTGGTGCTTGTCGAGCAGGTCGAACGCCTCGGCGGCCCGCTCGACGGGGACGACGTGGGTGATCAGCCCGGCGACCTCGACCTCGCCGCGGTGCACGAGCTCCATGAAGGTGCGCTGGAGGCGTTCGACGTCCCAGCGGTGGCTGAGCCACGAGGCGACGCCGCCGATCTGGGAGGAGACGAGCTGGACCTGGTTGTGGTGGAACTCCTCGCCGAGCCGCAGCCCGACGCCGTCGCCCTGGTAGAAGCCGGCGGCCACGACCCGGCCGCCCTTGCGTACGGTCCTTATGGCCTCGTGCAGGCCGAGGTGGGTGCCGCTGAGCTCGATGACGGTGTCGGCGCCCGCGAGGCGCTTGCGGGTGAACTCGGCGACGGAGCCGGCGCGCACGTCGAAGGTCTCGGCCGCGCCGAACCTCCTGGCCAGCTCCAGCCGGTCGGGGATGGCGTCGGCGGCGACCACGCGGGCGCCGCTGAGCACGGCGAGGCGGGTGGCCAGCAGGCCGATGACGCCCTGGCCGAAGATCGCGACCTGGTCGCCGAGGTGGATGTCGGCTGCGTGCACGGCGTTCAGCGCGATGGCGCCGACGCGGGCGAAGACGCCGCCGAGCGGGTCGGCGCCGGGCGGCAGCACGTGGCCGACCAGCTTCTCGGCGGGGACGACGGCCTCGGCCCGGTGGCCCCAGATGCCCCAGACGAGGCTGCCGACGGGCGGGTCGGCGACGTCGGGCGCCGCCTCCACCACCTCGCCGACCTCCTGGTAGCCCCAGCCGCTCAGGGGGTAGGCGTGCGTGCTGCCCTCGACGAAGAGCCGGCGCTCGGTGTCCCACTTGCGGTTGAGGTAGGGGTTGGTTCCGCGGTAGGCGGTGAGCTCGGTGCCTGCCGAGACGCCTGAGTAGATCGTCCGGACCCGGACGGAGCCGGGGACGATTTCGGCGGGAGCTTCCAGGCCGACGCGGACACGGCCCGGCTCCTCGAACGTGATGACGCGCATTCCCCACACTTACGCTTAATGATCAAACAGAAGTAGAAGATTTATTGGTCTTTTGCACACGATAGTTGCGCCCGTAACCGGCGTAAGTCTACGGCTTCCGCGCGATGCGGCTGAGGTAATTGGGGTTTCTGACCGCGTGTCTTGTGGAAAGCGACCTTACCGGTCCGGCGTGGCCTGGCGGACGTTGCGGCACCTGCTCCCGGGGTAAGGGCGGCATATCCCCGAACGGAGGAGCGTGCAATGCCGAAGAAGGTTACCGCCGTCCTCTCCGCCGCCCTGCTGGTGACCGCCACGCTGACCGCCTGCGGCGACGGCGGCGGCGAGGAGCAGGGCGCGGCCCCCAAGATCACGGTGTGGACCGAGGAGAACCTTGAGGACCGCATGGCGGTGCAGAGACAGATCATCGCCGAGTTCACCAGGAAGACCGGCGTCCAGGTGGAGCTGGTGGGCGTCGCCGAGGACCAGTTCAGCCAGACCGTGACCGCCGCGGCCGCCGCCGACGACCTGCCCGACGTCATCGGGGCGCTGCCCCTCGCGTCGGTACGGGAGCTGGAGGCCAACGACCTGCTCGACACCGAGACCCCCGGCAGGATCGTGGACCGGCTCGGCCGGGACACCTTCTCCCCCCGCGCCCTGGAGCTCGACACGGCGAACGGCAAGCTGCTGGCGGTGCCGAGCGACGGATGGGCGCAGTTGATCCTCTACCGCAAGGACCTGTTCGAGAAGGCCGGGCTGCGATCGCCGGACACGTACGAGGCGCTGGAGGCCGCCGCGCGGAAGCTGAACACCGGCGGGACGGCCGGGATCACGCTGGCGATCGCGCCGAAGGACTCGTTCACGGCGCAGAGTTTCGAGCACGTGGCGCTGGCGAACGGTTGCCAACTGGTCGACAATTCCGGAAATGTCGTTCTTAATTCGCCGCCATGCGTCAAAGCATTCGAGTTCTATGCGAACCTGGCCAAAAATTACTCGGTCAAGGGCAAACAGGACGTCGACACCACGAGAGCCACGTACTTCTCCGGCAAGGCGGCCATGATGATCTGGTCGTCGTTCATCCTGGACGAGCTGGCCGGGCTCAGGAAGGACGCGCTGCCGAGCTGCCCGGAATGCCGTAAGGACCCGGAGTGGCTGGCCAAGAACACCGGCATCGTCACCGCGCTCAAGGGCCCCGACGGGAGCGCCCCCGCCCAGTACGGCGAGATCGTCTCGTGGGCGATCACCCGTGACGCGGCCAAGGAGCCGGCGAGCGCGTTCGTGACGTACATGATGGACGAGGGCTACGCGCGCTGGCTCGGCATGGCCCCCGAGGGCAAGTTCCCCACCAGGACGAATTTCGCCGAGCAGTGGGACAAGCTGCCCGCCGGCGTCGACACCAAGAAGCCGCTGTCGGAGATCTACCCGGCCGACGTGCTCACCACCCTGCGCGAGAGCCCCGACACCTTCGCCCGCTGGGGCATCCCCCAGGGCCAGGGCAAGCTGGTCGGCGCCACCATGGGCGAGCTCCCGGTGCCGAAGGCGCTGAGCGCGCTGGTCGACGGCTCGCTCACCCCGCAGGCCGCCGCCGACCAGGCCAAGGCCGACGTCGAGTCCATCAAGCGCGGGATCAGAGAGTGAGCCGGACTCCTGCCCGCACCCTGCGGCAGCAGGAGGGCCGGGCCGGACTGTCGCTGATCTCGCCGACGCTCGTCATCACGCTGGTCGTGGTGGTGCTGCCGCTGCTGTGGGCGATCATGCTGGCGTTCCAGGACGCCCGGCTGATCAACATCCGGCGGACCGGAATCTTCGGCCACTACACGCTGGAGAACTTCGGCTACGTCGTCTCCGAGCCGGGCTTCTGGTCGTCGCTGGTCAACACGCTCGTCTACACGGTGGCCGGCACCGGGCTGTCCATCGTGATCGGGCTGGTGGCGGCGCTGGCGCTGCGCGACAGGTTCCGGGGGCGGACGCTGGTGCGGGCCTCGATCCTCATCCCGTACGTGGCGCCCGTCGTGGCCGTGGCGTTCCTGTGGGAGACGATGCTCAACCCGCAGTACGGCATCGTCAACACCTGGCTGCGCGAGCCGATCGCCTTCCTCACCCAGGCCAAGGGCGAGTTCCTGGGCGTGCAGGTGCCGGTGGCGCTGCTCACGGTGATCGCGTTCGAGGCGTGGCGGTACTTCCCGTTCGCGTTCCTGTTCATCCTGGCCCGCCTCCAGGCGCTGCCGGCCGAGCTGGACGAGGCCGCGGTCGTGGACGGCGCGACGCCGACCCAGCGCTTCCGTTACGTGATCATGCCGCAGCTCTGGCGTACGATCGCGCTGCTGTCGGTGCTGCGCTTCGTGTTCACCTTCACCAAGTTCGACGACGTCTACCTGCTGACCGGCGGCGGGGCCGGCACCGAGGTGGTCAGCGTACGGGTCTACAACTTCCTGACCTCGCGCGACGACATCGGGGCCGCGGCCGCGCAGGCCCTCGTCCTCGCCGTGTTCCTGGTCGTCTTCCTGGCCATCTACCTGCGGTTCTTCGCGGGAGGCGAACGTGAGCAGAGATAGGTTCGAGCGCGGGCTGCTGCGGGTGCTGAAGCCGGTGGTGATCCTGGTGCTCTTCCTGGCCACCGCCTTCCCGTTCCTCTACATGGTGACGCTGTCGGTCCGCGACATCCAGGAGCTCATCCTGGACCCTGGCTCGATCTGGCCGGAACGGTTCACCCTCGACACCTACGTGGACGTCCTGACCAGGCAGGGCTTCCTGACGTTCATGCGCAACAGCGCGATCGTGGCGGTCGCGTCGGTGGCGGTCACGCTGCTGATCTCGATCCCGGGGGCGTACGCGGTGGCGCGGCTGAGCTTCTTCGGCCGGCGGCAGGTGCACTTCCTGTTCCTCGCGGTGTACCTGTTCCCGGCGATCGTGCTGGCCATCCCGCTGTTCGTGCTCTTCACCATGCTCGGGCTGCGCGGGTCACTGGTGGGCCTGATCCTCGTGTATATCGCGCAAACGGTGCCCGTCACGGTATACATGCTCCGCAACTACTTCGAGACCGTGCCGCAGAGCGTGGAGGAGGCGGCCGCGATCGACGGGTGCACGAGACTGTCGACCATCTGGCGCGTGGTGCTGCCGCTGTCGAAGCCCGCGCTGATGGCCACGGGACTCTATGTCTTCATGATCGCCTGGAACGAGTTCCTGTTCGCCCTGCTCTTCCTGGTGGACAAGCGCGAGAGCTGGACGGTCTCCCTCGGGCTGTCCCAGCTCGCGGGGAGCATCGAGATCCCGACGACGGTGCTGATGGCGGGGTCGGTGGTCCTCACGCTGCCGATCGTGATCGTGTTCTTCGCCAGTGAACGCCTGCTGACCGAAGGGCTGACGGCTGGAGCAGAGAAGGGATAGCACGCATGCTGACGGCAGGGCAGATCCTCCAGTTCATCCGGAACGGCACCTGCCGGACACGCAAGGAACTCATCGAGCACACCGGCCTGTCCCGTTCGACCATCACCGACCGGGTCGACCGGCTCATCGACGCCGGCTACATCCACGAGTCCGGCGTCGGGGCGTCCGGGGGCGGGCGACCGCCCTCGGTCCTCGACGTGGACGCCGGGCGGCGCCTGATGCTCGTCGCCGACCTCGGCGCCATCCACGCGCGGGTGGCGCTCACCGACCTGGCGGCCCGCCCGCTCGGCGAGGAGAGCGCCGGCCTGCGCATCGACCTCGGCCCCGAGGCGGTGCTGTCGTGGGTGCGCGAGAGCTTCCAGCGGTTACTGGACCGGGCCGGCCGGCCGCGGAGCGACGTGTGCGGCATCGGGATCGACCTGCCCGGCTCCGTCGACCACGTCGGCGGGCGGGTGATCCGCTCCTTCCTCATGCCCGGCTGGGACGACTTCCCGGTGAGCGAGGCCGTCGGCGCGGGCTACGACGTGCCGATCCTGGTCGAGAACGACGCCAACGCGATGGCGCTGGGCGAGTGGTGGGCGTCCTGGCGGGAGAGCCACGCGCTGGTCCTCGTCAAGGTCTCGACCGGCATCGGCACCGGCATCGTGCTCGACGGCCAGGTCTACCGGGGCGTCGAGGAGGCCGCGGGCAACATCGGGCACGTACGCATCCGTGAGGGCGACGACCGCGTGTGCACCTGCGGCTCGCGCGGCTGCGTGGCCTCGCTGGCGAGCGGGCGGGCCCTCGCCGCCGACCTCGGCCAGGAGTCCAGCCTGGACGTGGTCCGGCTGGTGCAGGCGGGCGACCCGACGGCCATCGCCCGCACCCAGGAGGCCGGGCGCACGCTCGGCGTGGTGCTGGCCACGGCGGTCAGCCTGCTCAACCCGGCCGTGCTGGTGCTGGCCGGGGACATGGCCGAGACGCGGGAGCACTATCTGACCGGGATCCGCGAGGTCGTCTACCGGCGGAGCCTGCCGTACACGACGAGGAACCTGGAGATCGTCACCTCGTCGCTGGGCGGCCGGGCGGGCGTCACCGGGATGGCGGTGATCGTGATGGAGCACGTGCTCTCCGCCGCCGCCGTGGACGCCGCCCTGCGGCCCAAGCCGGCCTAGGGGCTGTTTCTTAGATCTGCTGACTGATCGTGGTAATGGGGTCACGATTGGTGCATGGGTCGAGGTGACTTAACGAACGCTGAGTGGGAACGGCTCCAGCCACTCCTGCCCGCGGGCGGACAACAGGGCGGCCGGTGGAATGACCACCGCAGGACGATCAACGGCGTGCTGTACCGCGCCCGCACCGGGCTGCCCTGGCGGGACCTGCCTGAACGATTCGGCTCCTGGATCACGGTCTACAAGCGGCACCGCCGCTGGTCGGCCGATGGAACCTGGCAGATGCTGCTGACCGCGATCCAGGCCCAGCAGGACGCCGAAGGCCGGCTGGACTGGGACATCTCCGTGGATTCCACCACCGTCCGGGCGCACCAGCACGCCGCCGGTGCGCCCCGCACGCCCCCTCCGCCGGCAGCACGCGGGCCGGAAAAGGGGGACACCGCCGGGACAAAGCGGGGCGATCCGGTGCTGGCCGCGCTGGCCGCCCGGCTGGCGGAGGTGGTCAGACTGGGGAGTGCCTAGGCCGATCCCGGGGCGGGTTCACCACCAAGCTCCATCTGTCGGCCGACGGCCGCTGCCGGGTGTTGTCACTGGTGCTGACGCCGGGCCAGTACGGCGACAGTCCTCAGTTCCGGCCAGTGCTGGGCGCCATCCGCGTCCCCCGACTCGGGCCGGGACGCCCGCGCACCCGGCCTGACAGCCTGGCCGCGGACAAGGCCTATCTCCTCCCGCGCCAACCGCGCCCACCTACGCCGCCGCAAGATCCGCCACACCATTCCCGAACCCCGCGACCAGCGCGCCAACCGCCGCCGGCGAGGCTCGAACGGCGGACGGCCCACCAGCTTCGACGCCGAGCGCTACAAGGCACGCAACGCCGTCGAACGGGCGATCAACCGGCTGAAGAACTTCCGCGCTGTGGCCACCCGCTACGACAAACGCGCCTACATCTTCCTCGGTACCGTCACCCTGGCCGCGCTGGTCATCTGGCTCCGAACCTGATCCAAGAAACAGCTCCTAGCCGACGCCCAGTGCGCGCGGGAGCGTGCGGGCGGCCTCGGTCAGCGACGGGCCGTACCACGTGAGCAGCCGCCCGCTGACCAGCGCGCAGTCGAGGCCCGGGAAGCACTCGGGGCCGTCGTCCGCGGCGAAGGCGTAGGGCTCGTCGGGCAGGACCACGAGGCCGGGCCGGCGCGCCACCAGCTCGGCGAGCGGGACCTTGGGATAGCGCTCGGCGTGACCGGCGTAGAGGTTGTCCACCCCGAGGCGGCGCAGCACGTCGCCGGCGAAGGTGTCGCGGCCGACCACCATCCAGGGCCGCCGCCAGATCGGCACGATCGCCGTGCGCCGGCCGGCCGGGGGCGGCAGCCGCCAGGCGTCCTCCGCCGCGTCCAGCCAGGCCGGGCGGGCGGTGCGGCAGGCGTGCAGGAACATCCGCTCCAGCGAGGCGAACGCCTGCTCCAGCGTCTCGATCCTGGTGACCCACACGGCGAGCCCGGCCGCGCGCAGCGCCTCCAGGTCGGCCGGGCGGTTCTCCTCCTCGTTGGCCAGCACCACGTCGGGCCGGAGCCGGACGATCGCCTCCACGTCGGGGTTCTTGGTGCCGCGCACCCTCGCCACGTCGAGGTCGGCGGGGTGTGAGCACCAGTCGGTCGCGCCCACCAGGGCGCCGGGCACGGTCGCCGCCACGGCCTCGGTCAGCGACGGCACCAGGGACACGATCCGCCGCACGGTCTCCGGAACCGTCACCGGGACGCCGATGTCATCCACAAGGCTCCCTTTCTGTCGGCGGATGTCCGTAGAATCGGGACCGATGATGATCAACTCCTGATCGGGGGTACGGCGGTTGGACCAGAAGTCCCTCGGCTTCGATCCGCACACGCCCAACGTAGCCCGGCTCTACGACTACTACCTCGGGGGCAAGGACCACTTCCCGGCCGACCGCGAGGCGGCCGAGCGGGTCCTCCGGGTGGCTCCGGAGACGCGGGCCGCGGCGCGGGCCAACCGCGCCTTCCTGGGCCGGGCGGTGCGCCACCTCGCCGAGGCGGGCATCCGGCAGTTCCTGGACATCGGCACGGGGCTGCCGGCGCAGGACAGCGTGGACCAGGTCGCCGCCAAGGTGGCCCCGGACTCGCGGGTCGTCTACGTCGATCTCGACCCGGTCGTGCTGGTGCACGCGCGGGCGCTGCTGTGCGGCCGGCCCGGCACCGTCGTGGTGCAGGGCGACCTGCGCAAGCCCCGCGACATCATCGACCATCCCGAGGTGCTCGGGGCGATCGACTTCAGCCGGCCGGTGGGCGTGCTGCTGGTGGCGGTCATGCACTTCGTGGCCGAGGCCGACCGGCCGCGGGAGATCCTCGCGACCCTGCGCGAGGCGATGGCCCCCGGCAGCTACCTCGTGCTCTCCCACGGGGTCCTCGACGCCTCCGGCCCCCGGCGCGCCGCCGCGCAGCGGGCCACCGAGGTCTACGAACGCTCGAACGCGCCGCTCACGCTGCGCGAACGGGGGCGCATCCTGGAGTTGTTCGACGGGTTCGCGCTGGAGGACCCCGGCCTGGTCTGGCTCCCCGAGTGGCATCCGGAGCCGGCCGACACCGTCGACTTCGTGGCGGCCCCCGACTCCTCGCTCACCCTGTGCGGCGTCGCCAGGAAGCCCTAGGACGCCGCACCGGGTGAGCACGCCCGCCTACTTCAGCGCGGCGAGCGCGCCGTCGTAGTCGGGCTCCTGCGTGATCTCCGGCACGAGCTCGGAGTAGACCACCTTGTTGTCGCCGTCGAGCACGACGACCGCGCGGGCGGCGAGGCCCGCGAGCGGCCCCGACTCCTGCGCCACGCCGTAGTCCCGCAGGAACTCGCGGCCGCGCATGAGCGACAGCATGGTCACGTTGTCCAGCCCCTCCGCGCCGCAGAACCGCTTCTGCGCGAACGGCAGGTCGGCCGAGACGCACAGCACCTTCACGTCCGGGTGCTCGGCGGCCACCTCGTTGAAGCGGCGCACCGAGGCGGCGCAGACGCCGGTGTCGACGCTCGGGAAGATGTTGAGCACCTTGGTCGACGCGCCGAGGTCGGCCAGCGACAGCTCGGCGAGGTCGCCGCCGACCAGCCGGAAGTCAGGGGCGCTGTCGCCCGGCTTCGGGAAGGTGCCTCCCACGGTGATCGGGTTGCCCTTGAAGGTGACGTCGGACATGAAAAAGCCTCCTGAATACCGATGTTTCCCCGATCGCCGATCCTACGACGGCTCACACGTTGCGCCGGTATTGGCCACCCGCCTCGAACAGGGCCTCGGTGATCTGCCCGAGCGAGCAGTGCCTGGCCGCCTCCATGAGGACCGCGAAGGCGTTCTCGTCCGACATCGCAGCCTCGCGCAGCCGGGCGAGCTGCCGCGGGGCCTCCTCCCGATGGCGCTCGTGGAAGGCGCGCAGCCGGTCGAGCTGCGACTGCTTCTCCTCCTCGGTGCCGCGGGCCAGCTCCAGCTGGTGCGGCACGGGCTCGTCACCGTCGTCCTTGGTGAAGGTGTTGACGCCGACGATCGGCAGCGAGCCGTCGTGCTTGCGCATCTCGTACAGCATGGACTCGTCCTGGATGCGGCCGCGCTGGTAGCCGGTCTCCATCGCGCCGAGCACGCCGCCGCGGTCCGACAACCGCTCGAACTCGGCCAGCACCGCCTCCTCCACCAGGTCCGTCAGCTCCTCGACGATGAACGAGCCCTGCAGCGGGTTCTCGTTGCGCGCCAGGCCCCATTCGCGGTTGATGATGAGCTGGATCGCCATCGCGCGGCGGACCGAGTCGGCCGACGGGGTGGTGACGGCCTCGTCGAAGGCGTTGGTGTGCAGGCTGTTGCAGTTGTCGTAGATCGCGATGAGCGCCTGCAGGGTGGTGCGGATGTCGTTGAAGTTCATCTCCTGGGCGTGCAGCGACCGGCCCGAGGTCTGGATGTGGTACTTGAGCTTCTGCGAGCGCTCGCCGGCGCCGTAGCGCTCGCGCATGGCGATCGCCCAGACGCGGCGGGCCACCCGGCCGAGCACGCTGTACTCGGGGTCCATGCCGTTGGAGAAGAAGAACGACAGGTTCGGCGCGAAGTCGTCCACCTTCATGCCCCTCGCCAGGTACGCCTCCACGTAGGTGAAGCCGTTGGCGAGGGTGAAGGCGAGCTGGCTGATCGGGTTCGCCCCGGCCTCGGCGATGTGGTAGCCGGAGATCGAGACCGAGTAGAAGTTGCGCACGCCGTTGCGGATGAACCACTCCTGGATGTCGGCCATCATCCGCAGGCTGAACTCGGTGGAGAAGATGCAGGTGTTCTGGCCCTGGTCCTCCTTCAGGATGTCGGCCTGCACCGTGCCGCGCACGGTGGCGAACGTGCGCGCGGCGAGCTCCCGGTCCTCGCGCTCGTCGGGCTCGCGGCCGTGCTCGGCCCGGAAGCGCGCCCTGACCTGGTCGAGTGCGGTGTTGAGGTAGAAGGCGAGGATCGTCGGGGCGGGGCCGTTGATGGTCATCGACACCGACGTGTCGGGCGCCGTCAGGTCGAAGCCGTCGTAGAGCGCCTTCATGTCGTCGAGCGTGGCGATCGACACGCCCGAGGTGCCGACCTTGCCGTAGATGTCCGGGCGCGGGTCGGGGTCGTTGCCGTAGAGGGTGACCGAGTCGAACGCGGTGGACAGGCGGGTCGCGGGCTGGCCGGCCGACAGCAGCTTGAAGCGCCGGTTGGTGCGGAACGGGTCGCCCTCGCCGGCGAACATCCGGGTCGGGTCCTCGTCGTCGCGCTTGAACGGGAACACCCCGGCGGTGAACGGGAACGCCCCCGGCAGGTTCTCCGCGCGCAGGAAGCGCAGCAGGTCGCCGTGGTCGCTGTAGCGGGGCAGGGCCACGCGCGGGATGCGGTTGCCGGACAGCGTCTCGCGCCACAGCGGGGTGTGGATCTCCTTGTCGCGGACCTTGACCACCAGCTCGTCGGCCCGGTAGCGCTCGACCGTCGCGGGCCAGGCGGCGAGCAGCGCGCGGCTCTCGTCGGTCAGCTCGCGCTCGGCGCGGTCCTGGAGGTCCCGTAGGCGCTCGTCGTCCCCTGTCAGGAGGTCGCGGACGGCGGCGAGCTGCTGGCGGCGGCGGGCCGCCTCGGCCTGGGCCAGCGTCTCGGCGTGGTAGCCGCGTACGGTCTCGGCGATCTCGGCGAGGTAGCGGGCGCGGGCGGGCGGGACGATCGCGGCCGACGCCTGCGAGGTGCGGCCGGCGACCTTCGGCAGCAGGCCGGGGCCGGGCTCCGGCAGCAGCAGGCCCCTGAGGTGGTGGTAGAGGGCCGTGACGCCGGCGTCGTTGTAGCGGGAGGCGATGGTGCCGAAGACCGGCATGTCGTCGGGCCGGGCGGAGAACGCCTCGCGGTTGCGGACGAGCTGGCGGCGGACGTCGCGCAGGGCGTCCTCGGCGCCGCGGCGCTCGTACTTGTTGATCACCACGGCCTCGGCGAAGTCCAGCATGTCGATCTTCTCCAGCTGGGAGGCCGCGCCGAACTCGGGCGTCATCACGTAGATGGGCACGTCCACGTGCGGGACGATGCCGGCGTCGCCCTGGCCGATGCCCGGCGTCTCGACGATCACCAGGTCGTACCCGGCGGCGCGGCAGGCGGCGATCACGTCGTCGAGGCAGGTGGGCACCTCGTTGGGCGCGCCGCGGGTGGCCAGGGAGCGGAAGTAGACCTGGGGGCCCAGGCTGTTCATCCTGATGCGGTCGCCGAGCAGCGCGCCGCCGCCGCGCCGGCGGGTGGGGTCGATGGCGACGATCGCGATGCGCAGCTTGTCGTCGTTGTCCACGCGGAAGCGGCGTACCAGCTCGTCGGTCAGCGAGGACTTGCCTGAGCCGCCCGTACCGGTGATGCCGAGCACCGGCGCGCGCCGCTCGCCCGCGGCGCGCCTGAGCGCGTCGGTCAGCGGCTCGGGGGCGCGGCCCGACTCGATGAGCGTGATCGCGCGGGCCAGCGCCGCCTGGTCACCGGAGAGCACGGCCTCCGGCGCGGGCGGGTCGCCCAGCTCGTGGTCGCAGTCCTCGATCAGCTTGTTGATCATGCCGGGCAGGCCGTAGCGCTGGCCGTCCTCCGGCGAGAAGATGCGGGTGACGCCGCGCGAGTGCAGCAGCTCGATCTCCTCGGGGACGATCACGCCTCCGCCGCCGCCGAACACCTTGACGTGCCCGGCGCCGCGCTCGCGCAGCAGCTCCACCAGATAGGTGAAGAACTCGACGTGCCCGCCCTGGTACGAGCTGATCGCCACGCCCTGGACGTCCTCCTGGATGGCGGCGGTGACGATCTCGTCGACCGACCGGTTGTGCCCGAGGTGGATCACCTCGGCGCCTTGCGACTGCAGGATGCGCCGCATGATGTTGATCGCCGCGTCATGGCCGTCGAACAGGGCCGCGGCGGTCACGAAACGCACGGGGTTCACCGGGACGTGCACGCCTGATCACTCCTTTGTGAGGGGCTCTCCTCCCAAGATACTAGGACGTCCTACTATTTCCCAGGAACCTGTGGGGTAGGGGACCCGGCGAGGAGGTGGGGCCGATGCGCGCACTCACGTTCGCGCCGGGAAAACGGGGCACGCTGGAGGTCACGGACCTGCCAGAACCCACGCCAGGTCCGGGCGAGTTGCTCGTCGAAGGGCTCGCGCTCGGCATCTGCGGCACCGACAGGGAGCTGGCGGCGGCCGAGTACGGCTGGCCCCCGACCGGCCGGGAGCGCATGGTCATCGGGCACGAGTCGTTCGGGCGGGTCCTTGAGGCCCCTGACGACTCCTCGTTCTCGGCGGGCGACCTCGTCGTCGGCGTCGTACGCCGCCCCGACCCCGTGCCGTGCGGCGCGTGCGCGCGCGGCGAGTTCGACATGTGCCGCAACGGCCAGTACACCGAGCGCGGCATCAAGGAGCGCGACGGCTACGCGAGCGAGCGCTGGACCGTCGAGGCCGAGTACGCGGTGCGCCTGGACCCGTCGCTGGAGCACGTCGGCGTGCTGACCGAGCCCGCGTCCGTGGTGGCCAAGGCGTGGGACCAGATCTGGCGGATCGGCTCGCGGGCCTACTTCGAGCCCGCCAAGCTGCTGGTGACCGGCGCGGGGCCGATCGGGCTGCTGGCCGCCATGATGGGACGGCAGCGCGGCCTGGAGCTGCACGTCGTGGACCGCTCACCCAAGGGGCTCAAGTCCGAGCTGGTGGAGGCGCTCGGCGGGACCTACCACTCCGACTCCTCGCTCGCGCCGCTGGCCCGGCTCCAGCCCGACATCATCATCGAGTGCACCGGGGCGGGGCAGCTCGTCATCGACGCGATGACGGCCACGGCGGCCAGCGGGATCGTCTGCCTGTGCGGGCTCGCGGCGGGCGGGCGTACGCACCGGGTGGACGCGGGCGTGATCAACCGGGACATCGTGCTGGAGAACGACGTGGTCTTCGGCACCGTCAACGCCAACCAGCACCACTTCGCGGCCGCGGCCGAGTCCCTGGCCAAGGCGGAGCTGGGGTGGCTGGAGCGGCTGATCACGCGGCGGGTGCCGCTGGAGCGGGCCACGCAGGCGTTCGAGCCGGCCCAGGGGGACGTGAAGGTGGTGGTCGAGCTCAACGCCTCCTGAGGGGCGGAGCGGGCTTCAGCGGGGATCGTACGGTTTGCGGCGGGACGGGGTGGAGTGACGGGCGACGGCCGCGCCGGTGTCCTTCTGGGCCTTCTGGGCCTTCTGGGCCTTCGCCTCCGGCCCCGGCCCCGGCCCTCCGCCGACGCGGACCGGCTCGCGCTCCCGGGCGCCGGCCGGCTCGCGCTCCCTGGCGCGGGCCGTCTCGGGCTCTCTGCCGCGGGGCTGCTCGGGCTCCTCCGGGCGTCCGCCCGGGCGGGAGGGCTTTCGCTGCTGTCTCGGGACGGGCGGGGCGCCGACGCGGGTGAGCTTGCCGCGGAAGGTCTCGGGGATCGGCGCGGGGCGCCGGGCCTCCGCCTCCTCGGTCCCGCCGGGCCCGTCCGGCTCGTTCCACGGCCACGCGACCGGCCACGGCCAGGTGAAGCGGCGGTGGATGCCGCGCCGGCGGGTGAAACGTAAGGACAGCAGAACGGTGGCCAGCACCATCGCGGCCAGCAGTGCGGGCGGCGTGCCAAGGAAGTCCAGCGGCGAGCTCCCGCCCGTGGCGGACTGCGGGGGCCGCACGAACGGCTGCTCGGTGCCGGGGATCTCGCCGGCCCGGTCGGCGTTGGCCTTGACCAGGCGCGGGACGCCGTACCCGACGACCTTGTCGGTCTCGCGGACCTTGCGCTTGAGCCAGACCCCGTCCACGTTCGCCTCGATCGTGTGGATCTTCTTGCCCTTGACCCGCTCGACGATCCCGACGTGGTCGATGCCCTTGTAGGACTTGCCGCCGCGCCAGTCGTAGAAGACCAGGGCTCCCGGCTCGGGCCGCTGGCTCCAGGCGCCCTGCTTCATGAACCAGGCGGCGTGGGAGGGGGTCCAGGCGAACTCACCGACGTAGGGGGTGAGGCCCGATTTGTCCGCCGCCCAGGCGAGGAACATGTCGCACCAGGGCGCGTTGCGGAACTGGTTGTCCTGGACGCGATCCGCGTACCACTGGCCGAACTTGGTGAACTGGCCGCTCTTCTCCTTGTAGCCGAGTTCCTGCCGTACCGTCTCCAGCAGCCTCTGGGCGATCGGGTCCAGGGTGACTCCTCCGGGGGAAAACCGACAAAACCACGATGGACTGTAATAGCGTCATCGGGAAATTGCGCGGGGCACCCGGAAAGTGTCTTGCTATGAGATGAAATATCGGCTAAGTGACTGGTGTGACCGGTGAGCCAGGAGGGCCCTCACGCGCCCGCGCCGACGCGGTAGACCGCGACGTCGCCCGCTCCCTGCGCGACCACATCCGCCACGATCACGGTCACGTTGTCCGGCGAGCCGCCCTCGTTGGCCAGGTCGATGAGCCGCTGCACCGCCACGACGGGGTCGGCGACGGTGGTCAGCACCTCGTGCAGCATCTCGGGGCCGAGCACGGCGGTCAGCCCGTCGGAGCACAGGAGATAGCGGTCGTCCGGCTCGGCCTCGCGCAGCGCCATGTCGGGCTCGGCCCGCCCCTCGCTGCCCAGCACCCGCAGCACCATGGAACGGCGGGGGTGCACCGCGGCCTGGTCCTCCGTTATCCGGCCTTCGTCCACCATCGACTGCACAAGTGTGTGATCCTTGGTCATCTGGTAAAGAGCGCCGTCGCGCAGCAGATAACCGCGGGAGTCACCGAGATGGGCCAAGGCGAAACGGTAGCCGTCGAACAGCATGGCGGTCACCGTGGTGCCCATCCCCCGGCGCGCCGGGTCGATGTCGGCCAGCTCGACCAGCCGGCGGCCCGCCTCGGCCACCGCGCTCTCCAGTGCGGCCTCCAGGTCGGCGCCCGTCTCGGGAAGCGTGGCATCCAGCTCGCGCATGACCGCGATGGCGGCCGAGCTCGCCAGCTCGCCCGCCGCGTGACCGCCCATCCCGTCGGCCACCACGAGCAACCGGCCGCTCGCGTAGCCGGAGTCCTCGTTCTGCTCCCTGCGACGGCCCACATCTGATCCGGCGGCATAGCGGATGTTGTGCTTCATACACCGCAGTAAATCATTGGTTGAAAGACTTCACAAGCAGATGCGCTGAAGACTCTTGTGACGTACTGTGGGCACCATGAGCCACGACCCGACCGTCAACGCCGGGGACATCGCCCGGCTCGCCGGTGTCGGGCGTGCCGCGGTCAGCAACTGGCGCCGCCGCCACGACGATTTTCCCCAACCGGTGGGCGGCACCGCCAATCAGCCGCTGTTCTCCCTGCCCCAGATCGAGTCCTGGCTGCGCCGCTATGGGAAGTCCTACCAGGTCTCCCTGGGAGATCGGGTATGGCAACGCCTGAAAGCCGCGGGTGATTTGCGGCTGGGCGAGCTGGTGGCCCAGGCGGGCGTCCTGCTCACCGGCCACCACACCCCCACGGGCGGGGGGCTCGACGGTGAGCTCGCCGGGCTCGTCACCGAGCTGGCCGAGCGGCACGAGCCGCTGACCGCGTACGAGTTCCTGTGCGAGCGCTACCTGGAGGCCCACTCGAGGCAGCTCTCCGTCACCCGCGACGACGTGGCCGAGCTCATGGTCCGGCTGGTCCGCGCCGAGGGCGGCACGCTGCTCGACCCGGCCTGCGGCGTCGGAACGCTCCTGCTGGCCCTCGACCGCACCCCGCGACCCGGCGGCGAGGCCCCCCGCCGCCCGGCCAAGGTGCTCGGCCAGGAGCTGAGCGAGACCTCGGCGGCCATCACCGCGGCCCGGCTCCGGCTGCGCGGCCTCGACGCCGAGGTCGTGGCCGGTGACGCCATGCGCGCCGACGCCTTCCCCGGCCTGCGGGCCGACGCCGTCGTGTGCGACCCGCCGTTCAACGAGCGGGCCTGGGGCTACGAGGAGCTGACCGGCGACCCGCGCTGGGAGTACGGCCTGCCGCCGCGCGGCGAGCCCGAGCTCGCCTGGGTCCAGCACTGCCTCACGCACGTCAAGCCCGGCGGCGCGGTCGCCATCCTCATGCCCCCGGCCGCCGCCAGCCGCAAGGCGGGCCGCCGCATCCGGGCCAACCTGCTGCGCGCGGGCGCCCTGCGGGCCGTCGTCGCGCTGCCCGGCGCCGACCTGTGGCTGCTGCGCCGGCCCAGGCCGGGCGAGCGGCCCCCGTCCGAGGTGCTGATCCTCGACGCCGCCGGCGACCTGGAGCTCGTCGAGCCGGCCTGGCGGGCCTACCTGGAGGACCGTTCCGACCAGACCGTACGCATCATCGACCTGCTGGCCGACGAGGTCGACATGACCCCGGCCCGCCACCAGCGCCGCGACGACGTGGGCAAGGCGTTCGCCGAGGTCCGTGACCGGTTCCTGGCCGCGAGCGCGTCGCCGCCCGACCTGAAGGTGCTGGAGCAGCCGCTCGACCAGCCCGCCATCACGCTCGGCGACCTGATCAAGGAGGGCCTGGTGACCATGATCCAGGCTCCGGCGAAGATGGTCGCCGACGGCGGCGAGGTGCCCGTGCTGACCGCCGACGACGTGCTCAGCGGCAGCCCGCCCTCCGGCTCGGCGGCCACCCAGCAGGGCCTGGTCACGCTGCGGTCCGGCGACGTCGTGGCGTCCTACTCCAGCGTGCGCGTGATCGCCGAGGGCGGGGCGGCGCTGGGCCCCCACCTGACCCTCTACCGGGTGGACGGCCGGCGGCTCGACCCCGACTTCCTGGCCGGCTACCTGCGGGCCGCGGGCGGGCGGGCGACCACCGGCTCCAGCAGGTTCGACGTGCGCCGCACCCGGCTGCCCCGGCTGCCGCTGAAGGAGCAGAAGGCGTACGGCGAGGCCTTCCGCCAGCTCGCCGTGCTGGAGGACGCCATCCGCGAGACCTCCACCCTCGGCCACACCCTCATCAGACTGGGCCTCGACGGCTTGGCCGACGGCCACCTCCACCCTGCTGACGGCCTCACTCCGTGAGGCAGGCTCGGTCGCCCAACGCCGCCGCCTTCCCCCGCTCTGGTCGCTACGCTCCCGCCGCTCCTCCAGGCGACGGCACTCCCTCGCGGGCCGACGGCCTCACTCCGTGAGGCGCACTCGCCGCCTTGCTGACGGTGTAGTTTTTCTCGCAAAGGTGGGAGGGAGGGGCTATGGTCATCGGCGACCGGTATGTGCTCGACGACCTCCCTCTCGGTACGGGTGGCATGGGGGCGGTCTACGCGGGGCACGACCGGCACCTCGACCGCCGGGTCGCGGTCAAGCTGCTGCGCCTGCCGAGCGGCCCCGATCACGAGCTGGAGCGGCGCTTCATCCGTGAGGCCCGCATCCTGGCCAGGCTGGAGCACCCCGGCGCGCCCGTCCTCTACGACTTCGGCACCCACGAGCAGCGGCTTTTCCAAGTGATGCAGTTCATCGAGGGCGTCACCGTGGCCGACGTGGTGAGCGAGCACGGCCCGCTGCCGGTGCCGTGGGCGGCGGCCATCGCGGCGCAGGCGTGCGCGGTGCTGTCGGCGGCCCACGCCCTCGCGATCTGCCATCGCGACCTCAAGCCGACCAATCTCATGCTCTGCCCTGACGGCAGCGTGAAGGTGCTCGACTTCGGCCTCGCGCTGCTGCGGGACGCCGACGTCACCACGTTCACCAGGATCGGGCAGATCCTGGGCACGCCCGCGTACATGGCGCCCGAGCAGATCCAGCACGGGGTGGCCGAGCCGCGCAGCGACCTCTACTCGCTGGGCTGCGTGCTGCACGAGATGCTGACCGGCCGCCAGCTCTTCACCGGGCCGACCGACTACGTGGTCTTCGAGAAGCAGGTCAAGGAGCAGCCGCCGGCCGTGCCCGGCCTGCCGCCCGGCCTCGCGGCGCTGCTGGCGCAGCTGCTGGAGAAGCAGCCCGAGAACCGGCCCGCGGACGCGAACGAGCTGTACGAGCGGCTCGACCCGTTCGCGGTGGGCCTGCCCCAGTTGCCGGGTTTCCTGGCGCCCGCGCCGAGCCCCGGCGGCATGTACGCCCGCATGGCGGGCCGCGTCCTCGGCGGCTGACCCCCGGTCGGTGTGCGCGGCGGCGGCGGGCGCGGCACCCGTGGCGGCAGGGAGCGGGGTCTCGTTCGTGCATCCGGGGCAGCCTAACCCAGCCCGCAGGCAGACTGAAACATTTCGGGGAACGCTCTCTCGGGTAACGGCGATCGTTATCTAACCCCGGTTGACACAGGCATGTGAGCCGCACGACTCTCTGAGAGAGCGCTCTCTCACCTGTCCCCCACGCACAACCCAGGAGGGTTCCATGACCCCTCGGATCCGTCTTGCCGTCCCCCTGCTCGCCGCGGCCCTGCTCAGCGCCGCGTGCGGCGGCGGAGGCGGAGGGAACGCCGCCGCACCGGCGAGCGCGCAGCCGGGCGAGAAGATCAAGCTCACCGTCGGGCTCTTCGGCGACTTCGGCTTCAAGCCCCTCTACGAGGAGTACAAGAAGACCCACCCGAACATCGAGATCGTCGAGAACGTCACGCAGTTCAACGACCACCACAACAACCTGGTCAAGCGGCTGGCCACCAACGCCGGCGCGGGGGACGTCGAAGCGGTCGAGGTCGGCTACATCAGCACCTTCACGGCCCAGCCGAACAAGTTCGTCGACCTCAAGCAGTTCGGCCTCGACAAGCGCCAGTCCGACTACCTCGACTGGAAGTGGCAGCAGGGCCTCAGCAAGGACGGCGGGCAGGTGCTCGGCCTCGGCACCGACGTCGGCGGCCTGGCCATGTGCTACCGCAAGGACCTGTTCAAGAAGGCCGGCCTGCCCACCGACCGCGCCGAGGTCGCGGCCCTGTGGCCGACGTGGGAGCAGTACATCGCGACCGGCAAGAAGTTCGCCGCGGCCGACGTGGCGGGCGCGAAGTTCACCGACTCCCCCGGCGAGATCTTCCGCGCGATGGTCAACCAGGCCCCGACCGGCCTGTACGACGCCCAGGACAACATCATCGTCGCGTCCAACCCCGACGTGAAGAAGGCCTGGGACCTGTCCAACCAGCTCACCCAGGAGGGCCTGACCGCCAAGCTCGCGGCCTTCTCCCCGCCGTGGAACACGGGCTTCGCCAAGGGCTCGTTCGCCACGATCATCTGCCCGGCCTGGATGACCGGCTTCATCCAGGAGCAGGCCAAGGACGCGACCGGCAAGTGGGACATCGCCACCGTTCCCGGCGGCTCGGGCAACAGCGGCGGCTCGCACCTCATGGTGCCCAAGCAGAGCAAGCACCCCAAGGAGGCCGCCGAGCTGATCGACTTCCTGACCTCCAAGGACAACCAGGCCAAGGTGTTCAAGGAGGAGGGCACGTTCCCGTCGATCCCGTCGCTCTACGACGACCCGTCGATCCAGAACTTCACCAAGCCGTTCTTCGGTGACGCCCCCATCGGCAAGATCTACTCCGACGCCGCCAAGGCGCTCAAGCCGCAGCACCTCGGCCCGAAGGAGGCCGACGTCCGGGTGGCGATCGGCAACGGCCTCGGCCGCGTCGAGCAGGGCAAGCAGACGCCGGACGAGGCGTGGGCCCAGGTCCTTCAGGACGTACAGAAGATCAAATGAGCACCTACCCCCTCGCGGCGACGCGGCGGCGTAGGCGCAGCGTGCGGCACACCCTCGACATGAGGGTGTCGCCGTACGCCTACGTCGCGCCCTTCTTCCTGCTGTTCTGCGCGTTCGGCCTGTTCCCGCTGGTCTACACGGCCTGGGTCAGCCTGCACGAGTGGACGCTGCTGTCGGACACCCAGGAGTTCGTCGGCCTCGGCAACTACTCGACGCTGCTGGCCGACGGCTACTTCTGGAACGCCACCTTCAACACGCTGTCCATCGGCGTGCTGTCCACCGCCCCCCAGCTCCTGCTCGCCATCTGGCTGGCGCACCTGCTGAACCGGCGGCTGCGCCTGCAGACGCTGTTCCGGATCTCGCTGCTGCTGCCGAACGTCACCAGCGTGGTGGCGGTCGTGGTGATCTTCAGCCAGCTCTTCGGCCGCGACTTCGGCCTGATCAACTGGATGCTGTCGTGGTTCGGGGTCGGCAACATCGACTGGGCGGCCGGCACCGCCACCTCGCACGTCGCCCTGTCCGTCATGATCATGTGGCGGTGGACCGGCTACAACGCGCTGATCTTCCTGGCCGCCATGCAGGCCGTGCCGCGCGAGCTGTACGAGGCCGCCACCCTGGACGGCGCGAGCAGCTTCCGGCAGCTGCGCAGCGTCACTCTGCCGATGATCCGCCCGACGATCATCTTCGTCGTCATCGTCTCCACGATCGGCGCCATGCAGATCATCGCCGAGCCCATGCTCTTCGCGCAGAGCACCGGCAGCGGGGGCGGCACCTTCGCCACCGGCGGCCCCGACCGCCAGTTCCAGACCCTGGCGCTGTACGTCTACGAGCAGGCCTTCGCCAACTCGACCTTCGACTTCGGCTACGCCTCGGCCGCGTCCTGGCTGATGTTCCTGGCCGTGGTGATCGTCTCCGGCGTCAACTTCCTCATCACCCGCAGGGCGAAGGGAGGGATCGTATGAGGCTGCGCTACCTGACCCTGACGGCCGTGGCGTTCTTCTCGGCGTTCCCGCTGTACTACAGCGTCGTCGTGGCCTCGCGGCACAACTCGGCGCTCGCGCAGGTGCCGCCGCCGCTGATCCCCGGCGGGAACTTCTTCGCCAACGTCTCCCGGGTCTTCGACACCGTGCCGTTCGGGCTGGCGCTGGTCAACTCCCTGATCGTGGCGGGGTCGATCTCGATCGCGGTGATGTTCTTCTCCACGCTCGCCGGGTTCGCCTTCGCCAAGCTGAGGTTCCGCGGCAGGAACGCGATGCTGGTCATCACCGTCGCCACCATGATGGTCCCGGCGCAGCTCGGCATCATCCCGCTCTACATGCTCATGGTGAAGCTGGAGTGGACCGGCACCAACTACGCGCTGATCGTGCCCGCGCTGGTCAACGCCTTCGGCGTGTTCTTCATGACCCAGTACCTGTCGCGGGCGCTGCCCACCGAGCTGCTGGAGGCCGGGCGGGTGGACGGCTGCACCACGTGGGGGCTGTTCTGGCACGTCGTGCTGCCCGCGGCCCGGCCGGCGGCGGCCGTGCTCGGCATGCTGACCTTCATGTCGGCCTGGAACGACTACTTCTGGCCGCTGGTCGTGCTCAATCCGGACAATCCGACGGTCCAGGTGGCGCTGTCCTCCCTGGCCAGCGGCTACGTCAACGACTACGTGCTCGGCCTGGCCGGCACGGCGGTCGGCACGCTGCCGCTGGTGGCCGTCTTCGTGCTGTTCGGCAAGCAAATCATCGGCGGAATCATGCAAGGAGCTGTGAAGGGATGATCTTTCCCGAGGACTTCGTCTGGGGCGCCGCCACGGCCTCGTACCAGATCGAGGGGGCGGTCAAGGAGGACGGGCGGGGACAGTCCATCTGGGACACCTTCTCCCACACCCCCGGGAACGTGGCGGGCGACGACACCGGCGACGTGGCCTGCGACCACTACCACCGCTACCGGGACGACGTCGCCCTGATGCGGGAGCTGCGCCTGGCGGCGTACCGGTTCTCGATCGCCTGGCCGCGCGTCCAGCCGGACGGCTCGGGCCCGGTCAACCCGCGCGGCGTCGCCTTCTACGACCGGCTCGTGGACGAGCTGCTCGCCGCGGGCATCACGCCCTACGTCACCCTCTACCACTGGGACCTCCCGCAGACCCTGGAGGAGCGCGGCGGCTGGACCGACCGCGACACCGCGCACCGCTTCGCCGACTACGCCGAGGCCGTGCACGCCCGGCTCGGCGACCGGGTCACGAACTGGGCGACGCTGAACGAGCCCTGGGTGGCGGCCTACCTCGGCTACGGCAACGGCGTGCACGCGCCGGGCCGCCGCGACGCCGCGAGCGCGCTGCGCTCGGCCCACCACCTGCTGCTCGGCCACGGCCTGGCGGCCAGGCGGCTGCGGCCCGGCAGCGTGATGCTGGTGGTCAACTCCTCGCCCGTGCTCACCCCGGCGCAGGTGAACGACCCGGCGGCGGTGCCCGGCGAGGCCGACGCGGCGGCCGTCGACCGCATCCACGCGCTGCTCACCCGGCAGTTCCTCGACCCGGCCGTGTACGGGACGTACCCGGAGGAGGTGCTGGCGGCGGCCCGACGCAACGGCGGCACGGACCACATCCGCGACGGCGACCTCGACACCATCAGGGCGCCGATCGACCTGATCGGCGTCAACTACTACAACCCGTGCGTCGTCGAGGCCGGCCCCGGCCTGCCCGCCGACGCCGCCTGGCCGGGGTCGGAGGACGTGCGCTTCGCCACCGCCGACGCCCCCACCACGGCGATGGGCTGGCCGATCGTGCCGGACGGCCTGTCGCGCCTGCTGGTCCGGCTCTCGCAGGACTATCCGCAGGTCGGCCTCATGGTCACGGAGAACGGCGCGGCCTTCGACGACGTCGTGGAGAACGGGCGGGTGCACGACGCGGACCGGGTGGCGTACCTGGACGGGCACCTGCGCGAGGTGTGGCGGGCCGTCGAGGCGGGCGCCGACCTGCGCGGCTACCTCGTGTGGTCGCTGCTGGACAACTTCGAATGGGCGGAGGGCTACCGGCGGCGGTTCGGGATCGTGCACGTGGACTACGCGACGCAGAACCGCACCCTCAAGGACAGCGCTCTGTGGTACCGCGACGTCATCGCCAGAAACGGCCTGTAGATTTTTTACGTGCTCTCCCTTCTGGTGCAGTCATGAGACGCCCGACCCTGGAGGCGGTCGCCGCCCGGGCGGGTGTCTCGCGGGCCACCGCCTCCCGCGTCGTCAACGGGCAGACGACGGTGGCGCCCCACATCCGCGACGCCGTGCTGCAGGCCATCGACGAGCTGGGCTACGTCCCCAACTCGGCCGCGCGCAGCCTGGTCACCCAGCGCACCGACTCGATCGCGCTGGTCATCAGCGAGCCCGGCACCCGGGTCTTCTCCGAGGACCCGCTGTTCTCCACGGTGATCAGGTCGGCGTCGATGGAGCTCGAGTCGGCCAACAAACAGGTCGTGCTCATGCTGGCGTCCAACGCCAAGAGTCACGCCCGGGTCGAGCGCTACATCTCGGGCGGGCACGTGGACGGCGTCATGCTCATCTCCATGCACGGCGCCGACCCGCTGCCGTCCGCGCTGTCGCGGCTGCGCGTGCCGGTGGTGTCGTACGGGCGGCCCGCCGTGCCGGTGGACATCCCGTTCGTGGACAACGACAACGTGGGCGGCGCGGAGGCGGGCGTGCGCCATCTGGTGGAGATCGGCCGGCGGCGCATCGCGACCATCGCGGGGCCGCAGGACATGATCGCCGGGCAGGACCGCCTGGCCGGCTACCGCAACGTCCTGCGCGACTCCGACCGCCGCTCGATCGTCGCGGTCGGCGACTTCACCCGCGAGTCGGGGGCGATCGCGATGCGTCAGCTCCTCGGCGACGACCCCGGCCTCGACGCCGTCTTCGTGGCCAACGACCTGATGGCCGTGGGAGCGCTCCAGTCGCTGCGCCAGGCCGGTCGCCGGGTGCCCGACGACGTGGCCGTGGTCGGCTTCGACGACATCGAGGCGGCCAAGTACACCGAGCCGCCGCTGACCACGCTGCGCCACCCGGTGACGGACCAGGCGACGGCGATGGTCCACCTGCTGCTCGGCCTGTTCGAGGGCGGGCCGGGCGACCCGGTCATCCTGCCCACCGAGCTGGTGATCCGCGAGTCGGCGTGACGACGGCCTCCGCCGTGGCGGCCGCGGTCGCCGTGGCCCGTGCGCACGGGGTGCGAGTGGAGGAGCCGGTGCTGCTCCACGACTCCTTCAACCTGCGCGTCCACCTGCGGCCCGCGCCGGTCGTGGCGCGCGTGCCGACCGTCACGGCGATGGGACGCGCGCGGCCGGACGAGGTGCTGCGGCGGGAGCTGGAGGTGGTGACCCACCTGCACCGCGCGGGCGCCCCGGTGGTGCCGCCGAGCGACCTGCTGCCGCCGGGGCCGCACCTGCGGGACGGCTTCGTGGTGACGTTCTGGACGTACGCCGAGCACGATCCGGAGCGGGTGATCTCGCCCGAGGAGGCCGGGCAGGGGCTGGCCGGGCTGCACGAGGCCCTGCGCGGCTTCCCTGGCGAGCTGCCGGTCCTGTGGCCGGCGCTGGACGAGCCCGCTCGGCTGCTCGACGTCCTGGACGGCCGGATCGATCCCGGCGCCCACGCCCGGCTGCGCGCCGGTCACGAGGAGCTGGCCGGGCGGCTGCCCCGGGACGGCGGGCAGGCCGTGCACGGCGACGCGCATCCCGGCAACCTGCTGGCCACGCCGCGCGGGCTGCTCTGGAACGACTTCGAGGAGTGCATGACCGCCCCGGTCGCGTGGGACCTCGCCGTGCTGGGGCGGGCGCTGACCGCCTGGCTCCGCGACCCCAGCGGAGCCAGGCGGTGAGACGAGGCCGCGTCGTCCGGCTTCAGGCGAGCCAGGCCGTGGTGTCGGCGGGGAGCGCGCCGTCCTCCAGCGGGCCGCTGGCCAGCAGGAGCCGGCCCTCGGGCAGCGGCACCGGGCCGGGCCCGAGGTTGGTGACGCAGGTCAGGCCCGAGTCGCGGCGGAAGGCGAGCACGTCGCCGTCGAGCGGCAGCCAGGTCAGGGTGCCGTCGCCGAGCGACTCGGCCCGGATGCGCAGCCCCTCGCGGTACAGGTTGAGCATCGAGCCGAGGTCCGTGAGCTGGGCCTCGGCGGTCAGCTTGCGCCAGTTGTCCGGCTGGGGCAGCCACGGCGTGCCCGTGCCGAAGCCGAACGGCGGCTCCTCCCCCGACCACGGCAGCGGGACGCGGCAGCCGTCGCGGCCGGGGTTCGTGCCGCCCGACCTGGCGTACATCGGGTCCTGCCGCCGCTCGTCCGGCAGGTCCTCGACCTCGGGCAGGCCCAGCTCCTCGCCCTGGTAGACGTAGACCGAGCCGGGCAGCGCCATCGCCAGCAGCGCCGCCGCCCGCGCCCGCCGGTGGCCGAGCTCCAGGTCGGACGGCGTGCCGTGGAGCCGCCCGCCGTGCTCGAAGGTGGTGTCGGCGCGGCCGTAGCGGGTGACCGGGCGGGTGACGTCGTGGTTGGACAGCACCCAGGTCGGGGGCGCGCCGATCGGGGTGTGCGTGGCGAGCGTCAGGTCGATGACCCGGCGCAGCTCGGCGGCCTCCCACGGGCAGGACAGGAAGTCGAAGTTGAACGCCGTGTGCAGCTCGTCGGGGCGCAGGTAGCGGGCGAAGCGCTCCTGGTCGGGCAGCCAGACCTCGCCGATGAGGACGCGCTCGCCGTACTCGTCGGCGATCTCGCGCCAGCGCCGGTAGACGTCGTGGACGCCGTCGAGGTCCTCGTACGCGGTGTCCGACTTGAACAGCAGCGCCGCCGAGTCGATGCGGAAGCCGTCCACGCCGCGCTCGAACCAGAAGCGCAGCACGTCCTCGAACTCCTGGTGGACCTCGGGGTTCGCCCAGTTGAAGTCCGGCTGCCCCGGGTCGAACAGGTGCAGGTACCACTGCCCGTCCGGCACCTGCGTCCAGGCGGAGCCGCCGAAGATGGACTGCCAGTCGTTGAGCGGCCGGTCGGCGAACCAGAACCGGTCGCGGGCCGCCGGGTCCGCCAGCGCCTCCTTGAACCAGTCGCTCTCGGTGGAGCTGTGGTTGGGGACGACGTCGATGATGACCTTGATGTCGAGCTCGTGCGCCTCCTCGATGAACGCCTCGGCCTCGGCGAGCGTGCCGAAGACCGGCTCGATGTCCCGGTAGTCGGCGACGTCGTAGCCGCCGTCGGCCATCGGCGAGGGATACCACGGGTTGAGCCAGATGGCGTCGATCCCCAGGTCCTTCAGGTACGGCAGGCGGGATCGCAGGCCGGCGAGGTCACCCACGCCGTCGCCGTTCCCGTCGGCGAAACTACGCAGGTAGACCTGGTAGATCGCGGCCCCCCGCCACCACGTTTTCGACATGCGATTATCCCTTGATGCTTCCGGCGGTGAGGCCCGCCATGATGTGTCGTTGGAAGACGAAGAAGACGATGATCATGGGAATGCCGGCGATCACCAGGCCGGCCATGACCTGGTTCTGGGTGACCGCCCCTGCGGTCTGCGACAGCCCCACGCTGATCGGCATCTTCTCGCTGTCGGTCATCACCAGCAGCGGCAGGACGAAGTCCTTGAAGGCGGTGACGATCGTGAAGATGGACACCACGCCGAGGATGGGCCGGGAGACCGGCAGCACCACGGACCAGAGCGTGCGCACCGGCCCGGCGCCGTCGATCTGCGCCGCCTCGATGAGCTCGCGCGGGATCGAGTCGAAGAACCGTTTGAGCAGGAAGATGTTGAACCCGTTGGCCGCCGCCGGGAACCACAGTCCCCACGGGTTGTTCAGCAGCCCGAGGTCCACGATCGTCACGTACAGCGGGATGAGGATCACCATCGGCGGGATCATCAGCGTGGCCAGCATCGCGCCGAGGATCACGTTGCCGAACACCGGGCGCAGCTTCGACAGCGCGTACGCCGCCGACACGTCCACCACCATGGAGAACAGCCAGGCCCCGAAGGCGTAGTACGCGGTGTTCGCCAGCAGCGTGCCGATGTCGAACAGGTCCCACGCCTCGACGAAGTTGTCCAGCGTCGGGTCCCGGGGCACCGGTGTGGGCGGCATCTCGGCGATCTCGTCCGGCGTCTTCATGGCGCCGGTGACCATCCAGTAGAGCGGGAAGACGAAGGCCAGGGTGAACAGCAGGACGACGGAGACCAGCACCAGCCAGTAGATCCGCCGCCCCCACCGGCTGTTGAGCTGGTGGGGCGAGACGATCGTCCTGAACTGCACCTGCATCGGCTTCGGACGCCTTCCGGCGCCACGCCTGCCCTTCCGGCCGGCCGTGCCCGCGCCGACGGCGATCATGCCTGGTCCTCCCGGGTGGTGCGCAGCTGGAAGGCGGCGAAGACGAGCAGCGCGAGCATGAGCATCATGCCGAGCGCCCCGGCCTGGCCGTAGTTCATCTGCGAGAAGGCGAACTGGTACATCAGGTAGGCCACGCTGACGGTGGCGTTCTCCGGGCCGCCGCCGGTCAGCATGTACGGCTCGATGAACACCTGCATGGTCGCCACGATCTGCAGCATGAGCATGAGCAGCAGGATCAGCCGCGTCTGCGGGATCGTGACGTGCCGGATGCGCTTGACGATCCCGGCGCCGTCGAGCTCGGCGGCCTCGTACAGCTCGGGCGGGATGTTCTGCAGCGCGGCCAGGTAGATCAGGGTCGCGCTGCCCATGTTCATCCAGGTCGAGACGATGACCAGCGAGATCAGCGCCGTGGAGGAGCTGTCCAGCCAGGCGAGCGTCGGCAGGTGGAAGAAGTCGAGTATCTGGTTGAACAGCCCGGGCCCGGGATCGTAGAACCACCGGAACAGCAGCACCGCGACGATCGGCGGCAGCATGACCGGCAGGTAGACCACGAACCTGAGGTAGGCCCGGGCGTGGCGCAGCTCGTTCAGCACGAGCGCGACGGCGAACGGGACGGCGTAGCCGCACAGCAGCGCCAGGGCGGTGAACTCCACGGTGTTCAGCCAGGCCTCGCCGAAGGCCGGGTCGGCGACGGCCGCCTTGAAGTTGTCCAGCCCCACCCACTCGGGCGGGTTGATCAGGTCGGTCCGCTGGAAGCTCAGGATGAACTCCCTGACCATCGGATACCAGGCGAACACCGTGAAGCAGAACAACGCCGCGCAGAGGAACCCGTAGGCCGTCAGATTGCGCCTCAAGATCCGCATCAGGGTCAGCCCTTGGCCGCCAGCATCGCGTTGGCCTTGGTCTCGGCGTCCGCCAGGAGCTCGTCCACGCTCGCGTCCTTGCGGCTCAGCACGCCGGACATCGCCACGTCGAGGATGGCGTACAGCTCCTGCGCGTGCGGGGGCTCGGCCTTCGGCGGGACGGTCGCGGCGGCGTCCACGTACGTCTGGTAGTTCTCCACGGGCAGCGAGGCGTTCTTCACCCGCTCCTCCTGGAGGGCCTTGCCGGTGGGCGAGTCGCCGTAGACGGCGTTGTCGGGGACGCCGACCGGGTTGCCGATGGCCTTGCCGCGGGCGAAGTCGAAGCGGCCCTTGCCGACGGTGTTGAAGCGGAAGTCGATCCACTCCATGCCGGCCTTGGCCTGCTCGGGCGTGGCCTTCGGGTTGATCATGTACGCCTCGCCGCCGCTCAGCGACGCCTTGGCCTCGGGGAAGCCGGTGATGCCGTAGTCGTCGACGTTGCCCTTGAACTTGGTGACCACGTCGGTGACCACGTCAGGCGCGCCGAGCATCATGCCGACCTTGCCGCTGCCCATGGCCATCATGAGCGACTCCCAGCCGACCAGGAGCTTGCTGCCCATGCTGTTGTCGACCCAGCGCATGTCGTGCAGGTTCTGCAGCACGGCCTTGCCCTCGGGCGAGTTGAACGCGGCCTTCTTGCCGTCATCGGTCAGGATGCTGCCGCCCCGGCCGTAGATGGCCTGGGTGAAGTGCCAGCCGCCGGTGTTGCCGCCGGAGTACTCGCCGTAGCCGACGTAGCCGGCGCCGAGGCCGGCGATCTTCTTGGCGGCCTCGCGCACCTCGGCCCAGGTCTTCGGCGGGGTGTTGGGGTCGAGGCCGGCCTTGGTGAACAGGGCGCGGTTGTAGACCAGGCCGACGCTGTAGTGCACGTTGGGGACGCCGTAGACCTTGCCGTCCTTGGTGAGCAGCTCGCGGTGGTCGGGGCGCAGGTCGTTCCAGTTCTTGACCGAGCCGGTGTACTGCGTGATGTCGAGGGCCTGGCCCTGCGCGATGACGTCGTCGTAGTTCGTCATGGGCACCACGAAGACGGTCTCCATCTGGCCGCCCGCCAGCTTGGGCCCGAAGGTCTTGGGGTCGAAGCACGGCTGCTGGTCCGTGCTCTTCACCGTCACGCCGGGGTGCGCCTTCATGAACGCGGCGACGTCCTCGTCCCATGCCTTGCGGTCCTGGGGGGCGGTCTTGGCGGGCTGGCAGGCGACCGTGATCGACACGTTCGCCGCCCCGCCGGAGGCCGCGGGCTGCGGCGACTCGCCGGAGCCACAGGCGGTCGCCGAGAGGCCGAGCGCGGTTACGAGCAAGAGTCCGGTGGATCTCCGCATGGTCTGACCCTTCTGATGCGAGGTGCCCACACCATAGGATCAGCGACACATGGACGCAATATTTCGACGCTCTATTGCAAGATAACGACTGTGTTACGCAGGGCAGCGCGCCGTGGAGGCCCGTACCACCAGCTCGGGCTCGAACAGCAGCTCGTCGGCCGGGACCACCGCCTTGTCGATCTGCGCGACCAGCAGGTCCACGGCGGCCCGGCCCATCGCGTCGATCGGCTGACGGACCGTGGTGAGCGGCGGCTCGGTGCAGTTCATGAGCGCGGAGTCGTCGAAACCGATCACCGAGATGTCGCCCGGCACCGAGAGCCCGGCGCGGCGCGCGGCCCGCACGGTGCCGAGTGCCAGCAGGTCGCTCGCGCACACCACGCCGGTCACCCCGCGCCTGACCAGCCGGGCGGCGGCCGCGTGCCCGCCCTCCAGCGAGAACATCGTGTGCTCGACCAGCTCGGCGTCGCCGCCCCCCGCGAGGAACGTCTCCAGCTTGCGCCGCGAGGGCATGTGGTCCTTCGGCCCGAGCACCATGCCGACGCGCTCGTGGCCGAGCGCGCGCAGGTGGGCCACCGCCATCTCGGCCGCCACGGCGTCGTCGCAGGAGACCTGGGGGAAGTCGAGGTGCCGGACGGCCGCGTTGACGAGGACGGTCGGGAGCTTGCGCTCGTGCAGCAGCTCGTAGTGGCCGTGCGCGGCGTCGGCCTGGGCGTACAGGCCGCCGGCGAAGACCACGCCGCTGACCTGCTGCTGGAGCAGGAGGTCGACGTAGTCGGCCTCCGAGACGCCGCCGACCGTGCGGGTGCACAGCACCGAGGTGAACCCCTGCTGGGCGAGCGCCCCGCCGACCACCTCCGCGAAGGCGGGGAAGATCGGGTTCTGCAGCTCGGGCAGCACCAGGCCGACCAGCCTGGCCCGGTCGCCGCGGAGCTGGGTGGGGCGTTCGTAGCCGAGCACGTCGAGAGCGGTCAGCACGGCCTCGCGGGTCGCGTCGGAGACCCCCGGCTTGCCGTTGAGCACGCGGCTGACGGTCGCCTCGCTCACCCCGACCTTCTTGGCCACCTCTGCGAGTCGTCGTGTCATGCGCAAACTATACGGCCTGCAGCGCAAGCGCTTGCAAGGACTTACGTGGATCGGACGACGCCGCTTGCAGCGTGCCCGTATGGATTTCCGGCCCACCACCTGGTGTTGACCAGCTCCGACGGCCGTTCCGCGCCGACTTCAGTCAGTCATCCGTTTGCGAAATACAGTCGAAATATTGCGGCCATCTGCTCGACATCCTATGGTTCGGCCAACTAGCCTCCGCCGAAGGGCCACCCCCATGAGAGCTGTCCTAGCCGCCCTTTCGTTAGCCATCGGACTCCTCGCCGCCCCGGCCACCGCCGCACAGGTCGCGGCCGACACCAACCTCGCCGCCGGCAAGGCCGCCACCGCGAGCAGCTTCACCGACGTCTACCCGGCCGCCAACGTCACCGACGGGAACCAGGCCACCTACTGGGAGTCGGCCAACAACGCCTTCCCGCAGTGGATCCAGGTGGACCTCGGCACCAGTGCGAGCGTCAACCGGCTGGTGCTCAAACTGCCGTCCGGCTGGCCGAGCCGGACGCAAACGCTGACCGTCCAGGGCAGCGCGACCGGCTCCTCCCCGTTCACCACGATCGCCGCCTCGGCCACCTACACCTTCAACCCGACGGCCACCATCACCTTCCCCGCGACCACCACCCGGTACGTGCGCGTCCAGATCACCGGCAACACCGGCTGGCCCGCCGGCCAGCTCTCGGAGTTCGAGGTCTGGGGCACCGCCGACGACGGCCCGCCGCCGCCCGGGACGAACCTGGCGCTCGGCAAGCCGATCACCGAGTCCTCGCACACGCACACGTACGTCGCCGCCAACGCCAACGACGGGAACCTGGGGACGTACTGGGAGAGCGCCGCCTACCCGGGGCAGCTCACCGTCCAGCTCGGCGCCAACGCCGACCTCACCTCGATCACCGTGAAGCTCGACCCGGGCCAGGCGTGGGGCCGGCGCACGCAGACGTTCCAGGTCCTCGGCCGCGAGCAGAGCGCCGGCTCCTTCACCGGCCTGGTGGCCTCGGCGACCTACACCTTCGACCCGGCGACGGGCAACTCGGTGACCATCCCGGTGACCGGCAAGGCGGCCGACGTCCGGCTGCAGTTCACCGCCAACTCGGGCGCGCCCGGCGGGCAGGTCGCCGAGTTCCAGGTGTTCGGCACGCCGTCGGCCAACCCCGACCTCACCGTGGCGAACCTGACCTCCAGCCCGGCGTCGCCGGTCGAGACCGACGCGGTCACGCTGTCGGCCACGGTCAGGAACGCGGGCACCGCCGGCTCGGCCGCCACCTCCGTCACCTTCTACGCGGGCACCGCCAAGGTCGGCACCGCCGCCGTGGGCGCGCTGGCCGCGGGGGCGTCGGCGACCGTGTCGGCGAACATCGGGGCGCGGGACGCGGGGACGTACCAGCTGTCCGCCAAGGTGGACGAGGACAACAAGGTCACCGAGCTCAACGAGGCCAACAACACCACCACGGGCACGCTCACCGTGCGGCCGGTCGACACCGCCGACCTGGTCGCCGCGCCCGTCGCCTGGACGCCGGGCAACCCGGCCGCGGGCGGCACGGTGACGTTCAGCGTGGCGATCAGGAACCAGGGCACGGTCGCCTCCAGCTCGGCCGCGCACGGCGTCACGCTCACCGTCGTCGACGCCGGCGGCACGGTCGTGCGCACCCTGACCGGCTCGGTGAGCGGCGCCATCGCGGCCGGCGCGACCACCGCGCCGATCACCCTCGGCACCTGGACGGCTGCCAACGGCAGGTACACCGTCAGGACCGTGCTCGCCGACGACGCGGGCGAGCTGCCGGTCAAGCGCGCCAACAACACCAGCGAGCTGCCGCTGTTCGTGGGCCGCGGCGCGAACATGCCCTACGACACCTACGAGGCCGAGGACGCCGTGCTCGGCGGCGGCGCGGCCCGGGTCGGTCCGAGCAGGGACGTCGGCACGCTCGCCGGCGAGGCGTCCGGCCGCCGCGCGGTCACGCTCAACCAGACCGGCGCCTACGTCGAGTTCACCACCCGCGCCGACACCAACACCCTCGTCACCCGCTTCTCGATCCCCGACGCCCCGGGCGGCGGCGGCATCGACTCGACGCTCAACGTCTACGTCAACGGCACGCTGCTCAAGGCGATCCCGCTGACCTCCCGCCACGCCTGGCTGTACGGCGCGGAGCACCAGCCCACCAACAACCCCGGCTCCGGCCCGCCCCGGCACATCTACGACGAGGCGAACCTGATGCTCGGCACCACCGTCCCGAAGGGCAGCAAGATCCGCCTGCAGAAGGACGCCGCCAACACCAGCACGTACGCCATCGACTTCATCGACCTGGAACAGGCCACCGCGGTCGCCAACCCCGACCCGGCCAAGTACGCCGTCCCCGCCGGATTCACCCATCAGGACGTCCAGAACGCCCTGGACAAGGCCCGCATGGACAGCAGCCTGACCGGCGTCTACCTGCCCGCCGGCGACTACCAGACCGGCTCGAAGTTCCAGGTCTACGGCAAGGCCATCAAGATCGTCGGCGCGGGCCCGTGGTTCACCCGCTTCCGCCCGCCCTCCGGCCAGGAGAACACCGACATCGGCTTCCGCGCCGACGCCACCGCCAACGGCACGACGTTCCAGGGCTTCGCCTACTTCGGCAACTACACGGCCCGCATCGACGGCCCCGGCAAGGTCTTCGACTTCTCGAACGTGGCCAACATCACGATCGACAACATCTGGGTCGAGCACCAGGTCTGCATGTACTGGGGCACCAACACCGACGACATGACGCTGAAGAACTCCCGGATCAGGAACACCTTCGCCGACGGGCTCAACTTCACCAACGGCAGCACCGGCAACCACGTCACCAACATCGAGACCCGCGCCACGGGCGACGACAGCTTCGCGCTGTTCTCGGCCACCGACAACAACCCCGGCGAGCAGCACGGCAACGTCTTCGAGAACCTCAGCTCGCTGCTCACCTGGCGGGCCGCGGGCGTGGCCGTCTACGGCGGCTACGACAACACCTTCAGGAACATCTACGTGGCCGACACGCTCGTCTACTCGGGCGTGACGATCAGCTCGCTCGACTTCGGCTACCCGATGCACGGCTTCGGCGCGAGCCCGCCCACCGTGTTCGACAACATCTCGCTGGTCAGGGCGGGCGGCCACTTCTGGGGGCAGCAGACGTTCCCGGCGCTGTGGGTGTTCTCCTCCTCCAAGGTGTTCCAGGGCATCAGGGTCAGCAACCTGGACATCGTGGACCCGACCTACAGCGGGATCATGTTCCAGACCGGCTACTCCAGCCCGACGACGCCGCTCAACCCGGTGAAGGACACGACCTTCACCAACGTCTCGATCAGCGGCGCCCAGAAGAGCGGCGACGCCTTCGACGCCAAGTCCGGCTTCGGGATCTGGGTGAATGAGCTGCCCGAGCCCGGTCAGGGCCCGGCGGTCGGGTCGGCCACGTTCACCGGCCTGCGCTTCAGCGGCAACGCGCAGAACATCAGGAACACGACCTCGACGTTCACCCTCACGATCAACTGACCGTCACAGCTCGGCCCTGGTGGGCAACCCCTGCCAGTCGCTGACGCCCGTCACCGCGGCGGCGCTCAACAGCGCCCCGCGGTACAGGCGTTCCTGCGGGGTGAGGCCGTCGAGCGCGGCGCTGATGTAGCCGGCCGCGAACGCCTCCCCCGCGCCCGACGGGTCCACCACCGGCACCTGCCAGCCCTGGACGTCGTAGCGCATCCGGTCGGCGCGCACGGTGGCGCCCTTCGCGCCGCGGTTCACGACGACCTCGCGCTCCGGGGTGAGGGCGGGCTTGACCAGGTCGAGCTCGTCCTGGCGGAGGAAGAGCAGGTGGGAGGCGCAGGCCAGCTCGCTCAGCACCTCCTCGGCCTCGCGGACCGACGGCCACAGCTCCGGGACGTACTCGACGGCGAAGGAGATCACCACGTCGGCGTTGCGCGCGGCGCTGACGGCGGCGCGCACGGCGTCCTGGGCGTCGATGCCGAGCGCGGCCGTCAGACCGGTGACGTGCAGCATCTTGGCCGCGCCCACCCGGTCGATGGGGACGTTGCCCGGCGACAGGCGCGAGCCGGCCGACCCGGTGCGGTAGTGCGCCGTGCGCGGCTCGCGGCCCACACGGCTCTCCCTGAGCAGCAGGCCCGTCGGCAGCCCCTCCGACACCCTCATGTCCGTCACGTCCACGCCCTCGCCGCGCAGCACGGTCAGGACCCGCGCGCCGAGCTCGTCGCCGCCCACTTTGCCCAGGTAGGCGCACTCGTGGCCGAGCCTGGCCAGCGCCACGGCCAGCGTGAACTCCGGCCCGCAGACGTCGAGCCTGGCCTCCCCGTCGTGGCGGACCCGGCCGCTCGTGACCACGCCGAGGGGCTCGCCGAGCGTGTAGACGTCCGTCATGGCACAGACTGTAGTGGGTCATCCAGCCCGAAAAAGAATTTGGGTCGCATAAGTGCTGGTTAAAGCCGTGATCAAAAATTTCTCGTAACTTTAGCGAACCTTTGCCCCTTTTCGTGCCTCACAGTAGTAGAGGGAGTCCGGCCACCCCGGGCCGGCTCTGAAGCGATACGGGGAGAGGAATCAGCACCCTCATGAGAAAGATCGCACTGGGTTTCGTCTCCGCCCTCGTGGGCGGGGCCATGCTCGTCACGGGGGCGGGGGCCGCCTCCGCCAGCACCGCCACCAAGGCGGACACCCGCCTGTTCATCCGCAGCATCACGCCGAACCCGGTCGTGGTGAAGAAGGGTGAGGAGAGCACCGCGTTCATCCACGTCCGGGCCGGCTCGGACGTCAAGAAGGTCGAAGTGAGCGTCGCTCCGGTCGACGGCGTCCGGACGCTGCGCGCCAAGGACGTCAAGCCGCTGGAGAGCTGGCGCTTCTCGGTCGGCTTCTCCGACGGCGACCAGCCCGGCAAGTGGAAGGCCACGGCCGTGGCGTTCGACGACGCCGGCAAGGAAGTGGCGAAGGACGACGCGTACTTCGCGGTCGAGCTCGCCAAGACCAAGGCCGACACGCGCGTCTCGCGCTTCGAGGCCGAGCCGTACAAGGTCCGCAAGGGCAAGTCGATCTACTTCTCCGGTCGGCTCCAGGCCGATGACCACCGGTGGAAGGGCGTCCGCGGCGAGAAGGTGAACATCTTCTACCGCGCCAACGGCCACAGCGCCTGGAAGTGGGTCACTTCCACCACGACGAAGTGGGACGGCAAGTTCTTCGCCAAGACCAAGGCGTACAAGAGCGGCTGGTTCCGCGCTTCGTTCGCCGGGAACGACGAGCTCAACAGCTCGACGAGCCGCGCCGACTACGTGCGCGTCTACGGTTCCTGGTGGCGTCGCTGAGCAAGCACCACTCCTGAGGCCCGGTCCCCTTACGGGGGCCGGGCCTCCGGCTTTTCAGCATGTTTTACCTGGGCAGGGGTTTAGCGATCAGCTGATCGCCGCATGGTAGGTCGCACCGCCGCGCCCCCAGGGAAGGAGCCCCCCGCATGCCGCACTCCCTCGCCGCTCTGGCCCTGAGCATGGTGAGCGCGCTGGGAGCGGCCCCCACGCCGTCCCCTCCGGCCGCCTCGCCTCCCGCCGTACGGTACGAGCCCGCCGGGTCCGAGCGCGCGGAGCAGGCCCGCCGGCTGCTCAAGGAGAGCGGCGCGCTGCGTACGAAGATCAGGCCGCCGCGGGCGGTCGAGGTCGTCGCCCGCGACTGCGACGGGCGCTCCGCCCCCTGGGACGCCCGCGAGAGCCGCATCACGGTCTGCTACTCCCTGGTCGACCGGCTGGAGAGCACGCTGACCGGCATCTCCGAGACCGAGGAGGCCGACGCCCGCGCCATCGGCCGCCGCGTCGAGGCCGCGCTGACCGCGTTCTTCCACCACGAGCTCGGTCACGCCCTGGGCACGCTGGAGGGCCTGCCGGACGCCGAGGACCAGGCCGACCGGCTCGCCGCGCTCACGCTGTCCGCCGACCGGCCGGAGCAGGCGGTCGCCGCCGCCGAGGCCCGCCATCTGCTCGCCGCCGGGCACGCCGGCCTCGGCCGCCTGGCCGGGGAGGAGGAGTCGGCCACGTTCGCCTGCCTGCTCTACGGCGCCGACCCGGCGCGGAACGCCGCCATCGCCAAGGGCGGCTGGGTGCCCGCCGAGCGCGCGCCCTCGTGCGCCGCCGAATACCAGCAGGCCAAGTCGGCCGCCGGGCCACTGATCGTCAAGGGTCCGTGAAAGGCGGGACATCACGGGTAGCGTCCGGAGTATGGCTGAGGACGACCCGCTGCGTGACTTCGACCCGTTCGACATCTTCGACGCCGAGGCGGCCAGGCTGGACCGGTTCTTCGCCGGGCTGGACGAGAGGGGCTGGCTGCGGCCGTCCCACTGCGCGGGCTGGACGGTCCGCGACGTGCTGGCGCACCTGGCGGGCGAGGAGATGTACAACCACGCGGTCCTCGACGGGACCGTTTCCGAGCTGATGAGCCGGATGTCCGCCGAGGGCATCGGCGGCTACGAGGACTTCAACGAGTGGTGCGTACGGCAGCGCCGCGACCTGCCGGTCGAGGACGTGCTGCGGGAGTGGCGCGAGAAGAACGGCGAGACCCGGCGGCGCATGCGCGAGCTGGGTCAGGACGCCGTGCTGGAGACGATGGCCGGGCCCTACCTCAACGGGCGCCAGGCCTTCCACTACGACTCCGAGTACGCCACCCACGCCGACGACGTCGAGGCGCCGGTCGCGGCGGACGAGGCCGACGACCGGACGTTGTGGCGGATCGCGGTCGGCCGCTTCGCGCTGGCGGAGAGCGACTCGAAGGTGCAGGTCGAGCAGACGGCCGATGAGATCTGGGTGGCGCTGGACGGGGTGACGGCGACGCTGTCCTACCCGGAGTTCGTGGCGGCGACGGTGGGCCGGCTGCCCGCCTCCCACGGGCTCGACCCGCGCCTGGCCAGCGCCCTGAGATGCCTGGCCTGACCGACTCGGGCCGGAAAGGGGACGATCATGTGGCTACGTGACCGTACGGGCACGGAGCCCACGACCGCGCGCAGCCCGCTGCGGGCGCGCCGGATCCTGTCGATGGTGGCGCTGGTGCTCGCCGTCGCCGCGGCGGTGTTCTTCGCGATCCGCGCCATGAGCACGGGCGAGGAGGTGTGGCGGTGGGAGGCGGCCATCGCGGCGGTCGTGGCGGTCGTCGCCGCCGTCGACCTGCTGGTGATCCGGCACCGCCGCTCCGGCGGCGGCCGGCCCGGCTCAGGTGGCCGGCCCGGCTCAGGTGGCCAGGACCGCTACCAGCAGTGACACGATCACCAGCGCGGCCGCCACGACGATCACCCACCAGTGGGTCAGCGCCCACAGGCGCGCCCGGTCCCCGTAGGGCCGCTCCGGCAGGCCGCCGACCGCCTCGATCCTGTTGATGGCCGCTACGCGCCGGGCCAACTCGGGATCCTCTCGCTCCAGGGCCTGCTCAATCTGGGCGAGTATGCGGCGTTCCCTTCCAGAGAGACCCATTCGCTCCACCACTGCTGCTCTCACGCCGGTGGAGAACTTTTACCCGCCGGTAGTTCCGGCATGCCCGCCTCTTGGGCGGGCCTTGATCACTTCTTGCCGTAACGCTGGTTGAACCGCTCGACGCGGCCGGCGGAGTCGATGACCCGGCCGCGACCGGTGTAGAAGGGGTGGCTGGCGGACGAGACGTCCACGTCGACGACCGGGTAGGTCCGGCCGTCCTCCCACTCGATGGTCGCCGTGCTCGTACGGGTCGAGCGGGTGAGGAAGGCGAAGCCCACGCTGGGGTCGCGGAAGACGACGGGACGGTACGCGGGGTGCAGGTTCTTTCGCATGTCCCGCTCAACCAGATGGCAACGGTTTTCATTCCCTGGCTTCGGGGTCGAGCCCGAGCACCGTACGCCCGCCGTCCACGGGCACGGTCGCGCCGTTGACGAACGCCGCGTCGTCCGACAGCAGGTACGCCACGACGGCCGCCACCTCGGCCGGCTCCGCCGCCCGCCCGATGGGATGCAGCACCGCGATCTGCTCCTCCACGGCCGCCGCCGCCTCCTCGCCCAGCCCGGCCAGGAACGCCAGGTAACGCTCGGTCGCCACCGTGCCGGGCGCGACGGCGTTGACCCGGATGCCACGCCTGCCGTACTCGACGGCCAGCGACCTGGTCAGCCCCTCGACGGCGGCCTTGGCCGTCGCGTACGGCAGCCCGCCCGGCACCGCCCGGGTCGCCTGGTGCGAGGTGACGTTGACGATCGCCCCCGGACCGCCGGCGGCGAGAAAGGCGCGGACGGCGGTGGCGCAGCCGACCACGGCCAGGTCCAGGTTCGCCGCGATCAACGCCCTGACCTCGGAGATCGGCGAGGCGTGCACGGAGGCGTCACGGAAGACGGCCGCGTTGTTGACCCAGCCGCGCAGCGTGCCGCGCTCCTGGGCGAGGGCGGCGGCCCGCGCGGCCACCTGCTCGTCCGCCGCGTCGCCCACCACCGGCACGACGCCGTCGAGGCCGTCGAGGGCGTCCAGGGCGGCGGCGTCGTGCTCGATGACGACGACCGCGCCGCCGCCGGCCAGCAGCCGCTCGGTCACCGCCCGTCCGATGCCGCGCCCGCCGCCGGTCACCACATGAGAGGGAGTCATGATCCGACGCTACCCACGGGGTTAGGCTCTATGGGGTGATCGAGGATCTTCCTCCGGGTGCGCGGGCCCGCATGGTGGCCGCGCTCGCGATCACCCAGACCGCCGGTTACGGCGTGCTTTATTACGCTTTCTCGGTGTTCATCCCGCCGATGGCGCGCGACCTGGACGCCGGGGTCACCGTGCTGACCGGGGCCATCACCCTGTCCGTCCTCGTCTCCGGGGTGGCGGCGCCCGCCGTCGGACGCCTGCTGGACCGGCGCGGCGGGCGCGGCCTGATGACGGCCGGGTCGCTGCTCGGCGCGGCGGCCGTGCTGGCCTGGTCGCAGGTGCGCTCCGTGGCCGAGCTGTACGCGGTGTGCGCCGTGCTGGGCCTCGCGTCGGCCGCGGTGCTGTACGAGGCCGCGTTCGCGGTGATCGTCGCCTGGTTCGACCCGGCGCGGCGGGCACGGGCGCTGCTCACGGTCACCGTGGTCGCCGGGTTCGCCTCCAGCGTCTTCCTGCCGCTGACCGGGTTCCTGGTGGACCGGTACGGCTGGCGGCAGGCCCTGATGGTGCTCGCCGCCGGTTACGCGCTGACCGCCGTGCCGCTGCACGCCCTCACGGTGCGCGACCGGCCGGGGCCGTCCCGCGTCGACCGGGGCGCGATCGTCGGCGACGCGCTGCGGGAGCGGCCGTTCTGGCTGCTCGCGGCCGGGTTCCTCGCCCAGACCGGGGCGGTGTCGGTCATGGGGGTGCTGCTGGTGACGTACCTGATCGCGCTCGGGCACCCGCCGGTGTTCGCGGCGAGCGTGGCGGGGCTGCTCGGGGTGCTGTCGGTCACCGGCCGGCTGGTCACCACGGGGCTGCAGGCCCGCTGGCGGGTGGCGCTGATCACGGCGGCGATGTTCGGGCTGCAGGGGCTCGCGGCGGTGCTGCTGCCGCTGGCCGGGCGCAGCACCGGCGGGGCCGTGGCGGCGGTGGTGCTGTTCGGGCTGGGGTTCGGGGTGGCCACGATCGCGCGGCCCGCGCTCATCGCCGACCGGTACGGCACGGCCGCGTTCGCGTCGCTGAGCGGCGCGCTGGCGCTGCCCATCACGGTGGCCAAGGCGCTCGCGCCGCTGGCGGCGGCCGGGATCGCGGAGGTCGCCGGGTTCCCGGCGGTCATGGGGGCGGTGGCGGCGGCCTGCGCGACCGGAGCGCTGGCACTCGTGGCCTACGATCGGCAAGGGACCGTCGGCGGCGCCCCGGCCCCCTGACGACCGCACGTGCGCGTGGCCCTTCGTCGGCGGCGGCGCGCCGGTGGTGCCGCACCGGGGGCTCCCGCTCGCCCTCGGCGAACTTCACTCATCGTCCGCCCGCGAACACGTAAGGTAGCCGCATGGATACCCCCTCCGAGGTTCTGCACCGCGTGTTCGGCTACGACTCGTTCCGGCCGGGGCAGCAGGAGATCATCGACCAGGTCGTGGGCGGCGGCGACGCGCTCGTCCTCATGCCGACCGGGGGCGGCAAGTCGCTCTGCTACCAGATCCCGGCCCTGGTGCGTCCCGGCGTCGGGGTGGTCATCTCCCCGCTCATCGCGCTGATGCAGGACCAGGTCGACGCGCTGCGGGCGCTCGGCGTGCGGGCCGGTTTCCTCAACTCCACGCAGGACTTCGGCGAGCGCCAGCTCGTCGAGGCCGAGTTCCTGGCCGGCGAGCTCGACCTGCTCTACCTCGCCCCCGAGCGGCTGCGGGTGGAGGCCACGATGCGGCTGCTGGCCAAGGGCGACATCTCGGTGTTCGCGATCGACGAGGCCCACTGCGTGGCGCAGTGGGGCCACGACTTCCGCCCCGACTACCTCGCGCTGTCGGAGCTGCGCGAGCGCTGGCCGGACGTGCCGCGCATCGCGCTCACGGCCACCGCGACCCCCGCCACGCACGCCGAGATCTCCTCGCGGCTCGGCCTCGACCAGGCCCGCCACTTCGTGGCCGGCTTCGACCGGCCCAACATCCACTACCGGATCACCCCGAAGGCCGAGCCGAAGAAGCAGCTGCTGGAGTTCCTGCGCACCGAGCATCCCGGCGACTCCGGCATCGTCTACTGCCTGTCGCGCTCCTCCGTGGAGAAGATCGCCGAGTTCCTGGTCGAGCACGGCATCGCGGCGGTGCCCTACCACGCGGGGCTCGACGCCCGCACCCGCGCCGCCCACCAGGCCCGCTTCCTGCGCGAGGACGGGCTCATCGTGGTCGCCACCATCGCCTTCGGCATGGGCATCGACAAGCCCGACGTGCGCTTCGTGGCCCATCTCGACCTGCCCAAGTCGGTGGAGGGCTACTACCAGGAGACCGGGCGGGCGGGCCGCGACGGGCTGCCGGCGACCGCCTGGATGGCCTACGGCCTGCAGGACGTCATCCAGCACCGCCGCCTCGCCATGGAGGGCGACGACGCCCACCGCCGCCGCCAGGTGATGCACCTCGACGCCATGCTGGCGCTGTGCGAGACCGCCGGCTGCCGCCGCGTGATGCTGCTCGACTACTTCGGCCAGCAGGGGGCCGAGCCGTGCGGCAACTGCGACACCTGCCAGTCGCCGCCCGAGACCTGGGACGGCACGGTCGCCGCCCAGAAGGTGCTGTCCGCCGTGTTCCGGCTGGCCAAGGAGCGGCGGCAGAAGTTCGGCGTGGGCCAGATCGTCGACATCCTGCTCGGCAAGACCACCGCCAAGGTGCTGCAGCACGGCCACGACTCGCTCACCGTCTTCGGGGTCGGCACCGAGCTGGGCAACCAGGAGTGGCACAGCGTGGTGCGGCAGTTGCTGGCGCAGGGGCTGCTCGCGGTCGAGTCCGACTACGGGGCGCTGGTGCTCACCGACGCCAGCGCCGAGGTGCTGCGCGGCAACCACGAGGTCCTGCTGCGCCGCGACACCCTCCGCCCGGCCCGCACGCGCGGCGGCTCCGGCTCCGGCTCGGGCTCCGGGTCAGGGAAGTCGCGGCCTGCGGTCGAGCTTCCCGCCGAAGCGGCCCCGCTCTTCGAACGCCTGCGCGCCTGGCGCGCCACGGTGGCCAAGGAGCAGGGCGTCCCGGCGTACGTCATCTTCCACGACGCCACGCTCCGCGAGATCGCCACCCTCCGCCCCACCACGTCGGCCGAGCTGAGCACGGTCAACGGCGTCGGCGAGAACAAACTGGCGAAATACGGCGACCAGGTCCTGGAGGTCCTGGCCGCCGACCCCGCATAGCCACCGCCACCGGCGCAAGAAGGGAGCGCAACGGCCCGCCGACGGGAAGCCGACGCACCTGTTCAGCGCATGAGGGTGCCGGCACCGCGAGGGACGAGATCCGTGGACGGCATCCAGGTGCTCCACCGTCCACAATCGCATCGGCCATTTTCCTCAAAGCGCCGCAGGACAATCCACGCGATTAATGCGGCCTCCGGTTACGACTTCCGATAAATCGCTTGAGGTTCCACCGGGTGGAAGGTGCAGATTCGCGTCATGGACGACGTGACGGATTTCTACACGATCGGGGAGTTGGCCCGGCGTACGGGGCTGCGGGCGCGCACGATCCGTTTCTGGTCCGACAGCGGCGTCGTACCGCCGGTCCAGAGGTCGGAGGGCGGATACCGGCTGTATGACGCGGAGGCGGTCGCGCGGCTGGACCTGGTCCGGACGCTTCGCGATCTCGGGCTCGGCCTCGACGCCGTCCAGCAGGTGCTGGAGAGGCGCGTCACGCTGAGGGAAGTGGCGGACCTGCACGTCAAAGCGCTCGACGCCGAGATCCGCACCCTGAAGATCCGCCGGTCCGTCCTGCGTGTTCTCACCGAGCGAGACAGCTCTACGAAGGAGATCGCCTTGATCAACGCACTGGCCCGGCTCTCGGCGCGGGAACGACGCCAGATCATCGACGACTTCGTCGACCACGTGTTCGCCGACGTCGTCGATGAGGACGCGGCGCTGGTCGGAGGATGGATGCGGGACCTTCCCGCCGAGCTCCCTGAGGACCCGACCTCCGAACAGGTCGGCGCGTGGGTGGAGCTGGCCGAGCTGGCGGGCGATGAGAGCTTCCGGCAGACGGTCCGGCGGATGGTCCTCAGCGGCGAGGGGGACAACCGCCTGGAGTACGGTCTCGACCTCCGGCCCCTGGTGCTGGAGCACGCGGGCGCCGCTCTGTCGCGCGGACTCGCGCCGGAGGCGGACGAGGCGAAGCCGGTCCTGACGCGGATCATCCCCGACGACCTGCCCGCGCAGGAGGTCGCCGCCCTGATCGACTGGCTGGAGATGGTCGCCGAGCCCCGGGTTGAGCGGTATTGGCAGCTTTTGAGCATCCTCAGAGGTCAGGAACCATCCCCACCGGCGGTCCCGGCCTTCCGGTGGGTGCTGGCCGCGCTGCGCGCACACCGATGATCCGTCCCCGCGGCATCCGGCCCTCCCCACCGGTTCGCCGGGGGACCGGTCACCCGGCCGCTGAGCCTTCGTACGGATTCGGGGGAAGCGGGAGTGGGGGGGCCGGCCGCACCAACAACGCGCGGCGCCCCC